>NZ_QAIK01000063.1:78063-79005 GCF_003061005.1 Pseudomonas sp. HMWF021 | reverse complement strand
GCCAAACCCGCTGCCGCCAAGCCGGCGACTCCACCTGCTGCCAAGCCTGCCGCTCCAGCGCCGGCCGCCGCACCTGCTCAAGCCGCTTCTACCTCGACCACCACGACTGCGCCAACGCCAGCCGCTGCGTCGAGCGCCACCAGCAACCCGACCAGCGCTTCCTAAGTGCCGGTTGCCGCGACGCGCAGCACTTGCAGCGCGTCGCGGTTCGGGCTGGCGGTCGATCCCGCCAGGCTCTCAAGCCACTCTCCCGGCACTGACGCCGCCTGTGACGGCCAGCCCTGAGCGACCTGCTCCAGTTGCCATAGCAGATGCCGTTCAGCTTCCAGCTCCAGCGCTTTCATTTGTTCTCGCAGCCCCTTGAGTACCGGATCTTCTTCGGCCAGGGTTTTCCATTGAATGCGTAATGCGCGCAGTGGCTGCACCACCTCCACGTCCCAAGGCCCCACCAGTTCTTTCAGCTGTTGCACGCGTTGTTCGTTGCAGGTTACGTGGCGTTGCTCAAGCCATGAACCACACAGCAACAGGCACACATTGGCGCCTGCCGTTTGCAGTTGCAGGCAAGCGTGTTCGACACCCGGTCGGGCGTACGTGGCAAGGGAAAAGCTCCACAGGTCAGAGGACATCGTGCTACTCGCGCCAGTTGTGAGCGAAGCTGGTAGACTCCGCCGCCATTATGATCCGACTTCAGAACCTGACTTTACAGCGTGGCCCGCAACGTCTGCTAGAAGACGCCGAGCTGACCCTGCACGCCGGCCACAAAGCCGGCCTCATCGGTGCCAACGGCGCCGGCAAATCCAGCCTGTTCGCCTTGCTGCGTGGCGAGTTGCCCCCGGACTCGGGCGATTGCCTGCTGCCGGCCGACTGGCGCATTGCGCACATGCGCCAGGAGGTCGACACCCTCGAGCGCCTGGCGGTCGACTATGTGCTCGATGGCGACCT
>NZ_QAIK01000063.1:67785-78053 GCF_003061005.1 Pseudomonas sp. HMWF021 | reverse complement strand
GTGCAACGTGACCTCGCCGTGGCCGAAGCGGCCCACGATGGCACGGCTCTGGCCCGCCTGCACGCCGAGCTCGACAGCGCCGACGGTTATACCGCCGATGCGCGGGCACGCAAGTTGCTCGCCGGCCTCGGCTTCACCAACGAGCAGATGGATCGTCAGGTAGGCGATTTCTCCGGCGGCTGGCGGATGCGTCTGAACCTGGCGCAGGCCTTGATGTGCCCGTCGGACCTGTTGCTGCTCGACGAACCGACCAACCACTTGGATCTCGATGCGATCATCTGGCTCGAAGAGTGGCTGAAAAGCTATCCGGGCACCTTGCTGCTGATTTCCCACGACCGCGACTTCCTCGATGAAGTGGTCGATCACGTGGCCCATGTCGATCAGCGCAAACTGACCTTGTACCGGGGCGGCTACACCGCGTTCGAACGCGCCCGTGCCGAACGTCTGGCCCAGCAGCAACAGGCCTACGAGAAGCAGCAGGCGCAACGTGCGCACATGGAAAGCTACATCGCCCGTTTCAAGGCTCAGGCTACCAAGGCCCGTCAGGCACAAAGCCGGATCAAGGCGCTGGAACGCATGGAAGAGCTGTCGGCGGCCCACGTCGATTCGCCGTTCGACTTCGTGTTCCGCGAATCGACCAAGATCTCCAGCCCGCTGATCGACCTGTCCGATGCACGTCTGGGGTATGGCGATAAAACCATCCTGGAGAAGGTCAAGCTGCAACTGACCCCGGGTGCGCGGATCGGTCTGCTCGGGCCGAACGGTGCCGGTAAATCGACCCTGATCAAGAACCTCGCCGGTGAGCTCGAGCCGCTGGCCGGGCGCCTGACCCGTGGCGAGAACACCGTGGTCGGCTACTTCGCCCAGCATCAGCTCGACTCGCTCGATGCCAAGGCCAGCCCGCTGCTGCACCTGCAGCGTCTGGCACCGACCGAACGTGAACAGACGCTGCGCGACTTCCTCGGTGGTTTCGACTTCCGTGGCGCGCGCATCGACGAACCGGTGCTGAATTTCTCCGGCGGCGAAAAGGCCCGTCTGGCCCTGGCGTTGATCGCCTGGGAACGACCGAACCTGCTGCTGCTCGACGAACCGACCAACCACCTCGACCTGGAAATGCGCCTGGCGCTGACCATGGCGCTGCAGGAATTCAGCGGCGCGGTACTGGTGGTGTCTCACGATCGGCACTTGCTCAAGAGCACCACCGACAACTTCTATCTGGTCGCTGACGGCAAGGTTGAAGAATTCGATGGCGACCTCGAAGACTACGCGCGCTGGCTGGTGGAATACCGTCAACGCAACGCGCCGGTCAGCAACGCCCCGGTCAACCCGGACAAGACCGACAAGAAGGCCCAGCGTCAGGCCGCTGCTGCGCTGCGTCAGCAACTGGCACCGCACAAGCGTGAAGCCGACAAGCTCGAAGCCGAACTGGGCAAGCTCCATGAGAAACTCGCCAAGGTCGACGCCAGCCTCGCGGACAGCGACATCTACGAGCCCGCGCGCAAGAACGAGTTGCGCGATCTGCTGGCCGAACAGGCCAAGCTGAAAGTGCGCGAAGGCGAACTGGAAGAAGCGTGGATGGAGGCACTCGAAACGCTGGAAAGCATGCAGGCGGAGCTGGAGGCGTTGTCCTGATGGGTGCGTTGCAGTGGCCGCTGCCGGCGGTGTGGGTCGAGCCGATCTGGCTCGGCGTGCAGATTCTGCTGATCCTGCTGGCCGGTTATTTCGCTCAGCGTGTCGTCGCTCGCTTCCTCACCCGCCTGGGCGAGCGCTATCCGTTTCCGCCGCAACTGTTGATGCCGCTGCGTGGTGTATTGCGCTGGCTGATCATGGGCAGCGCGGTGATTTTTGTCCTGGAACGCCTCGGCGTGTCGGCCACGGTGCTGTGGACGGCGCTGTCGGGGTTCGTCGCAGTGGCAGCGGTGGCGTTCTTCGCCATGTGGAGTGTGCTGTCGAACCTGCTCTGCGCGATTCTGATCTTCACCGTCGGCCCGTTCCGCCTCGGCGATGTGGTGGAGCTGGTGGATACCACCGACAAGCCCGGCGTCAAAGGCCGGGTGGTGGCGATCAATCTGCTTTACACCACATTGATCGAAGCCGAGGAACTGGGGACTGGCAGCGCCATGGTGCAGGTGCCGAACAGTTTGTTCTTCCAGCGTTCGGTGCGGCGTTGGCGGGGGACGGATGTGTTTCCTTCCAGCGGGTTCGAGAAGTAGATTTCCTGAACAAGATCAAAAGATCGCAGCCTGCGGCAGCTCCTACATTGAAATGCGATCCCTGTAGGAGCTGCCGCAGGCTGCGATCTTTTGCTTTTAGCCCCAAACCGCATTAGCTTTGACGTCTGTCACGATTCAGAGTCGAGGTGTGCGATGGAGCTTCAAACATGGCTGGCATTCTTTGCCGCCTGCTGGGTGATCAGTCTGTCCCCGGGCGCCGGCGCCATTGCGTCGATGTCCAGCGGTCTGCAATACGGTTTCTGGCGCGGTTACTGGAACGCCCTGGGCCTGCAGATCGGCCTCGCGGTGCAGATTGCGATTGTCGGTGCCGGCGTTGGCGCGATTCTCACCGCCTCGGCCACAGCGTTCTATGCGATCAAATGGTTTGGCGTGGCCTATCTGGTCTATCTGGCGATCAAGCAATGGCGTGCGCTGCCCATGGACATGAGCGATGACGCGGCGGTGCGACCGATCGGCAAGCCGCTGGCGCTGGTGTTCCGTGGCTTTCTGGTGAACATCAGCAACCCCAAGGCACTGGTGTTCATGCTCGCGGTGCTGCCGCAGTTCATCAACCCGCACGCACCGCTGCTGATGCAGTACCTGGTGATCGGTGTGACCATGATCTGCGTCGACCTGATCGTCATGGCCGGCTACACCGGCCTGGCGTCCAAGGTGCTGCGTCTGTTGCGTACGCCGAAGCAGCAGAAACGCATGAACCGCACCTTTGCCGGGCTGTTCATCGGTGCGGCGGCGTTCATGGCGACGTTGCGTAAAGCGGTGGTGTAAAACCCGCAGGCAATAAAAAGGCGACCTCGATAGGTCGCCTTTTTATTGCCTGTCTGTTGCTCAGCTGTGGTGAGGGAGCTTTTGTGGTGAGGGGATTTATCCCCGATGGCTCGCGAAGCGAGCCCTCTTGAAAGAAGGGGCTGCTGTGCAGCCCATCGGGGATGAATCCCCTCACCACAGGGTTATTCACTCAGCCGGTCAGTGCAAAATCACCGGCGCCGTATCACGCGGCAGATTGTTGCGCTGCTGCGCCTCACGCGGCTGCACGTAACCGCCGCCACCGAGCTGCATGCTCAGTTGCCCGGCCACGTCTTCGCCCAGCGCTTTCGATACGTCCCGCACTACCCGAGGGCGGTTCAGCGAGATCTTGATGTCGCGGCCATTCACCAGTTTGGTGTCCTGCGCTTCGCCCATCGCCGTGAAGGCCGAAGTGATCTCGTAGGTCTTGGTGTTGATCAGGCTGAAATCCGCCACCAGCGTCAGGCCCAGCACCGCCGAATAGCTGTCGGTGTGCGCCAGCTCGTTCATGTCCTGGGTGAAGTCGATGTCGGATACTGTGCCGAACAGCACGTAGTCGGCACCCTTGAAGTTGCCGGCCTTGATGCGCTTGATCACGTCGTAGACGTCACCCTTGGACGACGCGGTGTACGGCGTGCCCTGCACCAGCTGGAACATGCCGGTGCGCAGGATCTCGCCCTTGATGTCGCCGGTGAATTTACGCAGTTCACCCTGTTCGATGTAGCTGGTGGTCGCTTCCAGCTCGTTGTAGTTCGACGAACCACTGGAGCTGTAGTAACCCTCGCGGTAATTGTTCTGCGCCGAAACGATGTGGATGTACTGCTCCACACGCTCCTGATACGCCAGATCCGTGACTGCGACTTTCGGGGCCGCTTGCACGCTGAACGCGCAAGCCAGGGCCATCATGCCAATCCATGCGCGCATCAATTAACGCTCCGTGGTTTTGCGGATCTCTTTTTCGTCCATCCACTCGGCCAGACCGCTTTCAACGTCGATCAGTTGCAGGCTGAATTTGTAGAAGACGTCCTTGTAGTCGCTGCTGCGCTTGACGATCGAGCTGATCGAGCCTTCCAGACGGTACTTGGCGGCGATCATGTTGCCAGTCTTGGCCACGGTGCTCTTCTTGTACAGACCGCTCTGATTTTGCAGCTTGAGCTGATCGACCTGGCTCTGCATCGCGGTGTTGTCGCTGGCGAAGCGGGCGGTGCCGGACTTCATCAGCTGAGTCTTGATGCTGGTGGTGATTTCGCGGGTATCGATGTACTCGCTGGTCTTGTTCTTCACGTCGTAGACCTGCACCACCGGGCGGCCCTGCAGAATGCCGGACTGGGCCAGCGAGCGGGTCATCGATTCGGCGATCATTTGCAGGTCGGTCGAGCCGAATTCGTTGGTCACGGTTTCAACCGCTTTGGTGTCGCCGTAGCTGATGTTCTTGCTGCCCAGGGTCGGCGAAGTATTGGCGCAACCGGAGGCCAGCAGGGCGAGGACGGCAATGAGGGAAATGCGTGCAAACATGGGAATGCTCTCTAAAACAGGAATAGGGTGGCGGGCTTAAGGCGTCTTGAGTTCGAGACGAAAATCCACGGCTTTCGGGGTCGGGGCGATGCCCTGGATGAAGCTGGTCTGAGCGCCGTACATCATCTGGCTTTTCCAGACTTCTTCCTCGGCGACCGGGAAACCTTCCGGGCCAAGCCAGGCGAAGCGGTAGTAGAACGTCTTGTTGCTGTTGAGGGTGTTGGTCAACTGCACATTGACGGTCATGAAGCCGTTCTCACGGGCGACGCGCATGGCGCCGACCGCAATGTGTTTCTGCGGGCCCATGGCCACGACCTTGCTCGCGGCGCTGCCCGGCTCCGGTGGTGGCGGGGTGGCGCAGCCGCTGGCCAGGACGGCGAGGGCGGCGATGGCGATGAGTTTGAAGCGCATGCAAAGACTCCGTTCTTAAGGTTGTTTGAGGCTGGCGACGTTGGTCGCGCCGGCGCTCGGAATGACGTGGGCGGCGACGCCACCGGCAAATACCTGATTGCCCACGGCACGCAGGCTGATCACTTGGTAACGCTGATCGACGGTGACCTTGACCAGCGAACCGCCGACGGCGCTCGGCAGGCTGACCTGGTGCTCGCCTTTCTTCAAGCGCAGACGCACCACCTGGGTGTTGTCCGGCAGGGTGCGCCACGTACGGGTATCGGCACCTTCCAGCACGGCTGAAGAAATACCCACGGCCAGACCGGCCAGCGGGTTGGTTTCGTTGATCTTCTTCTGCGCCACGCCTTTGGTGATTGCGCGCACGGTGGTACGCACGATGATCCCCGGCATGTCATCGCGCAGGGCGCGGCGGGACATGGCGGTGGTGCTGTTAAGGGCGGTCAGGTTGACTTGCTGACCATCGACGCCAATCTGCGCGAACGGTGCAGTGGAAGTGTCAGGCTTGATGATCGGGAACGACAGCGGAGTGATCACCACGTTGTTGGAGATCGGCAATGGCAGTGGCACGCGGATCGAATCACGCGAGGGTGCCAGACCGCTTTGCACTACGATCAGAATGTCGCTGTCGTCGGACTGGGTCGGCTTGTCGAGGTTGACCAGCGCCTGTTCCAGCAGCGGGGTGTTCGGGCGCAGTTCGGCGGCCTTGCGGTAGCCCGGTGCAGCCAGGTCTTTCTCGCCCAGGGCTTCGTAGACGAAACCGGCCAGGTAATGGCTGAACGCACTCTGGTAGCTGTTTTTCAGGCTGACCACTTCCGGCGCGTCGAGGCTGGCGACCGGGTAGCCTTGCAGATCCTTGTACTGGGTCTTGATGCCTTCTTTCTCGGCCTCTTCCTCGCTCTTGAGGTATTCCTTGTCGCGCAGGTCGGCGATCACCGCTTCACGTTCGTGAGTTTTCTTGATCGCGGTGCGGGCGCCATCGAAGTCATTGACCGCCAGCAGGTTGAGGGCCATCTGCGTGGTCAGCATGACTTTTTCGTAGTCGTAGCCTTCGTAGCGACGCACCTTGTCGTTGACGATGAAACTGCCGAACTGCGCCAGATATTTGCCGGAGTCGAGCTTGACCGCGTCTTCCCACTGACCGACCACCTGATCAGCGCTGGTCCAGGCATTTTGACTGCCGGACAAGTCGCCCTTGGCGCGCAGCAACTCACCTTTCTCGAAGTAATAAAGCAGGTCCTTGTCCGGGCCGGTGTTGTTCTTTTCCAGCAGGGTCAGCGCGGCATCGACGTTGCCGGTGGCCAGTTGCTGGTTGGTCTGGGCCAGTTCCGAATCATAGTTGCGAAACGCCGAACAGCCGGACAGCAGGGTGACAGCGCTGAGCGCGATCAAGGTGGGAGTGCGCAATGCCATGGGGGTACTTCTTCCCTGAGCTAGTAACTGCATCAGCCGCCGGTGCTGGTCGGGCTGGTGTGACCCATCGACAGTGGCGCTGGCCTCCTGCCAATTCCTCATAACCAGAGGAGCTTTAATGCCGCGTCGCGATAGCGAGGGCGCGGCATTATAGGTGGCGGATGCTGGCCATGTAATAGCTTTTTAATCGCACTTGTTAGTTTTGTGCCATTACTTATTTCAGGGCGGATACGCGATTTTCCATCGACGTGGCAGATTGAAAAGCGCTGCCGTTCGCGTAAACCCGATCGCCCAGTACGCGCAGGCCGATCATCT
Source organism: Pseudomonas sp. HMWF021 (assembly GCF_003061005.1). GTDB lineage: Bacteria > Pseudomonadota > Gammaproteobacteria > Pseudomonadales > Pseudomonadaceae > Aquipseudomonas. Next base: position 71,385 of record NZ_QAIK01000063.1, on the reverse strand, counting down.
GGCGGTTCTGATCAATACGGATTTTCAGTGGCGCAGCGGCATTCGGCAGGCTGATCAGGTGTTTGCCCTTTTTCAGGCGCAGACGTACAACCTGCGTCAGGTCAGGCAGGGTGCGCCAGGTGCGGGTGTCTGCCTGCTCGAAACCGTCCCAGTGGGTCACATAGGACGCTTTGCCCGGGTTGCGTCGGTTGTCCGTACCTTGAACGTCCGCAGCAAGAAATGCGCGGTAGGTCGTGCGCTGGATAATCCCGGGCATGTCGTCACGCAATGTGCGCAAGGACATGTCGGTGATGCTGTTGACCGCGATCAGCTTTTTCTCGCGGCCGTCGATGCGGACCTGATTGAACGGCGTGGTGGAGTTATCCGGCACCATCACCGGGAAGGAAATGTTGGCGACAATTACCTGACCGTCCTTGAGCTGCACCGGATACGGCACGCGTACCGAACTGCGGGCCGGCGCCAGACCGCTTTGCACGATGATCAGCACATCGCTTTCGTCGGCCTTGAGTCCGGGGCTGTCGAGGTCGCGCAATGCCTGTTGGAAAAACGGCATGTCGGGGCGCAGTTCGATGGCCTGACGATAACCGGGCGCCGCCAGGTCTTTTTCGCCGAGTGCCTCATAGGTGAAGCCGGCGAGGTAGTGACTGAAGGCGCTCTGGTAACCGTTTTTCAGGGCGATCACTGCCGGGGATTCGAGCATCACCACCGGATAACCCTGCAGGTCCTTGTAGTGCACGCGTGCGCCCTGGGCCTTGGCGGCTTCCTCGACTTTTTCGTATTCCAGCTCCCGTTGCCGGGCGATCAGCGCTTCGCGTTCGTGGGTTTTCTTGATGTCGGCACGAGCGCCGTCGAAGTCATTTTGCGCTAACTGATTGAGGGCCATCTGCGTGGTCAGCATGACTTTTTCATAGTCGTAGCCATCGTAGCGCCGCAGCTTGTCATTGATGATGCTGCCCCATTGATTGCCCATCGCCGCGAGCAACTTGTCGCCGGTGGTCTCGACCGTGTCCTGACGCTCGATGATCATCTGCTCGGCGCTGCGCCAGGTCGTCTGGCTTTGCGTGAACTCGCCGCCGGCACTGAGTACGGCGCCCTTCTCAAAGTAGTAGAGCAAGTCTTTTTCCGGATCCGGGTTGTGCGCTTCGATCACGGAGAGGGCGCCGTCAATATTGCCGGCCTTGAACGTGTCGGTGGTCTGTTGCAGTTCCAGATCGTAATTGCGATATGCACCGCAGCCGCTCAGTTGCATAACGGCGGCGATCAACAGAGGCAGCAGCAAGCGATGGCGCATAAAGAGGTTCATCCTTGAGCGGGTAATACGGCAGGTGGCGCATTATAGGGGGCAATAGTGGCTAAGTGATGCGTCATTTTTTGTCGTCAATCGCACCCGTCGAGGTGGACTGACCGGTGGGATGAGCGACGGGATTGAGCTAGCCTTGCCGGCCTGAGACTTAACCCACTGCGGAACATCAATGAATCAACTGCTGGCCATGCGCGCCTTTCGCTGCATCGTCGAATGTCGCGGTTTCAGCGCAGCCGCCGAGCGGCTCGACACCACTCACTCGACCATTTCCCGGCAGTTGCAGCAGCTGGAAAGCGAACTGGGCACGCGGCTGATCAACCGCAACACCCGGGGCTTCAACCTGACCACGGCGGGGCAGCAGTATTACGCAGCGTGTGTGGACATCCTCGAACGCCTCGAACAGGCCGCTCTGGCGGTGGGGCAGGCGCATGAGCGCCCCAGCGGTGTGCTGCGCATCAGCGCGCCGATGGTCATTGGTACGCTGGAACTGGTGAGCTGGCTGCCGGCGTTTCAGCAGCGCTATCCCGAGATCGAAGTGGACCTGTCCTGCGATGACCGTTTCGTCGATCTGATCGCCGAGGGGTTCGATGTGGCGCTGCGCATCTGCGGGCCATTGGCCGATTCGTCCATGGTGGCGCGGTTGCTGACCGTTTCGGATTTGCTGCTGGTGGCTTCGCCTGTGTATGTGGCGCGCAACGGTCTGGTGCGTCAGGTGCGCGAACTCGCCGAGCATCAGTTGCTGGCGTTTGCCGGCGGCAGCGACTGGACGCTGACCGACGCGCGCGGGCTCACCACTGGTGTACGCGTGCAGGGCCGGTTCAAGGCCGATTCGATCAGTTCGCTGCACGCCGCTGCGTTGGCCGGAGTCGGCATTGCCGCGTTCACCCGAGCCACCGTGCAGGACGATCTGCTCAGTGGCCGACTGGTGCAGATCCTGCCGAACTACAGCCTCGGCCAGCGTCACTATTACGCGCTCTATCCGCATGCCCGGCATGTCGCACTCAAGGTGCAGGTGTTCGTCCAATTCATGCTTGAGCATTACCTCAATACGGCCGCGGCGCTGTGCTAAAGCGCCGCGAGACGTCGACAAAGCTTGAGTGACAGGCGTTCGAAGTGAACAATATGTAACTTCGCATTTCCATTTGAGACTCATTCATGACTGCCGCGTCCCGATTTCTGGCCTGGCTGGTGCTCCCTCTGTGTGCCCTGAGCAGCTTCAACCTGCTGGCCGACACCGTGGAAGGCGCCCCGCAGGCGCTGCACCTGCTCGATTACATCAGCGCCGATTACCCGCCGACGGTCGAGGCGGGCAAGGTCGTCGATGACGGCGAATACCGTGAGCAACTGGAGTTCACCCAGGTGCTGCAAGGGCTGATCGCCGGCCTGCCGCAAAAGCAGGAAAAGGCTGCGCTGGAGCAGAGCGTCGAGGCGTTGCACGCGGCCATCAGCGCGAAGCAGGACGGCGCCGAAGTCGCCCGTCAGGCGCGGCAACTGGGAGCGAAACTGGCGGTGGCGTATGAAGTCAGCCAGGCGCCGATCATCACTCCCGATCCGACCCGGGGCGCGCCGCTGTACACGCAGAACTGCTCGGTATGTCACGGGGAAGCGGGTGCCGGCGACGGTCCGGCAGGCCTCGGCATGACGCCGCCGCCGGCCAACCTGCGCGCTGCCGCACGGATGGACCATCTGAGCCTGTACGCGATCTACAGCACCCTCGGCCAAGGCGTCGAAGGCACCGACATGCCGGCCTTCGCCGATCAACTCGACGACCGTCAGCGTTGGGATCTGGCGACCTACATCGCCGGTTTCAGTGCCGACCCGGCCGCAGCGAAATCCGAAAAGACCTTCAACATCGCCGATCTGGCGCGCCAGACGCCGGCCGAAGTGCAGGCCGCCGAAGGCCCGCAGGTCGCCGCAACCTTCCGCGCCCAACGCGCGCAGCCACCGCAGGTCAAGCGCGGCCCGGCACAGTTGCTCGATTACACCGCCGCCACGCTGGACAAGAGCCTGGCGGCGTACCGCGCCGCCGATCACGATCAGGCCTATGACCTGTCGGTGGCGGCGTATCTGGAAGGTTTCGAACTGGTCGAAAGCTCGCTGGATAACGTTGACGCCAACGTGCGCAAGGACACCGAAAAATCGCTGATGGCCTACCGTCAGGCGTTGCAGGACGGCTTGCCGGTGGCGCAGGCCGAACAGCGTCTGGACGCGGCCAAGGGCAAGTTGAAAGAGTCTGCCGGACTGCTCGGCAGCGATGGCCTGAGCTGGTCGCTGAGCTTTATCTCCGGCCTGCTGAT
>NZ_QAIK01000063.1:66374-67775 GCF_003061005.1 Pseudomonas sp. HMWF021 | reverse complement strand
ATTCTGGTGCTGGCGGCGATCCTTGCGTTCCTGCGTAATACCGGCCAGCAGTCGGCGGTGCGCAGCGTCAACATCGGCTGGGGCCTGGCGCTGCTCGCCGGTCTTGGCACCTGGGCGCTGGCGGCGTATGTGATCGACGTCAGCGGCTCGCAGCGCGAACTGCTCGAAGGCGCCACCGCGCTGTTCGCCAGCGTCATGGTGCTGTGGCTCGGCGTGTGGATGCACGACCGGCGCCACGCGGCGGCGTGGCAGGATTACATCAAGCAGAGTCTGGTGGGCGGCGGCGGGCGTTTCGGCTTCGCGATCCTTGCGTTCTTCTCAGTGTACCGCGAGCTGTTCGAAGTGATCCTGTTCTACGAAACCCTGTGGCTGCAGGCCGGCCCGGCCGGGCATGACGCGGTGCTGGCTGGCGGCGCCACGGCGCTGGTGCTGCTGGTCGGCCTGGCCTGGGTGATCCTGCGCGGCTCGGCGAAACTGCCGCTGGCGCTGTTCTTCAGCATCAACGCCGGGCTGCTTTGCGCGTTGTCGGTGGTGTTTGCCGGGCATGGCGTGAAAGCGCTGCAGGAAGCCGGGATCTTCGGCACGCGGCCGGTGGCGTTCTTCGACTTCGACTGGCTGGGGATTCATGCCGATGCCTATTCGTTGACTGCGCAGGCGGTGGCGATTCTGGCGATTGTTGTGCTGTATGGGCGGAGCCGGATGGCCGAGAAGAAGCGGGTCACTGCTTAACAGCATTCGCTGCGCTCACATTCGCGGGCAAGCCACGCTCCCACAGGTTTAGCGTTAACCTTGTGGGAGCGGGCTTGCCCGCGATGCTTTTAAGAAAAGGAAAAAATCATGCGTGTATGGATCGATGCCGACGCCTGCCCCCGGGCGGCCAAGGATCTGGTGGTGAAGTTCGCCCTCAAGCGCCGGTTCGAAGTGGTGCTGGTGGCCGGGCAGCCGCAGACCAAGCCGGGGCTGGCGATCGTCAAACTGATCGTGGTGCCCAGCGGCCCGGATGCAGCGGACGACTATCTGGTGGAACACGCGGTGCCCGGTGAGCTGGTGATCTGCAGTGATATTCCGCTGGCCGATCGGCTGGTGAAGAAGGGTGTGGCGGCGCTGGACCCACGGGGCAAGGAGTTCGACGCGCAGAACATGGGCGAGCGGCTGGCGGTGCGCAACCTGTTCACTGACCTGCGTGAACAGGGCCAGATCAGCGGCGGCCCGGCACCATTCGGCGAGCGTGAGAAGCAGGCGTTTGCCAATGCGCTGGACCGGATCCTCACCCGGCTAACCCGTCAATCCTGAAAAGATCGCAGCCTGCGGCAACTCCTACAGAGTTCTGCTGATTAGTCTGTAGGAGCTGCCGAAGGCTGCGATCTTTTGATTTAAACGTCGTTCTCGTGGGTCAGTTCG
>NZ_QAIK01000063.1:65293-66364 GCF_003061005.1 Pseudomonas sp. HMWF021 | reverse complement strand
CGAGAGGTTCTTCGCCGCGCCAAAACCGCCGGGCACGATCAGCGCGTCGAAGTCTTCGACGTCGGCCTCGCGGATGTCCTTGATGTTGCCGCGGGCAATGCGCGCCGATTCCACCAGCACGTTGCGCGTCTCGGGCATTTCTTCACCGGTCAGGTGATTGATCACATGCAATTGCGCGATGTTCGGGGCGAAGCACTGTACCTGCGCGCCGCGTTGATCCAGACGCAACAGGGTAATGACACTTTCGTGGATCTCGGCGCCGTCGTACACGCCGCTGCCGGACAGGATCACTGCAACTTTTTTGCTCATGGGTTTCTCTCCAGATTCATGGCGCTAAATGTCCACTAATTTGTCGCGCGTTGCCATAGGGGGAAAGGGCGGCTACACCTAGGATCTGTCCATAGAATCCGACCGGGGCGCGCCATGGACTTCATTCTGTACGCAGTGCCGTTTTTCTTCGTGCTGATCGCCGCCGAGCTGCTCGCCGATCGCTGGCGCGGGGTCAGTCACTATCGCCTCGCCGACTCGGTCAACAGCCTCAGCGCCGGGGTGTTGTCGACCACCACCGGGCTGCTGACCAAGGGCCTGGGGCTGGTGACGTATGCGTTTGCCCTGGAACATCTGTCGCTGCTCAGGCTGCCGGCGAACAGCCTCTGGGTCTGGGTGTTGGCCTTTGTGTTCTATGACTTCTGCTATTACTGGCTGCACCGGTTGGGCCACGAGCGCAACATCCTCTGGGCCGCGCACTCGGTGCATCACCAGAGCGAGGAATACAATCTCTCCACGGCATTGCGCCAGACCAGCACGGGGTTTCTGCTGGGCTGGATTTTCTATCTGCCGATGGCCGTGCTCGGGGTGCCGCTGCTGGTGTTCGTCAGCGTCGCGGCGCTGAATCTGCTGTATCAGTTCTGGGTTCACACCCGGCACATTCCCAAGCTCGGCTGGTTCGAGTGGTTCTTCGTCACGCCATCCAATCATCGGGCCCACCATGCACAGAACGCTCTCTACATGGATCGCAACTATGGCGGGGTGTTCATTCTTTGGGATCGGCTGTTTGGTACGTTTCAGGAA
>NZ_QAIK01000063.1:37369-65283 GCF_003061005.1 Pseudomonas sp. HMWF021 | reverse complement strand
TATTCGGTGTGACCACGCCGCTGGCGAGCTGGAATCCGCTGTGGGCCAATGTGCAGTTTTATGCGCAGTTGTGGGACGACGCCCGCCGCGCCGAACGTCCGTGGGACAAGCTGCGAATCTGGTTCATGCGCACTGGGTGGCGTCCGGCGGATGTCGCGGCGAAGTACCCGCTGAACAAACCGGACCTGAGCCGTTTCCGCAAATTCGAGGTGCCGCTCGACAAGCGTCGAAAGCGCTACGTGGTGTTGCAGTTCTGCGTCTATATCGCGCTGGGCAGTTACCTGATGGGTCAGGCGCAGCAACTGCCGACCACCGCGCTGCTGCTCGGTTGGGGCGCGGTGGCGTGGGGGTTGTTTGCGCTGGGCGTGGCCCTTGAGAATCGCCCGTGGGCGTTGAAGGTCGAGCTGCTGCGGTTGGGGTCGAACGTGCCGCTGGTGTGGCTGGCGCCGCTGCTCGGGCTATGGCCGGCCAGCCCGTTGGCCTGGGCCGGTCTGCTCGGTTACAGCCTGCTCAGCGGCATCGGGCTGTTTGGCTGTCGCCAGCGCGTTACTCGGCTGGCGTCTTAGGCTCGGCGGGTTTGGCTGCTTCGGCCTGATGCAGGCGCGCGGCTTTTGCGGCTTGCTCGTCGGCGTAAACCTGTTTGGCCAGACGCGCATTCTTGAAGCGGCGACGCAGCCACAGGCCGACACCCAGCACCAGCAGTGCGCCGAGCACCCACAGTTCGTACTTCTTGATGCTGCCGAGCATGCCTTCGAGCACTGCGCCGAAGTGGTAGGCAGCGGCTGCCAGCGCGGTGGCCCAGATCGCTGCGCCGATGCCGTTGAGCAGCAGATAGCGTCCCGGTGGATAACCCGACAGGCCGATCGCCACCGGCATCACCGTGCGCAGGCCATAGACGAAGCGGAAGCTCAGAACCCAGATGTCCGGGTGCTTGCGGATGTGTTCCAGCGCGCGGTCGCCCATCATCTGCCAGCGCGGTTTGCGCGCCAGCAATTTGCGCCCGTGCTTGCGCCCCAGGAAGTACCACAGCTGATCGCCGGCATAACTGCCGAAGAACGCCACGACCACCACCAGGTTGATGTCCATGTATCCACGGAACGCGAGGAAGCCTGCGAGCACCAGGATGGTTTCGCCTTCGAAGAACGTGCCGAGGAACAAGGCAAAGTAGCCGAAGTCATGCAGAAATTGTTGGAGCATTGTCTGGGTGCTGGCGAAATGAACGCGCAGCCTAACCCTTCGGGCACATTCAGGAAAGTGTCGAAATGTGTCTCGACGTGAACAATTCCTACGCTAACAATGGAATGCGGCTACATGTCACGGGGTACGCACAACGGTAATCTGTTCGTCATAATGGCCGTCTATAACTGTCACGCTCGCCCGTTTGCGCGGGCTCAGGAGTCTGCCGTGAGCTTTACCCCTGCCAACCGTTTGTTCCCAGCTACTCGCCTGCGCCGTAACCGTCGCGATGATTTTTCGCGTCGGCTGGTACGGGAAAACAAGCTGACGGTCGATGATCTGATCCTGCCGGTATTCGTGCTTGAGGGTGAAAACCGGCGCGAAGCCGTGGCCTCGATGCCCGGTGTCGAGCGCCTGACCATCGACCTGCTGCTCGAAGAAGCGGCCAAATGGGTCGATCTGGGCATCCCGGCGCTGGCGCTGTTCCCGGTCACGCCAACCGAACTGAAATCCCTTGATGCGGCCGAAGCCTGGAACCCTGAAGGCATCGCCCAGCGCGCCACCCGCGCCCTGCGTGAGCGCTTCCCGGAGCTGGGGGTGATCACCGACGTCGCGCTGGATCCGTTCACCACCCACGGGCAGGACGGCATTCTCGACGAAGAAGGCTATGTGCAGAACGACATCACCGTCGACGCCTTGGTCAAACAGGCGCTGTCCCATGCCGAAGCCGGTGCTCAGGTCGTGGCGCCGTCGGACATGATGGACGGTCGCATCCAGGCGATCCGCGAAGCACTGGAGATTGCCGGTCACGTCAACGTGCGGATCATGGCCTACTCGGCCAAGTACGCCAGCGCCTATTACGGGCCGTTCCGCGATGCGGTGGGTTCGGCAGCGAATCTGGGCAAGGCCAACAAGGCCTCTTATCAGATGGACCCGGCCAACAGCGACGAAGCGTTGCACGAAGTCGGCGCGGACTTGTCTGAAGGCGCGGACATGGTCATGGTCAAACCGGGCATGCCGTACCTGGACATTCTTTTGCGGGTAAAAGATGCCTTCAAAGTGCCGACGTTCGTCTATCAGGTTAGCGGCGAATACGCCATGCACATGGCGGCGATCCAGAATGGCTGGTTGAGCGAGGCGGTGATTGTCGAATCACTGACCGCCTTTAAACGTGCCGGCGCTGATGGCATCCTGACTTACTTTGCTGTCCGTGCCGCTCAATTGTTACGAGAGCAGAAATAGCCCTCCCAGGAACATTCGATGAATACCGAAGGACTCACAGAAGTTGCAGTAAAAGAAGCTCAGCCGGTGGTCGAGCAAATCACCGAAACCCCGCCGGAACTCGAGCCCGCGCCACCCGCGCCGGTGACCGAAGCCGCAGCGGCGCCGGTGATCGCGATTCCCGGCCTGGATGACAGCAGCCTGTACATCCACCGGGAGCTCTCGCAACTGCAATTCAACATCCGCGTGCTGGAACAGGCGCTGGACGAGTCCTATCCGTTGCTGGAGCGGCTGAAGTTCCTGCTGATCTTCTCCAGCAACCTCGACGAATTCTTCGAAATCCGCGTCGCCGGCCTGAAGAAGCAGATCACCTTCGCCCGCGAACAGGCCGGTGCCGACGGTCTGCAACCGCATCAGGCGCTGGCGCGAATCAGCGAGCTGGTGCACGGTCACGTTGACCGCCAGTACGCGATCCTCAACGACATCCTGCTGCCGGAGCTGGAAAAGCATCAGGTGCGCTTCATCCGTCGCCGCTACTGGACAACCAAGCTCAAGACCTGGGTGCGCCGTTATTTCCGCGACGAGATCGCACCGATCATCACCCCGATCGGCCTCGACCCGACGCACCCGTTCCCGTTGCTGGTGAACAAGAGCCTGAACTTCATCGTCGAACTGGAAGGCATCGACGCCTTCGGTCGCGATTCCGGTCTGGCGATCATCCCGGCACCGCGCCTGCTGCCTCGGATCATCAAGGTGCCGGAGGAAGTCGGCGGCCCCGGCGACAACTATGTGTTCCTGTCGTCGATGATCCACGCCCACGCCGATGACCTGTTCCAGGGCATGAAGGTAAAAGGCTGCTACCAGTTCCGCCTGACCCGAAACGCCGACCTGGCGCTCGACTCCGAAGACGTCGAAGACCTTGCGCGCGCCCTGCGTGGCGAGCTGTTCTCGCGGCGCTACGGTGATGCGGTGCGTCTGGAAGTCGCCGATACCTGCCCGAAACACCTCTCGGACTACCTGCTCAAGCAGTTCAACCTGAGCGAAACCGAGTTGTATCAGGTCAACGGCCCGGTCAACCTGACGCGTCTGTTCAGCATCACCGGTCTGGACAGCCACCCGGAGCTGCAATACACGCCGTTCACCCCGCAGATCCCGAAACTGCTGCAGAACAGCGAGAACATTTTCAGCGTCGTCAGCAAGCAGGACATCTTGCTGCTGCACCCGTTCGAGTCGTTCACCCCGGTGGTCGACCTGCTGCGTCAAGCGGCGAAAGACCCGCATGTTCTGGCGGTGCGCCAGACCCTGTACCGCTCCGGCGCCAACTCGGAAATCGTCGATGCGCTGGTGGACGCCGCGCGTAACGGCAAGGAAGTCACCGCGGTCATTGAGCTGCGCGCACGCTTCGATGAAGAGTCCAACCTGCAACTGGCCAGCCGTCTGCAAGCGGCCGGTGCGGTGGTGATTTACGGCGTGGTCGGCTTCAAGACCCACGCCAAGATGATGCTGATCCTGCGTCGCGAGGCCGGCGAGATCGTGCGTTACGCGCACCTCGGCACCGGTAACTACCACGCTGGCAACGCCCGTCTGTACACCGACTACAGCCTGCTGACTTCCGACGACGCGTTGTGCGAAGACGTCGGCAAACTGTTCAGCCAGTTGATCGGCATGGGTAAAACCCTGCGCATGAAGAAACTGCTGCATGCGCCGTTCACCCTGAAGAAGGGCATGCTCGACATGATTGCCCGGGAAACCCAGTTCGCCCTCGACGGCAAACCGGCGCACATCATTGCCAAGTTCAACTCGCTGACCGATCCGAAGATCATTCGCGCGCTGTACAAGGCCAGCCAGTCCGGCGTGCGCATCGATCTGGTGGTGCGTGGCATGTGCTGCCTGCGTCCGGGGATTGCCGGGGTGTCGCACAACATCCATGTGCGCTCGATCATCGGTCGCTTCCTCGAACACACTCGGGTGTTTTACTTCCTCAACGGCGGCGAAGAGCAGATGTTCCTCTCCAGTGCCGACTGGATGGAACGCAACCTCGACAAGCGCGTCGAGACTTGCTTCCCGGTGGAAGGCAAGAAGCTGCTGACCCGCGTCAAGAAAGAGCTGGAGCTGTACCTGACCGACAACACCCACAGCTGGAGCCTGCAGTCGGATGGCCGTTACATCCGCAACACGCCAACCGGCAACCAGAACCCGCGCAGCGCGCAGGCGACGTTGCTGGAGCGGCTGGGCAGTCCGATTCTGCCGGTGAGCAGCTGACCTTCAGCCCAATAAAAAAGGCGATCCCCACGGATCGCCTTTTTTGTACGCCTTACACCGACCCGTGTAGGAGCTGCCGAAGGCTGCGATCTTTTGATCTTGACCTTAAAAACAAGATCAAAAGATCGCAGCCTTCGGCAGCTCCTACAGGGGGACTTTCAGTGGACGGTGAGGACAACGCCCACCCGCGTCAGCCAGTCGGCTTCGAGGCCGAAGTCGGCCTGGGTCAGCTGATTCTCATCCAGCCAGTTTTCCGGGAATTCCACGTCGAGGTTGTCGCCCTTGGCGTGCAGCGTCACTTGCGGCATCGCCTGGGTGCCACGGATGTGGTGGAACAGGATGGCGAAGCGCAGCAGCACGCACAGGCGGATCAGCTTGTCACCGTCGTCACCGAACTCGGCAAACTTGTCCTTGGGGATGTTGCGGCGATGGCCGCGCACCAACAGGGCGAGCATTTGCTGGTCTTCGCGGGAGAAACCGGCCAGATCCGAGTGTTCGATCAGGTAGGCGCCATGCTTGTGATAGTGGTAGTGCGCGATGTCGAGGCCGACTTCGTGGACCTTCGCCGCCCAACCGAGCAGTTCGCGCCAGATACCGTCATCCAGCTCCCAATCCACGGCCACTTGATCGAAGGCGTGCAGGGCTTTGCGTTCTACCCGCGCCGCTTGTTCCAGATCGACGTGATAACGCTCCATCAGCGAAGTCAGGGTGCGTTCGCGCACGTCTTCGTGATGATGGCGGCCGAGCAGGTCGTACAGCACGCCTTCACGCAGCGCGCCTTCGCAATGATCCATGCGTTGCAGTTCGAGAGCGTCGAAGATCGCCTCTAGAATCGCCAGGCCCGCCGGGAAGATCGCCCGACGGTCAGGCTTGATGCCTTCGAAGTCGATCTTGTCGACATCACCCAGTTTGAACAGACGACGCTTGAGCCAGGCCAGGCCTTCGGCGTTGACTTCGCCGGTGCCGTGTCCGCCGGCCTTCAGCGCCAGGCCGATGGCGCGGATGGTGCCCGAGGAGCCGATGGCTTCATCCCACGTCAGGCGGTGCAGGGCGTGTTCGATGCTCATGATCTCCAGCCGCGCCGCGGTGTAGGCTTGAGCGTAACGGGCCGGGGTGATCTTGCCGTCCTTGAAGTAGCGCTGAGTGAAGCTGACGCAGCCCATCTGCAGGCTTTCGCGCAACAACGGTTCGAATCGTTGCCCGATGATGAATTCGGTACTGCCGCCGCCAATGTCGGCCACCAGACGCTTGCCCGGGGTGTCGGCGAGGGTGTGCGAAACGCCCAGATAGATCAGGCGTGCTTCTTCACGGCCGGAGATGACTTCCACCGGATGGCCGAGGATTTCTTCGGCGCGGTGGATGAATTCCAGGCGATTGCGCGCTTCGCGCAGGGCGTTGGTGCCGACGATCCGCACGGCGCCCAGCGGCATGCCGTTGATCAGTTGGGCAAAACGCTTGAGGCAGTCGAGGCCGCGCTGCATGGATTCTTCGTTGAGATGGCGCTCATCGTCGATGCCGGCGGCGAGCTGCACTTTCTCTCCGAGGCGTTCCAGGATACGGATCTCACCGTTCTGGGCCTTGGCCACGACCATGTGAAAGCTGTTGGAGCCCAGGTCGATTGCGGCGATCAGGGACAGATTCTTGGCTTTGGATTGCGGCATGGTCAGGGGGTCTCGGTCGATAACCCCGCCATCGTGCCACGATCAAACGCTGGCGCCAACGCGCATGGCTCAAACCCTTGATCCTGCGCATAAAAGCTTGAGACCGTGGCGCGGCCATTCGCGAGCAAGCTCGCTCCCACAGGTTTTTGTGTCGAACACACAATCATGTTCCGCCGCAGAACCCTGTGGGAGCGGGCTTGCCCGCGAAGGGGCCGCTAAAGTCCCTGAATAACCTTCAGGCTGTCGCTTCAACCGTACCAATGAAATTCGCCAGCTCCGCCGTCTGCGGATGGGCAAACAACACCTTCGGATCCCCCACCTCATGCACCTTGCCATGGTGCATGAACACCAGTTTGTCGCCGACTTCCCGGGCAAAGCGCATTTCGTGGGTGACCATGATCAGCGTCATGCCTTCTTTTGCCAGTTGGCGCACCACGGCGAGCACTTCATTGACCAGTTCCGGGTCCAGCGCCGAGGTGATCTCGTCGCACAGCAGCACTTTCGGCGACATTGCCAGTGCCCGGGCAATCGCCACGCGTTGTTGCTGCCCACCGGACAAACGATCCGGGAAGGCGTCGAACTTTTCCCCCAGCCCGACGCGCTCGAGCATCTTGCGCGCCAGTTCGGCCGCCTTGGCCTTCGGTACTTTCTGCACCACTTGTGGGGCGAGCATCACGTTTTCGCCGACGGTCAGGTGCGGGAACAGGTTGAACTGCTGGAACACCATGCCGACTTTCTGCCGCAGGCTGCGCAAATCGGCGCGGGCGGCGTCGAGGTATTCGCCGTCGACTTCGATTACCCCATCGTTGATCGACTCCAGGCCGTTGAGGGTGCGCAGCAGGGTCGATTTGCCCGAGCCGCTGCGGCCGATGATCGCCACCACCTGGCCTTCCTCGACGCTCAGGTCGATGCCTTTGAGCACGTGGTGGTCGCCGTAGTATTTATGCAGGGCGGAAATTCTAAGCAGAGGCATGCAGTCTCCTTTCCAGATAGCGCGCACTGAGCGACAAGGGGTAGCAGAGCAGGAAGTAGCCGAGGGCGACGAGGCCGTAGACCATGAAAGGTTCGAACGTGGCGTTGGCGAGCATGCCGCCGGTCTTGGTCAGTTCGGTGAAACCGATGATCGAGGTCACCGCCGTGCCTTTGACCACTTGCACCGAGAAACCCACGGTCGGTGCCACCGCGATGCGCAGCGCCTGCGGCAGGATCACGTAGCGCAACTGCTCCAGTGGATTCAGCGCCAGGCTCGACGAGGCTTCCCACTGGCCATTGGGGATCGCTTCGACGCAACCGCGCCAGATCTCCGCCAGATAGGCGCTGGTGAACAGGGTCAGAGCAATCGCCGCGGCCATCCAAGGTGAGATCTCGATCCCGGCCAGCGCCACGCCGAAGAACACCAGAAACAGCTGCATCAGCAACGGTGTGCCCTGGAACAATTCGATCCAGGTGCGGGCGATATTGCTCGGCAACCGGTTTTTCGAGATGCGCATGACCAGAATCAGCAACCCGACGATCCCGCCACCAATGAACGCCACCAGCGACAGCGCCAGCGTCCACTGCAAGCCGGTGAGGAGGTTGCGCAGGATGTCCCAGAAGGTGAAGTCGCTCATCGGCTGCTCCTCGCGATATAGCGGCGGCCGACCCAGTTCAGCAACTGACGGATCAGCAGCGCCATGCACAGGTAAATCAGCGTGGTCAGCGCATAGGTTTCAAAAGCGCGGAAGTTGCGCGACTGAATGAAGTTGGCAGCGAAGCTCAGCTCTTCGGTGGCGATCTGCGAACACACCGCCGAGCCGAGCATGACGATGATGATCTGGCTGCTCAGGGCCGGCCAGACCTTGCCCAGCGCCGGCAGCAGGATCACGTGGCGGAACGCTTCGAAACGGCTCATCGCCAGTGCGGCGGCGGCTTCCAGTTGGCCGCGCGGGATCGCCTGGATGCCGGCGCGGATTATTTCGGTCGAATACGCGCCGAGGTTGATCACCATCGCCAGCACCGCCGCCTGCCATTCGGAAATCTGCACCCCGAGCGACGGCAGGCCGAAGAAGATGAAGAACAGCTGCACCAGAAACGGCGTGTTGCGGATCAACTCGACGTAGACGCCGAAGAGTGCCGAGAACGGGCGGATGTTCCACGCCCGCACCAGCGCGCCGACGATGCCCACGCCAACCCCGAGCAGCGCACCAATGGCCGTCAGTTCGAGGGTGAACAGGGCGCCGCGCAGCAACAGATCGGTGTTTTGCAGCACCGGCATGAAATCGAATTGATAAGCCATCGATTGTCTCCCGCTCGCACGATCAGAGATCGGCCGGCAGCGGCTCCTTGAGCCAGGTCTGCGAGTTTTTCTCCAGCGCGCCGTCAGCCTTGGCGGTGGCGAGGATCTCGTTGACCTTGCCCAGCAGCGCCGGCTCGTTCTTGTTGACGCCGACGTAGACTGGCGAATCCTTGAGCTTCACTTTCAGCGCCGGCACGCGTTTCGGGTTCTTCTCGCTGATCGCCACCATCACCACGTTGCCGCTGGCAATCAGGTCGACCTGGCCGGCGAGGTAGGCAGCAATGGTCGAGTTGTTGTCTTCGAAACGTTTGATGGTCACGCCTTCGGGGGCGACCTTGGTCAGCTCGATGTCTTCGATGGCGCCACGGGTGACGCTGATGGTCTTGCCCTTGAGGTCGTCGAGCGTCGTGATTGCGGCATCAGGCGGGCCGAACACCGCGAGGTAGAACGGCGCGTAGGCGTGGGAGAAGTCGATGACTTTCTCGCGCTCCGGGTTCTTCCCGAGGCTGGAAATCACCAGATCGACCTTGCCGGTGGTGAGGAACGGGATGCGGTTGGTGCTGTTGACCGGGGTCAGTTCGAGTTTGACCTTGAGCTGCTCGGCCAGCAGTTTTGCCGTGTCGATGTCCAGGCCGCGGGGTTTCATGTCCGGGCCGACCGAGCCGAACGGCGGGAAGTCCTGGGGCACGGCGACTTTCAGCGTGCCGCGTTTGACCACGTCGTCCAGACCGTCGGCGTGGGCGGGGGCCTGGCTCAGCAGCAGGCTGGCAAACAGGGCGGCGAGGAGGGCGCTGTAACGCTGGATCATGGACAATCTCCGGATCGGCGGGAAGTGATTTCTGCGATCGGACAGAGCATGCGTCGTGCCAAGACGTGGCTTTCGCCGTGGCGGGCCGCGGTTTCCGCGGGTTTGTTCGGTCTTACTGGTCTGAACAGTCAGGTTGTTTTTCGCACTGCGATAGCGCATCGGCCTCGCGCACCGAACCCCACTGGGGCACGACTTGCCGGACTCGGCGAATAGCTTTACAACTAGCCGCACCTTGGCCTGACGCGTCTGAAAAACCATGAATTCGATCTCCCGCGCCGTACCTGAAGTGGCGCTGCAAGCGATCCGCAAACTGATCACCGAGCAAGGTTTCGGCGCGGGCGATGCGTTGCCCTCGCAGCGGGATCTGGCGCTGCAACTGGGGGTCAGCCGGGCGTCTTTGCGTGAGGCGTTGTCGTCGCTCAGTGCGCTGGGCGTGGTCAGCATCCAGCCGGGCAAGGGCGTGTTCGTGCAGGCGCCGGTGGAACTTGCCCACGGTGAAAATGCACCGGGCTGGCCGTTTGCGGCGCAGGCTTCGCCGCTGGACATCTTTCAGTTGCGCTATGCGCTGGAGGGGTTTGCGGCCGGGCTGGCGGCGGTGACCCTGAGCACGTTCGACCTGGATGCGCTGGAGGACAACGTCGCGGCGATGCGCGAGCAGTTGAAGGCCGGCGATTTCGAGGCGGCGGCGAAACTCGACTTCGAATTTCACCGGCGCATTCTGCTGGCCAGCGGCAATCAGGCGATGCTGAGCATCCTCACCGCCAGCGCCGAGATTTTTCTGGAGAGCCAGAAACTACCGTTCATCCGTGCCGAACGGGCGATGGAAACCTGGCAGGAGCACCGCAAGATCCTCCGCGCACTGGCCCGCCGGGCATCCGCCGCCGCCCAGAAAGCCATGCAGGAGCACGTGCGCAACGCGGCATTGCGCACCGGGATCGCTTTCATCGCCCCCGCCACCGCGTGACTTGAGCTATACCCAGACTCATGGGCCGCCATAGCAAGACTCAATCAACTGCGGCTTCCTGAACAAGGGAAGGGCGGATATGATGGGCCACGTTTTTTTGCTTACAACCTGGAGAATTCCATGAGCAGCGATCTGATCAAACACGTTAGCGACGCCAGCTTCGAAGCCGACGTACTCAAGGCCGAAGGCGCTGTACTGGTCGACTACTGGGCTGAATGGTGCGGCCCTTGCAAAATGATCGCTCCGGTTCTGGACGAGATTGCCGAGACTTACAAAGGCAAGCTGACCGTTGCCAAACTGAACATCGACGAAAACCAGGAAACTCCGGCCAAGCACGGCGTGCGTGGTATTCCGACCCTGATGCTGTTCAAGAACGGCAACGTTGAAGCGACCAAAGTCGGCGCCCTGTCGAAGTCGCAACTGGCTGCTTTCCTCGACGCCAACATCTAAGCGTCGCAGTAAATCGCCGAAAAAAAGCCTCGCAATTTGCGGGGCTTTTTGCGTATTCAGGGCTAGACGCTCCGAAACTCAGGTGGTACATTCGGCCCCGCACTGGTTTCTCCACTGCCCCCTGCTAGCCGTCGCCGACGCACTCCTTTTCGAACAAGTTCGCGATCCTGTCGCCTTCTCCGCGGCGCGGCCTCATTAAGCCAAAAGCTTAATTTCCCCCCTCCATAAATGATTACGTCATTCCTATATGAATCTGACTGAACTCAAGCAAAAGCCGATTACCGAACTGCTCGAATTGGCCGAACAGATGGGCATAGAAAATATGGCCCGTTCGCGCAAGCAGGACGTGATTTTCTCCCTGCTGAAAAAGCACGCGAAAAGCGGCGAGGAAATCTCCGGTGATGGCGTGCTGGAGATTCTCCAGGACGGCTTCGGCTTCCTGCGCTCCGCTGACGCTTCCTACCTCGCCGGCCCGGACGATATCTACGTCTCGCCGAGCCAGATCCGTCGTTTCAACTTGCGCACCGGTGACACCATCGTTGGCAAGATCCGCCCTCCAAAGGAAGGCGAGCGTTACTTCGCTCTGCTCAAGGTCGACACGATCAACTTCGATCGTCCGGAGAACGCGAAAAACAAGATTCTCTTCGAGAACCTGACCCCGCTGTTCCCGACCGTGCGCATGAAGATGGAAGCCGGTAACGGTTCCACCGAAGACCTGACCGGTCGTGTGATCGACCTGTGCGCCCCGATCGGCAAAGGCCAGCGTGGTCTGATCGTTGCACCGCCGAAAGCCGGCAAGACGATCATGCTGCAGAACATCGCCGCGAACATCGCCCGTAACAACCCTGAAGTTCACCTGATCGTGCTGTTGATCGACGAACGTCCGGAAGAAGTAACCGAAATGCAGCGCACCGTGCGCGGCGAGGTGGTTGCCTCGACCTTCGACGAGCCGCCGACCCGTCACGTGCAGGTTGCCGAAATGGTGATCGAGAAGGCCAAGCGCCTGGTCGAACACAAGAAGGACGTGGTGATCCTGCTCGACTCCATCACCCGTCTGGCCCGTGCCTACAACACCGTGATCCCGAGCTCCGGCAAGGTGCTGACCGGTGGTGTTGACGCCCACGCCCTGGAGAAACCGAAGCGTTTCTTCGGCGCTGCGCGCAACATCGAAGAAGGCGGCTCGCTGACCATTATCGCCACCGCGCTGGTTGAAACCGGCTCGAAGATGGACGAAGTGATCTACGAAGAGTTCAAGGGTACCGGCAACATGGAACTGCCTCTGGATCGCAAGATCGCCGAGAAGCGTGTGTTCCCGGCCATCAACATCAACCGTTCCGGCACTCGCCGCGAAGAGTTGCTGACCGCCGACGACGAACTGCAGCGCATGTGGATCCTGCGCAAGCTGCTGCACCCGATGGACGAAGTGGCTGCCATCGAGTTCCTGGTCGACAAGCTGAAAACGACCAAGACCAACGATGAGTTCTTCCTGTCGATGAAGCGCAAGTAACATCGCCGGTTGAACCGATAAAAAAGGGCGCCCCTTTGGGGGGCGCCTTTTTTTTGCATGAAATTTGTCCCGATAATGGGAGATTCCTGATCTGGTAAGGTCTGTGATCGGGCGATACAACAGGCAGCGCTCGCGAAACTCCTTGATTCGGACTGGCGCTGTTCAAAAAACAACCACCTGATTGGCATTAAAGATTTTATGAGCACACTCGCTTATCGAAGGGATATCGACGGCTTGCGGGCAGTCGCGGTGATCGCCGTGGTGCTGTTCCACTTCGGCGTTCCGGGGTTTACCGGCGGTTTTGTAGGCGTGGACGTGTTCTTCGTGATTTCCGGCTACCTCATCACCTCGATTATCTGGAACCAGCGTCAGGCAGGGCGTTTCAGTTTCGTCGAGTTCTGGGCGCGGCGTGCGCGGCGGATTCTGCCGGCGCTGTTCGCGATGATCATGGCGGTGCTGGCGGTGGGCTGGTTCCTGCTGGCACCCAAGGATTACGAAGAGCTGGGGCGCTCGGTGCGCTATCAGGTGACGTTCGTCTCGAACATTCTGTTCATGCGTCAGGACGGTTACTTCGACGTTGCCTCTGACCTGAAACCGTTGTTGCACACTTGGTCGCTGGCGGTGGAGGAGCAGTTCTACATCTTCTTCCCGCTGCTGCTGACGTTGCTTTCGAGTCGACTGAAACACTGGCGGCTGGCGCTGTTCGGCGTGCTGCTGGTGTCGTTCGGTCTGAGTGTGTGGGCGATCCAGCATCATCCGGAAAAGGCTTTCTTCCTGCTGCCGATGCGCGCCTGGGAGTTGCTCGCCGGGGCGATGCTGGCGGTTGCGCCGAAACACGCCTGGCGCTTGAAGCCGATGGCTGCCCAAGCGTTGAGTCTGCTCGGCATGGGTTTGATTCTGCTGGCGGTGTTCGCCTATGACAAGTCGACGCCGTTCCCCGGGGCGACCGCGTTGTTGCCGGTGCTGGGCGTGGTGCTGCTGATTCTGGCCAACGGTCACCGCGAAACGTTGATTGGTCAATTGTTGAGCAGTCGGGTGATGGTCGGTCTCGGGCTGATTTCTTATTCCTGGTATCTGTGGCACTGGCCGGTATTCGTATTCTCCAGCTACGCCAGCGTCGATGAGCCGGGCGTGCTCGACACGGCCGGGTTGATTCTGCTGACTCTAGTACTGGGTTATCTGTCGTGGAAGTTCGTTGAAACCCCGTTCCGTGAACGACGCTTGCTCGCCGGTCGTCGGCAGATTCTGCTGGCCGGTTTCTGCGGGATTCTGCTGCTCGGTCTGGCCGGGCAATCGCTACGCTGGACCGATGGCCTGCCATGGCGCTTGTCCGAGCAGGCGCTGCAATACGCCAAGGGCCGCGAATGGCGGCCGGAGCTGATGGCGTGTCTGGCGGACGACAAGACCCCCGACGACAAGCTGTTCTGCCATTACGGCGTGACGGATCTGCCGACCCGCGCGCTGGTCTGGGGCGACAGCCATGCCACGGCGCTGATCCCGGTGTTCGATGACGGTGCCAAAGCCCACGGCGTCAGCGTGATTCTGGCCAGTTCTCCCGGTTGCATTCCGGTTGATGGACTGGAGCATGACGGGGTTTGTGCGCGCTTCAACAAGCGGGTCGAGCAAGGGCTGAAAACCCAGGCGATCAGCGATGTGGTGCTGGTCGCACGCTGGAGCCTGTACCTGTACGGCGACGCCAAGGGTGATCTCGGGCATGTCTTGAGAACGCCGGACGGTCGTTACGATCGCGCCGAGGCCGAGCAGCGTTTTGCCGAAGGCCTGCGCACTCGCGTGGCGCAATTGCGTGCGGCCGGGCATCGCGTATGGCTGGTAAAAGAGGCACCGTTGCAGGCGTTCAGCCCGCCGTATCGGCTGACGCGGCTGGCGATGCTTGATCGCCCGGTGGATGACGTCGGTCTGGATGTCGAGGCGCACCACAAGCGTCAGGTGTTCATCAGCCAGTTGTTCACGCAACTGGCGCAGAATGATCCGGCAGTGCGCGTGGTCGATCCGGCGCCGCGACTGTGTGATGAAAACGGCCTGTGTCACGCCGAACTCGGTGGGTATTCGCTGTACACCGATGACAATCACTTGTCCGAGGTGGGTGCGCGTTTCGTCGCGCCGATCCTTGAGCCGCTGTTTATCGGCCTGCAAGCCCGGGAAAACCTTGGCAAAGCGCAGACGAATGCAGCCAAGTAAGCAGCGACAGGCTGCCACAGGGCTGCATAGCAGGTAGGATGTACGC
Organism: Pseudomonas sp. HMWF021; assembly: GCF_003061005.1. GTDB lineage: Bacteria > Pseudomonadota > Gammaproteobacteria > Pseudomonadales > Pseudomonadaceae > Aquipseudomonas. The sequence goes on along the minus strand of NZ_QAIK01000063.1, from coordinate 50,714 downwards.
CTATTTTGAGGGTGCCATCGTCAATGAAATTCAAGGATCTTCGGGATTTCGTGCAGCAGCTTGAGCAGCGCGGAGAGTTGAAACGCATCCAGATTCCCGTCTCGCCGGTGCTGGAAATGACCGAGGTGTGCGACCGCACGCTGCGGGCCAAGGGCCCGGCGCTGCTGTTCGAGAAGCCGACCGGCTACGACATTCCGGTGCTCGGCAACCTGTTCGGCACCCCTGAGCGGGTGGCGATGGGCATGGGCGCCGAGTCGGTCAGCGAACTGCGCGAGATCGGCAAGCTGCTGGCCTTCCTCAAGGAGCCGGAGCCGCCGAAGGGCGTGAAGGACGCGTGGTCGAAACTGCCGATTTTCCGCAAGATCATCTCGATGGCGCCCAAAGTCGTCAAAGACGCGGTGTGCCAGGAAGTGGTCATCGAAGGCGACGACGTCGACCTGGCGATGCTGCCGGTGCAGACCTGCTGGCCCGGCGACGTCGGCCCGCTGATCACTTGGGGCCTGACCGTCACCAAAGGCCCGAACAAGGACCGTCAGAACCTCGGTATCTACCGTCAGCAAGTGATCGGCCGCAACAAGGTGATCATGCGCTGGCTCAGCCACCGTGGCGGCGCGCTGGACTTCCGTGAGTGGTGCGAGAAGCATCCGGGCCAGCCGTTCCCGGTCTCCGTGGCGCTGGGCGCTGACCCTGCGACCATCCTCGGTGCCGTGACGCCGGTGCCGGACAGCCTTTCCGAATACGCTTTCGCCGGTCTGCTGCGCGGTAACCGCACCGAACTGGTCAAGTGCCGTGGCAACGACCTGCAAGTGCCGGCCACCGCCGAGATCATCCTCGAAGGCGTGATCCATCCGGGCGAGATGGCCGACGAAGGCCCGTACGGCGACCACACCGGTTACTACAACGAAGTCGACAGCTTCCCGGTGTTCACTGTCGAACGCATCACCCACCGGATCAAGCCGATCTATCACAGCACCTACACCGGCCGGCCGCCGGATGAACCGGCAATTCTCGGTGTGGCGCTGAACGAAGTGTTCGTGCCGATCCTGCAGAAGCAGTTCCCGGAGATCACCGACTTCTACTTGCCGCCCGAAGGCTGCTCGTACCGCATGGCCGTGGTGACGATGAAGAAGTCGTACCCGGGGCATGCCAAGCGCGTGATGCTCGGTGTCTGGTCGTTTTTGCGACAGTTCATGTACACCAAGTTCGTTATCGTCACTGACGACGATATCAACGCCCGGGACTGGAACGATGTGATCTGGGCCATTACCACGCGCATGGACCCCAAGCGCGATACGGTGATGATCGACAACACGCCGATCGACTACCTCGACTTCGCCTCGCCGGTCTCCGGCCTGGGCTCGAAAATGGGCCTGGATGCCACCCACAAATGGCCGGGCGAAACCACTCGCGAGTGGGGCCGCGTGATCGTCAAGGACGACGCCGTTACTCAACGGATCGATGCCATCTGGAATCAGTTAGGAATAGATTGATGCGTGTAACCCTGCAGCCCTCCGGAGCGGTGCTTGAGATACGGCCCGGCGAGCGGATTCTCGATGGTGCGCGGCGCCTGGGCTACGAATGCCCGCAAAGCTGCCGCAACGGCAATTGCCACGTGTGTGCGGCGCTGCTGGTGGAAGGCCGGGTCGAGCAGGCCGGCAAGGTGCATGACCACGGCGAGTTCTACACTTGCATAGCCGAGCCGCTGGAAGACTGCGTCCTGTTGTGGGATGGCGTGCTCGCGCTGGGAGAACTGCCGGTGCGCAGCCTGTCGTGTCAGGTCATCGAATGCCGGGATGTCGGCGGCGACACCTGGCGCGTGCGCCTGCGTGCACCGGCCGGCAAGCCGCCGCGTTATCACGCCGGGCAGTACCTGATGATCGAGCGCGAGAACGGCGAGAAATCGGCATTCTCCATGGCCTCGGCGCCGCACGGCGGACGCGATCTGGAAATCCACGTACTGGCCCGCGAGGCCAGTGCGCTGAGCCTGATCGAGCAACTGCAACGCAACCCGTTGGTGCGCGTCGAACTGCCGTTCGGCGACACGCACCTTGCCGAACTGCCTGACGGTCCGCTGGTGCTGATCGCCGCTGGAACCGGCATGGGCCAGATCCACAGCCTGATCGAACACTGCCGCGCCAACGGTTTCAAACACCCGGTGCATCTGTACTGGGGCGTGCGCCGTCCGGAAGATTTCTACGACATCGAGCATTGGGACGAATGGCTGAAGCTGCCCAACCTGTTCCTGCACAAAGTGGTCAGCGACCAGTGCGGCTGGGAAGGGCGCTGCGGGATGTTGCACCAGGCCGTGTGCGAAGACTTCCCGGATCTGAAGTCCCTGCATGTCTACGCCAGCGGCTCGCCGGCGATGGTCTACGGCACGCTGGATGCGCTGGTGGAAGCCGGCATGGATGCGCACCAGATGCGCGCCGATGTATTTGCGTATGCGCCTCGGCCTTGAGCCGCGCCTGAAACCAGGCCTTAGAAACGCACGCCGCTAGTCACCATTGCTGCGTTGGCGCCGAGAAACACCAGCTCGGCGGCCAACGGGCCATAGTGAGTACCGATGGACGGAATGATCACCGGCGCAACGCCGTAGCGGTTCAACGGGATCTTGTCCTTGTAATCACCGCGATAACCCTGCAACAGCCCACCGGTGACTTTCAGATACACCGGATACTCGCTGCTGTCATAGCGCTTGCCGACATAGGCATAGTTCGAACGCTGACGAAACGAATTGCGGAAAGTTGCCCCGCCAAATACCCAGCCGGAAGCCTGATTACGTTCGATACCGATCAGGTCCTGATGATTATTGTGCTCGGGGTCGGGCGAATAATGCCGGGTGTAGACGCTGGTCTGGGCATACCAGAAGCCTTTGTCCTGTGCATCGTCCTCGGCCAATGCATGGCCGGCCTGAGTCATCAGCAATGCGGCCAGAAGTGTCGGGATTTTCATTGTGCAGCCTCGGTTAAACGGGATGGCTTGTGCCAGAGGAAGGCCGTTATACGTAGGCGTTCAGCGACGGAGAAGAAAGAAAGTCCGATATTTTAGTAGGAAGTTTCCCGTGCCTTCATGAACGAAACCTGAACAAGCGAAGGCTTATGCATATTTCATTCGGGTATTTAAGATATTTCTGCAATGGTATTAGGCTATATAAAACCGCATGGCCGGGGCTGATAATCCCCAATTAAAGCTATCGGGCAGGTCATACATCCTTTAGCACTTTTCGTTTTACAGTTACTGCTATATGTTCTATCAAGCGAATTGTGCTTACATCTTGTAATACTTGCGGGGCCGAACACTTCCGTCATGACAGCCATTGAATCTGCTTTTGTGAATCTGGCTTATCCTCCGCGGCTCGATCTGGGGCCGCAGCTGACCCACGAACAACTTCTCGTCTCGATGCAATCGACCATGGCGCGTCACAAGGGCGGGCCGGTGTGGCTGTTCGCCTACGGGTCGCTGATCTGGCGCCCGGAATGTACGGCGGTGGAGCGTATGCGTGGACGAGTCCATGGCTACCACCGAGGCTTGTACCTGTGGTCGCATGAGCATCGCGGTACGCCGGAAATGCCCGGCCTGGTGTTCGGTCTGGATCGTGGCGGTTCGTGCAGCGGCTTCGCCTATCGGCTGCCGGAAGAGAATCTCGACAGTGCGTTGTACGCGCTGTGGAAACGCGAGATGCCGTTTCCGTCCTATCGCCCGCACTGGCTCAACTGCCGGCTCGAAGATGGCAGTCAGGTTCAGGCGCTAGGGTTTGTTCTGGAGCGACACCTGCCCAGCTACGCCGGCAACCTGCCGGATCATGTGCTGAGCCAGGTGTTCGAAAGCGCTTGCGGGCGTTACGGCACCACTCGCGATTATGTCGAGCAGACCGCCCACGCCCTGCGCAGCCACGCCATGCCGGATCGGAATCTGGAGGCGCGGCTCAAGCGCTGTCAGTCAAAAGCCGATCAGGCGACGGCTTCACGGCTCTGACTGGCGACTTGTTTGTGCCATAGCGTCGGGGCCAGGAAGGCCATCGACAGCAGACAAGCGCCCACCAGCAGCACGAAACCACCGTCCCAGCCGAAGTGGTCAACGGTGTAGCCCATGGCGGCACTGGCCGCGACCGAACCACCCAGATAGCCGAACAGACCGGTGAAGCCCGCAGCCGTACCGGCGGCTTTCTTCGGTGCCAGTTCCAGTGCCTGCAGGCCGATCAGCATCACCGGGCCGTAGATCAGGAAGCCGATCGAGAACAGCGCGATCATGTCCACGGTCGGGTTGCCGGCCGGGTTCAGCCAGTAAACCAGGGTTGCCACGGTCACCAGCGCCATGAACACCATGCCGGTCAGGCCACGGTTGCCACGGAAGATCTTGTCCGACATCCAGCCGCACAGCAGCGTGCCCGGAATGCCCGCCCATTCGTAGAAGAAGTAGGCCCACGAAGTCTTGTCGACGTCGAAGTGCTTGGCTTCTTTCAGGTAGGTCGGCGCCCAGACCAGTACGCCGTAGCGCAGCAGGTAGACGAAGACGTTGGCCATGGCGATGTACCAGAGCATTTTGTTGCGCAGAACGTATTTGACGAAGATTTCCTTGGCGCTGAATTCGTCTTCGTGGCTGGCGTCGTAGCCTTCCGGGTAATCGTTCTTGTACTTCTCGATGGGCGGCAGGCCGACCGATTGCGGAGTATCGCGCATGGTGATGAAGGCAAACACTGCCACGCCCAGCGCTACCGCTGCCGGTACGTAGAACGCTGCGTGCCAGTCATTGAACAGGCCCATGCCGATCAGGAACAGCGGGCCGATCAGACCGCCGCCGACGTTATGCGCCACGTTCCACACCGATACCACGCCGCCACGTTCCTTCTGCGACCACCAGTGCACCATGGTGCGACCGCTCGGCGGCCAGCCCATGCCCTGGGCCCAGCCGTTGATGAACAGCAGGATGAACATCATGGTCACGCTGGACGTCGCCCACGGCGCGAAACCGAAAATGAACATCACCCCGGCCGACACCAGTAGGCCGAACGGCAGGAAGTAACGCGGGTTGGAACGGTCGGAGACCAGGCCCATCAAGAACTTCGACAGGCCGTAAGCAATGGCGATGGCCGACATCGCCAGACCCAGATCGCCACGGCTGTAGCCTTCGTCGATCAGGTACGGCATGGCCAGGGAGAAGTTCTTGCGCAGCAGGTAGTAACCCGCGTAGCCAAAGAAGATACCGGCGAAGATCTGCCAGCGCAGACGTCGGTAGGTACTGTCGATTTTTTCTTCAGGCAATGGAGCCTGATGTGCGGCAGGACGAAAGAAAGCAAACATTCAAGAGCTCCAGATTTCTTGTTTTGACTGCGGATGCGAATGTTACAGTTTCGTTACCGAAAATAGCACCGGTTCGCATCGGCAAAACAGCGGAAAATGTTGGAAGTCGCGCGTTCTTTTACGAACCTGTCGCTCAGCTGTAAGAACGGGGCGTTTTCACCACTTATGAACATGGGGTGACTTAGACTCGCGGCCCGTTCAGCCGATTGATCAGTCGAGAGAAGAAATGCCACTGAAGGTTCGCATGTTGGTGCCGAGGTTTCTGGTGGCGACGGGGCTCGCCGTGGTGATGCTGACATTGATCTTCACCGATCATCCGGCCCATTCCGGCCTGCGTAACACCACGGTGCTGATCATCCGTCATGCGGAAAAACCGGACGCGGGTTCGCTGCTCAATGCTCGCGGCGAACAGCGCGCCGTCGCCTACGTCGACTATTTCAATCCGCTGAAGCTCGACGGCCAGACGTTCACCCCCCAGCGCCTGATCGCCGCCGGCGATACTCCGGAGAGCTCACGCTCGCGGCTGACGCTGACCCCGTTGGCCGAGCGCCTGAACCTGCCGATCGAGCAGCCCTACGTCAATGGCGATCTGCATCATCTGGTCAAACTGTTGCGCAAGAGCAATCAGGCGCAAACAGTGCTGATCGCCTGGCACCACGGCCATATCAACAAACTGATCAAAGCTTTTGGCGGCGACGCCACTGCGCTGATGGGGGAGGAAAAATGGCCGGATGATGTCTTCGACTGGGTGATCGTCCTGCGCTTCGATGATAACGGACGGCTGATGCCGTCTCGCAGCCTGAAAGTGCAGGAGCATCTGTTGCCGGGCGACGCGGCGCCATCGCCCGGCGGCTGAAACACGCTACGGTTTCAGCGCACCTGCACCACCACCTTGCCCACCGCCTTGCGTTGCCCCAGATCATTGATCGCCTGCGCCGCGTCGCTCAGTGGGTACACCTGCGACACCAGCGGCTTCAACTTGCCCTCGGCGAACCAGCCGAACAGTTGCTGGAAGTTCGCCGCGTTGTCCTGTGGCTGGCGCTGGGCAAAAGAACCCCAGAACACGCCGAGCACGGCTGCACCTTTGAGCAGGGCGAGGTTGACCGGCAGCTCGGGGATGCGTCCGCTGGCGAAGCCGACCACCAGCAAGCGGCCGTTCCAGGCGATGGCGCGGATGGCCTGATCGAACAGGTCGCCACCGACCGGGTCGTAGATCACGTCGGCGCCCTGGCCGTCGGTGAGGCGTTTGATCTCGTCCTTGAGACTGGTTTCGCTGTAGTTGATCAACTCGTCGGCGCCGGCAGCCTTGGCCACGGCGAGTTTTTCCGCGCTGCTGGCGGCGGCGATGACCCGGGCGCCCATGGCTTTGCCGATTTCCACCGCCGCCAGGCCGACACCGCCGGAAGCGCCGAGCACCAGCAAGGTCTCGCCCGGTTGCAGGTTGGCCCGTTGTTTAAGGGCGTGCATCGAAGTGCCGTAGGTCATGCTGAACGCGGCGGCGGTGTTGAAGTCCATCGACGGCGGGATCGGCAGTACGTTGTAGCCCGGCACCGCGACCTGTTCGGCGAAGCTGCCCCAGCCGGTCAGGGCCATGACCCGGTCGCCGACCTTCAGGTGGCTGACCTTTTCGCCGACAGCGCTGACCACGCCGGCCGCTTCGCCCCCTGGGGAGAACGGGAAGGGCGGCTTGAACTGGTATTTGCCCTCGATGATCAGCGTGTCCGGAAAGTTGACCCCGGCGGCGTGCACCTCCAGGAGGATTTCGTTCTTCTTTGCCACAGGGCTGGCGACGTCTTCCAGCACCAGCGATTCGGCAGGGCCGAAGGCTTTGCACAGCACGGCTTTCATCAGGGCTATTCCTTTGGGAGTGATGGCCGATAAGTGTAGGTGTGTCAGTCAACGGGTCAACGAGCATGCCCGGCCCTGATAGTCAGCCATAAGCTTGTGCTTGCGCGGCGGGTCGTTATGCTAGGCCGCAAACCGGATAAGGAGCGAATTGTGAAAGCGTGGATCATGTTGTTGCTGGCCCTGTCTCTGCCTGTGGCAGCGCTGGCCGAAGAAGCCAAAGAAGGCGAGGCGCCGAAGGTCAACTACATCACCCTGAGCCCGCCGTTCGTGGGCAACTACGGGCTGGACGGCACGCCCAAGCTGAAGGTCTACAAGGCGGATGTGGCGCTGCGTGTGACCGGCGACGAGGCGACCAAACTGGTCAAGGCCAATGAGCCGCTGATCCGCAACCAACTGGTGGCACTGTTCACTCAGCAGACGACTGAAGCGATGGGCAGCATCGAAGGTAAAGAGAAGCTGCGTCAGGAAGCCCTGAAGCAGACCCAGCAAGTGATGAATGACGAGACCGGCAAGCCGGTGGTTGAGGATCTGTTGTTCAACAACCTGATCATTCAATAAGTCTTTTTTTGTCCGGGCCGGCCCCATCGCTGACAAGCCAGCTCCCACAGGTTTTTCGGGTGGTCACAAAATATGTGTTCACTGAAAATCCCTGTGGGAGCTGGCTTGCCAGCGATCGCATGTTGGCAAGCGCCAAATGATTCAGGGTTTTAACGCGATCACCGCCGCCCACTGCTCCGCCGTCACCGGCATCACCGACAGCCGCGAGCCCTTCTGCACCAATGGCATCTCGGCAAGCGCGGTCTGCTGCTTCAGATAATCCAGCTTCAATACCCGCGCAAACGTCTCGACATGTTCGACATCAATTGCACTCCAGGCGTTTTTCTCCGGCGTGGCCTTCGGATCGAAGTAATGGCTCTCCGGTTCCAGTGCGGTGGGATCCGGGTACGCCGCCTGAATAATCTTGCCGATGCCGGCAATCCCCGGCTCGGGGCAGCTGGAATGGTAGAAAAAGAACTCGTCCCCGACCGACATCGCCCGCAGGAAATTGCGCGCCTGATAGTTGCGAACCCCGTCCCAGCGCGCTGTGCCGAGTTTCTCCAGACCATTGATCGAGAGTTCATCGGGCTCGGATTTCATCAGCCAATAGGCCATGTTTTTTGCTCCTCAAGCGGTCATTGGGCAGGTTGTCGGGCAATTTTATGACAAACCGACGGTCGGTTGACGCCAGCATTTGCGCCGAGGTTCACGTTGTCGCAAAATGCCGGCCTTTAAAGCTTGACGCTGCTGCACGGCTACGAACGGAAACCGCTGCTGTCATCGTGATGATGTGCCTTGAGGGGGGCAATCGATGAAACGCAAACCGGATTTGCTTTGGACTTTGGTTATTTTGTTCGGCCTTGGCGTCGTGACCACCGGTTATGCGCAAAGTCTGTGGACGAGCAAGACCGATGCTCCGATTGAAGTTGCGCAACAGGTCCAACAGTCGACTGCGTTCAAGCGCTGAAATAGTCTTCCCCGACGCCGCTGATCTGCGCGGCGTCTATCCTGCGAAATACCACGCCTTGTCGGTGACCGTGCCTTGCAACGGTACATCCCAGCTTGCCTGTGCCAGGCGTTCGACCTTCTGACATTCATGCGCCAGACCCAGCAATGTCGGCTTGCGCCAGCGCTTGCGCCGGGCCAGGTAGGCCAGACTGCGGTCGTAGAAACCGCCGCCCATTCCCAGGCGTCCGCCCACATCGTCAAAACCCACCAGTGGCAACAGCACCAGATCCAGGGTCCAGATCTTGCGCTGACGAGCCAGATTGGCCCGCGGTTCGAGAATGCGGAAGCGATTGGGCTTGAGCTTGTCGCCAGGGCGAATGCGCTGAAACACCATTTTGGTTCGCGGCCAGGCGCTGAGCACCGGCAGATACGTGGCTTTGCCCCGGCGCTGGGCTTCACGCAGCAGCAGGCGCGGGTCGATTTCGCCATCGGTGGGCAGATACAGGGAAATGTGTTTCGCCCGGCGGAAATGCGGGTCTTGTGCCAGTTGGCGGAACAGGCCTTTGGCGGCCTGCCGTTGTTCACCGGGAGTCAGTGAGCGGCGCGCCTTGCGCAGCAGGCGGCGGAGTTGCGGGCGGGGCAGCAGCGCAGGTTCGGTCATGGTTCGGCTTCGGCAGGTGAGGGCGAAAACGCACGCATAAAAAATCCGATGCCGGCAAAAACCGGCATCGGATTCGAATCAGGCTCCCCGGATGAACCGCTGTCAACTTAGCCCTTGAACCCGAAAGTTCAAGGTGGAGGATGCAGTAGACTTTAAGGCTTTCCGTCTGGCGGACATGCACACCAGCCCAACGTGCAACCTCCAGGGTAGTGCAAATCGGCTCAGGGACATCGTCAACTGGCAAGCACCCCAGGGAGTGCCGCGAGTATACCTCAAGCGGCCTGGCGAATCAGCCCTTGCTGATGTCCGGATCGTCGGCCAGCACCAGATCGACACGATCGAGCAAGTCGCGCACCTGTTCACGGGTCGAGCCGCTGGCCTGGATGTCCGGGCGCTCCTCTTTGTGCAAGAGGTCGTGGGTGATGTTCAGCGCGGCCATCACCGCAATGCGATCGGCACCGATGACTTTGCCGCTGCTGCGGATCTCGCGCATCTTGCCGTCCAGATAACGTGCGGCACTGACCAGATTGCTGCGTTCTTCCTGCGGGCAGATGATCGAATATTCTTTATCGAGGATCTGCACGGTAACGCTATTGCTTGAACTCATGAGTCTTGCTCCAGGGCCTTGAGGCGCGAAATCATCGATTCGACCTTACGCCGGGCGATTTCGTTTTTTTCAATGAGGTGCGCGCGTTCCTCGCGCCAGGTCTTTTCCTGAGCTTGTAAGAGTGCATTTTGACTCTTTAGTTGCTCGACTCGGCTAATCAGCTTTTCGAGTCTGGCCATCAGCGCTTGCAGGTCGGTGTCTTCCATTGTGTCCACTGAATAGGTGTCTGATGGAGGTAACAGGCGGACAGCCTTTAATAGTCTTGGCGAGTCTGTCGATGTAGGATACAAGGCCTTCATTCTAGACATAGCGCCGTCTGGCGCCTAGCTGCCCATGACCATTGCGAATTCCCCGTACCAAGCCTTTGCCACCCTGCTGACCACCAGCGGCCACAACGTCTCGCCTGCCGAACTGCATGGCCTGCTGCTCGGCCGCAGCTGCGCCGGCGCCGGCTTCGATAACGAAGGCTGGCTGATCGACGCCGCCGAACTGCTCGAAGGCGATATCCAGGACAACGTCCGTAACGCCCTGATCGGCCTGCAAGAAATGGTCAAGGGTGAGTTGACCGGTAGCGACGTCACCGTCGTTCTGCTGCTGCCGACCGACGACGCACCTCTGGCCGACCGCGCCGCCGCACTGGGCCAGTGGTGCCAGGGCTTCCTCAGCGGTTTCGGCCTGAACTGCCGCGACAGCAGCATGCTCAGTACCGAAGCCACCGAAGTGCTGCAGGATCTGGCGGCGATTTCCCAGGTGCAAGACGCTCTGGAAGAGTCCGAAGACGGCGAAACCGACTACATGGAAGTCATGGAGTACCTGCGCGTCGCGCCGCTGCTGCTGTTCTCGGAAACCAGGAAAGCCGACGTGCCGCCAGCCGCCAAGCCGTCGCTGCATTAATCGCGTGCCAGGGAAAGCCATCTGCCCATGACCCATATCCCCAAAGCGGAATACAGCCGTCGCCGCAAGGCCCTGATGGCGCAGATGGAACCCAACAGCATTGCGATCCTGCCCGCCGCTGCGGTGGCGATCCGCAACCGCGACGTCGAGCATGTCTACCGTCAGGACAGCGACTTCCAGTACCTCAGCGGTTTCCCCGAGCCACAAGCCGTCATCGTCCTGATGCCCGGCCGCGAGCATGGCGAGTACGTGCTGTTCTGCCGCGAGCGCAACGCCGAACGCGAGTTGTGGGACGGCCTGCGTGCAGGGCAGGAAGGCGCGATCCGTGAGTACGGCGCTGACGACGCCTTCCCGATTACCGACATCGACGACATCCTGCCGGGCCTGATCGAGGGCCGCGACCGGGTGTATTCGGCGATGGGCAGCAACCCGGAGTTCGACCGCCACCTGATGGACTGGATCAACGTGATCCGCTCCAAGGCGCACCTCGGCGCCCAGCCGCCGAACGAATTCGTTGCCCTGGATCACCTGCTGCACGACATGCGCCTGTATAAATCGGCGGCAGAAGTGAAGGTGATGCGCGAAGCCGCGCGGATTTCCGCTCAGGCGCATATTCGGGCGATGCAGGCCAGCCGCCCGGGACTATATGAATACAGCCTCGAAGCCGAACTCGATTACGAATTCCGCAAGGGCGGGGCGAAGATGCCGGCTTACGGTTCGATCGTCGCCGCCGGGCGCAACAGCTGCATCCTGCATTACCAGCAGAATGACGCACTGCTCAGGGACGGCGATCTGGTGTTGATCGACGCCGGTTGCGAGATCGACTGCTACGCCAGCGACATCACTCGCACCTGGCCGGTCAACGGCAAGTTCTCGCCGGAGCAAAAAGCGATTTACGAGCTGGTGCTGGCCTCGCAGGAAGCCGCATTCGCTGAAATCGCCCCGAATAAAAACTGGAATCAGGCGCACGAAGCGACAGTGCGGGTGATCACCGCAGGCCTGGTCAAACTCGGAATCCTGCAAGGCGAGGTCGATGAGTTGATCGCGACCGAAGCCTATAAAGCGTTTTACATGCACCGTGCCGGCCACTGGCTGGGCATGGATGTACACGACGTCGGTGAATACAAGGTCGGCGGCGAATGGCGCGTGCTGGAGGTCGGCATGGCGCTGACCGTGGAGCCGGGCATCTACATCGCCCCGGACAACCAGAACGTAGCGAAGAAATGGCGCGGCATTGGCGTGCGCATCGAGGATGACGTGGTAGTGACCAAGAGCGGTTGTGAAATATTGACCAGTGGCGTACCGAAAACCGTCGCCGAGATCGAAGCGCTGATGGCGCAAGCACGGACACACGCGGCATGAGTCGAGTCAATCTGGCAATCATCGGTGGCGGTCTGGTCGGCGCCAGTCTGGCGCTGGCCTTGCAGGCCGGGGCCAAGGCCCGGGGCTGGAAAATCGTCCTGATCGAACCGTTCGCCCCCGGCGACAGCTGGCAGCCGAGCTACGACGCGCGTTCGTCGGCGCTGTCCTTTGGTTCGCGGCAGATCTATCAACGGCTGGGCGTGTGGCAGGAAATTTCCCGCCGCGCCGAGCCGATCAAACAGATTCACGTGTCCGACCGTGGTCGCTTCTCCACCGCCCGTTTGTCGGCGATGGAAGAGGGCGTGCCGGCCTTGGGCTACGTGGTGGAAAACGCCTGGCTGGGCCAGTGCCTGTGGCAGCATCTGGATAAAGACGTGATCAGCTGGCGTTGCCCGGCGGAAGTCACGCACATGGAGCCGCTGCCTGACGGCTATCGCCTGACGCTCAACGATGAAACCACGCTCGAATGCGATCTGGCGGTGCTGGCTGATGGCGGCCGTTCCGGTCTGCGCGAGCAGTTGGGCATCAACGTGCGCAAGCGTCCGTATAACCAGAGCGCGCTGATCGCCAACATCACCCCGAGCGAAGCGCACAACGGCATGGCCTTCGAGCGCTTCACCGACGAAGGGCCGATGGCCCTGCTGCCGCTGCCGGACAACCGCTGCGCGCTGGTCTGGACCCGTCTGGGCATGGACGCGCAGCGTTTGGCCGATCTGAGCGAGCGCGATTTCCTCAGCGAATTGCAGGGTGTGTTCGGCTACCGCCTCGGCACTTTGAAACAGGTTGGCGCGCGGCATCTGTATCCGTTGTCGCTGGTGGAGGCCGAAGAGCAAGTGCGCTCGCATCTGGCCGTACTCGGTAACGCTGCACACAGCCTGCATCCGATTGCCGGGCAGGGTTTCAATCTGTCCCTGCGTGATGCTGATGCACTGGCTGCCGCACTGCTCGCCAGCGATAAACCGCTGGGTGACTTCGCCACGTTGCAGGCCTATCGCGAGCGCCAGCGTCAGGATCAGGAGCTCACCGTGGGCTTCTCCGATCAGGTCACCCGGCTGTTCGGCAGCACTCAGCCGCTGGTCTCGCTGGGGCGCAACATCGGCCTGCTCGGTCTCGATCTGCTGCCACCGGCCAAGCGCTGGTTTGCCCGTCAGGCCATGGGGCTGGGGACGCGGCCGGATGCTTGAGCGG
>NZ_QAIK01000063.1:22924-37359 GCF_003061005.1 Pseudomonas sp. HMWF021 | reverse complement strand
GGTAGGTACTTTCACTTTCAGGAGTGCGCCGCCCACTGGCGCGCTCGGTAAAACCCTTTACGGGCGGCGCATGCCGCCAGCGAGACAGGCTTAAAGCATGGAAATGCGCGCAGATCTGCTGATTGTCGGAGCCGGAATGGTCGGCAGCGCCCTCGCGCTGGCGTTGCAGGACAGCGGCCTCGAAGTGTTGCTGCTCGACGGCAGCCCGCTGAGCGTCAAACCGTTCGACGCATCCGCAGCGTTCGAGCCGCGGGTGAGCGCCTTGTCGGCAGCCAGCCAGCGGATTCTCGAACGTCTTGGCGTGTGGGACGGCATCGCCAAACGCCGCAGCAGCCCGTACACCGACATGCACGTGTGGGACGGCAGCGGCACCGGGCAGATTCATTTCTCGGCGAGCAGTGTGCACGCCGATGTGCTGGGGCATATCGTTGAAAACCGCGTGGTGCAGGATGCCTTGCTCGACCGTTTGCACGGCTGCGATCTGGGCATGCTGGCCAACGCACGGCTGGAACAGATGCGTCGCTCCGGCGACGACTGGCTGCTGACCCTGGCCGATGGTCGCCAGTTGCGTGCGCCGCTGGTGATTGCGGCGGACGGCGCCAATTCGGCGGTACGTCGCCTGACCGGCGTCGCCACCCGCGAGTGGGATTACCTGCACCACGCCATCGTTACCAGCGTGCGCAGCAGCAAGCCGCACCGGATGACTGCGTGGCAGCGTTTCACCGATCACGGGCCGCTGGCGTTTCTGCCGTTGGAGCGTGACGGGCAGCAGGACTGGTGCTCGATCGTCTGGTCGACCACCCAGAGTGAAGCCGAACGCCTGATGGCATTGGATGAAACTGCGTTCTGCCGTGAGCTGGAGCGGGCATTCGAAGGTTGTTTGGGCGAGGTGATCAGCGCTGATCCGCGTCTGTGCGTGCCGTTACGTCAACGACATGCCAAGCGCTACGTCGCCGAAGGGCTGGCGTTGATCGGCGATGCGGCGCACACCATTCACCCGTTGGCCGGGCAGGGTGTGAACCTCGGCTTCCTCGATGCGGCGGTGCTGGCTGAAGTGCTGTTGCAAGCCGCCGAACGTGGCGAGCGTCTGGCCGATGTGAAGGTGCTGAGCCGCTACGAGCGTCGGCGCATGCCGCACAACCTGGCGCTGATGGCGGCGATGGAGGGTTTCGAGCGCTTGTTCCAGGCCGATTCGCTGCCGGTGCGCTGGTTGCGCAACGCCGGGTTGAAGATGGTGGAGCAAATGCCGGAGGCCAAGGCTCTCTTTGTTCGCGAAGCACTAGGCCTCACAGGCGACCTCCCAGCGCTGGCCAAACCCTGAGTCGATAACGCTCCCTGTAGGAGCTGCCGAAGGCTGCGATCTTAAGATCAAAAGATCGCAGCCTCGTTTCACTCGGCAGCTCCTACAGGGGTGTGTTGCCCCGTGCAACATCTGGTAACTCCTTGGAAAAGAGTTCGATTGAGGTGGTAAATGTGAGTCCTTATCATTTGGCCCACATTTTCCGACCGAGAGACCACTCCCATGTTGGCACCCAAGCGTCTTCTGACCGCACTGGCCCTGACCCTGATCGGCAGCACCACCGCCCAGGCCGCCGATGAGGTGGTGGTCTATTCCTCGCGTATCGATGAACTGATCAAACCGGTGTTCGATGCCTACATCGCGAAAACCGGGGTGAAGATCAAGTTCATCACCGACAAGGAAGCGCCGCTGATGCAGCGGATCAAGGCCGAAGGCGAAAACGCCACCGCTGATCTGCTGCTGACCGTCGATGCCGGTAACCTCTGGCAGGCCGAGCAGATGGGCATTCTGCAGCCGTTCACCTCGAAAACTATCGATACCAATATTCCCGCACAATACCGCTCCTCCAGCCACGCCTGGACCGGCCTGAGCCTGCGCGCGCGAACCATCGCCTACTCCACCGAACGGGTGAAGCCAGGCGAGTTGGCCACCTACGAAGCGCTGGCCGACAAGAATTGGGAAGGGCGCCTGTGCCTGCGCACGGCGAAGAAGGTCTACAACCAGTCGCTGACCGCGACCATGATTGAAGTGCACGGCGCCGAGAAGACCGAGAAGATCCTCAAGGACTGGGTCAATAATTTGTCCACCGATGTGTTCTCCGATGACGTTGCGGTGCTGGAAGCGATCAACGCCGGGCAATGCGACGTCGGCATCGTCAACACCTACTACTACGGTCGCCTGCACAAGCAGAAGCCGGATTTGCCAGTGAAACTGTTCTGGCCGAATCAGGCCGATCGCGGCGTGCACGTGAACCTGTCGGGTATCGGCCTGACCAAGCATGCGCCGCACCCGGAGGCGGCCAAGGCGCTGGTCGAGTGGATGACCACGCCTGAGGCGCAGAAGATCTTCGCCGACGTGAACCAGGAATTCCCGGCCAACCCGGCGGTGAAGCCTTCGGAAGAAGTGGCAGCGTGGGGCAAGTTCGTCGCTGATACCTTGCCGGTGGAAGTGGCGGGCAAGCGTCAGGCCGAGGCCATCCGCATGATGGATCGCGCGGGCTGGAACTGAGGTTGCTGCTGTAAAGATCAAAAGATCGCAGCCTTCGGCAGCTCCTACAAGGTGATCACACTATCAATGTAGGAGCTGCCGAAGGCTCGGGCCGCGTTCGGACGATCTTTTCGCTTTTTTCCCTACACTCCACGATTTTTCCGCGAGATCCGAAAGTGGCCCACCCCGCCCAACGCCGCTGGTACCCCATCGTCCTCGCCATTGCCGCGCTGGTGCTGTTGCCCCTGAGTGTTCTGCTGTTGTCGTGGCAGACCATCGATCAGCAGATCTGGTCGCACCTGTGGGAAACCCAGATGCCGCGCCTGCTGGGCAACACCCTGACGCTGGTGCTCGGCGTCGGTGTCGGCGTGACGTTGCTCGGCGTGAGCCTCGCCTGGCTCACCAGCCTCTGCGAATTCCCCGGAAGACGCTGGCTCGACTGGGCGCTGATGCTGCCGTTCGCCATCCCGGCCTACGTGTTGGCGTTCGTCTTCGTCGGCCTGCTGGACTTCGCCGGCCCGGTACAAACCGTGCTGCGCGAGTGGTTCGGCAGCAGCCTGCGCCTGCCGCGCGTGCGCTCTACCGGCGGGGTGATTGTGGTGCTGGTGCTGGTGTTTTATCCCTACGTTTATCTGTTGGCGCGCACTGCGTTTCTCGCGCAGGGCAAAGGCCTGATGGAGGCGGCGCGGGTACTCGGGCAATCGCCCTGGCAGGCGTTCTGGCGGGTGGCGTTGCCGATGGCGCGTCCGGCGATTGGCGCCGGTGTCGCACTGGCACTGATGGAGACGTTGGCGGATTTCGGCGCGGTGTCGGTGTTCAATTTCGACACCTTCACCACCGCCATCTACAAGACCTGGTACGGCTTCTTCAGCCTGCCGAGCGCGGCGCAACTGGCGAGCCTGTTGCTGCTGGTGGTGATGCTGGTGCTTTACGGCGAGCGGCGTGCGCGGGGCGCCAATCGGGCAAGCAACGAGCGGCCGCGGGTCAAGGCGCTGTATCACTTGCAGGGAATCAAGGCGTTCGCGGCGACCGGCTGGTGCGCTCTGGTATTTGCCTGTGCGTTCGTGATTCCAGTCCTGCAACTGATTGTCTGGTTCTGGCAGCGCGGGCGCTTCGATCTCGATGAGCGTTACGCCGGGCTGATCCTGCACACCCTTTACCTGGGCGGCATGGCGGCGTTGATCACCGTCAGCGTCGCGCTGCTGCTGGCGTTTGCCCGACGTCTGGCGCCGACCCGGGCGATCCGGTCCGGGGTCAGTCTGGCCAATCTCGGTTATGCGTTGCCGGGGTCGGTGCTGGCAGTGTCGATCATGCTCGCCTTCAGCTACCTCGACCGCGAACTGGTGATTCCGCTGTCGGGCTGGCTCGGCGGCGCAGGCAAACCATTGCTGCTGGGCAGTCTGGCGGCGTTGCTCATGGCCTATCTGGTGCGCTTCATTGCCGTGGCCTATGGGCCGCTGGAAAACAGTCTGGCGCGTATACGGCCTTCATTGCCCGAAGCGGCACGTAGCCTGGGTGTCAGTGGGCCGCGACTGTTTTTCAAAGTGTATCTGCCGCTGTTGCTGCCCGGCACACTGAGCGCGGCGTTGCTGGTGTTCGTCGATGTGCTCAAGGAAATGCCCGCGACCCTGCTCATGCGCCCGTTTGGCTGGGACACGCTGGCGGTGCGGATCTTCGAAATGACCAGCGAAGGCGAATGGGCGCGGGCGTCACTGCCGGCGCTGACCCTGGTGTTGGTCGGCCTGTTGCCGGTCATTGGCCTGATCCGCCGCTCGGCGCACCGAAACACTTAGTAGTGAGTCCTGAATCATGCGGCTACAATGCGCGGCATTCGGTGCGGTTCGTCTGACAGACCCGTTCGCTGAAATCGGCTGAAAGCCTTCTATTTCGCGGCTTTCATCCCGTACAGCGGCTGTCCGCACCTTCGCCACGCCCGGAAGGAGAAACCCATGGGACAGCGTACGCCTCTGTATGACCTGCATCTCGCCCTTGGCGCGAAGATGGTCGATTTTGGCGGTTGGGACATGCCACTGCATTACGGCTCGCAGGTCGAGGAACACCACGAGGTGCGCCGCGATTGCGGGGTTTTCGATGTTTCCCACATGACCGTGATCGATGTCACCGGTGCCCAGGCCAAGGCCTGGCTGCGGCATTTGCTGGCCAATGACGTCGAGCGCCTGCATCGCCCTGGCCGCGCGCTCTACAGCACCATGCTCAACGAGCGGGGCGGCATCGTCGACGACATGATCGTCTATCGCCTCGAAGACCGTTATCGACTGGTTTTCAACGCTTCCACCCGCGATCAGGATCTGGCCTGGATGCAGGCACAACTGGCCGGGTACGACGTGCAATTGCACGAGCGCTCCGAACTGGCGATGCTCGCCATTCAAGGCCCGCAGGCCCGGCAGAAGATTGCCGAGCTGGTGAGCCAGTCCCGCGCCGCGCTGATCCACCACCTCAAACCGTTCGAAGCCGAAGTCGATGGCGACTGGTTCATTGCGCGCACCGGCTACACCGGCGAAGACGGGCTGGAAATCGCCTTGCCCGCCGATCAGGCCCCGGGTTTTTTCAACGATCTGGTGGGCGCCGGCATTTCACCAATCGGTCTCGGCGCCCGCGACACGCTGCGGGTTGAAGCCGGGATGAACCTCTACGGCCAGGACATTCATCAGGATGTCTCGCCGCTGGCGTCCAATATGGCCTGGAGCATTGCCTGGGAACCGGCTTCGCGGCAGTTCATCGGTCGTGCGGCGCTGGAAGCGGAAAAAGCCGCCGGCGTGGCGCACAAACTGGTGGGGCTGGTGCTTGAGGAGCGGGGTGTTTTACGTGCCCATCAGGTGGTTCGTATCGCCGATGTTGGCGAAGGAGAGATCACCAGTGGTAGTTTCTCTCCTACGCTGAGCAAATCGATTGCCCTGGCGCGTGTACCGATGGCCACCGCCGACCGCGCCGAAGTGGAAATCCGTGGCAAGTGGTATCCGGTACGAGTGGTCAAACCGACCTTCGTGCGCCATGGCAAAACCTTGATCTAACCTTTTCCGGCGGGCCTGACCGCTGACATTTTCTTGAGGACACCGAGCATGAGCAATATCCCCGCTGAACTGCGTTTTGCCGAAAGTCATGAGTGGGCGCGTCTGGAAGCCGACGGCACCGTTACCGTGGGCATCAGCGATCACGCGCAGGAAGCGCTGGGCGATGTGGTGTTCGTTGAACTGGCCGAAGTGGGCAAGGTGTTTGCTGCCGGTGATGCAGCGGGTGTTGTCGAGTCGGTGAAGGCCGCTTCCGACATCTACTCCCCGGTCGGCGGTGAAGTGATCGCGGTCAACGAAGCGCTGGCTGATTCGCCGGAAGAACTGAACAACGATCCGTACGCCGCATGGATCTTCAAGCTCAAGCCAAGCGACAAGACCGAGCTGGACAATCTGCTCGACGCCGCCGCCTACAAGGCTGCAATCGGCGAATAATCCTCGCCCCCTGTAGGAGCTGCCGAAGGCTGCGATCGTTTGACTTTGTTTTTAAAGACAAGATCAAAAGATCGCAGCCTGCGGCAGCTCCTACATTGATCAGGGCTTCAATACGGCTTTGACTGCCGCCACCGAACGCTCGACGTCGTCCTTGGTCATGCTGGTGAACATCGGCAACGACACGATCAGTCGCCCGACGCGCTCGGCCACCGGCAGCATCCCTTCCTTGAAACCGCGCTCGCGGTACAGGCTCAGCAAGTGAATCGGCGGGTAGTGATAACCGATGCCGATGCCGTGCGCCTGCATCTGCTCCATGAACGTGGCCCGCGCCGGCAAAACGTCCTGGCGCTCCGGCAGCACCAGCTGAAACAGATGCCAGTTGCTGTGGGTGAAATCCGCCGGCGGCAATTGCGCGCCATAGGTCGCTTCGAAGTCATCGCCAAAACACTTGAAGTAGTGACGGGCCAGTGCCTGACGATGGGCGGTCAGCGCCTCGATATGGGCGAACTGTCCCAGGCCGATAGTGGCGGCGATATCGGTCATGTTGAACTTGCCGCCGAGCACGTCGACGTCCAGACCATCAAAGCCGTTGCGGGTCACGCCCTGCAGGCGGTACTTCTCCGCCAGCCGCGCTTCTTCCGGGGTGTTCAGCACCAGGCAGCCACCCTCGGAGCAGGTGACGTTCTTGTTCGCCTGAAAACTGAACGACACGAAATCCCCCGTGGCGCCGATGCGCTGACCGTTCCAGCTCGAACCCAACGCCTGGGCGGCGTCTTCGACGATGCGCAGATTGTGTTTGCGCGCGATGGCGTACAGTCGATCCATGTCCACCGGCAGGCCGGCGAGGTACACCGGAATCACTGCTTTGGTGCGTGGGGTGATGGCCGCTTCGAGCCGGTCCAGATCAATGTTGCGGGTCACCGGATCGATGTCGGCGAACACCGGCGTGGCGCCGACTTCGAGGATCACGTTGGCGGTGGCGACCCAGGAAATCGGCGTGGTGATCACTTCGTCACCCGGGCCGATGCCGGCGATGCGCAGGGCGATTTCCATGGTGCAGGTGCCGGAGTTGAACGTGCGCACCGGGCGCCCGCCGAAGTATTCCGACAGCTGTGCTTCAAAGGCCTGGACCTTCGGCCCGCTGGTGATCCAGCCGGAGCGCAGCACATCGCCGACGGCGGCAATCGTGGCTTCATCGATGACAGGTTTGGAAAACGGCAGGAACGGCAGTTGGCTCATGAGGATTGGATCATCCGAAAGTTGGACGCCTGATGCAGGCGCTACAGCATGCCCCGGAACCCCCTCTGCCGCCAAGCCGTGCGCGTCGGTATCCGCTGCTATGCTGGTTTGACCGTGTTGCATTGACGCCGAGCGCCAGTCTAGAGAGAGCCCGTCATGTCCCAGTTGCCTTCCTTGAGCCAGTTACGCGACCCCGAAGCCTTCCTGCGCCGCCATTTGGGCCCCGACGCCGCCGAACAGCAGGCGATGCTCGACAGCCTGGGCCTGGGCAGCCGGGTCGAACTGATCGAGCAGACGGTGCCGCCGGGCATTCGCCTGAATCGGGCGCTGGACCTGCCGCCGGCCCTCGACGAGCAAGCGGCGCTGGCCAAACTGCGCGGTTATGCCGAGCAGAATCAGGTGTGGACCAGCCTGATCGGCATGGGCTACCACGGCACGCTCACACCGACCGTCATCCTGCGCAACGTGCTGGAAAATCCCGGCTGGTACACTGCCTACACTCCGTATCAACCGGAAATTGCCCAGGGCCGTCTCGAAGCGCTGCTGAATTTCCAGCAACTGACCATCGACCTCACCGGGCTTGAACTGGCCAATGCTTCGTTGCTCGACGAAGCCACCGCTGCCGCTGAAGCCATGGCGCTGGCTAAACGCGTGGCGAAGTCAAAGAGCAATCTGTTCTTCGTCGATGAAAACTGTCATCCGCAAACCATTTCCGTGGTGCAGACCCGCGCCGAAGGTTTTGGCTTCGAGTTGATCGTCGATGCTGTGGATAACCTGAAGCAGCACCAGGTATTCGGCGCGTTGCTGCAGTATCCCGACACTCACGGCGAGATCCGTGACCTGCGCCCGGTGATCGATCAACTGCACGCGCAGCAGGCGCTGGCCTGTGTGGCGGCAGATCTGCTGAGCCTGTTGCTGCTGAAGCCTCCGGGTGAACTGGGTGCGGACGTAGTGTTCGGTTCGTCCCAGCGTTTTGGCGTACCGATGGGCTACGGTGGCCCGCACGCGGCGTTTTTCGCCAGCCGCGAGGAGTACAAACGGGCGATTCCCGGGCGGATCATCGGCGTGTCGAAAGACGCTCGCGGTAACGTCGCGTTGCGCATGGCCCTGCAGACCCGTGAGCAACATATTCGCCGCGAGAAGGCCAATTCGAACATCTGCACCGCGCAGGTGCTGCTGGCCAACATCGCCAGTTGCTACGCGGTGTATCACGGCCCACAAGGCTTGAAACGCATCGCCCAGCGCGTGCACCGCTTGACCTGCATTCTGGCGGCGGGCCTTGAGCGCCATGGCCTGCAGCGGGTCAACGGGCAGTTTTTCGACACCCTCACGCTGGAGGTGGGCGGCGCGCAGAGCGCGATCATCGACAGCGCCAAGGCTGCGCAGATCAACCTGCGGATTCTCGGCCGTGGCCGAGTGGGGCTGAGCCTCGACGAGACGTGCGATGAAAGCACGGTGGCGAAACTGTTCGATGTGCTGCTCGGTGCCGATCATGGTTTGAACGTCGAGCAACTCGATGCAGAAACGTTGGCTTCCGGCATCCCCGACACTCTCCAGCGCACCACGCCGTACCTGCGCCACCCGGTGTTCAACGCGCATCACAGCGAAACCGAGATGCTGCGCTACCTCAAGCAACTGGAGAACAAGGACCTGGCGCTAAACCAGTCGATGATCCCGCTGGGCTCCTGCACCATGAAACTCAATGCCACCAGCGAGATGATCCCCATCACCTGGCCGCAGTTCGCCAATCTGCACCCGTTCGCGCCACGGGAACAGGCGCTCGGTTACACCTTGATGATCGAAGAGCTGGAGCGCTGGTTGTGTGCGATTACCGGGTTCGATGCGATCTGCATGCAACCCAACTCCGGCGCCCAGGGCGAGTACGCCGGGCTGCTGGCGATTCGCCAATATCACGAGAGCCGACATCAGGGCGCACGGGACATTTGCCTGATCCCGTCCTCGGCGCACGGCACCAACCCGGCCTCGGCGCAGATGGCCGGGATGCGCGTGGTGATCGTCGAGTGCGACGAGGCCGGCAACGTCGATCTGGACGACCTGAAAACCAAGGCTGCCGAGGCGGGGGACAAGTTGTCGTGCCTGATGGCGACCTACCCGTCGACTCACGGCGTGTACGAGGAGGGCATCAGCGAGATCTGCGAAGTTATCCACCAGCACGGCGGGCAGGTGTACATGGACGGCGCCAATCTCAATGCACAGGTCGGGCTGGCGCGACCGGCGGACATCGGCGCCGACGTGTCGCACATGAACCTGCACAAGACTTTTTGCATTCCCCATGGCGGGGGCGGGCCGGGCATGGGGCCGATCGGCATTCGCGCGCACCTGGCGCCATTTGTCGCCAATCACCCGGTGGTGCCGGTCGATGGCCCGCTGCCGCAGAACGGCGCGGTCAGTGCGGCGCCGTGGGGCAGTGCGAGCATTTTGCCGATCAGTTGGATGTACATCGCGATGATGGGGCCGCAACTGGCGGATGCCAGCGAGGTGGCGATCCTCGCGGCGAATTATCTGGCCCGGCATTTATCCGGCGCATTTCCGGTGCTGTACACCGGGCGTAACGGGCGGGTGGCCCACGAATGCATTCTCGATCTGCGGCCGTTGAAGGCGCAGACCGGGATCAGCGAGGAGGATGTCGCCAAGCGCCTGATGGATTACGGTTTTCATGCGCCTACCATGTCATTCCCGGTGCCGGGGACGTTGATGGTCGAGCCGACCGAGAGCGAATCCAAGGCCGAACTCGACCGCTTTATCGGCGCCATGCTGAGCATCCGCGCAGAAATCACCGAAGTGCAGAACGGCAACTGGCCGGCGGAAGACAACCCGCTCAAGCGTGCGCCGCATACCTTGGCGGATGTCACCGGAGTCTGGGAGCGGCCTTACAGCATCGAGCAGGGCATCACCCCGGATGTGCACACCAAGGCACACAAGTATTGGCCGGCGGTGAATCGGGTGGATAACGTCTATGGGGATCGCAATCTGTTCTGCGCCTGCGTCCCGGTGGACGATTACCGCTGAAGAGCAAAAGATCGCAGCCTTCGGCAGCTCCTGCACTGATCCCTGTAGGAGCTGCCGAAGGCTGCGATCTTTTGATTTTTTTACTCGGATGCCACTGCGTTCTTCGCCAGAATCGCATTCGCCAGTTCCATGTCCGTGGCCTGCAGGCCCGGGTTGTCGGCACGGACTTTCTGCATGGCCGCTTCCAGGTATGGCCCACGGATGCCGCCATCGCTGGCGACAAAGCTGCCGGCATCATCCTGCGCGGCAATGATCAGCTTGTGATCCTTGAAGGTCAGATAGGTCGAACCGGTGGTGGCGCCGGACGAAATGACGTTACGCCAAAAGCTGTCGGCCATCGCTGAACCAACGGGCAAGGACAGCAAGGCAAGGGTGGCGACAGCAAGTTTGAGACGCATGATTAAGTGACTCCTGGGGGGGTAACTACGGCGTTGGATCGCGTTTTCCCCGATCCGGTTCCGTAATCGCCTATTTCTGCTCGCTCTGCGGCGTGACCCGCAGCACTTCTTCAATAGTGGTCAGCCCCGCCGCAACTTTTTGCGCACCTGACAGGCGCAGGCTGCGCATGCCTTCCTTGAAGGCTTGGCGGCGGATGGCGGTGAGATCGGCGTCCGGGGTGATGAACGCCTTGAGGCTGTCGCTCAACTGCATGATTTCGTAGACCCCGGCGCGCCCGCGATAACCTGTGTCGCGGCACTCCAGACAACCAATCGCGCGTTGCGCGTTGCCCGGCAGTGGTGCTTGCCAGGGCCGGGTCAGGGTTTGCCAGTCTTCCTCTTCCAGCGTCAGCGGCGCCTTGCAGTGCGGGCACAAAGTGCGCACCAGACGCTGGGCCATGACCCCGAGCACCGTGGCCTTGATCAGATAGTGCGGCACGCCGAGTTCGAGCAGACGACTGATCGCGCTGGGGGCGTCGTTGGTGTGCAGGGTCGACAGCACCAGGTGGCCGGTGAGGGCGGCCTGGATCGCCATTTCCGCGGTTTCCAGGTCACGGATCTCGCCGATCATGATGATGTCCGGGTCCTGTCGCATCAGTGCACGTATCCCGGCGGCGAAACTCAGGTCGATGTTGTGCTGCACCTGCATCTGGTTGAAGGCCGGCTCGACCATTTCGATCGGGTCTTCGATGGTGCATAGGTTGATTTCCGGCGTCGCCAGTTTCTTGAGGGTGGTGTACAGCGTGGTGGTCTTGCCCGAACCGGTCGGACCGGTGACCAGAATGATGCCGTTGGGCTGACGGGTCATGTCCTGCCAGCGCCGCAGGTCGTCGGCGGAAAATCCAAGCTGATCGAAATCCTTGAGCAGTACTTCCGGGTCAAAAATCCGCATGACCATTTTTTCGCCAAACGCGGTGGGCAGCGTTGAGAGACGCAGCTCCACCTCGCCGCCGTCCGGGGTCTTGGTCTTGACCCGGCCGTCCTGGGGTTTGCGCTTTTCGGCGACGTTCATCCGCCCGAGGCTTTTCAGGCGGCTGACGATCGCCATGGTCACCTGCGGCGGGAATTGATAGACGTTGTGCAGCACGCCGTCGATGCGAAAGCGCACGGTGCCCTGTTCGCGACGCGGTTCGATGTGGATATCACTGGCGCGCTGCTGAAAGGCGTACTGGAACAGCCAGTCGACGATGTTGACGATGTGCGCGTCGTTGGCGTCCGGCTCCTGGTCGCTGGCGCCGAGATTGAGCAGTTGTTCGAAGTTGCCGAG
This sequence comes from Pseudomonas sp. HMWF021, assembly GCF_003061005.1. Taxonomy (GTDB): domain Bacteria; phylum Pseudomonadota; class Gammaproteobacteria; order Pseudomonadales; family Pseudomonadaceae; genus Aquipseudomonas. The sequence goes on along the minus strand of NZ_QAIK01000063.1, from coordinate 25,416 downwards.
ATTGCCGCTCTGGGCGTCGGCATTGCTGGCGCCACTGACCGATTTGGCGAGGCGAAAGAACTCGACGCTGAAGCGCTGGATGTCCACCGGGTTGGCGATGACCCGTTTGATCGGCAGCTTCAGCACGTGGGTCAAGTCAGCCTCCCAGCCAGTGACGTAGGGCTGGGCACTGGCCACGACCACGGCGTCGCGGTCGACCGCCACCGCGAGAATCTTGTGGCGCTGGGCGAAGGCGTAGGACATCAGCGGGGTGATGGCGGCGACGTTGATCTTCAACGGGTCGATGCGCATGTACGGCTGGCCGGCCTGTTGTGCCAGCCACAGGGTCAGGCTTTCCAGATCGAGGTGTTTGCCCGGACGGCTGAGGTCATCCAGTTGCTGGCTGGCGATGAATTCCAGCGGATGCTGCTGGCCGTGGGGCGCGTGGCGGCGCCGGGCGTTGAGCGCCTGCTCCGCCGAGTCCTGGCTGATAAAGCCCTGGGCGACCAGCTCACGCAATACATCGTTGAGATCCAGCCAGCGGTCCTGAGTGGCGAGTTGAACGGACATGCGGGCTTCCTTTTGAACGACAGTTCGCAAAGGATAGTCGTGGCCCCGCAGACCGTTGGGCCACTACCCGACAAAGGCGTTGCCGGATTTTTCAGGCACTGGCCTGCGCTGGCGCTGCCCACGCCGTATCGGCGTTTTGCAGGTTCACCGAGCAGACGCTGATCAGGTTACGAAGTTTTTCCGCAATGACTTGGGCGCGATGCCAACTGAATCCGCCCATGACGATATCGATCGACATCAAGTCGTCCATCCGCTGCACATTGACCTGTTCAGGCGTGAGGAACTGCAGCGCAAACAGGTTCAGCACTCGCACCAGCAGATCCGGTTCAGCCTCGGCAAGAATTTGATACTGCGCCACGCAATGGGCGTTGCTGACATTCCAGACATCGGCCCGGGACGGTGCGGTGTTCACGGCTTCGAGGTGCGGCATGGCGGGTCTCCAAAGTTACTGGGGAAATTTTTACATTCGGCGCGGGGCATTTCTTGGCTAAGATTGGTGTTATTAGCGATTGATCGACCGAATCAATTCGCAAGATCCCATATTTGAGGTTTTTTCATGCACAGCGAGCTGGACAGCTACGACCGCAGGATTCTCGCCCTGTTGCAAGAGGACGCTTCTTTGTCCAGCGCACAGATCGCCGAGCAGGTGGGCCTATCGCAGTCACCGTGCTGGCGGCGCATTCAAAGGATGAAGGAGGAGGGGATCATTCGCGGTCAGGTGACTTTGCTTGATCGCAAGAAGATCGGCCTGAACACGCAGATTTTCGCCGAGATCAAACTCAACGCCCACGGGCGCTCGAACTTCACCGAGTTCACCGAGGCGATTCGCGGTTTTCCGGAAGTGCTGGAGTGTTATGTGCTGATGGGCGCGGTGGATTTTCTGTTGCGCATTGTCGCGGCGGACATCGAGGCGTATGAACGGTTCTTCTTCGAGAAGCTGTCCCTGGTGCCGGGGATTCAGGAGGTGAATTCGATTGTGGCGCTGTCGGAGATCAAGTCCACCACCAGCCTGCCGGTCATGGGGTAAAAGCAAAAGATCGTCCGAACGCGGCCCGAGCCTTCGGCAGCTCCTACATGGAAAGGCGTACACCCTGTAGGAGCTGCCGAAGGCTGCGATCTTTTAGCGGTATTACATACGCAGCAGCATTTTCCACGCACGATTCTGATAAACCGCAATCGCCTGCTGCTTGCGCGCATCGAGCAGTTCGTCAGTGATCGTCGGTTCGTTGGCCAGTTGCGCCAGTTTGTTCAGTTCACCGTACAGACGATCCATTTCCGGGATTTCCAGCACGTTGCGCGCGTGGTGCAACCAGACCTGGATGCGTTCGATGCGCGGCAGTTGCTCGGCCAGATCTTCCGGCTGCTGCTGGTAGCGCTGCAATTGCAGGGACGTGGCTTCTTCGCCCAGCATGCGCGGCAGCCAGCTGTGCAGTTGCGCGGCGCCCTGGCGATTGCCGCGGGTGTTGCGCTCGGCGGCCCAGGTGCGGGCCAGCAGCCAGCGCGAGACGGTCAGCGAGAACAGGCCCCAGCGCGGGTCTTCCAGCTCCTCAAGAAACTGTTCCGGCGCGGCTTTGCGCACGTCTTCGTCTTCGATGCCGACCTGAACCAGCGGGCGCCAGTCTTCCAGCAGTGCATCCAGCGCCACGCGCAAGTCGTGAGTGGCTGGACGTGGTGCAGCCTGGCCGAGGCTGCTGAGCAGGGCGCGCATTTCCGCGAGGTTCTCGACCCAGTCCTGCAGCAGGCGCCAGTGGCCGTTGAAGCGATATTGTTCGGCCAGACGCTGGCTGCTGCCGAGCAGGTGCCAGGCCAGAGCGGCGAAGGCGTCGTCGAGTTGGGTTTCCGGCGTCAGTTGCGGCGCCGGCAGGCTCAGCGAGTAGCTGTTGGCGTCGTACAGACGGTAGCCGCGCTCGGCCTTGCTGATGTCGCACGGCATCAGGGCCAGG
>NZ_QAIK01000063.1:10374-22889 GCF_003061005.1 Pseudomonas sp. HMWF021 | reverse complement strand
GGCCGCGGGTCTTGAGGGTCTGGATCACTTCGTCGCCGTCCTTGCGCAGGCGCAGGGCAACCTTGGCCTGGGCCAAGTCGCGCTCGGGGGTGTCGAAGTACTGGTTCATCAACTCACGGCGTTCCCAGCCATTTTTGTTGCGTTTTTTCAGGAGCGGGTGCTCGCGCAGGGCAGCGAGGGTTTCGCGGCTGACGCGGAGTTTGATTTCGGTTTCTTTCTGCATGGCCGGAAAATCCAGGATCGGGAGCGCAGCCGGGGGAATGTGTGGCTGCCAAGGCCGTGCAGTGTACAGGACTCAAACTTCCTACGCCCTGCGGCGGTTTATTCCGAGCGCCGGATGGCTCTATGATGGACTTCAAATCGGGAGTTGGAGTCAGCGATGCCTTTGCCATCCATGCAAGACCAGTTCGCGGCACTGATCGCCGCACCGTCGGTCAGTTGCACCCAACCGAGCCTGGATCAATCCAACCGGGCAGTGATCGATTTGCTTGCCGGTTGGCTGGGTGATCTGGGCTTCAACTGCGATATCCAGCAGGTCAGCCCCGGCAAATTCAACCTGCTCGCCAGTTTCGGCAGCGGCCCCGGCGGCCTGGTCCTGGCCGGGCACAGCGATACCGTGCCGTACGACGATGCACTGTGGCAGACCGATCCGCTGAAGCTCACCGAAGTCGATGGCCGCTGGGTCGGGCTGGGCAGTTGCGACATGAAGGGTTTTTTCGCCCTGATCATCGAAGCCGTGCAGCCGCTGCTCGACCAGCCGTTCAAGCAACCGCTGCTGATCCTCGCCACCTGTGATGAAGAAAGTTCGATGTCCGGTGCCCGCGCGCTGGCCGAGGCCGGGCGTCCGATCGGCCGAGCGGCAGTGATCGGCGAGCCGACCGGGCTCAAGCCGATCCGCATGCACAAGGGCATCATGATGGAGCGCATCGATATCCTCGGGCAGAGCGGCCATTCGTCGGATCCGCGCCTGGGCCACAGCGCCCTCGAAGCCATGCACGATGCCATCGGCGAGCTTCGCGGCCTGCGCCTGTTGTGGCAACGCGAATTCAACAACCCGCAGTTCAGCGTGCCGCAACCGACCCTGAACTTCGGCTGCATTCATGGCGGCGACAACCCCAACCGCATCTGCGGCCAGTGTTCGCTGGAGTTCGACCTGCGCCCGTTGCCGGGCATGGACCCGAAAGTCCTGCGTGCGGAAATCCTGCGCAAGCTCAATCCGGTGGCCGAACGGCATCAGGTGAAGATCGATTACAAGCCGTTGTTCCCGGAAGTGCCACCGTTCGAGCAGGCCGAAGACGCCGAATTGGTGCGCATCGCCGAAAAGCTCACCGGACATAGTGCCGAAGCAGTAGCGTTCGGCACCGAAGCGCCTTATCTTCAGCGCCTTGGCTGCGAAACCATCGTGCTCGGCCCCGGCGACATTGCCTGTGCGCATCAGCCCGGCGAATACCTTGAAATGTCACGTTTGCAGCCTACCGTGCATCTATTGCGGCAGTTGATTGAACATTACTGCCTGAAGAATTGAACGCATCCCTTGTAGGAGCTGCCGAAGGCTGCGATCTTTTGATTTTTTTTAAAGATCAAAAGATCGCAGCCTTCGGCAGCTCCTACAGGGGGAAGCCGTTAAATTAGTGGAAGTCCAACCCGTATTCATGAGGAGAGCGCGCGTGTCGCCAAGCCTGTTCCGACGATAACCATCAGCCCGCTGTGCGTTTTCCGTTTCGCCCTTTTTTCCGGCTGCTATTTATTACAGGCCCAGGTTCATGCCCGAATACGTCAATTGGCTTCGTCACGCGTCCCCTTACATCAATGCCCACCGCGACTGCACCTTCGTCGTCATGCTGCCCGGCGACGGCGTGGAGCATCCGAACTTCGGCAACATCGTCCACGACCTGGTGCTGCTGCACAGCCTCGGCGTGCGGCTGGTGCTGGTCCACGGTTCGCGCCCGCAGATTGAAACCCGCCTCGCCGCTCGCGGCCTGACCCCGCACTATCACCACGGCATGCGCATCACCGATGCGGCAACCCTGGAATGTGTGATCGACGCGGTCGGTCAGCTGCGCATCGCCATCGAAGCGCGGCTATCGATGGACATGGCCTCATCGCCGATGCAGGGTTCGCGACTGCGCGTAGCCAGCGGCAATCTGGTCACGGCGCGGCCGATCGGCGTGCTCGAAGGCGTCGACTATCACCACACCGGCGAAGTGCGCCGGGTCGATCGCAAAGGCATCAATCGTCTGCTCGACGAGCGTTCGATCGTGCTGCTCTCGCCGCTGGGCTACTCGCCGACCGGGGAAATCTTCAACCTCGCCTGCGAGGACGTCGCCACCCGGGCCGCCATCGACCTGGGCGCAGACAAACTGCTGCTGTTCGGCGCCGACCTCGGTCTGATCGACGAGAACGGCAAACTGGTGCGCGAACTGCGTCCGCAACAGGTTCCGGCGCATCTGCAGCGACTGGGCAGCAGCAACTATCAGGCGGAATTGCTCGACGCCGCTGCCGAGGCCTGCCGTGGCGGTGTCGCGCGCAGCCATATCGTCAGCTACGCCGAAGACGGCGCGCTGCTGACCGAACTGTTCACCCGCGATGGCGGCGGTACGCTGGTGGCCCAAGAGCAATTCGAACTGGTGCGCGAGGCGGCGATTGAAGACGTCGGCGGTTTGCTCGACCTGATCAGTCCGCTGGAAGAGCAGGGGATCCTGGTGCGTCGCTCGCGTGAGGTGCTTGAGCGCGAGATCGAGCAGTTCAGTGTGGTAGAGCGCGAAGGCATGATCATCGCCTGTGCCGCGCTGTATCAGATTGCCGATTCGGATGCCGGTGAGCTGGCGTGCCTGGCGGTGAACCCCGAGTACCGCCACGGCGGTCGCGGTGATGAGCTGCTGGAGCGCATTGAGACCCGGGCCCGGGCACAAGGCCTGAAAACCCTGTTCGTTCTCACCACCCGTACCGCGCACTGGTTCCGCGAGCGCGGTTTCGAGCCAAGCAGCGTCGAGCGCCTGCCGGCGGCGCGGGCCTCGCTGTACAACTATCAGCGCAATTCGAAAATCTTCGAAAAGACCCTGTAATCGGGGTCCCCTGTAGGAGCTGCCGAAGGCTGCGATCTTTTGACTTTGGTTTTCTGAAAACAAGATCAAAAGATCGCAGCCTTCGGCAGCTCCTACAGGGTTTTGTGTTTACTCAGTGATGAACTTCGCACTCACGTAAGGCGAGTAGTCCGGCAGCACCGTTTCAACCTTGCCCTGTTCCTTCAAAAACTTCGCCGTCTCACCAATCGCCTTCGCCGTGCCGCCGTCCAGCAGCGCGGTGGTTTGCTGCGCCTTGGCATCGGGAAAGGCCGAGCCGGCCAGCAGTTCCGGTACGTCAGCGGCGTTGGCACCGGTCAATTTGGCGATTTTCTGCACCGGCGCCGAGTCGGCCGTCCAGCTGTCTTTATGGCTGGCGTAATCGGCAAACGCGTCTAGAGTGACCTTGGCAAATTTGGCCACCACGTCAGGGTGCTTTTCGGCGAAATCCTTGCGCGCGACCCAGACTTCAAACGTTGGCGCGCCCCATTGGCCGACTTGCGCGGCATCGGTCAGGGTCTTGCCGGTCTTGCGGATTTCCCCCAGTGCCGGTGACCAGACAAACGCGCCGTCGATGTCGCCGCGCTTCCAGGCAGCTGCGATTTCCGCGGGTTGCAGGTTCACCACTTTGACCTTCGAGGTGTCCAGGCCCCAGTGCTTGAGTGCGCCGAGCAGGCTGTAATGGGAGGTGGAAACGAAGGGCGTGGCGATGGTCTTGCCGATCAGATCCTGAGGGGAGTTGATACCGCTGCCGTTACGCACCACCAAAGCTTCGGCGGCGTTGATCTGCGCCGAAACAATGAACGCGACGATCGGCAGGTTACGCGAAGCCGCCGCTGCCAAAGGGCTTGAGCCGAGATTGCCGATCTGTACATCGCCCGAGGCAATGGCTGTCACTACTTCCGGGCCACTGTTGAAGCGGCGCCAATCGATCTTCTCACCGATGGTTTTTTCGTAAGTGCCGTCGGCCTGGGGCACTTTGCTGGGGTCGATACCGGTTTGATAACCCACAGTCAGGTTGGCGGCCTGCGCGGAGAAAGAAATTATCGCTGACACACAAACTGTAACAAATTGACTAGATAGTGCCCGTTTGGCCATGATGGTGTCGCCTTTTGGATAGGGTTTGACGTGATTCGAATACGTCAACGCTAATCGATCTAAAAATAGGCGAACAAATACCATTTAGTAATTAGCTTAGTAGCCGATATCCTGTGTTGCGCTGCAGGTGGCCATTACTGGGCCATATAGCCGAATGGTATAAAAAAGAATGAAATAATTCTTTTTGGGGTTATCAGGAAAGTCAGTACTGTGCAGGGACCCAAATACTGCGATTAGACCTTGGTCGTAGACACACAAGGTTACGATTGACTTGTCAGTCACGCTCTGGCGCTAATCGCGAACCTACGGATCCGGGCATTCGACCAGGACCAGGAACACAAGAATTAGAAACGAGAGGAGCTTTACATGAACAAGTCCACCTTGGCCCTGGCTGTGGCCGTAGGGGTTATGGCGCAGCAGGCAGGCGCCGCCGGTTTCATCGAAGACAGCAAGGCCACTCTGGGCCTGCGTAACTTCTACATCAATACTGACAACCGCGATGGCGCTGGCGCGAACAAGAACGAAGAGTGGGGTCAGGGCTTCGATCTGCGTTTCATCTCCGGCTACACCCAAGGCACCGTGCAGTTCGGTGTTGACGCGATCGGCCTGTACGGCGTGCGTCTGGATTCCAGCCCGGCTACCAGCGGCAACTCCGCAGGTACTGCTTCCGGCGGCACCGTGTTCCCAAGCGATGGCAACCGTGCAGTGCATGACTTCGCCAGCCTGGGCGTGACCGGCAAGGTCAAGATCTCCCAGACCGAACTGAAGGTCGGTACCCTGATGCCGAACAACCCGGTCATCAAGTACAACGACGGTCGTCTGCTGCCGCAAACCTTCCAGGGCGAAGCGATCACCTCGAACGAGTTCAAGGATCTGACCCTGACTGCCGGTCAGGTTGAGGCCGTGAAAGGTCGTAACTCGAGCAACAACGAAAACATGTCGATCGCCGGCGCAAACGCCAGCTCGAACTACGACAGAGGCGTGTTCAGCAACAAGTTCTACTACGGTGGTGCTGACTACAAGGTCACCAAAGACCTGACCGCTTCGTACTACTACGGCGAGCTGAAAGATTTCTACTCGCAGAACTTCCTGGGTCTGGTTCACAACTGGGCAATCGGCCCGGGCGTGCTGAAAAGCGACCTGCGTTACTACCGCAGCCGTGACAACGGTGCCAACGGTGATACCGCTGCCTACTACACCAGCGGCTACTACGGCGGCAACACCGTCAAGGGCAAGGTCGACAACGATCTGTACAGCTACCTGGCGCTGTACTCGGTTGAAGGTCACACCTTCGGTGCCGGCTACCAGTACACCAAAGGCGACAGCGACTTCCCTTGGCTGAACCAGGGTGACGGCTCGTCCAACAGCACCATCACCGACATGCAGATCCAGAAGTTCGCCCGTGCTGGCGAGCGTACCTGGCAGGCTCGCTACGGCTACGATTTCGCCAAGATCGGCGTTCCTGGCCTGACCGCCAACCTGATCTACTTGCGTGGCAACAACATCGACACTCCGCTGGGTGAAAAAACCGAGTGGGAACGTGACCTGACCATCGGTTACGTGATTCCGGAAGGCCCGCTGAAAAACCTCGGCGTCGCCTGGAAAAACGCGATGTGGCGTACCGACCTGGCGAACACCCGTTCCCAGGACGAAAACCGCCTGATCGTCAGCTACTCGATCCCGCTGTTGTAATAGCGCGCTCAAGCGACTGATGTAAAAAAGCCCCGTCCGGCACCGTGCCGGACGGGGCTTTTGCATTTCCGGGTCAGACTCACCCCCGTAAGCCTGTCCCGAAATTCCCCTCTTTTGCAGCTACTCAAGGCCTTCTCGAACCTTGAGGGGATGTTCGTCGCGATGCCGGCGAGCGTCCAGTGAACGATGTTTAATATTCCTTTATGCTCTAAATATCTTATTATTTATTCTTTTTCATGATGTCGAATCCCGAGCTACAGTTGAGTTCTCCAACAACTCATCAGGAGCAGCACCATGAGCCTCAGACTCGGCGACATCGCCCCCGACTTCGAACAGGATTCCAGCGCCGGCAAGATTCGTTTCCACGAGTGGCTGGGCGATAGCTGGGGCGTGCTGTTCTCCCACCCGGCCGACTTCACCCCGGTGTGCACCACCGAGCTGGGCTTTACCGCCAAGCTCAAGGATGAGTTCAGCAAGCGGGGCGTCAAAGCCATCGCGCTGTCGGTCGACCCGGTGGACTCGCACCACAAGTGGATCGAGGACATCAACGAAACCCAGAACACCATCGTCAACTTCCCGATCCTGGCCGACGCCGATCGCAAGGTTTCCGACCTCTATGACCTGATCCACCCGAACGCCAACGACACGCTGACCGTGCGTTCGCTGTTCGTCATCGATCCGAACAAGAAGATTCGCCTGACCATCACCTACCCGGCGAGCACCGGGCGCAACTTCCACGAGATCCTGCGGGTGATCGATTCGCTGCAGCTCACTGACAACTACAAGGTGGCCACTCCGGCCAACTGGCAGGACGGTGAAGAGGTGGTGATCGTGCCGTCGCTCAAGGATGAGGAAGAGATCAAGCGGCGCTTCCCCAAAGGCTATCGTGCGGTGAAACCGTATCTGCGCCTGACGCCGCAACCGAATCGTTAAGAGCAAAAGATCGCAGCCTGCGGCAGCTCCTACAGGAGTAAGCCGTTCCATGTAGGAGCTGCCGAAGGCTGCGATCTTTTTGATGCATCCCAATAGCAGGGGATTTCAGGCCGTTTCAACGGCCTTTTTTTTCGCCCGCAGTTTGTTGAAGCGCATATCTCCAAAACGCATAACCAAATGAATAAATATGATTTATGGATATATAAATCAGCTGGTAAGGTCACTCCATTGACGCGAGATCGCAACCCGCGAATCGCCTGTAACGCGAAAGGAATCGTCTGAATGCTGGTCGTCTCACTCGGTGGCAGCCCCAGTCAACGCTCCCGTTCCGGGGTGTTGCTGGAGCGCTCGCAACGCTGGTTGCAGGAGCAGGGGGTGGAAGTGGTGAGTTATCAGGTGCGGGACTTCCCGGCCGAAGACTTGCTGCATGCCCGCTTCGACAGCCCGAAGGTGCTCGACCTGCTGGCGCAGATTGAAAACGCCGACGGTCTGCTGATCGCCACGCCGGTGTACAAGGCGTCGTTTTCCGGCGCGCTGAAGACCGTGCTGGATCTGCTGCCGGAACGCGCCCTGAACCACAAGATTGTGTTGCCGATGGCCACCGGCGGCAGTATCGCCCACATGCTGGTGGTCGATTACGCGCTCAAACCGGTGCTGTCGGCATTGAAAGCCCAGGAAATGCTGCAAGGCATTTTCGCCGAGGACAGCCAGATCGCTTACGGCGAAGGCAGTGCCGCGGCACAGCTGGCGCCGGCGCTGGAGCAGCGTCTGCATGAAGCGCTGGATCAGTTTGTCAGTGCCATGGCCCGCCGGCCGAAACCGCTGGAGCCGGGCCTGTTGAATGAACGTTTGTTGAGTGCTCGCTGGAGCATTTAAGCCTCACCGGAATTTGAAGTACTCACCTTACTCAGCCGTCAACGGCCAAGCAGGTGCAGCCAAAACCCAACAGCAAAAAGGAGAGCGCTATGCGCACTGTATTTTTGCGTCGTGGTCTGGTCGCTCTGTTTGCTGCGGCTGTGTCCTTCGGCGCCATTACTCAAGCTCAGGCCGAGACGCTTCGGATCGGTTATCAGAAGTACGGCACGCTGGTGCTGCTCAAGGCCAAAGGCACGCTGGAAAAGCGTCTGGCCGCCCAAGGCGTCGACGTGCAATGGACTGAATTCCCCGGTGGCCCGCAACTGCTCGAAGGCCTGAACGTCGGCTCGATCGACTTCGGCGTGACCGGTGAAACTCCTCCGGTGTTCGCCCAAGCGGCGGGCGCTGATCTGCTCTACGTCGCTTACGAACCGCCAGCGCCGAACAGCGAAGCGATCCTCGTGCCGAAAGACTCGCCGATCAAATCGGTGGCGGATCTGAAGGGCAAGAAAGTTGCCCTGAACAAAGGCTCCAACGTGCACTACCTGCTGGTGCGCGCACTGGAAGACGCCGGCCTCAAATACGCCGATATCCAGACTGTATTCCTGCCGCCCGCCGATGCCCGCGCCGCGTTCGAACGTGGCAGCGTCGATGCGTGGGTCATCTGGGATCCGTACCAGGCCGCCGCCGAGAAGCAGCTGCAGGCGCACACCCTGCGTGACGGCAAAGGCATCGTCGACAACCATCAGTTCTATCTCGCGACCAAACCTTACGCGCAGAAAAATCCCGAGGTGATCAAGACCCTCGTCGAAGAAGTGCGTGCCGTCGGCGAGTGGTCCAAGGCCAACCCGGAAGACGTGACCCAACAGGTCGCGCCACTGCTCGGCCTGCCGGCGGACATCACCCTGACCTCGGTGGAACGCCAGGGCTACGGCGCGCTGTTCCTGACCCCGGAAGTGGTCGCCGCGCAACAGAAAATCGCCGACACCTTCTACCAGCTCAAGCTGATTCCCAAGCCGTTGAGCATCAAGGACGTGATCTGGACCCCACCGGCCGCGGTGGCCCAAAGCTCGGTTACCCAAGCCCAGTAAATCGAATCCCCAAGGAGACCACTCCATGAGCCTCAACATCTTCTGGTTCCTGCCTACCCACGGCGACGGCCATTACCTTGGCACCGCCGAAGGCGCCCGCGCCGTCGACCACGGTTATCTGCAACAGGTCGCGCAAGCGGCGGATCGTCTGGGTTTCGGTGGTGTGCTGATTCCCACCGGCCGTTCCTGCGAAGACTCTTGGCTGGTGGCTGCGTCGCTGATCCCGGTGACCCAGCGTCTGAAGTTCCTTGTCGCCCTGCGCCCCGGGATCATTTCCCCGACGGTCGCGGCGCGGCAGGCAGCGACGCTGGATCGTCTGTCCGGTGGCCGTGCGCTGTTCAACCTGGTGACCGGCGGTGACCCGGAAGAGCTGGCCGGTGATGGTCTGTTCCTCAACCACGAAGAGCGTTATCAAGCCTCGGTGGAATTCACCCGCATCTGGCGTCGGGTGCTGGAAGGCGAAACCGTCGATTACGACGGCGAACACATCAGCGTGAAGGGTGCCAAGCTGCTCTATCCGCCGATCCAGCAACCGCGTCCGCCGCTGTACTTCGGCGGCTCCTCGGAAGCGGCGCAGGATCTGGCCGCCGAACAGGTCGAGATGGTGCTGACCTGGGGCGAGCCGCCCGCAGCCGTTGCCGAGAAGATCGAACAGGTTCGTGCCAAAGCGGCCAGGCTCGGCCGTACCGTACGCTTCGGCATTCGCCTGCACGTGATTGTGCGCGAAACCAACGCCGAGGCCTGGCAAGCGGCAGACCGGCTGATCTCGCATCTGGACGACGACACCATCAAACGTGCGCAGGCCTCGCTGGCGCGCTTCGATTCGGTCGGCCAGCAGCGCATGGCCGCACTGCACGGCGGCAGCCGCGACAACCTCGAAGTCAGCCCGAACCTGTGGGCCGGCGTCGGTCTGGTGCGCGGTGGTGCGGGTACGGCGCTGGTCGGCGATGGCCCGACCGTGGCCGCCCGCGTGAAGGAATACGCGGATCTGGGTATCGACACCTTCATCTTCTCCGGTTATCCACACCTCGAAGAGTCGTACCGCGTCGCTGAACTGCTGTTCCCGCACCTCGACATCGAAAGACCGGAACTGCCGAAAAGCGCCGGTTATGTCAGCCCGTTTGGCGAGATGGTGGCCAACGACATTCTTCCCAAAGCCGCGTCGCAGAGCTGAGGCGCGCCATGAACAAATTTATCCACAGCCTCGCGCCCTGGGCGTTGCCGGTGTTGCTGCTGGCGGTGTGGCAGTTGTCGGTGTCGGCCGGTTGGTTGTCGACACGGATCCTGCCGGCACCGGTGGCGGTGATCGAGGCCGGTGTCAGCCTGGTGCGCAGCGGCGAAATCTGGACGCACCTGGCAATCAGCGGCTGGCGCGCGGCGCTGGGCTTTACCATCGGCGGCAGCATCGGCCTGGTGCTTGGCTTCATCACCGGCCTGTCGAAGTGGGGCGAACGCCTGCTCGACAGCTCGGTGCAGATGATCCGAAACGTGCCGCACCTGGCACTGATTCCGCTGGTGATCCTGTGGTTCGGCATCGACGAGTCGGCGAAAATTTTTCTGGTGGCGCTGGGCACGCTGTTCCCGATTTATCTCAACACCTATCACGGTATCCGCAACGTCGATCCGGCGCTGGTGGAGATGGCGCGCAGTTATGGCTTGAGCGGTTTCAGCCTGTTCTGGCAGGTGATTCTGCCGGGAGCGCTGCCGTCGATTCTGGTCGGCGTGCGCTTTGCGCTGGGCTTCATGTGGCTGACGCTGATCGTTGCCGAAACCATCTCCGCCAGCTCCGGCATCGGCTATCTGGCGATGAATGCCCGGGAGTTTTTGCAGACCGATGTGGTGGTGCTGGCGATCCTGCTTTACGCGGTGCTCGGCAAACTCGCCGACCTCGCCGCCCGTGGACTTGAACGTGTGTGGTTGCGCTGGCATCCGGCCTATCAGGTGGCCAAGGGAGGTGCGGCATGACCGCTCAACAACCTCCACGCCTGCTGCGCGGGATTCCGCTGGTGGTGCGCAACGTGCAGAAAACCTTCGGTGCGCGGCAAGTGCTGCGCGAAATCGACCTGCACATTCCGGCGGGGCAATTCGTCGCTGTGGTCGGGCGCAGCGGGTGCGGCAAGAGCACCTTGCTGCGCTTGCTCGCCGGCCTCGATCAACCGACTGGCGGCGACCTGCTGGCCGGTGCCGCACCGCTGAGCGATGCGCGCGAAGACACCCGGCTGATGTTCCAGGAAGCCCGGCTGCTGCCGTGGAAAAAGATCATCGACAACGTTGGCCTCGGCCTTAAAGGCAACTGGCGCCCGCAAGCTCTGGAGGCGCTGGAAGCGGTGGGTCTGGCGGATCGCGCCAACGAGTGGCCGGCCGCCTTGTCCGGTGGGCAGAAGCAGCGCGTGGCGCTGGCCCGGGCGCTGATTCATCAACCGCGCCTGTTGTTGCTTGACGAGCCGCTGGGCGCGCTGGATGCGCTGACCCGGATCGAGATGCAGCAACTGATCGAACGCCTCTGGCAAAAACATGGGTTCACCGTGCTGCTGGTGACTCACGACGTCAGCGAAGCGGTGGCGATTGCCGACCGGGTGATCCTGATCGAGGACGGCGAAGTCGGTCTCGACCTGCAAGTGGAACTGCCACGTCCGCGAGTACGTGGCTCGCATCGACTGGCAGCGCTGGAAACCGAAGTGCTCAACCGTGTTCTGTCCCTGCCCGGCGAGCCGCCGGAGCCGGAACCTGTTTCACCCCTGCCTACGCAATTGCGCTGGGCCCAATAACTCAAGCTTATCAACGACAGGAATCAAAGCCATGACTATCAAAGCCATCAACGTGCGCAACCAGTTCAAAGGCTCGATCAAGGAGATCGTTCTCGGCGACGTGCTGTCGGAAATCGACGTGCAAACCGCTTCCGGCATCGTCACTTCAGTGATCACCACCCGCTCGGTCAAGGAGCTGGAACTGGCGGTGGGCAGCGAAGTGATCGCCTTCGTGAAATCCACCGAGGTGTCGATCGCCAAGTTGTAAGCCTGTGGATAAAAACAAACCCCGAAAGGCGTGAGCCCTTCGGGGTTTTTCTTTTTGAAGATCAAAAGATCGCAGCCTTCGGCAGCTCCTACAGGGGAATGCGCGCTCCTGTAGGAGCTGCCGAAGGCTGCGATCTTTTATCGTTTAGGCAGATAAGGCGGCAGATACAGGCCGAGATAGGCATCAAACACGCGCATCCCTTCCTCGGCCATGCGCGGCGTGATCTGCCCGTGCTGCTGCACCGAGCGCGCATATACGCGGTCGCCCAGTTCCATCGCCAGCGCAAACACATCGACATCGCTCGGCAGGCGCGGCAATTCGAAGTGATGGTCGAACAGCTTGTGCATCAGGTCGCCCAGTTCGATGTCGTGCTGCCGGTCGGCCTGGGTCACTTCGGTCAGGCCATGCTGGGCGAGGATCAACTGGCGGGCAGCGGCGTCTTCGTCGTAGATCTCCAGCATGCGTTGCTCGATCAGCCGCGAGAGATCGCGCCAGTCTTGCAGCGCTTCGTGGTCGATCGGCGCCTGCAGGCAGGCGCGAAACGCCGCGTGCACATCCGCCGTCAGCGCTTCGAGCAGCGCCGGGACGCTGGCGAAGAAGTGATACACGGAGGAAGGCGGAATCTGCGCGCGTTCAGCGACGCTGTAGATCGACAGACTGGCCACCCCCTCGGCGGCCAGCAGCGTGCGCGCGGCGTCGAGTATCGAATCGATTCGCGCCTGACTGCGGGCACGGGGTTTGCGAACGGGGGCGGGACGCGTCATGAAAG
>NZ_QAIK01000063.1:6446-10364 GCF_003061005.1 Pseudomonas sp. HMWF021 | reverse complement strand
CATTGTACGAGCCGGGTTCGATGTTGTCTGCCCGGATGCCATCGCTGGCAAGCCAGCTCCCACAAGGAATGTTTTGTACGCGGAATTTATGTTCGAAGAAGATATGTGGGAGCTGGCTTGCCAGCGATCCGCCACAGGCGGCCCTTCACATCAGGCACAGGGGGGGGCCTCCTGCCATAAAAAAACGCTGCGGGCTGAAATGGCCGGCAGCGCTTTTTATTCCTGCAATCCGCTTAAACGGTATGCAGATACCAGTTGTACTCAAGGTCGGAGATGGAGTGTTCGAACTCCTCCAGCTCGCTTTCCTTGCAGGCGACGAAGATATCGATGTATTTCGGATCGATGTACTTGGCCATCACCTCGCTGTCGTCCAGCTCGCGCAGGGCATCGCGCAAGTTGTTCGGCAGGCTTTGTTCGTTCTGTTCGTAGCTGTTGCCTTCGACCGGAGCGCCCGGTTCGATCTTGTTCACCAGACCGTGATGCACGCCGGCCAGGACCGAAGCCATCAGCAAGTACGGGTTGGCGTCGGCGCCGGCCACGCGGTGTTCGATACGCACGGCATCGGCAGAGCCGGTCGGTACGCGAATCGCCACGGTGCGGTTGTCCAGGCCCCAGCACGGCGAGTTCGGTACATAGAACTGCGCGCCGAAGCGACGGTACGAGTTGACGTTCGGGCAGAGGAAAGCCATCTGCGCCGGCAGGGTCTCGAGCACACCGCCGATCGCGTGACGCAGCGCGGCGTTCTGCTCGGGATCCTCGCTTGCAAAGATGTTCTTGCCATCTTTGTCGAGCACCGAGATGTGGACATGCAGACCGTTACCTGCCTGGCCCGGGTAAGGCTTGGCCATGAAGGTGGTGTCCATTTCATGGTCGTAGGCGATGTTCTTGATCAGACGCTTGAGCAGTACCGCGTAGTCGCAGGCCTTGATCGGGTCGGCGACGTGGTGCAGGTTCACTTCGAACTGCGCCGGGGCACTTTCCTTGACGATGGCGTCGGCGGGGATGCCTTGCTCTTTGGCACCTTCCAGAATGTCCTGGAGGCAGTCGACGTATTCGTCGAGGTCGTCGATCAGGTAGACCTGAGTCGAGTGCGGACGTTTGCCGGAGATCGGCGAGCGTGGCGGCTGTGGACGGCCGTTCACGTTTTCCTGGTCGATCAGGTAGAACTCCAGCTCGAAGGCTGCGCAGATGGTCAAGCCGAGCTCGTCAAACTTTGCAACAACTTGACGGAGCACTTCGCGCGGATCGGCGAAGAACGGGTCGCCTTCGAGTTCGTGCATGGTCATCAGCAGTTGCGCGGTGGGGCGCTTCTGCCATGGCTCGTTGCACAGGGTGTCGGGGATTGGATAGCAGATCCGGTCGGCGTCGCCGATGTCCAGACCCAGGCCGGTGCTTTCCACCGTAGAGCCATTGATATCCAGAGCAAATAGGGAGGCCGGCAGGTTGATGCCTTTCTCGTAAACCTTGTGGAGGCTGGTGCGTTCGATGCGCTTGCCGCGCACCACACCATTCATATCCGCAATCAGAAGGTCGACGTACAGAACCTCAGGATGTTCCTTAAGGAACGCGTTCGCTTCGTTAAGCTGAACGGCACGCGGGGGTACCGACATGATGCAACACCTTTGTTGTTAAAAATATCAATCATTGATCTTTTCTGGTTTCAGTCAACCCGAACGGCATGCCGAAGTCAAGCGAGGCCTTTTTTGCCCTAAAAAAGCGCTGCAAGGGCATTTATGGGGCACTTTGGGGCGGTTTTTTGTCCTTGGGACGCTTGGCACCCGCGGGCTTGAGCAGGCCGTGTTGTATTTTTTACGGGGGTGTTGTGTAAAAAAATGAACAAGGCTAAGCTCCGATCAAACCCATAACAGCAATAATACCGGGGTGCTTCATGTCTCGCCTGCCGTTAATCGGCATCACCGACTGCTCGCAACAGTCCGGTCTGCATGCTCAACACATCAGTGGCGACAAATCCGTCCGTAGCGCAGCCAGCAAGGCTCGCGGCCTGTCGACGATGCTCCAGGCGGCAGCAGCCAGAACGGCAGCGTCCGTTATTCTGGACGTACGACAAAGCATTCTGTTTATGGCGTCCCCTTCCAATATAGATCCCTTTGAGTCCCAAAACCTGTGCCGCTTCTCCAGCCGTGCTCGTGATTCTGCACGTATTGAATGTGCACAGGAAATGCAACGCCAGCGTAAAGGGCAGGTAAGCTCCTCTTTCATTGTCTATGCGCGGTGCCAGGCGTAAGCCGGCACTGCGCGCAAGCAAGCCCCCTTTAACGCGACGCCACGGCGTCAAACTTTGCCTGACACGATGTCAGGAGACTCAGCCCAGAGGCATTTATGAGTAACAACCTCGACCAGCTCACCGATTGGTTGAAAGACCACAAGATCACAGAAGTCGAATGCATGATCGGCGACTTGACCGGTATCACCCGGGGCAAGATCTCGCCGACCAACAAGTTCATTGCCGAGAAGGGCATGCGCCTGCCGGAAAGCGTTCTGTTGCAGACCGTGACCGGCGACTACGTCGAAGACGACATCTATTACGAACTGCTCGATCCGGCCGACATCGACATGATCTGCCGCCCCGACCAGAACGCCGTGTACCTGGTGCCATGGGCCATCGAGCCGACCGCCCAGGTGATCCACGACACCTACGACAAGCAAGGCAACCCAATCGAGCTGTCGCCGCGCAACGTCCTCAAGAAAGTCCTGAAGCTCTATGCCGACAAGGGCTGGCAGCCGATCGTGGCGCCGGAAATGGAGTTCTACCTGACCAAGCGCAGTGACGACCCCGACTATCCGCTGCAGCCGCCGATTGGTCGTTCGGGCCGTCCGGAAATCGGGCGTCAGTCGTTCTCCATCGAAGCGGCGAACGAATTCGACCCGCTGTTCGAAGACGTCTACGACTGGTGCGAACTGCAGGAGCTGGACCTCGACACGCTGATCCACGAAGACGGCACGGCGCAGATGGAAATCAACTTCCGTCACGGTGACGCGCTGTCGCTGGCCGACCAGATTCTGGTGTTCAAACGCACCATGCGCGAAGCCGCGCTCAAGCACGATGTGGCCGCCACCTTCATGGCCAAGCCGATGACCGGCGAGCCGGGCAGTGCGATGCACCTGCACCAGAGCATCATCGACATCGAGACCGGCAAGAACGTGTTCTCCAATGAAGACGGGACCATGAGCCAGCTGTTCCTGCACCACATCGGTGGCCTGCAGAAACTGATCCCTGAGCTGTTGCCGCTGTTCGCGCCGAACGTCAACTCGTTCCGCCGCTTCCTGCCGGACACCTCGGCGCCGGTGAACGTGGAGTGGGGCGAAGAGAACCGCACCGTGGGCCTGCGCGTACCGGATGCCGGCCCGCAGAACCGCCGCGTGGAAAACCGTCTGCCGGGTGCCGACGCCAACCCGTACCTGGCGATTGCCGCGAGCCTGCTCTGCGGTTACATCGGCATGGTCGAGGGCCTCAACCCGAGCGCGCCGGTGGTCGGTCGTGGCTATGAACGCCGCAACCTGCGCCTGCCGCTGACCATCGAGGATGCGCTGGAGCGTATGGAGAACAGCGCAACCATCGAGAAATACCTGGGCAAGACCTTCATCACCGGCTACGTCGCGGTCAAGCGGGCCGAGCATGAAAACTTCAAGCGCGTGATCAGTTCCTGGGAGCGTGAGTACCTGCTCTTCGCCGTCTGATACGCCGGGCGCGGCTGGCAGCAGCCGCGCCTTCACCGATAACAAGGAGAATTGGCATGACCAGCAACAACCCGCAAACCCGTGAGTGGCAAGCCCTGAGCAGCGATCACCACCTGGCCCCGTTCAGCGACTTCAAGCAGCTGAAAGAGAAGGGTCCACGGATCATCACCAACGCCAAGGGCGTGTACCTGTGGGACAGCGAGGGCAACAAGATCCTCG
>NZ_QAIK01000063.1:0-6436 GCF_003061005.1 Pseudomonas sp. HMWF021 | reverse complement strand
GGCGGGTCTGTGGTGCGTGGCGATCGGTTATGGCCGCGATGAGCTGGCTGACGCCGCCGCGAAGCAGATGCGCGAACTGCCTTACTACAACCTGTTCTTCCAGACCGCGCACCCGCCGGCACTGGAACTCGCCAAGGCTATCGCCGACGTGGCGCCTGAAGGCATGAACCACGTGTTCTTCACCGGCTCCGGCTCCGAAGGCAACGACACCATGCTGCGCATGGTTCGCCATTACTGGGCGATCAAGGGCCAGCCGAACAAGAAAGTCATCATCAGCCGCAAAAACGGTTATCACGGTTCCACCGTGGCCGGCGCCAGCCTGGGCGGCATGACTTACATGCACGAACAGGGCGACTTGCCGATTCCGGGCATCGTCCACATCGCGCAGCCGTACTGGTTCGCCGAGGGCGGCGACATGTCCCCGGAAGAGTTCGGCATCTGGGCGGCCAATCAGCTGGAAGAGAAGATTCTGGAAGTCGGCGTGGATAACGTCGGTGCCTTTATTGCCGAGCCGATCCAGGGCGCCGGCGGCGTGATCATTCCGCCAGACACCTACTGGCCGCGCATCAAGGAAATCCTCGCCAGGTACGACATCCTGTTTGTCGCTGACGAAGTGATCTGCGGTTTCGGCCGTACCGGCGAGTGGTTCGGTTCGGATTTCTACGACCTGAAGCCGGACATGATGACCATCGCCAAAGGCCTGACCTCCGGTTACATCCCGATGGGTGGCCTGATCGTGCGCGATGAAGTGGTGAAGGTGCTCAACGAGGGCGGTGATTTCAACCACGGCTTTACCTACTCCGGGCACCCGGTGGCGGCGGCGGTGGGTCTGGAAAACATCCGCATCCTGCGCGACGAGAAAATTATCGAGAACGCGCACAACGAAACGGCACCGTATTTGCAGAAACGTCTGCGCGAACTCAACGACCACCCGTTGGTGGGCGAAGTACGCGGCGTTGGTCTGCTGGGGGCGATCGAGCTGGTGCAGCACAAGGCCACGCGCAAGCGTTACGAAGGCAAGGGCGTGGGCATGATCTGCCGGCAGTTCTGCTTCGATAACGGCCTGATCATGCGCGCCGTGGGCGACACTATGATCATTGCGCCGCCGCTGGTGATCAGCAAGGCGGAGATCGATGAGCTGGTTACAAAGGCACGCAAGTGTCTGGACCTGACCCTCAGTGCATTGCAAGCCTAAGTGCTAGGCTTCGAGCGGGGGAGCTGCGGCGCTCTCGCTCGAAGGTGTCAGAAAGGTTGGCCTTTTGTTGAAAGACCGCCTCCGATCTTGCCAGACTAGCCGCGGTTCCAGTTGTCGGGGTTCGGCCGCTGAACAAAGTGGTTCAAAAAAGAAAAATTTGGAGCATGACGCATGAAGGCATTAGGTAAAAAGCTTGCTGGCAAGACTCTTCTCGCTTTGTCCGTAGCGGGCATGATGGCGGGTGCGGTTCACGCGGATGACAAAGTACTGCACGTCTACAACTGGTCCGACTACATCGCTCCGGACACCATTGCCAACTTCGAGAAAGAATCCGGGATCAAAGTCGTCTACGACGTATTCGACAGCAACGAAACCCTGGAAGCCAAGCTGCTGGCGGGCAAGTCCGGTTATGACGTGGTCGTGCCGTCGAACAACTTCCTGGCCAAGCAGATCAAGGCTGGTGTTTATCAGGAACTGGACCAGTCCAAGCTGCCTAACTGGAAGAACCTGAACCAGGACCTGCTCAAGGCCGTGTCGGTCAGCGACCCGGGCAACAAGCACGCCTTCCCGTACATGTGGGGTTCTATCGGCATCGGTTACAACCCGGAGAAGGTCAAGGCTGCACTGGGCGTCGACACCATCGACTCGTGGGACGTGCTGCTCAAGCCGGAAAACATCGCCAAGCTCAAGAGCTGCGGCGTGAGCTTCCTCGATTCGCCGACCGAAATGCTCCCGGTCGCGCTGCACTACCTGGGCCTGCCTACCGACACCCAGAAGAAAGAAGACATCAAGAAAGCCGAGGACCTGTTCCTCAAGATTCGTCCTTCGATCACCTATTTCCACTCCTCCAAGTACATCTCGGACCTGGCCAACGGCAACATCTGCGTAGCGGTCGGCTACTCGGGTGACGTGCAGCAGGCCAAGTCCCGTGCCGCCGAGGCCGGTGACAAGGTCAAAGTCAGCTACGCCATTCCGAAGGAAGGCGCTGGCAGCTTCTTCGACATGGTCGCCATCCCCAAAGATGCCGAAAACGTTGAAGGCGCCTACAAGTTCATGACCTTCCTGCAGAAGCCTGAGGTCATGGCCGGCATCACCAACGCCGTGCGCTTCCCGAACGGTAACGCCGCGGCAACGGCATTGGTGAACAAAGACATCACCAGCGATCCAGGCATCTACCCGCCAGCCGACGTGCAGGCCAAGCTGTATGCGATCGCCGATCTGCCAGCAGCGACCCAGCGTGAAATGACCCGCAGCTGGACCAAGATCAAATCCGGCAAATAAGCCGGTTTGAAGCAGTAACCGTTGGCCGGCGTCTGTGAGGAGGCGGCCAGCGGTGCAATTAAATGACAAGGAAGTTTTGCAGGATCGGTTTTTCGAGGGTAAGTTGCGCGCCGGTTTTGTTGCCGGACAGCCACGGCTGTGATGGAACGCGGGGCAACTTGGGCCCAACCAATTTAGAGGACCTCCACTTGTCTATTTTTTCTTCTTTGCGCAAAGCCCTGCTGGCCACTGCCGGCCTGACGATCGCTGTCGGAGCCCAGGCCGCCGGTACGGTGCATATTTATAACTGGTCGGATTACATCGGCGAGACCACCCTGGCCGACTTCGAGAAAGCCACCGGGATCAAACCGGTGTACGACGTGTTCGATTCCAACGAAACCCTAGAAGGCAAGCTGCTGGCCGGGCGTACCGGTTACGACGTGGTCGTGCCGTCGAACCACTTCCTTGGCAAGCAGATCAAGGCGGGCGCGTTCCAGAAGCTCGACAAGGCGCAGTTGCCGAACTATTCGAACCTCGACCCGGTGCTGCTCAAGCGCCTGGAGCAGAACGACCCGGGCAATCAATACGCCGTGCCGTACCTGTGGGGCACCAACGGCATCGGCTACAACGTCGACAAGGTCAAGGCTGTGCTCGGTGTCGACAAGATCGATTCGTGGAGCGTGCTGTTCGAGCCCGAGAACATCAAGAAACTGCACAGCTGCGGCGTGGCGTTCCTCGACTCGGCGGATGAAATGATGCCGACCGTGCTCAATTACATGGGCCTGAACGCCAACAGCACCAATCCGAAGGATTACGAAAAGGCTACGGCCAAGCTGCTCGCCGTGCGTCCTTACGTGACCTATTTCCACTCCTCGAAATACATCGGTGATCTGGCCAACGGCGACATCTGCGTGGCCATCGGCTTCTCCGGCGATATCTTCCAGGCCAAGCACCGTGCCGAAGAAGCCAAGAAGGGCGTGAACATCGCCTACTCGATTCCGAAAGAGGGCGGCGCGCTGTGGTTTGACATGCTGGCGATTCCGAAGGACTCGTCCAACGTCAAGGAAGCCCATGCCTTCATCAACTATTTGCTGAAACCTGAGGTGATTGCCCAGGTCAGTGATTACGTCGGTTACGCCAACCCCAACCCGGGGTCGGACAAGCTGATGGAACAGTCCATCCGCACCGATGAAGC
The DNA here is from genome assembly GCF_003061005.1 of Pseudomonas sp. HMWF021. GTDB lineage: Bacteria > Pseudomonadota > Gammaproteobacteria > Pseudomonadales > Pseudomonadaceae > Aquipseudomonas. The sequence goes on along the minus strand of NZ_QAIK01000063.1, from coordinate 2,786 downwards.
GGTTTATCCACCGCAGGCAGTTCTCGACAAGACCTATGTGTCGACCGAGTTGCCACCCAATATTCAGCGTTTGATGACCCGCAGCTGGACCAAGGTCAAGTCGGGCAAGTAAGGCACAAACTATCCTGGGTTCGTCCGCGTAGGGCGAACTGCACTGTTTTTTTCTGGGAGTTTCGTAAATGGCAGTTGCCTCCGGCGCCTATAAGAAAGCCCTCGAGGGCGACCAGACACCTAAACAGGTGTTGGTCAAAATCGACCGGGTCACGAAGAAGTTCGACGAGACGATTGCCGTGGACGATGTGTCCCTGGAAATCAAAAAGGGCGAGATTTTCGCCCTGCTCGGCGGTTCGGGATCGGGCAAATCCACGCTGCTGCGCATGCTGGCAGGGTTCGAACGACCCACGGAGGGGCGCATTTTCCTCGACGGCGTTGACATCACCGACATGCCGCCGTACGAGCGACCGATCAACATGATGTTCCAGTCGTACGCCTTGTTCCCGCACATGACCGTGGCGCAGAACATCGCCTTCGGCCTCAAGCAGGACAAGATCCCCAACGCCGAGATCGATGCGCGCGTGGCCGAGATGCTCAAACTGGTGCAGATGAGCCAGTACGCCAAGCGCAAGCCGCATCAATTGTCCGGCGGTCAGCGTCAGCGTGTGGCCCTGGCGCGCTCGCTGGCCAAGCGGCCGAAGCTGTTGCTGCTCGACGAGCCGATGGGCGCACTGGACAAGAAACTGCGTTCGCAGATGCAGCTGGAACTGGTAGAGATCATCGAGCGCGTGGGCGTGACCTGCGTGATGGTGACCCACGACCAGGAAGAGGCCATGACCATGGCCGAGCGCATCGCGATCATGCACCTGGGCTGGATCGCGCAGATCGGCAGCCCGATCGACATCTACGAAACCCCGACCAGCCGCCTGGTCTGCGAATTCATCGGTAACGTGAACATCTTCGAAGGCGAAGTGATCGACGACGCCGAAGGCCACGCGACCATCACCTGCAAGGACCTCGACCGGCAGATCTATGTCGGCCACGGCATCAGCACCTCGGTGCAGGACAAATCGGTGACCTACGCGATTCGTCCGGAGAAGCTGCTGGTCACCGCTGAAATGCCGACCTGCGAATACAACTGGTCGAGCGGCAAGGTGCATGACATCGCTTACCTGGGCGGGCACTCGGTGTTCTACGTCGAACTGCCGAGCGGCAAGCTGGTGCAGTCGTTCGTCGCCAACGCCGAACGTCGCGGCGCGCGTCCGACCTGGGGCGATCAGGTTTACGTGTGGTGGGAAGACGACAGCGGCGTGGTGCTTCGCTCATGAACATGCGCAAATTCAAACGCCGCCTCAATCGAATAATTCCCGGTGGCCGCCAGTTGGTCATCGGGGTTCCCTTCATCTGGCTGTTCCTGTTCTTCATGCTGCCATTCTTCATCGTTTTGAAGATCAGCTTCGCCGAAGCCGACGTGGCCATCCCGCCGTACACCGAGATCTACACCTTCGCCGAGCAGAAGCTGCAATTGCTGCTGAACCTCGGTAACTACGCGATGCTGGGCGACGACGAGTTGTACATCGCCGCCTACCTCGGCTCGCTGAAGATGGCATTTTTCAGCACGCTGCTGTGCCTGCTGATCGGTTACCCGATGGCCTACGCCATCGCCAGCGCCCGCAAAGAGCTGCAGACCGTGCTGGTGCTGCTGATCATGATGCCGACCTGGACCGCGATCCTGATCCGCGTGTATGCGTGGATGGGCATCCTCAGCAACAACGGCCTGCTCAACGGTTTCCTGATGAGCATGGGCTGGATCGACGAGCCGCTGCAGATCCTCAACACCAACCTGGCGGTGTACATCGGCGTCGTTTACTCGTACCTGCCGTTCATGATCCTGCCGCTGTACGCCAACTTGGTGAAGCACGATCACAGCCTGCTGGAAGCTGCTGCCGACCTCGGTTCGAGCACCTTCAACAGCTTCTGGAAAATCACCATTCCGCTGTCAAAGAACGGGATCATTGCCGGCTGCATGTTGGTGTTCATCCCGGTGGTGGGCGAATTCGTGATCCCGGAACTGCTCGGCGGCCCGGAAACCCTGATGATCGGTAAAGTGCTCTGGCAAGAGTTCTTCAACAACCGTGACTGGCCGGTGGCATCTGCCCTGGCGGTGGTGATGCTGGCGATCCTGATTGTGCCGATCATCCTGTTCAACCGCAGTCAGGCCAAGGAAATGGAGGGCAAAGAATGAAGAACTTCCGTTTCTCCAGCCTGATGCTGGTGCTGGGCCTGTTGTTCATCTACGCGCCGATGCTGATCCTGGTGATCTATTCGTTCAACGCCTCGAAACTGGTGACGGTGTGGGGCGGCTGGTCGGTGAAGTGGTACGTCGGTCTGCTCGACAACACGCAACTGATGGGCTCGGTGGTGCGCTCGCTGGAAATCGCCTGCTACACCGCGGTTGCGGCGGTGGCGCTGGGTACGCTGGCAGCGTTCGTGCTGACCCGCATCACCCACTTCAAGGGCCGCACGCTGTTCGGTGGTCTGGTCACCGCGCCGCTGGTAATGCCGGAAGTGATCACCGGTCTGTCGCTGTTGCTGCTGTTCGTGGCCATGGCGCAGATGATCGGCTGGCCGCAGGAACGCGGCATCGTCACCATCTGGATCGCCCACACGACGTTCTGTGCGGCGTACGTGGCGGTGGTGGTGTCGGCGCGTCTGCGTGAGCTGGACCTGTCGATCGAAGAGGCGGCCATGGATCTGGGGGCGCGGCCGTGGAAGGTGTTCTTCCTGATCAC
>NZ_QAIK01000062.1:41383-79853 GCF_003061005.1 Pseudomonas sp. HMWF021 | reverse complement strand
CTGCTGGAACTGGTTGAGATGGAAGTTCGCGACCTGCTGTCCACCTACGACTTCCCGGGCGATGACACTCCAATCATCATCGGTTCGGCTCGTATGGCACTGGAAGGCAAAGACGACAACGAGATGGGCACCACTGCCGTCAAGAAGCTGGTTGAAACTCTGGACAGCTACATCCCAGAACCAGTTCGTATGATCGACAAGCCGTTCCTGATGCCAATCGAAGACGTGTTCTCGATCTCGGGTCGCGGTACTGTTGTGACTGGTCGTATCGAGCGCGGTATCGTTCGCGTTCAAGATGCACTGGAAATCGTTGGTCTGCGTGACACCACCACCACCACCTGCACCGGTGTTGAAATGTTCCGCAAGCTGCTCGACGAAGGTCGTGCTGGCGAGAACTGCGGCGTTCTGCTGCGTGGTACCAAGCGTGACGACGTTGAGCGTGGCCAGGTTCTGGTCAAGCCAGGTTCGGTTAAGCCGCACACCAAGTTCACTGCAGAAGTTTACGTTCTGAGCAAGGAAGAAGGCGGTCGTCACACTCCGTTCTTCAAAGGCTACCGTCCACAGTTCTACTTCCGTACTACTGACGTGACTGGTAACTGCGAGCTGCCAGAAGGCGTTGAAATGGTAATGCCAGGTGACAACATTCAAATGACTGTTACCCTGATCAAAACCATCGCGATGGAAGATGGTCTGCGTTTCGCTATCCGTGAAGGCGGTCGTACCGTCGGCGCTGGCGTCGTAGCCAAAATCATCGAGTAATTCTCTTTTATAGAGTCTGCTTGATGAATTGAAAAAGCCCCCGCTCAGCGGGGGCTTTTTTATTGGGTTGACACCTATCTGGGGCGTCTATAGAATTGCGCCTCCTTTTAACGGGCGTATTGCGCCCGGTGGGAATAGCAGCCGGAGTCTGAAATCCAATGCAAAATCAGCAAATCCGTATCAGGTTGAAGGCTTTTGACCATCGCCTGATCGACCAATCAACCCAGGAAATCGTGGAAACCGCGAAACGTACTGGTGCTCAAGTGCGTGGTCCAATTCCACTGCCTACCCGTAAAGAGCGGTTTACCGTTCTGGTTTCCCCGCACGTCAACAAAGACGCGCGTGACCAGTACGAAATCCGCACTCATAAGCGCGTTCTGGACATCGTCCAGCCAACGGATAAAACCGTTGATGCTCTTATGAAGCTTGATCTTGCGGCCGGTGTGGAAGTGCAGATCAGCCTCGGCTAAGACTCGGTCTTGGTCGTGTAACGCTCTGAAATGGGCGGCCATAGCGGGTGAAAGCCCCGTACACTCATGAGGTTTACAACATGACTATTGGTGTAGTCGGTCGTAAATGCGGTATGACCCGTATTTTCACCGAAGAAGGTGTCTCCATTCCGGTCACGGTCATTGAGATCGAGCCGAATCGCGTCACCCAGTTCAAAACTGAAGAGACCGATGGCTATCGTGCAGTGCAAGTCACTGTCGGCGAGCGTCGTGCTTCGCGTGTAACAGCAGCTCAAGCTGGCCACTTCGCTAAAGCGAACGTTGCCGCTGGTCGCACCACCATGGAATTCCGTCTTGAAGAAGGCGAGTACCAGGCAGGCGATCTGATCAACGCTGAAATCTTCGCCGCTGGTCAACTGGTTGATGTAACCGGTCAGTCCAAGGGTAAAGGCTTCCAGGGTACGATCAAGCGTTGGAATTTCCGCGGGCAAGATAACACCCACGGTAACTCCGTATCCCACCGCGTCCCAGGCTCTATCGGCCAGTGCCAGACTCCTGGTCGTGTATTCAAGGGCAAAAAAATGTCCGGTCATATGGGCGCTGAGCGCGTGACCGTGCAGTCCCTGGAAGTAGTGCGCGTGGACGCTGAACGCAATCTGTTGTTGGTCAAGGGCGCTGTTCCTGGCGCTACTGGCGGCAACCTGGTTGTACGTCCAGCAGCCAAGGCTCGCGGTTAAGGGGAAGCTGACATGCAATTAAATGTAAATGACGCTCAAGCGATCGAAGTTTCCGAACTGACATTTGGCGGCGAGTTCAACGAGACGCTGGTTCACCAAGCAGTCGTGGCCTACATGGCCGGCGGCCGTCAAGGTAGCAAGCAGCAAAAGACCCGTTCCGACGTTCGTGGTGGCGGCAAGCGCCCATGGCGTCAGAAAGGTACTGGCCGTGCTCGTGCCGGTACTATCCGTAGCCCAATCTGGCGTGGCGGCGGTACCACTTTCGCAGCTCGTCCACAGGATCACTCCCAGAAGCTGAACAAGAAGATGTATCGCGCAGCAATGCGTTCCATCCTTGCTGAGCTGGTGCGTACTGATCGTCTGGTCGTGGTTCAGGATTTCGCTGTTGAAACTCCGAAAACCAAAGATCTGCTGGGCAAGCTGAACAACATGAGCCTGACCGATGTTCTCATCGTGTCGGACGCTGTTGATCAGAACCTGTACCTGGCTGCTCGTAACCTGCCACACGTAGATGTACGTGACGTGCAAGGTTCCGATCCAGTTAGTCTGATCGCATACGACAAGGTGTTGATCACCGTGTCGGCCGTGAAGAAATTCGAGGAGCTGCTGGGATGAACCAGGAACGCGTATTTAAAGTTCTGCTTGGCCCGCACGTTTCCGAGAAGGCTACGGTTCTGGCAGACAAGAAAGGCCAGTTCGTTTTCAAGGTTGCTACTGATGCAACCAAGCTGGAAATCAAGAAGGCCGTCGAAAGCCTGTTCAGCGTGAAAGTAGAGCGCGTCACTACCCTGAACGTTCTGGGTAAGAGCAAGCGCACTGCTCGCGGTCTGGGCAAGCGTAATGACTGGAAGAAGGCAGTTATCTCCCTTCAGCCAGGCCAAGATCTCGATTTCAGCAGCAGTGCTGAGTAAGGAAGGGGTGCATCATGGCAATCGTTAAATGCAAACCGACTTCCCCTGGCCGCCGTTTTGTGGTCAAGGTGGTCAACCAGGAGCTGCATAAAGGCGCTCCTCACGCACCGCTGCTCGAGAAAAAATCGAAGACTGGTGGTCGTAACAACAATGGCCGTATTACCACTCGTCACATCGGTGGTGGTCATAAGCAGCATTACCGTATGGTCGATTTCCGTCGCAACGACAAAGATGGCATCGTCGCCACTGTCGAGCGTATCGAATACGATCCAAACCGTACTGCTCACATCGCACTGCTCTGCTACGCAGACGGCGAGCGCCGCTACATCATCGCCCCTAAAGGCGTGAGTGCTGGCGACCAGCTGATCGCAGGCGCTCTGGCTCCAATCAAGCCAGGCAACGCTCTGCAACTGCGCAACATTCCAGTCGGTTCTACCGTACACGGCATCGAACTGAAGCCAGGTAAAGGCGCACAGATCGCTCGTTCCGCTGGTGCTTCGGCTCAGCTGATCGCTCGTGAAGGCGTGTACGTTACCCTGCGTCTGCGTTCCGGTGAAATGCGTAAAGTCCTGGCTGAATGCCGTGCGACCCTGGGCGAAGTCTCGAACTCCGAGCACAGCCTGCGTTCGCTGGGTAAAGCTGGTGCCAAACGCTGGCGTGGCGTTCGCCCAACCGTTCGTGGTGTTGCCATGAACCCGGTTGACCACCCACATGGTGGTGGTGAAGGTCGTACCTCTGGTGGTCGTCATCCGGTATCGCCATGGGGCTTCCCGACTAAGGGCGCGAAGACTCGTGGTAATAAGCGTACCGACAAAATGATCGTCCGTCGTCGCAAGTAAATAGAGGGATACGACAGTGCCACGTTCTCTGAAAAAAGGTCCTTTTATTGATCTTCACCTACTGAAGAAGATCGAAGTGGCGGCGGAAAAGAACGATCGCAAACCAATTAAAACCTGGTCGCGTCGTTCGATGATCCTGCCACAAATGGTCGGTCTGACCATCGCAGTACACAACGGCCGTCAGCACGTCCCAGTTCTCGTGAACGAAGACATGGTTGGCCATAAACTGGGCGAGTTCGCCGGTACCCGCACTTATCGTGGGCACGTGGCTGACAAGAAAGCCAAGCGTTAAGGGGTAAGGAAATGGAAGTAGCCGCTAAGTTGTCGGGCGCTCGAATCTCCGCCCAGAAAGCCCGCTTGGTCGCCGACCAGATCCGCGGGAAGAAGGTGGGCGAAGCGCTCAACCTGTTGGCTTTCAGCAGTAAGAAAGCCGCCGAGATCATGAAAAAAGTGCTGGAGTCGGCCGTAGCCAACGCCGAGCATAACGAAGGCGCAGACGTTGATGACCTGAAGGTCAGCACCGTTTTCGTCAACGAAGGGCGTTCGCTGAAGCGCATCATGCCACGTGCCAAAGGCCGTGCTGATCGCATCGTCAAGCGGTCTTGCCATATCACTGTCAAGGTTGCTGACAAGTAACGGAGTCGAAGAGATGGGTCAGAAAGTACATCCCATTGGCATTCGCCTGGGAATCGTCAAGGAGCACACCTCCGTCTGGTACGCAGACGGTCGGACTTATGCGGACTACTTGTTCGCTGATCTGAAGGTGCGTGAGTATCTCCAAGACAAACTAAAAAGCGCGTCCGTAAGCCGTATCGATATCCATCGTCCGGCCCAAACTGCACGCATCACCATCCACACCGCTCGTCCAGGTATCGTTATCGGGAAGAAAGGTGAGGATGTTGAGAAGCTGCGTCAGGACCTGACCAAGCAAATGGGTGTGCCTGTGCACATCAATATCGAAGAGATCCGCAAGCCGGAGCTCGACGGTATGCTGGTTGCGCAGAGCGTAGCTCAGCAGCTGGAGCGTCGTGTAATGTTCCGTCGCGCTATGAAGCGCGCAGTACAGAACGCCATGCGCATTGGTGCCAAAGGCATCAAAATCCAAGTGAGCGGTCGTCTCGGCGGTGCTGAAATCGCACGTACTGAATGGTATCGCGAAGGTCGTGTGCCACTGCACACCCTGCGTGCCGACATCGACTATGCCAACTACGAAGCTCACACCACTTACGGTGTGATCGGTGTAAAGGTTTGGATCTTCAAAGGCGAAGTAATTGGTGGTCGCCAAGAAGAGCTGAAGCCACAAGCACCAGCGCCTCGTAAAAAAGCTGCTAAGTAAGGGGTACGCCAAATGTTGCAACCTAAGCGTACGAAGTTCCGCAAGCAGATGACCGGCCACAACCGTGGTCTGGCACTGCGCGGTAGCAAAGTCAGCTTCGGCGAGTTCGCGCTGAAGTCTGTTGCTCGTGGTCGTCTCACCGCTCGTCAGATCGAGTCAGCGCGTCGTGCTCTGACCCGTCACGTAAAACGTGGTGGCAAGATCTGGATCCGTGTATTCCCGGACAAGCCGATCTCCAAAAAACCTCTCGAGGTTCGTATGGGTAAAGGTAAGGGTAACGTGGAGTACTGGGTTGCCCAGATTCAGCCAGGCAAAGTCCTGTATGAAATCGAGGGTGTTTCTGAAGAGCTGGCGCGTGAGGCTTTCGCCCTGGCTGCTGCAAAGCTGCCGCTCGCCACCTCCTTTGTTAAACGGACGGTGATGTGATGAAAGCGAATGAACTTCGTGAAAAATCCGCACAGCAGCTGAACGAGCAACTGCTCGGCTTGCTGCGCGACCAGTTCAATCTGCGCATGCAGAAAGCAACTGGCCAGTTGGGGCAGTCTCATCTGCTCTCGCAAGTTAAGCGTGACATCGCTCGCGTGAAGACTGTGCTCAACCAGCAGGCAGGTAAGTGATCATGGCTGAAGCCGAAAAAACTGTCCGTACGCTGACTGGCCGTGTTGTCAGCGACAAGATGGACAAAACCATCACCGTTCTGATCGAGCGTCGCGTTAAGCACCCGATCTACGGTAAATACGTTAAGCGTTCGACTAAGCTGCACGCGCACGACGAAACCAATCAGTGCCACATCGGCGACAAAGTCACTATTCGTGAAACTCGTCCGATGGCCAAGACCAAGTCTTGGGCGCTGGTTGATGTTCTCGAACGCGCTGTGGAAGTCTAAGGGCTAGGGGTCGGAGAAATTATATGATTCAGACTCAATCCATGCTCGATGTGGCCGATAACAGCGGCGCTCGCCGCGTTATGTGCATCAAGGTGCTGGGTGGCTCCCATCGTCGTTACGCTGGTATCGGTGACATCATCAAAGTTACCGTGAAGGAAGCAATTCCTCGCGGTAAAGTGAAAAAAGGCCAAGTGATGACTGCTGTTGTAGTCCGCACTCGTCACGGCGTACGTCGTGCTGATGGCTCCATTATCCGCTTTGATGGCAACGCTGCTGTTCTTCTGAACAACAAGCAAGAGCCGATCGGCACCCGTATCTTTGGGCCAGTGACCCGTGAACTTCGTACTGAGAAGTTCATGAAGATCGTCTCGCTCGCCCCAGAAGTGCTGTAAGGAGATCCGACATGCAAAAGATTCGTCGTGACGACGAGATCATCGTGATCGCCGGCAAAGACAAAGGTAAGCGCGGTAAGGTGCTGAAGGTTCTTGCTGACAACCGTCTGGTTGTTGGTGGTCTGAACCTGGTCAAGCGTCATACCAAGCCTAACCCGATGTCGGGCGTACAGGGCGGTATCGTCGAGAAAGAAGCGCCACTGCACGCTTCCAACGTCGCCATCTTCAACGGCGAAACCAACAAGGCTGACCGCGTTGGTTTCAAAGTAGAAGACGGTAAGAAAATTCGTGTCTTCAAGTCGACCCAAAAAGCGGTTGATGCTTGAACACTGCTAGGTAGAAGACCATGGCACGACTAAAAGAGATTTACCGGAAGGAAATCGCTCCGAAACTTAAGGAAGAACTTAAGCTTTCGAACGTGATGGAAGTTCCGCGCGTTACAAAAATCACCCTGAACATGGGTCTGGGCGAAGCGATCGGCGACAAAAAAGTCATCGAGCACGCTGTTGCTGACCTGGAAAAGATCACCGGCCAAAAAGTCGTTGTGACCTACGCTCGTAAATCCATCGCTGGCTTTAAAGTCCGTGAAGGATGGCCGATCGGCGTCAAAGTGACTCTGCGCCGTGAGCGTATGTACGAGTTCCTGGATCGTCTGCTGTCGATCTCCCTGCCTCGGGTTCGCGACTTCCGCGGCCTGAATGCCAAGTCCTTCGATGGTCGTGGCAACTACAGCATGGGCGTGAAAGAGCAGATCATTTTCCCGGAAATCGACTACGACAAGATCGATGCTCTCCGCGGTCTGGACATTACCCTGACCACCACTGCCAAGAACGATGACGAAGGCCGCGCTCTGCTGCGTGCTTTCAAATTCCCGTTCCGCAACTGATTGGAGTAGGAAAATGGCCAAGAAGAGCATGAAAAACCGTGAGCTGAAGCGTCAGCTCACTGTTGCCAAGTACGCCACCAAGCGTGCAGCGCTGAAAGCTATCATCGTTGATCTGAACGCAAGTCCAGAAGCGCGTTGGGAAGCTACCGTAGCTCTGCAGAAGCAACCACGTGACGCAAGCGCTTCGCGCATGCGTAACCGTTGCCGCCTGACTGGTCGTCCGCACGGCGTTTACCGCAAGTTCGGCCTGGGCCGTAACAAACTGCGTGAAGCGGCAATGCGTGGTGACGTTCCAGGTCTGGTTAAAGCCAGCTGGTAATCGCTGTCAAAGCCTTGATGGTCGGGGTCGCAAGAACCTGACCATCGGTGGCCTTGAATCTGAATCAAGCCCCTTTTGGGGCTTGATTCATTTCTGGGGTGTGTCTAGAATGACCGGCTCGCCTGAGCCCGTGTTTTTCATGCCCGGAGTTTCTCGGCGACAAGTAGTAGCCGCAAGGCTAATTTTTCTGTATTAGGAGCGTCTAGCCCATGAGTATGCAGGACCCGTTAGCGGACATGCTAACTCGAATCCGTAATGCCCAGATGGCTGAAAAGTCTGTCGTAAGCATGCCGTCTTCCACGCTGAAGGTGGCTGTAGCAAAAGTCCTGAAGGACGAAGGTTACATCGCGGATTTTCAGATCACCACCGACGCTAAGCCGTCGTTGTCCATCTCGCTGAAATACTTCGAAGGCCGTCCGGTCATCGAGGAAGTGAAGCGCGTTAGTCGTCCAGGCCTGCGTCAGTACAAGTCCGTTGAAGATCTGCCGAAAGTTCGTGGCGGTCTCGGCGTGTCTATCGTCTCCACCAACAAAGGTGTGATGACGGATCGTGCTGCGCGCGCTGCCGGTGTCGGCGGCGAAGTTCTTTGCACTGTGTTCTAAGGGGGGATAAGCATGTCTCGCGTCGCTAAGAACCCCGTTAAGCTGCCAGCCGGTGTCGAAGTAAAATTCGCAGGCCAACAGCTTTCGGTGAAGGGTGCCAAGGGTACTCTTGAACTGAACATCCATTCGTCCGTTGAGATCGTTGAAGAAGCTGGTGAGCTGCGTTTCGCTGCTCGCAATGGCGATCAACAGACTCGCGCAATGGCCGGTACCACGCGTGCGTTGGTAAACAACATGGTCCAGGGCGTAAGCCAAGGCTTCGAGCGCAAGCTCCAGCTGGTCGGTGTTGGTTACAAAGCGCAAGCAAAAGGTCAGGTGCTGAACCTGGCTCTTGGCTTCTCGCACCCAGTGGATTACGAACTGCCGCAAGGCATCACCGCTGAGACTCCTAGCCAGACCGATATCCTGATCAAGGGCATCGATAAACAGCTGGTAGGTCAAGTGGCCGCTGAGATCCGCGACTTCCGTCCACCAGAGCCGTACAAAGGCAAAGGTGTGCGCTACGCGGACGAAGTCGTCCGTCGTAAAGAAGCCAAGAAGAAGTAGGGCATAGCAAATGACCGACAAAAAAGTTACTCGACTGCGTCGCGCTCGCAAAGCACGCCTGAAAATGCACGAACTCGAAGTCGTGCGTCTCTGCGTGTTCCGCTCGTCGCAGCACATCTACGCCCAGGTCATCTCGGCCGACGGCAACAAAGTCCTGGCAAGCGCCTCGACTTTGGATAAAGAACTGCGTGATGGCGCCACTGGCAACATCGACGCGGCCACAAAGGTTGGCCAGCTGGTCGCTACGCGTGCTAAGGCCGCTGGCGTCTCGCAAGTGGCTTTCGACCGCTCTGGCTTCAAGTACCATGGCCGCGTTAAAGCGCTGGCTGATGCTGCTCGTGAAGCTGGGCTGGAGTTCTAAGTTATGTCAAATAACGACCAAAAGCGCGACGAAGGCTACATTGAGAAGCTGGTTCAAGTTAACCGCGTAGCCAAAACCGTTAAAGGCGGCCGTATCTTCACTTTCACCGCGTTGACCGTGGTTGGTGATGGTAAAGGGCGTGTTGGCTTCGGCCGTGGCAAGTCGCGTGAAGTGCCTGCTGCGATCCAGAAGGCAATGGAAGCTGCTCGCCGCAACATGATTCAAGTTGACCTGAACGGCACTACCCTGCAGTACGCAATGAAGTCCGCTCACGGCGCTTCGAAGGTGTACATGCAGCCTGCTTCTGAAGGTACCGGTATCATCGCTGGCGGCGCTATGCGTGCTGTCCTCGAAGTTGCTGGCGTTCAGAACGTTCTGGCCAAGTGCTACGGCTCGACTAACCCGGTAAACGTGGTTCACGCCACTTTCAAGGGTCTGAAAGCCATGCAATCTCCTGAGTCCATCGCTGCCAAGCGTGGCCTGACTGTCAAGGAGATCTTCTGATCATGGCTACCGTTAAAGTTACGCTGATCAAAAGCATGACCGGCCGCATCCCTAACCACAAACTGTGCGTTAAGGGTCTGGGTCTGCGTCGCATCGGTCACACTGTAGAAGTCCAGGATACTCCCGAGAATCGCGGGATGATCAACAAGGCTTACTACATGCTGCGTGTCGAGGGTTAATCGATGAAACTCAATGATCTGAGTCCAGCGCCGGGTTCCCGTCGCGAAAAGCATCGTCCGGGCCGTGGTATCGGTAGCGGTTTGGGTAAGACTGGTGGCCGTGGCCACAAAGGTCAAACCTCCCGCTCCGGTGGCACTATTGCTCCAGGCTTTGAAGGCGGTCAACAGCCGCTGCATCGTCGCCTGCCGAAGTTCGGTTTCGTTTCCCTGAAGGCCATGGACCGCGCAGAAGTGCGTCTGTCCGAGCTGGCTAAAGTGGAAGGCGACATCGTCACCGTGCAGTCCCTGAAAGATGCCAACGTGATCAACGTCAACGTACAGCGTGTGAAAATCATGCTGTCCGGTGAAGTGGCTCGCGCTGTCACTATCGGCAAGGGAATCGGCGCCACCAAAGGTGCGCGTGCGGCTATCGAAGCAGCTGGCGGCAAGTTCGAGGAATAAATGGCTAAGCAAGGTGCTCTCTCTGCGCTCGGCAAAGGCGGTATGTCTGAACTCTGGGCTCGTCTGCGTTTTCTGTTCCTGGCGATTATCGTCTACCGAATAGGCGCACACATCCCGGTTCCAGGTATCAACCCGGACCGACTCGCAGACCTGTTTCGACAGAATGAGGGGACCATTCTTAGCTTGTTCAACATGTTCTCCGGCGGCGCGCTGGAACGGATGAGCATCTTTGCACTGGGGATCATGCCGTACATTTCGGCATCGATCATCATGCAACTGATGACCGCCGTCAGCCCGCAGCTGGAGCAGTTGAAGAAGGAAGGTGAAGCTGGCCGTCGCAAGATCAGCCAGTACACCCGCTACGGCACCGTCGTCCTCGCTCTCGTTCAGGCCATTGGCATGTCCATTGGTCTGGCAGGGCAGGGCGTTGCGTTCACTGGTGACTTTGGCTTCCATTTCGTCGCGGTATCCACTTTTGTGGCTGGTGCGATGTTCATGATGTGGCTGGGTGAGCAGATTACTGAGCGTGGTGTAGGCAACGGTATCTCGATGTTGATTTTTTCGGGTATCGTCGCCGGTCTTCCGAGAGCAATCGGGCAGTCTTTCGAGTCTGCGCGTCAGGGTGATATCAATATCTTCGCCCTGGTTGCCATCGGTTTGCTGGCAGTAGCGATTATCGGTTTCGTGGTGTTCATTGAGCGTGGTCAGCGTCGTATCGCTGTTCATTACGCCAAGCGTCAGCAGGGCCGCAAGGTTTTTGCTGCGCAGACAAGCCACTTGCCGCTGAAGGTGAACATGGCCGGTGTTATTCCGGCTATTTTCGCGAGCAGCATTTTGCTGTTCCCGGCTTCGTTGGGTGCCTGGTTTGGTCAGTCTGAAGGTATGGGCTGGTTGCAGGACATCTCGCAGTCGATCGCTCCTGGTCAGCCGTTGAATATTCTGCTGTTTAGTGCAGGGATTATTTTCTTCTGCTTCTTCTATACGGCGTTGATGTTCAATCCGAAAGACGTAGCGGAAAACCTGAAGAAGTCCGGTGCCTTTATTCCGGGCATCCGTCCAGGTGAGCAGTCTGCGCGCTACATTGATGGCGTTCTGACTCGCTTGACCATGTTCGGTGCTCTTTACATGACGGCCGTGTGCCTGTTGCCCCAGTTCCTGGTGGTTGCAGCAAACGTTCCGTTCTACCTTGGCGGGACCTCGTTGCTGATCGTGGTCGTGGTTGTGATGGACTTCATGTCCCAAGTACAATCGCACCTCGTTTCGCACCAGTACGAATCCCTGATGAAGAAAGCCAACCTGAAGGGTTACGGCAGCGGCATGTTGCGCTGAGTACCCATAAGGTTCGAGGAGTTGGTGATGAAAGTTCGTGCATCGGTGAAAAAGCTGTGCCGTAACTGCAAGATTATTCGCCGCGAAGGTGTTGTTCGAGTAATTTGCAGCGCGGAACCGCGTCACAAACAGCGCCAAGGCTGAGTGTGATTGTGCTTCAAGCCCGGCAGCTAGTGCGCTGCCGGGTTGATTATTTGTTATTACAGCGATATTATCTCGCGCCCTATTTCTTGGCTTCCGGGGCGTAGGTAGCTGTCAATTGGAGTCCCACTGAATGGCCCGTATTGCAGGCGTTAACATTCCAGATAACAAGCATACTGTTATCTCGCTGACCTACATCTATGGTGTCGGTCGCACTACTGCACAGAAAATCTGTGCAGACACTGGGGTAAACCCAGCAGCAAAGATCAAAGATCTGAGCGACGAGCAAATTGAACAGCTGCGTGGCGAAGTGGCGAAGTTCACCACTGAAGGTGACCTGCGTCGCGAAATCAACATGAAAATCAAGCGCTTGATGGACCTCGGTTGCTATCGCGGTCTGCGTCATCGTCGCGGTCTTCCAGTACGCGGTCAGCGTACCAAGACCAACGCGCGTACCCGTAAAGGTCCGCGTAAGCCGATCCGCAAGTAATCGCCCCAGCGAATCGACAGGAATTTAATCATGGCAAAACCTGCTGCTCGTCCTCGTAAAAAAGTTAAAAAGACAGTGGTTGATGGCATCGCCCACATCCATGCTTCTTTTAACAACACCATCGTGACCATTACCGACCGTCAAGGTAACGCTCTTTCCTGGGCTACCTCCGGTGGTTCGGGTTTCCGCGGTTCCCGCAAGTCCACCCCGTTCGCTGCTCAAGTAGCTGCTGAGCGTGCTGGTCAAGCTGCGCTGGAATACGGCCTGAAAAACCTCGACGTCAACGTCAAGGGTCCAGGTCCAGGTCGTGAATCCGCAGTCCGCGCTTTGAACGGCTGTGGCTACAAGATCGCCAGCATCACCGACGTGACGCCAATCCCGCACAACGGGTGCCGTCCGCCGAAGAAGCGCCGCGTGTAATCCAGGAGATTGTAAAGAATGGCTCGTTACATTGGTCCAAAATGCAAACTCGCTCGTCGCGAAGGCACCGATCTCTTCCTGAAGAGCGGCGTGCGCGCGATCGAATCGAAGTGCAACATTGAAGCAGCACCTGGTATCCACGGCCAACGCCGCGGTCGCCAGTCCGACTACGGCACCCAACTGCGTGAAAAGCAGAAGGTCCGTCGTATCTACGGCGTTCTCGAGCGTCAGTTCAGCGGCTACTACAAAGAAGCTGCTGGCAAGAAAGGTGCAACCGGTGAAAACCTGCTGCAACTGCTCGAATGCCGTCTGGACAACGTTGTATACCGTATGGGCTTTGGTTCGACTCGTGCCGAATCCCGCCAGCTGGTATCGCACAAGTCGATCAGCGTTAACGGTCAGACCGTAAACGTTCCGTCGTATCAGGTTCGTGCTGGTGACGTGGTTGCAGTTCGCGAGAAAGCTAAAAACCAACTTCGCATTGTCCAAGCTCTCGATCTGTGTGCCCAACGTGGCCGCGTAGAATGGGTAGAAGTAGACACTGAGAAGAAGTCGGGCGTTTTCAAGAACGTTCCTGCTCGCAGTGATCTGTCCGCCGACATCAACGAAAGCCTGATTGTCGAGCTCTACTCCAAGTAAGGGCTAGAAAATAGGTGCATCCATGCAGATTTCGGTAAATGAGTTCCTGACACCCCGCCATATTGATGTGCAGGTTGTCAGTCCAACCCGCGCCAAGATCACTCTCGAGCCTCTCGAGCGTGGTTTTGGCCACACCCTGGGCAACGCGCTGCGCCGCATCCTGTTGTCCTCAATGCCCGGCTGCGCAGTAGTCGAGGCCGAGATTGACGGTGTGCTCCACGAGTACAGCGCCATCGAAGGTGTACAGGAAGACGTAATTGAAATCCTGTTGAACCTTAAAGGTCTGGCCATCAAGCTGCACGGTCGTGACGAAGTTACGCTGACCTTGTCGAAGAAGGGTTCGGGGGTGGTTACCGCTGCCGATATTCAGCTGGATCATGATGTCGAGATCGTTAATCCCGATCACGTAATCGCTAACCTGGCGTCTAACGGCGCCCTGAACATGAAGCTCACCGTAGCTCGTGGTCGTGGTTATGAACCAGCCGACTCGCGTCAGAGCGATGAAGACGAAAGCCGCAGCATTGGTCGCTTGCAGCTCGACTCTTCGTTCAGCCCGGTTCGCCGTATCGCATACGTGGTGGAAAACGCCCGTGTCGAGCAGCGTACCAACCTGGACAAGCTGGTTATTGATCTGGAAACCAACGGTACTCTGGATCCTGAAGAGGCTATCCGCCGCGCTGCAACCATCCTGCAACAGCAGTTGGCTGCGTTCGTCGACCTCAAAGGTGACAGTGAGCCAGTGGTTGTCGAGCAGGAAGACGAGATCGATCCGATCCTGCTTCGCCCGGTTGACGATCTGGAACTGACTGTACGTTCGGCTAACTGCCTTAAGGCGGAAAACATCTACTACATCGGCGACCTGATTCAGCGTACCGAAGTAGAGCTGTTGAAGACTCCGAACCTGGGCAAGAAATCCTTGACTGAAATCAAGGACGTTCTGGCCTCCCGCGGTCTGTCCCTCGGCATGCGCCTCGACAACTGGCCGCCTGCAAGTCTTAAGAAGGACGACAAGGCGACTGCCTGATCGTCGTAATCACCGAACGTAGTGTTTGGTAAGGAATGAACCATGCGTCATCGTAAAAGTGGGCGTCACCTGAGCCGCACCAGCTCGCACCGCAAGGCCATGTTCCAGAACATGGCGGTGTCGTTGTTCGAGCACGAGCTGATCAAGACTACTCTGCCAAAAGCCAAAGAACTGCGCCGCGTTGCCGAGCCGCTGATCACTCTGGCCAAGACAGACAGCCTGGCTAACCGCCGTCTGGCTTTCGACCGTACTCGTTCGAAAGCTATCGTTGGTAAGCTCTTCAACGACCTGGGCAAGCGTTACGCTACCCGTGAGGGTGGCTACCTGCGCATCCTCAAGTGCGGTTTCCGCGCTGGCGACAACGCGCCTATGGCGTACGTCGAGTTGGTTGATCGTGCTACTGCTGGCGAAGCTGTATCCGCCGAGTAAGACGTCAGTCTGAAACAAAAAACCGGGCCTAGTGCCCGGTTTTTTGTGCCCGCAAGAAATGCGCTGTTCGTACAAGCTTCTGACATTGTTCTGTTGTCACTATGTGCCGGGAAACATAATTAGTAATTATCTATCGATGACTACAAGTTAATGAATTTGTAGGTGTCACGTTGATGATCAATACTTCCCAGCAAGCCGATTAGCCGGCAGTTTCAAGACTGACAGAGGAAGAAGACCGTATGAGCCAGATCAAAACGCTTACGACCGCCAGTGGCGCACCTGTCGCTGATAACCAGAATTCTCGCTCCGCCGGCCCTCGAGGCCCGCTGCTGCTCGACGATTTTCACCTGATCGAGAAGCTTGCCCATTTCAACCGTGAAAACATTCCTGAGCGCCGCGTACACGCCAAAGGCTCGGGTGCTTACGGTACGTTCACCGTGACCCGTGACATCACCGAATACACCAGCGCCAAACTGTTTGAGGCTGTCGGCAAACAGACGCCAACGTTCCTGCGCTTTTCCACTGTGGGCGGCGAACGTGGCTCGGCTGACACCGAACGTGATCCACGTGGTTTCGCCCTCAAGTTCTACACCGAGGAAGGCAACTGGGACATCGTTGGTAACAACACCCCTGTGTTCTTCATCCGCGACCCTCTGAAGTTTCCTGACTTTATCCACACCCAGAAACGCCTGCCGCAGAGCAACCTGAAAAGCGCGCAAATGATGTGGGACTTCTGGTCGCATTCGCCTGAAGCATTGCATCAGGTGACCATTCTGTTCTCGGATCGCGGCATTCCCGACGGCTACCGTCACATGCATGGCTTCGGCAGCCACACATACAGCCTGATCAATGCACAAGGTGAACGTCACTGGGTGAAGTGGCACTACAAGACCCAGCAAGGGATCAAGAACCTCGCGCCGGCCGACGCCGCACGCCTGGCGGGTACCGATCCGGATTACGCTCAGCGCGACCTGTTTGAGGCCATCGAGCGTGGTGACTTCCCGAAATGGCGCGTATGCATCCAGATCATGACCGAGGCCCAAGCTGCAGCGCACTACGAGAATCCGTTCGACGTGACCAAGACCTGGTCTCAGAAGGAGTTTCCGCTGATCGAAGTCGGTGAGCTGGAGTTGAACCGTAACCCGCTGAACTATTTTGCCGAAGTTGAGCAAGCCGCATTCGGCCCGAGCAACATGGTGCCTGGCGTGGGTCTGTCACCGGATCGCATGCTGCAAGGCCGCGTATTCGCCTACGCTGATGCCCACCGCTACCGTGTTGGCACCAACCATCAGCAATTGCCGGTGAATGCTCCGCGCAGCCCGGTGAATACGTACCAGCGCGACGGCTCAATGGCATTCGGCAGCAACGGTGGCGCAGCGCCCAATTACGAACCGAACAGCTACATTGAATCGCCGAAGCAGGCCCCGCATTACGCTGAACCTGCGCTGGCCCTGAGCGGTGCTGCTGACCGTTACGATCACCGCGAGGACACCGACTACTACAGCCACGCGGGTGCGTTGTTCCGGCTGATGAGTGATGAGCAGAGAACCCTCCTGGTCAGCAACATCGCCGGCGCCATGAGCGGAGTTTCCCCCGACGTGGTTGACCGCCAACTGCAACATTTCTTCAAAGCCGATCCGGCGTATGGAGAAGCAATCGCGAAGCTGCTCAACGTACAGCTTAACGAAGTCTAAACGAGAAGCAGAACCGCCCTCATTAGGGCGGTTTTTGCGTTATTTAGGCCGCTTTTCTCAGAATATCTTCGCTTTTATTGCGCGAAACGGGGTGACCTTCCGGTCAGCTTGGTTCAAACTACAGACTTTCAAGCAGGGAGATGTAGGGCGATGCAAGGCCACCCAGACGTAATCGATTACCTCAACACGTTGCTGACCGGCGAACTGGCCGCGCGTGACCAATATTTTGTGCACTCGCGGATGTATGAGGACTGGGGTTTCACCAAGCTCTACGAACGAATCAACCACGAGATGGAAGAAGAGGCCGGTCATGCCGACGCTCTGATGCGCCGGATTCTGATGCTCGAAGGCACGCCGCGCATGCGTCCGGACGATCTCGACGTCGGCACCACTGTGCCGGAGATGCTGGAAGCCGATCTGCGTCTCGAGTACAAAGTCCGCGCCGCCCTGTGCAAAGGCATCGAGCTGTGCGAGCAGCACAAGGACTACGTCAGTCGCGAGATCCTGCGCGTTCAGCTCAACGACACTGAAGAAGATCACACCTACTGGCTGGAAAAGCAGTTGGGCCTGATCAAGCTCATCGGTCTCGAGAATTACCTGCAATCACACACCTGATTGCCAGATATAAAAAAGCCCCTGTCACTGTTGAAGTGACAGGGGCTTTTTCATGCCCGGAGATCAGGCCCGATCGCGAATCAGCAATGGCTTGAGGTAATGACCGGTGTGAGACTGCTTCATCTCGGCCACTTCCTCCGGCGTACCGGTGGCGATGATCTGACCACCCTTGGAGCCACCCTCCGGTCCCAGGTCCACCAGCCAGTCGGCAGTCTTGATCACGTCCAGGTTGTGTTCAATCACTACCACCGTGTTGCCGTGGTCGCGCAGGCGATGCAGCACGTCGAGCAATTGCTGGATATCCGCGAAGTGCAGGCCGGTGGTCGGCTCATCGAGGATGTACAGGGTCTTGCCGGTGTCACGCTTGGACAGTTCGCGTGACAGCTTGACCCGCTGCGCTTCACCACCGGAGAGCGTTGTCGCCGACTGCCCAAGCTTGATGTACGACAGCCCCACATCCATCAACGTCTGCAGCTTGCGCGCCAGCGCCGGCACCGCGTCAAAGAACTCCCGGGCTTCCTCGATGGTCATCTCGAGGGTCTCGTGGATGCTTTTGCCCTTGTATTTGATCTCAAGGGTCTCGCGGTTGTAGCGCTTGCTCTTGCACACATCGCACGGCACGTAGATGTCCGGCAGGAAGTGCATTTCGACCTTGATCAGACCGTCGCCCTGGCACGCCTCGCAGCGCCCGCCCTTGACGTTGAACGAGAACCGCCCCGGGCCGTAACCACGGGAGCGCGACTCGGGCACGCCGGCGAACAGTTCGCGGATCGGCGTGAACAGCCCGGTGTAGGTCGCCGGGTTAGAGCGCGGTGTACGACCGATCGGGCTCTGGTCGATGTCGACGACCTTGTCGAGATGTTCCAGCCCCTTGATGCTGTCGTGCGCGGCCGCTTCCAGCGTGGTCGCACCATTGAGTGCAGTGGCGCTCAACGGGAACAGCGTGTTGTTGATCAGCGTCGATTTGCCCGAGCCGGACACGCCGGTTACGCAGGTCAGCAGGCCGATCGGAATTTCCAGGTCTACGTTGCGCAGGTTGTTGCCGCGAGCGCCCTTGAGCGACAGCGTCAGCTTCTTGTTGCGTGGTGTGCGTTTGGCCGGCACCTCGATCTTCACCCGGCCCGACAGGTATTTGCCGGTCAGTGAGTCCGGGTGCGCCATGACTTCGGCCGGCGTACCTTCAGCCACGATCTGCCCGCCGTGCACCCCCGCACCCGGGCCGATATCCACCACATAGTCGGCCAGACGAATTGCGTCTTCATCGTGCTCGACCACAATCACGGTGTTGCCGATATCGCGCAGGTGCTTGAGGGTACCAAGCAAGCGGTCGTTATCGCGCTGGTGCAGGCCAATGGACGGTTCGTCGAGGATGTACAGCACCCCGACCAGACCGGCGCCGATCTGGCTGGCCAGGCGAATGCGCTGCGCCTCGCCGCCGGACAAGGTGTCTGCACTGCGATCCAGCGACAGGTAGTCGAGGCCGACATTGACCAGGAATTGCAGGCGCTCGCGAATCTCCTTGAGGATCTTGTCAGCGATCTCGCCGCGACGCCCGGTCATCTTCAGCTCGCCGAAGTATTCACAGGCATCGCCGATCGGCAGGTTGGTCACTGCCGGCAGGGTTTTCTCACCTACCCACACGTGCCGCGCTTCACGCCGCAGACGGGTGCCACGGCAATCCGGGCAGGCCTGGGTGCTGAGGAACTTGGCCAGTTCTTCGCGCACGCTCGCCGATTCCGTCTCGCGATAGCGGCGCTCGAGGTTCGGCACGATACCTTCGAACGGGTGCGAACGTTTGACGATATCGCCGCGGTCGTTGAGGTACTTGAAGTCGACATTCTGTGAGCCGCTGCCGTGCAGGATGTGTTTCTGCTGTTCGGCGGTCAGTTCGTTGAATGGCTTCTCCAGGCTGAACTTGTAGTGCGAGGCCAGCGAGCCGAGCATCTGGAAGTAATAGACGTTGCGCCGGTCCCAGCCGCGAATCGCGCCCTCGGCCAGGGTCAGCTCACCATTGACCAGACGCTTGATGTCGAAGAACTGCTTCACCCCGAGACCATCGCAGGTCGGGCAGGCACCGGCCGGGTTGTTGAAGGAGAACAGCTTCGGCTCAAGCTCGCTGATGGCGTGGCCGCAGATCGGACAGGCGAAGCGCGCAGAGAAGATCATCTCTTCGCCCGGCTCGTCGTCCATCGGCGCGACCAGGGCGATGCCGTCCGCCAGTTTCAGTGCAGTCTCGAACGATTCGGCCAGACGCTGCTGCAGGTCGGCGCGGACCTTGAAGCGGTCGACGATCACATCGATCGAGTGCTTCTTCTGCTTGTCCAGTTTCGGCAGCTCATCGAGCTCGCAGATGCGGCCGTTGACCCGCGCACGGACGAAGCCCTGGGCGCGCAGTTCTTCGAATACCGACAAATGTTCGCCCTTACGCTCGCGGATCACCGGCGCCAGCAACATAAGTTTGCTGCCTTCCGGTTGTGCCAGCACCAGGTCAACCATCTGGCTGACGGTCTGCGCCTCCAGCGGAATGTCGTGATCCGGGCAGCGCGGCGTACCGACGCGTGCATACAGCAGACGCAGGTAGTCGTAGATTTCGGTGATGGTGCCGACCGTGGAGCGCGGGTTGTGCGAGGTCGACTTCTGTTCGATGGAGATCGCCGGCGACAAGCCTTCGATGGTGTCGACGTCGGGTTTTTCCATCATCGACAGGAACTGTCGGGCGTAGGCCGACAGGGATTCGACATAGCGGCGCTGACCTTCGGCGTACAGCGTGTCGAAGGCCAGGGACGACTTGCCGGATCCGGACAGGCCGGTGATGACGATCAGTTTGTCCCGTGGCAGGGTCAGGTCGATGTTCTTCAGGTTGTGGGTACGGGCCCCACGTATCAGGATCTTGTCCAAAGTGGCCTCGCTCGGCGGGCGTCGAAAACACAGGAGTATACGGGCAAATACTGGATGGATGCACACTATCAAACGAAGGGTTTTTTGCCTTGCATGAAGAGAGTTTCATCTATACGCGTCATAGCGTCGCGATATACCCCGTCTTTCGATGGGACTGGTAGAATCGCCGCCGGTTCACACGAGGTTTTTCCATGCACGATCCCCACAGCGAACGCATGAGTGGCAGCGAGACCCGCGCAGCGAGCGGTCTGGCCCTGGTGTTCGCCTTCCGTATGCTTGGCATGTTCATGGTGTTGCCGGTACTGGCGACCTACGGCATGGACCTGGCAGGAGCGACCCCGGCCCTGATCGGGCTGGCGATTGGCGCTTACGGCCTGACCCAGGCGGTTTTCCAGATTCCGTTCGGGATCATTTCCGACCGCATCGGCCGGCGTCCGGTGATTTTCCTCGGGCTGGTGGTCTTCGCCCTTGGCAGTGTGCTGGCGGCTCAGGCCGATTCGATCTGGGGCGTGATCGCCGGACGCATCCTGCAGGGCGCCGGGGCGATTTCCGCGGCGGTGATGGCGTTGCTTTCCGACCTGACTCGCGAACAGCACCGCACCAAAGCCATGGCCATGATCGGCATGACCATCGGCCTTTCGTTCGCTGTGGCGATGGTGGTCGGGCCACTGCTGACCCGCGCATTCGGTCTGTCCGGGCTGTTCCTCGCCACTGGCGGCATGGCGCTGTTCGGGATCGTCATCGTGATGTTCATGGTGCCCAAGTCCACCGGGCCATTGAGCCATCGTGAATCCGGCGTGGCGCGTCAGGCCTTGATGCCGACGCTCAAACATCCCGATCTGCTGCGCCTGGACCTGGGCATTTTCGTGCTGCACGCGATGCTGATGTCGAGCTTCGTCGCACTGCCGTTGGCGCTGGTGGAAAAGGCCGGTTTGCCCAAGGAGCAGCACTGGTGGGTTTACCTGACCGCGCTGCTGATTTCTTTCTTCGCCATGATCCCGTTCATCATCTACGGCGAGAAGAAACGCAAAATGAAACGAATTTTGCTCGGTGCCGTCCTGACGCTGATGCTCACTGAGCTATTCTTCTGGCAGTTCGGTGACAGCTTGCGGGCTCTGGTGATCGGTACGGTGGTGTTCTTCACCGCGTTCAATCTGCTGGAAGCTTCGTTGCCGTCGCTGATCAGCAAGGTTTCACCGGCAGGCGGGAAGGGCACGGCGATGGGCGTGTATTCCACCAGTCAGTTCCTCGGTTCGGCACTCGGCGGGATACTCGGCGGCTGGCTGTTTCAGCATGGCGGTCTGTCGGTTGTGTTCCTTGGATGTGCGGGTCTGGCTGCCATCTGGCTGGCCTTTGCTGTTACCATGCGCGAACCTCCCTACGTGACGAGCCTGCGCTTGCCGTTGTCGCCCGAGGCGATCCGCGAAGCGGGTCTGGTCGAGCGCCTCAAGGCCCTCGTAGGGGTAACAGATGCAGTGATAGTTGCTGATGAAGCGGCTGTTTACATCAAACTGGACAAAGAATTAGTGGATCGCGACACCCTCGAACGCCTGGTGAACAACCCGGCCGAGGCTGCTTGCGAAGCCTAGGAGAACGTTATGGCCCGTGGGGTTAACAAAGTCATATTGGTCGGCACTTGCGGCCAGGATCCCGAAGTTCGCTACCTGCCTAACGGTAACGCCGTGACCAACCTGAGTCTGGCAACCAGCGAACAGTGGACCGACAAGCAGACCGGTCAGAAGGTCGAGAAGACCGAGTGGCACCGTGTTTCGATGTTCGGCAAGGTTGCGGAAATCGCTGGCGAATACCTGCGTAAAGGCTCGCAAGTGTACATCGAAGGCAAACTGCAGACCCGCGAGTGGGAAAAAGACGGTATCAAGCGTTACACCACCGAAATCGTGGTCGACATGCAAGGCACCATGCAACTGCTCGGCGGCCGTCCACAACAGGGTGACCAACAAGGCGGTGGCAACAACTACCAGCAGCAGGCGCCACGTCAACAGGCTCCACGCCCGCAGCAATCGGCCCCGCAACAGCGTCCAGCCCCGGCTCCACAGCAGGCTGCACCGCAACCGGCTCCGGATTTCGACAGCTTTGATGACGACATTCCGTTCTGATTCATTGCTGCATTCGCGTTGAATAAAAAGGCCCATCGTTCAACACGACGGGCCTTTTTTATTCAGCGCAATTCTACGGTCATCACCTGTAGGAGCTGCCGAAGGCTGCGATCTTTCGATCTTTTAAATCAAGGTCAAAAGATCGCAGCGTGCCGCAGCTCCTACAAGGGCCTTTGTTTCAGTCGAGGATCAGGTGTGGCAGAAACCGGCTCGAATCCTTGGTGATCAGACTGTTGTCTTCCCGTACGCCAATGCCTGCCGCTTGATCGCCGATCACCCACGAGCCGATCAGCGTGTAGCTGTCGCCGAACTTCGGCAATGGCGCGAACTCCTGCAGGATGAACGGCGCATCAGTGTAGGGCCCGTCCTCTTTGACGATCAGACCTTGCGCCGTTTGCAGCTCGATGTTGGCGCCTTCGCGGGAGAAGTACGGTTTGCGTACCCAGCCCTTGGGCACCGCGCTGGCAGAATTCGGATCAAGATGCGCCGCCAGCAGGTTCGGGTGGCCTTTGTGCAGCTCCCACAACAGCGGCAGTACGCCTTTGTTCGACAGGATCGACTTCCACGCCGGTTCGAAAAACTGCGTATCGCACTGGGCAATCGCCGCACCGAACGGCTCGTGGAAAATGAATTCCCAGGCATGCAGCTTGAACAGATGCGGGATCCAGCGATCCTCCAGGTCGACGAAGCGACCCTCGGCGGTCAGACCAATATCTTCGATGTCAATGTGCCGTGATTCGATGCCGACCTTTTCCGCGATCAGCCGCAGGTAATCGGTGGTTCCCTTGTCTTCGACCGAGTCTTTCATCGAAGCAAAGTAGAACGGCCGCTTGAGCTGCAATTCGGCAAATGCCTGATGCAGCTTGGTATCGATGCTGTTGAACTGGTCGGCGTGGCGCGGCAGCATCCCGCGCTCGATACACTGCTCCAGCCAGCCCCATTGAAACGCCGCTGCTTCATAGAGACTGGTCGGCGTGTCGTAGTTGAGTTCCAGCAGCTTGGCCGGGCCGTTGCCGTTGTAGGAAAAGTCCATGCGCCCGTACAGATGCGGATGACCTTCCAGCCAGGAAGTACGAATCATGTCGTAGTACGGCGCCGGGATGCTCAGGCGATCCAGCAGCTCTTCGTTGTGCACCACGCGGTCGACCAGGTCCATGCACATCTCGTGCAGTTCGGTGGTCGGATCCTCCAGATCGTTTTCGATCTGCGCGAGCGTGAACTGGTAGTAGGCGCTTTCGTCCCAGTACGGTTCGTCGTCGATGGTGTGGAACATGAAACCGAGGCTTTCGGCGGTCTGTTTCCAGTCGGGGCGTTCGGCGCAGTGGATCTTCTTCATGGTCAGCTGCTCGAGCGACCGGAACTGCTGCCCCATCCGCCCCAACCGCTACGTGCGGAAGACTGGCTGCCAAAGCCGCCCCGGGAGGTCGACGAGGCGACATTCACCGGTTTGCTTTTGCTGCTCTCGTAGTCGGGTTGACTGCGTGGCGCCGATTCGATTTTGCGGTACTGCGTCGATGTGTTGTAGGTCTGGCGCGTGTCGCGGTCGCGATAGACCGTGCGGTTGGCGTTGTTGCTCATCGCATTGCCGATCAGCCAGCCCGAGAGCCAACCGTTGCCGCTACCGGAAGCGTGTGGCGTGCTTTGTACGTTTTGCGCGGCCGTCGCTTCACCGGCAGGCAACTGCGCATTGGCAATCGCATCCAGATCCTGCGGTGCCTCGCCATTCTGCGGCACTTTGAAGCCGCCGAGTTTGGGCACAAAACGGCCGTCGGAATTTTTCTGACACCAGTCAGCTGCAAAGTCGGCGTCGCACTTGGCCTTGTCATCGTAAGCCGGCGCAATGCGTCGGTGTTCGGTCAGTGCCGCGACGTAGGCGTTCGAGCAGACGTCGGCCGCGACCGAGGCATCGACACACTGTTCGACCGTTTGAAAGCGTTGCGGGTCCAGCGCGGCCGCTTCGCCGGAAATGGCCACGGCCACCGACGCGGCCAGGGACAGTTGAACGTACTTGCTGCGTTTCATCGAAGGCTTCCTGCCGCTCAGTTGGACGGGGTCATGCACGCGGCGTTGAGCATGCCGACGCTGATGGCCACTGCAGCCACGTAGATACCCGAGGCAATTTCACCGTTGGCGATGCGCTGCGACGTGCCCTTGAGCACCAGCCCCGTAGCGAGGAAGGCCAACAGTTGCACCACGGCTGCAATCACGGCCCACAACACGAAGTCGAGAACGTTGACCGAAAACGCGATCACATTGCTGGCCGGAATCGCAAAGCCGATGATCGCGCCAGCCAAAGCAATGGCGGCGGCAATGTTGCCAGAGCGGATCAATTCGAACTCTTTGTGCGGCGTGATGCGGGTATAGACGAACTGAAACAGCATGAACAGCAGCACGGCGCCGATCAGGTAGACGACGAAACCGACCAGCGCGGTCTTGTTCAGGGAAACGGCCAGCACTTCCAGCATGGAAAAACTTCCTTTTTAAATGGTGCTCAGATCAGTCGTGTACAACGAAATGCCCAGCGAGGTGCTCAGGCTGACGGTGCCTTCCTCGTCCTGTTCGACGGAGAACAGCAGCAGCTCGCGGCGATCGGTCAGGCCGGTTTCGCGGGCGTATAGCATCGAGTGGTGCTCGATGGTGTAGGACTCGTCCGGGTTGATCACGTGTTCGGTCAGCGGCACTAGTTCGGTCTGGCCTTGCTCTGTACCCCATTCACGGCTGTACTGGATGCCGTCATGGGTGTAGGTCGGCAGGCCGATCGGGCTTGCCGGGCCGGCCAGGCGCTGCAGTTCGGCGTCACTGTTGACGGTCACGTAACCGAGATAGTTGAACAGGATGACCGATTCGATCTGATCGTCACCGGTGACGTGGATCTGCAGCCAGAAATCTTCGTTGTTGAGGTAGTAGCGATGCAGCTTGTTGGATTGGCCGAGGTCAATCCAGCCGGCGCTCCAGATCGCCTCTGCTGCCGGGACCTGCACCGAGGTGCTGCCATCGAGCAGCAATGCCAGGGTCGAGTCGAACCGCACGCCTTTGCCTTGTGCCATTCCGAGTGGGCCGCCGGCTACCGGAGCGGGCGCGGCAGTCTGCCAGTTGCTGGTGCCCAGCAAGTCTTTGAACCATCCCATGGGTACATTCCTTGAGGCGGGTGGAGGTGTTCGTTGTAAAAAGCGCCGCCAGTGTACCGGGCCGGGCGACGAACGAGCAGGCAAAATGCAAATGTTGTGGGTGCGAACTGTAGGAGCTGCCGCAGGCTGCGATCTTTTGATCTTGAATCCAGATCAAAAGATCGCAGCCTGCGGCAGCTCCTACAGCAGGGCGGTTTTACTGAGCTGATTTTTGCTTCAGGCGCTCAAGAATCGCATTGGCGCTGCCTTCGTTCGGCGTGATGCCGGCGTCGCGCAGCTTGCGCTCCAGATCGTTGCCGGTAGAGGCGTCAGCCAGTTCGTCGGCGGCGCTCAGCTCGGCAGCGCGTTGCTGCTGCTTGGCCTGCAGACGGTTCAGGGTGCCGACAGCGGTTTCCAGTTTGCCGTTGGCGCCGCCGCTGGCGATGGACGCGCTGACCTGTGCCTTTTGCACACTTTCACGGGCCTTGGCCATGTCCACCTGCTGGCGCAGGCTCTTGATCCGCGATTCGGCTTTGGTGATGTCCTTGCGCATGTTTTCGGCGTAGGTGCCGAACTCGTCGCTCTGGGCTTTTTCAGCGGCAAGGTCGTTGGTCAGGGTCGAAATCGCTTCGGCCACTTCCAGTGCCAGGTCTTCACGGCCGGCGTTCAGCGCGGAAACCGCCTTCGCTTCCAGATCCTTGATCTTGGCGTCGTATTCGCTCACGCGGTCGGCGGCCAGTTTGTGCTTGGCCATGATGGTGACCAGCTCGCGGCGGGCGTTGGACAGCGCAGTGTCGGCGTCGCGGATTTCCTGATCGAGGATGCGCAGTGCCTGTTGGTCGACGATCGCTTCGCCGACTTCATTGGCGCCGCCGCGCAGAGCGGTGAACAACTTGCTCCAGATGGACTGAGTCATTGGATATTCCCTGTTGATTACTTGAAGAAGTGTTCGAAGGCTTCACTCGCGCGCTGCACGTTGTCGACCAGGGTTTTCACCTCGGTGACGACGTTGGTCAGGCTCGAGTCGGCGCTGAGGGCGCCAAACATGTTGTAGACGGTCTGGCCGTTGGGCATCGACTCGATGCCGATCGACGACAGCGGAAACATTTCCCGGCTGCGCAACACGGCGTCGTTGAAGGCGCGCACGTCAGTGATCGAGTCGATGTCCACCAGCACGGTGTCGACGATGATCTGTGCACCGGCCAGGGCGATGTGAATCGGCAGACCGCCGAATTCGTTCATTTCCAGCTTGATGCTGGGTTCGGAGCTCTGGATCAGAGACAGCGTGATCTCGTGCGAAGCCACCTCATCCAGTGCCTTGAGGGCGTTGAAGAGGCTATCGATGTTCCAGTTGTTGCCTGCGCTCATGTAATTCTCCGACATGAATGAGCCAGCCAGAATCGGTTGGCGTAGCTGTTGCTCCATCTGCTTGAGCAAGCTTCGGTTTTCCGGAAGTACCCAAGCTTCGTGTTTCACATATCCGGCGGCAGCCAGGCCCGCGCGCATCTGCTTCATGTAGAAGCTCGACGGTTTTTTCGCGGACGGTTTCGAGCGCTCTCCCTTTGGGCTCTCTGACGCAACGGTGGGGGAGCGGCTTTTCATGGCAATGACTCCGTTATGAACATCTCACGCGTGAGCCACACTACAGTCAATTCAAAGTGCCATCAATGGCTCACGCGTGAGATTTTTTCGATATTTCTAAAGGCCATTGGAGAACCCTTGGTCGAAAGTGTTTTTGCCGGGATGAACACGTCGTCTGCTGGGGATTGAAAAAATTATGTATCAAGTCACCGAAGTTGTTTTCGGGATCACTATCATTTTTTTGTTTAAGTTTTAATGAATATTCCTACATTGCTTTTTATTTGTTCTGTAGGAGCTGAAGCTCGAAGTAAGTAGGAATAAAGAGGTGTCCTTTATTTGAGTAACATTAAGAAATAACGTCGGTTCGCAACTCTCGGAAACTTATTCTAGGTTTTGTATGTGCACACCCATGCAGCCCGGTGAGTTGCTTCGGTCACTGGCCCATTAACCTTTTTGAGGAATTCATTATGACTTTCGAAAAAGCATCTTCCGCTGGCGATTCTCAGATCGGCTGAGTTAGCCAATGAGAACCGGGGCCTTATGGCCCTGGTTCTTTATAACTTTTCTATAGTCTTGAGGCTTATATATGAAGCTTTGTCTGAAGCCGACCATTATTCCATTCAAACTTGAAGGCCAGGTTGTCCTGCGGTTCAACGGGCAATACGCAAAAATCCCCGATCCCCATGGTGCTGTCTGGGAGTTCGCCAATGCACTGGATGGCAGTGCTCCTTACGAAACGCTGATAACCCAGGTGGCAGCACGCTACCCCGCGGTGGATCCGGAGGATCTGCACAGCGTTGCGCAGGATCTGATCAGATACCGGCTGGTGGAAAGTCCCGACGCGTTCGAGGCAACTTCTCTCTCGGACCACGATCGCAACAGATTTTCCCGCAACATCGATTTCTTCGGGTCGATGGCGGCGGTAGGAGAGAACAAGTTTTCGGCTCAGGAGAAACTGCGCGCGGCCAGGGTTTGCGTACTGGGTTGCGGCGGCCTCGGCACCCATATCCTGTTCGATCTGGTAGCGCTGGGTGTGCATCACCTGACGATCCTTGATTTTGACAAGATCGAGTTGAGCAACCTGAATCGACAGATTCTCTACAGGGAGAGCGACGTCGGGATGCCCAAGGTCGAGACTGCCAGGCGCCGGTTGCTCGAGTTCAACAGTCATCTCGACATTGTTGCGCACGAGACGCGCCTCGAATCAGCTCAGGATGTCGCCCGAGTCGTAAGCGGCCACGATATTGTGATTTGCGTTGCCGACAAACCCGCAAACTATATGGCCGACTGGCTTAACGAAGCCTGTGTTCAGGAGGGCGTGCCTTTCATATCAGGCGGGCTCGATGTGCGACGCTCGGTTTTCTATTCGGTGCTACCCGGCAGCTCCGGCTGCGGTGCTTGCTGGCTGACTTCGGCACGCGACAAAAGCAGCCTGGTGAACAGTATCTCGACCATGGCCAAGCAGCACGACATAACCTACCAGCACCCAGGTCCGGCGCTGGTGACGCTGGTGGCCGTCACCGCGGGCATGATGGTCAGCGAAACCGTAAAGATCCTCACCGGCTGCCAGCCGCCACAACTGACCAACAAGCTCAAGGAGTTCACCTTCGACGATCTGGATGTCGGTATTGCCGAAGTCTGGCAACAGAACCCGGACTGCGCGGTATGTGGGCATCTCGCGAATAATCAGCGACTACCCGCGCAGCCGGAGATCGTCTGATGTTCAAGCTGCTGGCGTCCTATGTCATCACGTCCGTTTGCTCATGGGCCATTGCATTTCTCATCCCGCTTTACGTCTATGAGCAAACTGGATCCCCTGTCTGGACTTCGCTGGCTTTTTTCGCCGCGATGGCACCCTACATACTGGTCACGCCGTTTGCTGGCGTATGGAGTGATCGCTACAGCAAGCGGCGATTTCTGATCGGTGGCGATCTGGTCAACATCCTCATCGGTTGTCTGATGTACATCGCTGTGAGCACCTTGTCCGGGGACGCCTTGAGCATCACGTTGTTGCTGCTGAGTTTCATGCTGGCAAGCGTTGGCGCAACCCATCACCCTGTGTTCCAGAGCATCGCACCGGTGCTGGTCGAAGGGGCAAGGCTTCATCGGTTCAATGCGATCGTCAACGCCAGTGACAACATCATTCGCATCGTTGCGCCAATCAGCGTGGCTGCCGTGCTGGCCTTTAGCACCAAGGAGCGGATTCTCGTTGTCGGCATTGCCGGTTTTGCGCTCTCTTTGCCGCTTTGCTACTGGCTGGAGGAGCAGGGCAAGCCTCAGCCCGCCACCCGTCGTGCCCTCACTGAAATCAAGGCCGGGCTGCTCTATGTCTTTCGGCATCGGGAACTGTGCTCGCTGGTTGTGCTGTTCTTTTTCTGCAACTTCGGTTTTGCACTGATCGGTGCCAGCCTGATCTATGTCTTCACCACGCTCCTGGCAGTGCCATTGAGCGATGTCGGCTATTACTACGGGCTGATTGGTGCAGGTGCCGTTGCCGGATCAGTTGCAGGTGCTGTTCTTGTGAGACGCTATTCGGCCGGCGTTCTCATCCGGCGCAGTTGTCTGCTGGCAGGCGTCTTCACGTTGACCGCAGCGTTGGCCAGCGATCCCTGGACACTCGCAGCACTCTGGGCGCTTTCTACGTGCTGCCAGTCCGTGGTTGTCATCGCATTCTTCACCTATCGCCAGCAAGTGGTTCCGCGAGCGATTCTGGGGAGAACTGTCGGCGTGACCCGGCTCATCGCCTATCTGGCAATTCCGCCCGCTAGTTTGCTCAGTGGATGGCTGTTGCTCCAGTTTTCCAGCAGTGCTCTTATTCTTGCGTCAGGCGGTCTGTGTATTATTTTTTCCTCTTTGTGTGCTTATTTTCTGAGCAGATATAAACAACACGTTATTTATAGCGATGCACAATGATTGGAGGGAGGCAGGCATTCGCTAAATAGACTGGTTCATTGGATGACCAAGGCAAGTTAAAAGGAATTATATAATGGTAAAAGACAGTGATTTATACGGCGATGATGTTGTGCCTGCTATTCAAACGCTTACTGGCGATTCCATATGGAACAAGTGGGTGGATGCTGATGCGTTAAGCAGACTGGTTCATCATGATCTTTTGGTGGCAATGGAGAATGGTTATGTCTCTCTGGCCGGCATGCGCTATTTCCTGGTACAGCACCATTATTACTCTCGGAATTTCACTCGCTTTCTCTGCGCGATCATCAATCGCCTTGAGTCGCTGGACGACATCAGGCTTTTAATGAAAAACCTGTTGGAGGAAATGGGAATCGACGGTGACGACAAGGTCACCCATGCCGATCTGTTCCAACGCTCCCTCAAAGTGCTGGGCACCCACGCTTTGGCGGAGCCGCCCTTACCCCAGACCGTTGCATTCACCCAGTCGATCATGAAGTTTTGCCGCAGTGAAAATCCGGTCGAGGGCCTTTCAGCGCTGTGCCTGGGGGCTGAAGCCGTTGTGCCGTTGATCTACAAACCGATTCTTGCGGCACTGGAGAGTCTGAATATCGATGAGGATGGTCTGGAGTTTTTTCGGCTGCACATTGAAGAAGATGAGGGCCACGCTGTGACCATGCTGGAGATTCTGGGGCGAATGACTCGACAGATACCTGAAGCGAAGATGATTGCGCTTCAAACCGGGCGTCAGGCGATCAACAAGCGATGCGTCATGTTTGACGCGATCTGGAGGGAAGTCCGTGAGCAGCGGTAGGCCATCGATCATGCAATTTGCCGGGCGGTCGTGCAGATTGAAACAGGCCCGATGCCATCAACTTTTGCGCAAGCGCTTGAATTCTTTTGCGTTCTTGTCGTTTGGCGATTGGCCTGATCTCTGCACCTCAAATACCTACATTCATCGAGTCGCTTGAAGGGGGACGCATGACCCCAATACCGAGCAAAAAAATGGTGGTCGCCCATTCGGTTCGTACCGGTGCGCCGCAACATGAGGTGCAAACCAACAAGGCGCTGGCGCGTTGGCTCGCTCAGATTCTCGGGCTCAAGTTCGGCGGCAGCTATGACCCGGAAAAACATCGCGGTCGCGATCTCTACTGGCTGCCGACGCAAACCATCGTGGGTGCCAGCCAGGCTCAGGAGATGGGCATCAAAGGCCCGCACGACTTGTGGGGCGGTTATGTAGGGCACGATTTCATCTGCACCAAAGCCATCAGCCACGGCCTGCACAGCCATCTGGCCCACGCGCCCCAAGGCTGGGCGCCGTTGTTTTCCGAGCGCGTGCGCGACGTAGTGCTCGATGGTTTGTCTGTATTCGCCCTGGAAGACGCGCGGCCCGCCGCCGAACACTTGCTGTACAGCGGGCCGATCCGTTTGAAGCCGATTCATGCCTGCGCCGGTCGCGGCCAGGAAGTTATCCACAGCCTCGATGGATTCGACGAAGTGCTGGCCCGGCCGGATGCGGCGGCGCTGTTTCGCGACGGTGTGGTGCTGGAGCAGGATCTGAGTGAAGTGATCACTCACAGCGTCGGTCAGTCATTCATCGGTGACACGGTGCTGAGCTACTGCGGTGATCAATACTTGACCACAGATGCCCACGGTGAAGACGTTTACGGGGGTTCGAATCTTTTGGTCGTGCCGGGCGATTATGCGGTTCTGCTGGCGCTGGATCTGCCGGACAACGTGCGACTGGCCATTGAACAGGCGCAGATTTTCGACTGCGCGGCAGATGAAGCCTATCCGGGGTTCTATGCCTCGCGGCGCAACTACGACATTGCTCAGGGGCTGGATAGCGACGGCAAACCGCGTAGCGGGGTACTCGAGCAATCCTGGCGCATGGGCGGTGCCAGCAGCGCTGAACTGGCTGCGCTGCAAAGCTTCGTCAATGATCCGAACATGCCAGCGATCCGCGTCTCGACAGTGGAAACCTACACCGAGCAATCCTTGCCGGCAGATGCCATCGAGATTTACCGCGGGCCGGCAGAGAACAGCGACTTTCTTCTCAAATACGTAACGGTCAAATCCTATGACGGCTAGAAGCGAAAGCATTCAGATCGACATTGATGACGAACAGATGAGCGGGACGTTTCTAAGTCCCAAATCAAAAGTGCCGGGCGTGTTGTTTGTGCATGGTTGGGGCGGCAGCCAGGAGCGTGACCTTGAGCGGGCCAAGGGCATCGCCGGTCTTGGCTGCGTGTGCCTTACCTTTGACTTGCGCGGCCACACCGGTGGCACCGGCATTCCGCTGACCCGGGTGACGCGCGAAGACAACCTGCGCGACTTGCTGGCAGCCTACGATCGCCTGCTGGCGCACCCGGCGCTCGACACCTCGGCGATTGCGGTGGTCGGCACCAGTTATGGCGGCTACCTGGCGTCGATCCTCACCTCGTTGCGTCCGGTACGCTGGTTGGCGTTGCGGGTGCCGGCGCTGTATCGCGACGAGCAATGGCATACGCCCAAGCGTGAACTGGACAAGGCCGACCTGCGCGACTATCGGGCGACGCTGGTACGTGCCGACAGCAACCGTGCGCTGCATGCCTGTTCGCAATTCACCGGGGATGTGTTGCTGGTGGAATCGGAAACCGATGACTACGTGCCCCACGCAACGATCATGAGTTACCGCGCGGCGTGTCAGCAGACGCATTCGCTGACGCACCGGATTATCGACGGTGCCGATCATGCCCTGAGCGAGCCGGTGTCACAGCAGGCCTATACCTCGATTCTGGTGGACTGGATTACCGAGATGGTGGTCGGGGAGCGGTTGAGCATCATCCAGTCCACATGATTTGTTGTGGCTCTTCGGACGCCTTCGCGAGCAAGCCCGCTCCCACATTTGGAATGCTTTCTACCTGTGGGAGCGGGCTTGCTCGCGAAGGGGCCATCAGCCATAGCCACAAAATCAGGACGGTTTCTTCTCGATCCGCAACGCCTTCGCCTTGGCCTCCACCAGCAGATACATCACCAGCGTGATCAACAACGGCAGCAGAAAATAAATCGCCCGATACGCCAGCAACCCGGCCACCAGACTCCCGCGTGAAGCCTCGTGTTGCAGCAGTGCGACAAACACTGCTTCGAGCACCCCGAGCCCCGCCGGGATATGCGTGATGACTCCGGCAATCGCACTGATCAACAGCACGCCGAGCACCAGCGGGTAATCCAGTTTGCCCGGCAGCAAAGTGAAAATCACCGCTGCCATCAGCGACCAGTTCAGTGCACCGAGCAACAATTGCAGGACGGCCATGCGCAGTGACGGCAGGTTGATTTCCACGCCGCGAATCGACCACTCGCGACGCTTGGAGAACTGACACGCGGCGAGGTAACCGGCACTCGACAGCAGCAACAGCACACCAATGCCCTGCAATGCGGCGCTGCTGATTTTCCAGCCGGGTGGCATGCTCACCAGGCCACTGCTGAACACCACCCCGGCAATCGTCATATAGCCGAACCAGTTGGTGGCCAGGCTCAGGCCGAGGATTTTGGCGATGTTGCCTTTGCTGACTCCGAGCCGCGAATACAGCCGATAGCGCATGGCAATCCCGCCGACCCAGGCGCTGAGATTGAGGTTGAACGCGTAGCTGATGATCCCCACCGGCAGGATCTGTTTCCAGGTCAGGTCCTGGCGAATGTAGGTACGCCCGATCAGGTCGAAGCTGGCGTAGGTCAGAAAACTCAGCAAGGTCAGGCTGGCGGCGATGATCAGCGTGCGCACCTTGAAGTCTGCCAGGGTCTGCAGGACTTCCGCCCATTCGATGCGCGTGGCAAACATCGTCAGCAGCACGATCAGGGCGAGGAAGAACAGCAGGGTCAGTGGACGTTTCCAGCGACTCCATCGAGAGTGCGCCGCTGGGGCCGATTGCGCGTGGGAATGGCTCATGACGTACGACCTCGAAACGGCTTGAGTCGCGGTTTGTGTGCTGGCAGCCAACCTGCCATCGACGGAAAATGCCGCAGGAAGTGGAACACCAGAAACCCCACGGTCATGTGCCAGATTCGCCCGCGCGGGGACATGCTGGCGTCCATCGCCTTGCAGTGG
Source organism: Pseudomonas sp. HMWF021 (assembly GCF_003061005.1). Lineage (GTDB taxonomy): Bacteria > Pseudomonadota > Gammaproteobacteria > Pseudomonadales > Pseudomonadaceae > Aquipseudomonas. Next base: position 46,225 of record NZ_QAIK01000062.1, on the reverse strand, counting down.
TTCTGACTCAGGTCTTCGAGGCGCTGGAACAGGTGCTGATTGAACGCGCGGTCGCGGATCAACACGTTGGCTTCCAGGTTCAGCGACAGGCTCAGCGGGTCGAGATTGCTCGAGCCGACGGTGCTCCATTCCTCATCCACCAGCGCGACTTTGCCGTGCAGCGGCCGTTGGCAATATTCGTGAATCTGCACCCCGGCCTTGAGCAGGTAGTCGTAGGTCATGCGCGCCGCCAGTTTCGCCACCAGCATGTCCGGCTGGCCCTGCAGGATCAGTCGCACCTCGACGCCGCGGCGCGCTGCATTGCGGATTTCGCGCAGCAGGCGATAGCCGGGGAAGAAGTAGGCGTTGGCGATCACCACCCGGCGTTTGGCCCGGCGCAATGCGTGCAAATACACGTCTTCGATATCGGTGTGGTGCTGGTCGTTATCACGAAACACCAGACGTATCTGACCGTCGTGCTCATTGAACGCCATGTCCGCCCGGCGCTGGCGGCGCCGTTGCCACCAGAACCGTGCACGACCCGGCCGACCGCTTTGCAGTAGAGCGAAATGGTGAATATCAGCGACCGCCGGCCCCTGAATCTGCACCGCATAATCCTGCTTCGCTTCGGGGCCGAAATCGGCCAGGTGATCGCCGGAAAAGTTGATCCCGCCAATGAACGCGATCAGTCCGTCGACCACCACGATCTTGCGGTGCAAGCGGCGGAACCAGTTGGTGCGAAAGCCCAGATGTTTGGGCGCCGGGTCGAACATCTGCAGGTGCACGCCGGCATCGCTCAATGCCGCGAGATACCCGGTGGTCAATTCGCCACAACCAAAACCGTCGAGGCTGACGGTGGTGCGCACGCCACGTTGCGCCGCGTCGATCAGGATCTGCTGCAACTCAGCGCCGACCTTGTCTTCGAAAACGATGAAGGTCTCCAGCAGGATTTCACTCTTGGCCGCACGCATGGCGTCGAACACCCGGGGAAAATACTCCTCGCCGTTTTCCAGCAGCTCGACGCGGTTGTTGCCCTGCCAGCCGTACTCGACATCGACGTGCCCGGGCTCTCGCACCGGCGGGTTGATGCTGATCGGTTCCACGGCGGATTTCTCCAGCGGTGCGCTGCTCATAGTTCGATCTCCACCGATAACGGGGCGTGGTCGGAAAGGTGTGACCAAGGCCGGTTCGCCAGAACCTTTGGCTGGCTGGCCTTGAGGTTGCGCACGTAAATTCGATCGAGGCGCAAGGTCGGCAAGCGCGCCGGAAAACTACGCGCCGGTTTGCCGTGATGCTCGGCGAACACCTCGCGCAGGCCGCAGGGCTTGAGCAGCGCATCAGCGCGCTGGCGCCAGTCGTTGAAGTCACCGGCGATAATCACCGGAGCATCCTCCGGCAGTTGCGCCAGGCGCTCTCCGAGCAGCTTCAATTGCGCATTGCGATGGCTTTCGCGCAGGCCCAGATGCACGCAGATCGCATGCACCTCGACGCCATCGCCGGGCAGGCGCAGCACGCAATGCAGCAGGCCACGGTTTTCGTGGCCGCTGATCGACACGTCGAGGTTGTCGTGGCGGATGATCTGGAATTTCGACAGCAGCGCATTGCCGTGATCGCCCTCCGGGTACACCGCGTTACGCCCGTAGGCGAATTGCGGCCAGAGGCTGTCGGCGAGGAACTCGTACTGCGGCATCGTCGGCCAGTTGCTGTAGCGCTTGGGATGGTGCTCGTGGGTGCCGTGGACTTCCTGCAGAAACACCACATCCGCCGCCACACTGCGCACCGCTTCGCGCAATTCCGGGAGGATGAAACGCCGATTGAGAGCGGTGAAGCCCTTGTGCGTGTTGACCGTCAGCACGGTGAAACGGCGCACCGATGGCGCGACCACCGAACCTTCATCGGTGAAACCCACCGGCTCTGGAATGCTCATGCCAGCACCCCTTCGCCAGCAGGTTCGCCGGGGGTGGTTGCGAGGTGTTGGTCGAGGTCCAGAAGCTGCAGAAGGTGGCGTGCGTCGTAAGGGGCGCGGACTTTGATGTCATTGTCGAAATAGCAGAACACTTCGCGGGATTTACGCGCCCTAGGCTTGAGGCGCGGCGCGATCAGGTGCGCATCGCCAGGCTGTCGGCCGTGATGCCAGGCGTCGATGCGTTCGGCCCAGTTTTTGAGCGCGGAGTCGGTGTAGCCGCTGGCGTACAGTTCTTCGGCGCCGTGCAGGCGCAGGTAGACGAAATCGCTGGTGAGGTCTTCGCGGTACGGCCATTTGCCGGCGGTATCGGCGATCACCAGGGCGGTGTTGTAGCGTCTCAACAAGCGCACGAAGTCAGGGTCGATGAAGGTGTCGTTGCGCACTTCCACGGCATGGCGCAGCGGTTTTTTGCGCCAGGCTTTCAGGCTGGCGTGGCCGTGCAGGTGTGCGTCGTGCTGACGGGCGAGGGCGGCAGCGGCCTCGGTGTCGTGGGGCAATAGTGAGAGGAAGTGCTCGAAGCGCTCGGGGTCGAATTTGAAGTTCGGCGGAAACTGCCAGAGGATCGGCCCGAGCTTTTCCTTGAGTTCCAGCACCCCGGAGGCGAAGAAATTCGCCAACGGTTTTTCGATCTCGCGCAAGCGCCGGACGTGGGTGATGAAACGCGGCGCCTTGACGCTGAACACGAAGTCATCCGGCGTTTCGGCGTACCACTCGGCATAACGTTCGGGCCGTTGCAGCGCATAGAACGATCCATTGATTTCGATGCTGTTGACCGCCCGTGAAGCGAATTGCAATTCGCGCTTCTGGGTCAGTCCTTTCGGGTAGAAATCCCCGCGCCACGGAACGTAGCGCCAGCCGGAAATACCGATATGAATCGTTGCCATGCCGCCCTCCCGTTGTCAGTCCTCGTACAGCCTGTGTCTGTTGATGACTGTGGGCGGTTCGGGAAAGTTTCGGTGGCGTTACGGACGGTACATTTCTGAGATTTACTAACGATCCCTGTAGGAGCTGCCGAAGGCTGCGATCTTTTGATGTTGCTTTTAAAGATCAAAAGATCGCAGCCTTCGGCAGCTCCTACAGGGGGATCGTGGGATCAGTGGCCGGTGACAACCCGCGAAGTGCCTTCGGCATAGGTCGGACCGAGGCGATCCAGTCGCCCGCTCCACGCCGTCAGTGCCAGCGCCAGCAACACCACCAGCCCGCCGATCCACGCCGTGTGAATCAGGCCCAGATGTTCGACGATCAGCCCGCCGCCCCACGCACCACCGGCAATCCCGAGGTTGAACGCGGCAATGTTCAGCCCCGACGCCACGTCTACCGCGTGCGGTGTGTGATGTTCAGCCTGACGCACCACATACACCTGCAGCCCCGGCACGTTGCCGAACGCCACCGCGCCCCACACCAGTACCGTCGCCAGCGCCAGCCATGGATTGCCGGCGGTGAAGGTCAGTACGAACAGCACGGCGGCCAGCAGGGTGAAGATGATTTTCAAAGCGCTGATCGGCCCGCGTTTATCCGCCAGTTTGCCGCCCCAGATGTTGCCGACTGCCACCGACACGCCGTACACCAGCAATACCAGGCTGACAGTGCCGGCGCTGAAACCGGAGATGTCCTGCAGAGTCGGCGCAAGGAACGTGAAGGCGATGAACGAGCCGCCGTAACCGATCGCGGTCATGGCGTACACCAGCAGCAGACGCGGTTGTTTCAGCACTTGCAGTTGTTGCAGCAGAGACGCCGGTTTGCTGTGGGCGATGTTGTTGGGCACGTACAGCAGGCTGCCGATGAAGGCGATCACACCCAGCGCCGAGACGGCGAGGAAGGTTTCCCGCCAGCCGAAATGCTGACCGATGAATGTGCCCAGTGGCACGCCGGTGACCAAAGCCACAGTGAGGCCGGTGAACATGATCGCAATCGCGCTGGCGGCTTTTTCCTTGGGCACCAGGCTGGTGGCGATGGTCGAGCCGATGGAGAAGAACACCCCGTGCGCCAGACCGGTGACGATCCGCGCCAGCACCAGCGATTCATAACTCGGCGCCAGCCACGCCAGCAGGTTGCCGAGGGTGAACAGCACCATCAGCGACAGCAGCAACAGTTTGCGCGGGACCTTGCCGGTGAGGGCGGTCAGCACCGGCGCGCCAATGGCGACACCCAGCGCATACAGACTGACCAGCAGCCCGGCGGACGGCAGGCTGACGCCAAGATCGGCGCCGATGGTGGGAAGCAGGCCAACGATGACGAATTCGGTCGTCCCGATGGCGAATGCGCTGAGGGTCAGCGCGAGCAAGGCAATGGGCATGACGGCACTCCGGTAGAGGTTTGAATGGAGCGCAGTGTCGAGGTTTGGCTTGTGCGGAAAAATACGGGGTTGGGCATTTGATATTTGCTGCTGGCGCAAATATCCACTATGTGCTGTGAACCCTGTGGTGAGGGGATTCATCCCCGATGGGTTGCGAAGCAGCCCCAAACCGGTCTCCCGATGTCCAGAGGGTGTGAAAGTCGAGCGTTTACGTCTGCTGCGCAGCCGATCGGGGATGAATCCCCTCGCCACAGGGGAAGGGGTATTGAGGCAAAAACCGAACTTGTCCGCCATTCACCGATCAGTTCCTTACAGGTTCAGCCAACGGAGACCGGAGTTTTGATCAAGTTCAGGATCGCCATTCTGCTGGGAGCGCTGCTGTTTCTCGGCGGCAACGAACTCGAAGCCGCCGCGCTGCCCGGGGTTCCGGCCGCTGCTGAAGAGCCGGCCAAACCCGAGCCGATTGTGCAGGGCGGCCTGCTCGGCGCGATCAGTACGAGCATCGATGACGTACAAGACAAACTCGATCTCAACGAACACTTGGTCGACGCCTGGCGCCTGCGTGCCGATCGGGCGGCGGATGAGGTCGACAAACTGGTCA
>NZ_QAIK01000062.1:33782-41371 GCF_003061005.1 Pseudomonas sp. HMWF021 | reverse complement strand
ATGCTGTCCGGGGTTTGGCTGGGCGCTTTTGCGCTGCTCACGGTACTGGGCAGTCTGCTGGCCAGGCGTCTGAGCCAGGGCAGTTGGCTGCGTACCCGCCAGCGCAGCCAGGACCTGCTCGGCTACCTGCTGCCGTACACAGTGCCGGCGCTGCTCTGTCTGCCGCTGACACTGTACGTCAGCCACTTTCTGCAAGCCTCGGTCGGGCGAGCGCTGGCGCTGTGCCTGGCGTACGCCACCAGCAGCGGCATTTTCTCCACCTCGATGCTGTTGTGTGTGGTGGTGATGTTCAACGTCGGCCACAAACGGCCCGCCGTGCGGATCATCCGCGACTACTGCCCGAAACCGCTGTTCCTGATCGGCTTCCTCGCCGCTCTCAGTGACGCATTGACCAGCCCGCAGATCGCCCGTCAGTTGGGCGGTAACATCACCAGCAGCGTCGCAGTGTTCACCGGGCTGATCGCCTCGATCATCTTCGGCCTGCTGGTGATTCGCCTGCGCCGACCGGTGGCGCACCTGATCCGTAACCGGCCGCTGGCGCAGCGACTGAAGCAGCCGTCATTGCAGGAGTCGCTGCGGATTTTTTCCGGGCTCTGGTATTGGCCGATTGTGCTGATGGTGCTGGTGTCGGCGGTCAATCTGATCGGCATCGGTGAGGACAACCAGAAAGCCCTGCGCTGTGCGTTGTTCACCACGGTGTTGCTGATCGGCACGGTGTTCCTCAGCACCATCCTCCAGCACCTGTTCAAGTCGCGCAAAGCCGAAGCGATCCAGCGCAGCAGCGCTTACAAGGAACGCTTTCTCAGCCTGTTGCACGCCTTGCTGCGGATCGTCATGGCGATTGCCTTCATCGATATTCTCGGGCGGATCTGGGGTGTTTCGTTGCTCGATTTCGCCCAGAGCAGCACGATTGGCCGCGCGATCAGCAACGCGTTGAGCAGCATCGGTCTGATCTTTTTGGTGACGTGGCTGTTGTGGGTGGTGCTCGACACGGCGATTCAGGAAGCGCTGAAACCACCGGTCAGCAAGCGCTCCTCGCGCCAGCCCAGCACCCGGGTGAAAACCATCCTGCCGCTGCTGCGCAATGCGATCAAAATCATCCTGGTGGTGATCTGCGCGATCACCACCATGGCCAACCTCGGCATCAACGTCGCGCCACTGCTGGCCGGTGCCGGGGTGGTCGGTCTGGCCATCGGTTTCGGCTCGCAGCAACTGGTGCAGGACGTGATCACCGGGCTGTTCATCATCATCGAAGACACCCTGTCGATCGGCGACTGGGTGGTGCTCGATTCCGGACATGCCGGCACCGTTGAGGGCCTGACCATCCGCACCCTGCGCCTGCGTGACGGCAAGGGTTTTGTGCACTCGGTGCCGTTCGGCCAGATCAAGGCAGTGACCAACCAATCCCGCCAGTTTGCCTATGCGTTTTTCTCGGTGCAGTTCACCTACGACACCGATGTCGACAAGGCCATCGAGCTGATCCGCGAGACCGGCGATTCGATCCGCGAAGACCCGTTCCTCAAGTACAACCTGCAAGGGCCGCTGGATGTATTTGGCGTGGACCGGATGGACCTGAACGGCGTGGTGCTGACGGCGCAGTTCCGTACCGTGTCGGGCGGGCAATATGCGGTGAGCCGGGCGTTCAATCAGCGTTTGAAAAAGCTTGTGGATAACAGTCCCGACGTGCATTTCGCGCAGACTTATCCACAGCAGGTTTTGTTGCCCAAGCGGCAGGGTGAGGGGGAGTTGGTGGCGAGCGAAGTGCCACAACGGTCGAGTACCTGACCGCCGGATTTTGTGCTGGGATTGCCGGCCTCTTCGCGGGCAAGCCCGCTCCCACATTGGATTTGTGAACGACGCAGGTCCCCTGTGGGAGCGGGCTTGCCCGCGATGAGGCCAGACCTGTGGGCATCAATACCGGATCAGCTTGCTGCGCACCTGCTCCATGGCCACCTGGTCCTGCTCGGTCCAGAACATCTGCTTGCCGGCAACCTCCGCCGCCACCGGCAAACCATCCCGATACACCAGCCGATTACTCACCAACGCCGGCACTTTCGCCCCCGGCAGCAACGTCCCGGCCAAGTTCAATGGATCCACCCCGCACACCGCGATCAAGCTGCCGTCATGCGCCCGCCGCCGTACCTCGCGCAGCAACGGAATCGCCTCGGGCAAGGCAAACTGTTCTCCCGCCAGACCACTGACAAATCGCCCGCCGCGAATCTCGCCCCGAGCCTCCAGCCGATGAAACGTGCGCAGCAATTCGCGCCAGCTCGGCAGCCAGTCCGCCTCGCGCTCGAGCAGGCGCCAGAACACCACGCCATAGCGCCGCAGCAGGGTCATGGCGACGTGTTCGAGGGTTTCCGGCGAAGCCGTCTGGCCGCTTTCTACCAATGGCCCGCGCCGCAGCAACGCCCAGCGCCCGGCATCGTCCATGCCGCCGACAAACGCGCCGCGTCCGCGACGATTGCTGCGTTGCTGGCGCTTGCTTGCCGGGGTGATCAACGCACGCAAGCCGGCGAAGCTGTCAGCGTTCACCAGGCCGGCGCCGACCAGTTCCTGCAGGGCGATCTCCAGCTCGGTGCGCAACAGGTGCGCTTCGTGGATCAACTCATCGAAAAACAGCGCGCCGTGCTCACTCAGCGCCTCATAAACCTTTTGCGTTTTCGGCGACAGTTCGCTGACCGGCGTCTGCTCGGCCAGCGCACTCCACAATCCGACCTGACTGCGCGGCAGCAACACGATCGGCGTACTGCGCAGCGCCGTGCCGCTGACTTTTTGCCGGGCACTGAGCCGCGTCCATACCAGTTTGCCGTTGCGGCACAGCTCATCCAGCCAGCTCGGTGAATAGTCTTTCAGGCGTGCCGGGAGAATCTCGCTGTCCCACGCCGAAGCCGCTGCCGGGTAGCCTTCAAACTGGCCGACAATCGCCGGCAACACCGCGCTGCCCTGACCGCGGGTAGCGGGGGACAGGTGCTGCCAGTCGAACAGGAAACGCATGAAATCCTGCAACGCCACCGGCTCGATTTCCCGGCGCAGACGCTTGACCGTGTAGCGATGAATGCGCGCGAGCAGATGCCGTTCGCACCATTCTTCCACTGCCGATCCTGGCGTGAATTGGCCGCGTAATACGTAACCCTCGCGTTCCAGTTGTGCGAGGGCCTGATTGACCTGCGGTATCGGCAACGCGAGTGGTTCGGCAATGGCGGCTAACGGCAGCGGACCGAAGGCGCCGAGTCGGGCGCGGATCACTTCGATCAATGCGTCATCGAACGTCCAGATATCATCGAACCCGGGCAGCGCTGCTTGCGGCGGTTGCAACATGGCCTGTGGATAAAGCGCTTGCAGACACTTCAGGCGCTCTCGCGCCAGCCACAACGAGCCAGGCTGTGGATGTGTGGCGACTGTGAGGCCGTCTTCGCGAGCAGGCTCGCTCCCACCGTTGACTGTGTTCCAACTGGCGGAACGCGGTTGAATGTGGGAGCGAGCCTGCTCGCGAAGCTTTTCTTCTGCCATTACTGGCGCAACGGCCAAGCGGCAGGCGCGACCGCTCGCAGTCAGCGCGTCAAGCCATTCGCGCCAATTTTCGTTGGCCTGCACTTCGGCCTCGCTGACGCACGCCAGACTCATCAGCGCCTCGTGCATTTCATCGGCGTTGGTGGGCGTCGGCCACGCTTCTTCGCGCACCGCGTTGAAGGCGTCGGCGTCCAGAGCCCCGAGGTCATCGGTTGATTGGGGATCGCTCCAGCGCCGGTTGATCACCGCTTGGGTGCGGCGTTCTTCCAGCGGTGCATCGTCGAGAAAGGCGTACGGCCGCGCGCTGAGAATCTCTGCCGCCAACGGTGACGGCGCCGGCAGGTCGCGGCTGAGCAAACGCACCTCGCCACGCTCCATGCGCTGCAGCAGATTGAGCCAGCCGTCGCTGTCCATGGCCTCGTGCAGGCAATCGTCGAGAGTCTGTTCCACCAGCGGGTGTTCAGGGACTTCCCGTTCACCGGCGAGGTTTTCCAGGCAGGCGATCTGATCGGGAAACACGCTGGCAATCAGGTCTTCGCTTTTCATGCGCTGCAACTGCGGCGCGACTTTGCGCCCGCCGGTAAAACGCGGCAACGCCAGCGCCACCCCGGCATTCCAGCGCCAGCGCACGCCGAACAACGGCGCGTCGAGAATCGCCTGAATCAGGATGTGTTCGGCGCTGTTGCTGTGCAGGTACCGCCAGACGTCATCCAGTTCGAAACTGTGGCTCGTGGACAGCGACAACACGATCGCATCCTCACTGGCGGCAGCCTGTAATTCGAAGTTGAAGGTGCGACAGAAACGCTTGCGCAGCGCGAGGCCCCAGGCGCGGTTGATGCGGCTGCCGAAGGGTGAATGGATGATCAGTTGCGTGCCGCCGGACTCATCGAAAAACCGCTCCATCAGTAGCGTGTCCTGCGAGGGCAGGGCGCCGAGGGTCAGGCGTGCGCGGGCGAGATAGTCCACCAGTTGTTCGGCGCTGGCGCGGTTCAGGCCAAGGGTTGCGGTCAACCAGTCGAGCGCCGGTTGCAAGTCACCCGGACTGGCGCCGAGCAGTTCGTCGAGGGTCGCTTGCAGGCGCGCCACCGCCGCAGACAGTTCATCGCTGCGCCCCGGTGCTTCGCCGAGCCAGAACGGAATGGTCGGTGGCTGGCCCTGGGCGTCCTCGACCCGCACCTTGCCGGTTTCCACGCGCAGGATGCGGTAGGAGGTATTGCCGAGCTGGAACACGTCACCGGCAATGCTTTCCACAGCGAAGTCTTCGTTGACGCTGCCGATGTTCAGGCCTTGCGGTTCGAGCAGCACGCTGTAATCGGCGTTGTCGGGAATGGTGCCGCCGCTGGTCACAGCGGTCAGTTGCGCGCCACGGCGGCCACGCAGGGTGCGGCTGACGGCGTCGCGGTGCAGGTAGGCGCTGCGGATGCCCTGACGACCGTTGTAGCCTTCGGCGAGCATCGTCAGCAGCGCCTGATAGTGTTTTTCGTCGAGGTCGCGATACGGCGATGCTTGGCGGAACAGCGCCAACAGCGCGTCTTCCGCCCATTCCTGACAACTGACCTCGGCGATGATCTGCTGCGCCAGTACATCCAGCGGTGCCTCGGGGATGTGCAGGGTGTCGAGTTCGCCACGGCGCACGCAGTCGAGCAGGGCGGCGCATTCGATCAGGTCGTCGCGGGTGGTGGCGAACAAACGCCCCTTGGGCGTACCGCCGACCTGGTGCCCGGAGCGCCCGACTCTTTGCAGAAACCCGGCAATCGAACGCGGCGAGGATATTTGGCAGACCAGATCGACTTCGCCAATATCGATGCCCAATTCCAGCGACGCGGTAGCGATCAGCACTTGCAGCTCGCCGCGCTTGAGCCGTTGTTCGGCGTCGAGGCGGAACTCCTTGGCCAGGCTGCCGTGATGCGCGGCCACGGCGTGTTTGCCGAGGCGTTCGCTGAGGTGCCGGCTCAGGCGTTCGGCGAGGCGCCGGGTATTGACGAAAATCAGCGTGGTGCGGTGCGCGCGGGCCAGTTCGGCGAGGCGGTCGTAGACCAGTTCCCAGACATCGTTGGCCATCACCGCCGACAATGGCACCGGCGGCACTTCGATGCCCAGATCCCGTGGTCGGGCGTGGCCGATGTCGATGATCTCGCACGGGCGATCAGTGCCGACCAGAAACCGCGCCACGGCATCGATGGGTTTTTGTGTGGCGGACAAGCCGATGCGGGTCAAGGGTTCGGCACACAGCGCTTGCAGTCGCTCAAGGCTCAGCGCCAGGTGACTGCCGCGTTTGCCGGCAGCGATGGCGTGGATCTCGTCGATGATCACCGTGCGCGTGCTGCCGAGCATTTTGCGCCCGGACTCGGAACCGAGCAGTACGTAGAGCGATTCCGGGGTGGTCACCAGAATATGCGGCGCACTTTTGCGCATGGCGGCGCGGTCTTTTTGCGGGGTGTCGCCGGTGCGCACCGCCGTGGTGATCTGCAATTCGGGCAGGCCCAACTGGCGCAACTGCTCGGTGATTCCGGCCAGCGGATTCTGCAGGTTGATGCGGATGTCGTTGGATAAAGCCTTGAGCGGTGAAACGTAGACCACCAGGGTTTCGTCCGGCAGGCCGTCGGGGTATTCCAGGCCACGGTGGACGAGGTCGTCGAGCACCGCGAGAAACGCGGTGAGGGTTTTACCGGAGCCGGTGGGCGCGGCGATCAGCGTCGAACGGCGCTGGCGGATCAACGGCCATGCACGGGCCTGTGCGGCGGTGACCGTCGGGAAGGTATTGCTGAACCAGGCGCTGACGGCGGGGTGAAAGCCTGCCAGGGCGGCGTCCTTGGGAATGGGCAGATTCATGGCTCAAGTTATGCGGGTGAGGGCGGCAAGATGCAAGTACCGCTGGGGATCTAGACAGACAGTCGGGGCCTCATCGCTGGCAAGCCAGCTCCCACAGTGATTTTTGTTGTTCAAAAGTCTGGCAATCAACTCTGAACCCTGTGGGAGCTGGCTTGCCAGCGATGGGGCCCGTTGATTCGGCACAATTCCCGGCGATCTGCACTTTACGGGTGACGGTTGCGCACTAAACCCGCAAAATGCAACGATTCCGGCAATTATCGACGGCGGTGTCACAAGCACCGTCGCTAAAGCCATCGTTCCAATCAGACTGGGCCTGCTGACTCTATGCGAATGCGCCTTATGTTACTGGGCGGCGGAAATGCCCTTGGGCAGGCGCTGATTCGCCTCGGTGCAGAGGAAGACATCGGTTTCCTCGCCCCCCGCCCGCCCGAAGACGGCTGGGATGCCGCGAGCCTGACGCAACTGCTCGACGACACCCGTCCGGATGCGTTGATCAATCTCGCCTACTATTTCGACTGGTTCCAGGCCGAGACTGTCAGCGAAAGCCGTCTGGCCGGCCAGGAACGCGCCATCGAGCGACTGGCCGAGCTGTGCCAGCACCACAACATCATCCTCGTGCAGCCTTCCAGCTATCGCGTGTTCGACGGTTCGCGGGCGACCGCCTACAGCGAAAAAGACGAGCCGGTGCCGCTTGGCCTGCGCGGTCAGGCGCTGTGGCGCATCGAGCAAAGCGTTCGCGCCACGTGCCCGCAACACGTGCTGCTGCGCTTCGGCTGGCTGCTCGATGACAGCCCTGAAGGCACCCTCGGGCGCTTCCTTGCCCGTGCCGAACAACCGGACGAATTGCTGATGGCCGATGATCGCCGGGGCAATCCGACCCCAGTGGACGACGCCGCGCGGGTGATCATTTCGGTGCTCAAGCAACTCGATTGCGCCGCGCCGCTGTGGGGTACTTACCACTATGCCGGGCATGAGGCGACCACCCCGCTGGCGCTGGGCCAGGCGATTTTGACCGAAGCACGCAATCTGCATCAGTTGGCGATCGAAGCGCCGACCGCCCAGGCCCATGCCGCGCGGCCGGACGCTGCCGAAGAACCGCAGCACGCGGTGCTCGCCTGCAAGAAAATTCTGCACACTTTCGGGATCAAGCCACGCGCCTGGCGCGCCGCACTCCCGGCGTTACTGGATAGGTTCTATCGTCATGGCTGAAGGCCCTGTTTTAATCACCGGCGGTGCCGGTTTCA
>NZ_QAIK01000062.1:23843-33772 GCF_003061005.1 Pseudomonas sp. HMWF021 | reverse complement strand
GCTCGCCAGCGGCCATTCGGTGCGGATTCTCGATGACCTGTCGACCGGCAAACGTGCCAACCTGCCACTGGACAACCCCAACGTCGAACTGATCGTCGGTGACGTCGCCGATGCCGCACTGGTTGCGCAGGCGATGCAGGGTTGCAGCGCGGTAGCGCATCTGGCGGCGGTGGCCTCGGTGCAGGCGTCGGTGGACGATCCGGTGAAGACGCACCAGAGCAATTTCATCGGCACCCTGAATGTCTGCGAAGCCATGCGCCAGGCCGGGGTCAAACGTGTGCTCTACGCGTCGAGCGCGGCGGTGTACGGCAACAACGGCGAAGGCGAGTCCATCGACGAGGACACGCCAAAAGCCCCGCTGACCCCGTACGCCTCGGACAAACTGGCCGGCGAACATTACTTTGATTTCTACCGTCGCCAGCACGGTCTGGAACCGGTGATCTTCCGCTTCTTCAACATCTTCGGCCCACGCCAGGATCCGTCCTCGCCGTATTCCGGGGTCATCAGCATTTTCAGCGAGCGGGCGCAGAAAGGCCTGCCGATCACCGTGTTCGGCGATGGCGAGCAGACCCGCGATTTCCTCTATGTCGAGGATCTGGTCGACGTGCTGGTGCAGGCAATCGACAAGCCTGAAGTGGAAGTGGGCGCGATGAACGTCGGCTGGAATCAGGCGATGAACCTCAAGCAGATGCTGCAGGCGCTGCAAGACGTGGTCGGCGAGCTGCCTCCGATCAGCTACGGCCCGGCACGCTCCGGTGACATCCGTCATTCGCGGGCGAACAATGCGCGTTTGCTGCAACGCTTCAAGCTGCCCGAGCCGACGCCGATGCGCGTGGGGCTGGCGCGGCTGCTGGGACGCTAAATCGAAAAAACAAAAAAGGCGCCTTTGCAGGCGCCTTTTTTGTGGGCGGGGTATCGCTTTGACGCTCGGTGCAATCCCTGTGGCGAGGGAGCTCGTCGAATCGTCGCACCGTCCCGCTCGACTGCGCAGCAGTCGCAAATTCAGTCAACGCGGTTTTTCTGAAGCACCGCTTTTGCCTTGTTCAGGGCTGCTTCGCAGCCCAGCGGGAGCAAGCTCCCTCGCCACATTAGCCCGCATTCACCACCACGCGAATGTTCGACTGTTGCTTAGAACTTGTAGCCCAGACCCACCATGTACACAAACGGATCGACATCAACGTTCACCTTGGCACGAGTACCCGGCGCCACGGCATTGTTCTCGACGGTGGCGCGGGTGTCGATGTCGATGTAGCGCACCTGGGCGTTGAGCATGATGTTGTCGGTCAGCATGTAGTCGGCGCCGACCTGCCAGGCCAGGCCCCAGGAGTTTTTCGCCTTGAAGTTGCCGAAGCCGTTGGACTGGGCTTCGCTGCCGACGTGCTCGTCGTAGATCCAGGTGTAGTTGATGCCGCCGCCGATGTACGGCTGGAACGGCGACTTCGCGTCCAGCGGGTAGTACACGACGCTGAGGGTTGGCGGCAGGTGTTTCAGGGTGCCGAGTTTGCCGTTGGCAGCTGGCAGCGCGGTGCCTTTGATCTTCACGTCATGCTCGAACGGCGAGGCCGCCAGTAACTCGATACCGATGTTGTTGGTCAGCATGTAGGCGAAGTTCAGACCCAGTTGGGTGTCGCTGCTCATGGTCGCCTTGCCGCCCAGATTGGTGCCGCTCAACGGACCCTGATCGACCTTGACGCTGGAGCTGTCGGCCTTCGGGTTGACGGTGATCGCACCGGCGCGAACGATGATGTCGCCGGCTTCGTGGGCGTGGGCGAGCGGGGCTGCGAGCGCGAGGGCAAACAGCGAGGCGCTGAGCAAGGACTTGTTCATGGGGGCTCCAGAAGGACGTTAAAAATGTCTGATGTCCTATGGTATGAAGCCAACTGATACGGTCTTTTGACTCAGCTCAATGAAACAGTGATGCCCCCAAAAGATCGCAGCCTTCGGCAGCTCCTGCAGTTGAAATGCGATCCCCTGTAGGAGCTGCCGAAGGCTGCGATCTTTTGACTTTGAAACTGCCGGAATTTACTCCGGCAGCTCATACACATAAATCTTGTCCGCCGCCATCTGATACCCGGCATCCGCCAGTTCGCTGGTGGACGCCTTGACCTGCAACGGTCCCTCGACCCAGTACGGTTGATACAGTTCGTCGAGCTTCACGCCCAACTCGCTTTTCACATGCACGATCTGGTTCGACGGCGGTGGCGGCACGTGGATGCAGGCGCCGAAGTACGGCACCAGCAGAAACTCCGTAGTGCGTCCTTCCTCGTTGACTTCCAGCGGCACGATGTAGCCCGGCAGGCGGATGTTCTGGCCGTCCAGGCTCTGCACCACCGGCGCGTTGGGCATGTCCTGTTTCGCTGCGGGCGCCGATTCGGCGGACAGTGCATCGCCCATCTTCGACATGTCATGCAACGGCGTCATGTTCGGCACTTCCGGCGCGGCGTCCGGCGGGATCATCTCCGACCAGGTCAGGTCTTTCGGCGCCGCTGCCCACACGGGCAGGGCAACCAGCATCAGCAGCGCGAGTACGGCGCGGGGCATGGTGAACATCCTCATAAACGGATCGACAGGCCATCGGCCAATGATTGGCGATACGCGCGCCAGGCCGGCACGCTGCCCATCAGCAGCGCGGCTGCCAGAATGCCACCGAGCAGCGTCCATTCATACTCGCTGGGCCACGCCAGCGGCAGATACAAACCGTAATTGGCCTGCACATAACCCTGCGCGGCGGCGATGCCGATGTACAGCAAGGCCAATCCGGCGATCACTCCGGTCAGCGCCAGCGCGAAAGCTTCCAGCACCAGCAGACTCGCGATGTGCCACGGCCGCGCTCCGACCGAACGCAGAATCGCCATCTCGCGGCGACGCTCGTTGAGGCTGGTGAGAATCGCCGTGAGCATGCCGATCAACCCGGTCAGCACCACGAACAGCGAGACCACGAACAGCGCCTTTTCAGCGGTGCTCATCAGGCTCCACAACTCCTGCAACGCCACGCCGGGCAGGATCGCCAGCATCGGCTCGCCACGGTATTCGTTGATTTCGCGTTGCAGGGCGAAGGTGGAAATCTTGCTGTTGAGGCCGAGCATGAACGCGGTGATCGCCTGTGGCGTCAGGTCCATGTTGCGTGCCTGATCCGCGGTGATCCGCCCGTTGCCTCGCGCCGGCACGCCGTTGTGCCAGTCGATGTGAATCGCCTCCATACCGCCGAGGCTGATGTGCAACGTGCGATCCACCGGGGTGCCGGTACGCTTGAGAATGCCGACCACGGTGAACGGTTTGTCGTCGTGTTTGACCAGACTGATCGCCGCCACGCCGTGGGCCAGCACCAGTTGATCGCCGAGCTTGTAATGCAGCGCTTCGGCAACTTCGGCGCCGAGCACCACTTCGAACGGGTCGGTGGCAAATGCCCGGCCATCAGCCAGTTCCAGATGCTGCTGGCGGCCGTACTGGTAATGCTCGAAATAGGCTTCGGTGGTGCCCATTACCCGGTAGCCGCGATGGGAGTCGCCGAGGGACATCGGGATTGCCCACTTCACTTTCGAGTTGCTGGCGAAATGTTCGAAGCTGTCCCAACGGATGTTGTTGGTCGCGTTGCCGATGCGGAACACCGAGTACAGCAGCAGGTTCACCGAACCGGAGCGGGCGCCGACGATCAGGTCGGTGCCGCTGATGGTGCTGGCAAAACTGGCTTTGGCCTCGGTGCGCACGCGCTCGACGGCAAGCAGCAGGCACACCGACAGGGCAATCGCGAACGCGGTGAGCAGGGCGGTGAAGCGGCGGTTGGCCAGGCTGGCCATGGCCAGACGAAACAGATACATCTCAGACCTCGGCAGACGTGGCGGCGCGATTGAGCTCGGCCAGGGACAGGTGACGGTCGAACAGCGGCGCCAGGCTCTGGTCGTGGCTGACGAACAACAGGCTCGATCCGGCCTCGCGGCATTCGGCGAACAGCAGGCGAATGAAGTTTTCCCGGGCGTCGTAATCCAGCGCCGAGGTCGGTTCGTCGGCGATCACCAGTTCCGGCTGGCCGATCAAGGCGCGCGCGGCGGCGACCCGTTGCTGCTGACCGATCGACAGCGAATCGGCGCGACGGCCGAGGATGCTTTCATCCTTCAGGCCCAAGTGGGCGAGCAGGGTGGCGGCGGCTTGATCGACGCTGCCGTGCCGCTGTTTCGCCCGCTCTGCACGCAGCTTCGAGAAGTGGCACGGCAACTCGACGTTCTCGCGCACTGAGAGAAACGGCAGCAGGTTGAACTGCTGGAAGATGTAGCCGGTGTGATCGACACGAAAGCGGTCGCGGGCGCCGGCACCCAGTTCGGTCAATTCCTGGCCGAGCAGGCGGATGCTGCCGCGCCCGGGTTTCTGCACGCCGCCGAGCAGGCCAAGCAGGGTGGTCTTGCCACTGCCGCTGGGGCCTTTGAGGAACAGGGTTTCGCCCGGCTCCAGGCGAAACGCCGGGATGTCCAGCAGCGGCGGGTGACCGGGCCAGTTGAAGCCCAGGTCGGACAGTTCGATGAGTGCTTGGGTCATGGCACCAGTTTCATGGTTGATCACATAACCCTGTAGGAGCTGCCGAAGGCTGCGATCTTTTGATCTTGCCTTTAAAAACAGGATCAAAAGATCGCAGCCTTCGGCAGCTCCTACAGGGGATTTTTCAGGCAATCAGAATTTCAGGGCGGCAGCCTTGGCGGTCACTTCGGTGCCTTGCTGGCCGCTCGGGCCGATCAGTTGTACCTGAATTTTCTGGGTCGCCGGGAAGCTATTGAAGATGTTCGCCAGATCCAGGGTCTTCAAGGCACCTGGGGTCGCGCAACTGAACTGATAGTGCGCGTGGATTTCGCTGTGGTCGTGATGATGCGCTTCACCGCCCTTGGCGTCTTTGTCGTGGTCATCATCGTCATGGTCGTCAGCATCCGGCTTGTCGCCGAACAGCGGGCTTTGCAGTTCCTGGCTGGCCACTTTGCAACCGGCGGCGGCTGGCAGGCTGAACAGCGCCAGCGGGTTTTCCAGTGTCGTGCGCGCGGCCACGACTTTGGCTTTGTCAGTGTCGCTGGTGGCGGCGTGTTCGAAGCCCACCAGGTTCATCGCTGGGCTGTCCAGTTCCAGTTCCAGGGTCTGGCCGTCGAGCGCGGCGTTCAAACGACCGACGCCGTGTTCATGGGCGCCGAGGCTGCCGTGCTCATGGTCGTGATCGTGCTCATCGGCAGCGTGGGCGATGGCCAGCGGCAACAGGGCAAACGGCAAAGCGAGCAGCAGACGACGCATGGCGGTCTCCGGAAAGTAAAGTGAAGAGTTTGTTATGTAATCTTATAACGAAAGTCCGCAGAGTTTGCCCGCCTGCTTGGCGTTGCACAAGTCCCGTGGGAGCATGCAGGTCAGAAATGTGCAGGAGCGATGCAGATGTTGCGGATACGCGGAACCGTCGGAACGACGCCGGTGGATTTGACGGTAGAGCTGGATGACAGCGATTGGGCGAAGCTCGGTTCGGCTCTGAATGTGCAGTCGCCGACCCAGCCAGAGATGGCAGCGGCCCCAGCAGCCAAGCCGCTGAATCAGGACGAGGCGTTGTGGCAGGTGGCGAAAGATCTGTTGCGCAAGGCCGGGCAGCTCAGCGGGCCGGATTTGCTTGAACAGCTGGAAGGGCTGACCGGTAGCGCAGCGGCGGGGAAGCGCTTGCTGGTGCGCTTGCGCCACAGTTCGGATGTAAAAGTGGTGAGTGGCGGGGATACACCGCTTTACAGCTGGATCGAGTGATACGCAAAAGATCGCAGCCTTCGGCAGCTCCTACAGGTTCACCCATGTTTTGCGGATGAACCTGTAGGAGCTGCCGAAGGCTGCGATCTGTTGATCTTAATAAAGCGCAGCAAACACCTTACGGCGGTATGCAGTCACCAGCGGATGATCATTGCCCAGCAACTCGAACACCTGCAGCAAGGTCTTGTGCGGCAACCCTTCGCCGTAGCTGCGATTACGGATGAACAGCTTGAGCAAGGCCTCCAGCGCCGCTTCGTATTGCTGACGCGCCAATTGCTGGATCGCCAGTTGATACACCGCTTCGTCGTCCTGCGGATTCTGCGCAAGACGCGCCTTGAGTTCAGCGGCATCCGGCAGGTCGCGGGCTAGGCCGAGGAACTTGATCTGTGCCTTGGCGCCCGCCAGTGCGGCCTTGTGTTCATCGCTCTTGACCGCGTCGAGCACGGTTTGCGCTTCGTTCAGCTCACCGCGCTCGGTCAGGCAGCGGGCATACAGAATCAGCGCCTTGGCATTGCTGTTGTCTTCGGTGAGCATCACCACCAGCGCCGCTTCGGCATCGGCGAAGCGTCCTTCATCGAACAGCGCCTGAGCCTGTTCGAACGGATCGGCGGCGGCCGGCGGCGGCATCTTCACATGCGGCTCGAGCAGGGCGCGCACCGCGGATTCCGGTTGCGCACCGGCAAAACCGTCCACCGGCTGACCATCCTTGAACAGCACCACCGTCGGCAGGCTGCGAATACCGAAGCGGGCCACGATGTCCTGCTCGATGTCGCAGTTGACCTTGGCCAGCAGCAGTTCGCCCTGATAGCTCTCGGCAATGCCTTGCAGCATCGGCATCAGCGCCTTGCACGGCGCACACCATTCGGCCCAGAAATCCACCAGCACCGGTTTGTTGAAGGAAGCTTCGATCACCGACTGGTCGAAATCGGCAGTCGTGGCGTCGAAAATGTACGGCGTTTGCTGACTCATGGGGGATCTCGTAAAAGCGTGGATGGGGCAACTATACGGCTTGGCGGGGTGTGGCCGAAAGCGGGGCAGATTTGAGAGGTGTACCGCTAGGCAGGACGCCATCGCTGGCAAGCCAGCTCCCACAGGGTTCTGTGTCGTAGACGAAATGTTGGTTCGACTCGGTCACTGTGGGAGCGGGCTTGCCCGCGATGCTTTTGGTTAGCGCCGCGCGTGGTACAGGCTCACTTGCCGAAATTCTTCAGGCTCCGCCAGATCCGGCAGCGTCATCGCCTCGAGCATTTCGATCCGCTCATACAACGGATGGCGAAAATCCCGAACCCGCGAATCCGCCACCAGTGCTTCACGGCCACGGCTAAGAAACGCATCCAGCAGCGGCAGGTTTTCGCGGTCGTACAACACGTCGGCGACCAGAATCAGATCGAACCGATCAGCCTCGGCAAAGAAGTCCGTCGAATAACTCATCTGCACATCATTGAGTTCAGCGTTGGCCCGGCACGCGGCAATCGCCAGCGGATCCAGGTCACAGGCCACCACCTCCAGCGCCCCGGCCTTTACCGCAGCAATCGCGGCAATCCCGGAGCCGGCGCCGAAATCCAGCACGCGCTTGCCACGCACCCACTCGGGAAATTCCGCCAGATAGCGCGCCACCGCCAGACCGCTGGCCCAGCAGAAGCTCCAATACGGCGGTTCGTGAAGGATGCGCCGGGTTTCGTCCGGGCTGAATTCACGCTCCATGTTGTCGCCGTCGATCAGCCACAGCTGCAAATCGGTATCGGGCAATGCGCAGGCCTTGAGCCGCGCATCACCAAGCAATTCACCTAACGCCAGTTGCAGGTCGAGCGGTGCCGTCATGGTGCTTTGACAAATTGAAGCTGGCCCAGCGCCTGTGTGGTCGGCTGGGTAATGGTTTGCGACGGCAGGTGCAGGATCAACTGGCCCGACTGCGTGGCGCGACCGCGCAGCTCAACCCGTGCGCCGGCCGGAAAGGCTTCCGGATTGAAGCGCAGGCGAAACGGCAGGATCTGGTTGTTGCCGATCAGGCTGGAACTGGCGAGCAGTTGTTGCGGGCGCGACTTGTCATCGATCACCAGCAGCGCCAGTTCGACTTCGGCCCCAGCCGGCACGCCTTGCAGGGTGCCGCTCAGTTCCCGTTGATAGGCCGGCAGCGGGCCGAGGTCGGCTGCTTCTCTGGCTTTTTTCTGCGCCTGCTGCGGCGCAGGTCCCGGTGTCGGCGGTTGCGGCTTGGGCTTGTCGCTGCCGCAAGCCACCAGCAGGGCGAAAAGACTGAGCAAAACGAGCGGTCGTAGCGACATTGGCAGCTCCAGAAAATGAAATCCGTGGATCAAACGATCATGGCAGTCTGTATACCGCAAACCCTATGGCTTGTCTTGCCACCGGGATGCGCTACCATGGCCCTCCCTTTTTTTGTTGCCAGCCACCATGCACTGTCCCTTCTGCGGTGCCAACGACACCAAGGTCATCGACTCGCGTCTGGTCGCCGAGGGCGAACAGGTGCGCCGCCGGCGTGAATGCCTGGCCTGCGGCGAACGTTTCACGACATTCGAGACGGCCGAACTGGTGTTGCCGCGCCTGATCAAAACCGACGGCAGCCGCCAACCGTTCGACGAAGAAAAACTCCGCGCCGGCATGCAGCGCGCCCTGGAGAAACGTCCGGTGAGCGTCGAGCGCCTCGAATCCTCTCTGGTCCACATCAAGCACAAGCTGCGCGCCACCGGCGAGCGCGAGGTCAAATCCCTCGTGGTCGGCGAATTGGTGATGGCCGAGCTGCAAAAGCTCGATGAAGTGGCCTACATCCGTTTCGCTTCGGTGTACCGGCGCTTCCAGGACCTCAACGAGTTCCGCGAAGAGATCGACCGCCTCGCCCGCGAGCCGGTGAAAGAATGACCAGCGCCGCCGAGCAGGCGATCCTCGACGCCCACTTCATGGCACGCGCGCTGGAACTGGCGCGCAAGGGCCACTACACCACCCATCCCAATCCACGGGTTGGCTGCGTGATCGTGCGTGACGGGCAGAATGTCGGCGAAGGCTTTCACGAGCGTGCCGGCGAGCCCCACGCCGAAGTCCACGCCTTGCGCGCAGCCGGTGAGCTGGCCCGGGGCGCCACCGCTTACGTGACCCTTGAGCCATGCAGCCACCATGGCCGCACGCCGCCGTGCGCCGATGCGCTGGTGAACGCCGGGGTTGCTCGCGTTGTGGCAGCGATGCGCGACCCGAACCCGCAGGTTGCCGGGCGTGGCCTGCAGCGTCTGGCGGATGCCGGCATCGCCACCGAAAGTGGCGTGCTCGAAGCCGAAGCACGCAAGCTCAATCAAGGTTTCCTGAAACGCATGGAACACGGCTTGCCGTTCGTGCGGGTCAAACTGGCGATGAGCCTGGACGGTCGCACGGCGATGGAAAGCGGCGAAAGCCAGTGGATCACCGGCCCCGCCGCGCGTTCGGCGGTGCAGCGTCTTCGCGCTCAGGCCAGCGTAGTGCTGACTGGCGCCGACACGGTGCTGGCCGACGGTGCACGTCTGACCGTGCGCGCCGACGAACTGGGTCTGGATGCTGAACAAACCGCACGGGTCATGAGCCGTCCGCCGCTGCGGGTGCTGATCGACGGGCGCCTGCGGGTGCCGCTGGACGCGCCGTTCTTCAAGGCCGGCCCGGCACTGGTTGCCACCTGCATGGCGGTCGAAGAGCAATACGCCAATGGCCCGGAATGCCTGATCGTGCCGGGCGATGACGGTCAGGTCGATCTGCATCAACTGCTGATCGAGCTGGCCAACCGTGGCGTCAATGAGGTGCTGGTCGAAGCCGGCCCGCGTCTGGCCGGCGCGTTTGCCCGCCTCGGTCTGGTCGACGAGTTCGTGATCTTCATCGCCGGCAAGTTCCTCGGCTCCACGGCGCGGCCGCTGCTGGACTGGCCGCTGGCTTATATGAAGGACGCTCCCGAGCTGAAAATCACTGAAATCCGCGCGGTTGGCGATGACTGGCGAGTCACTGCGACGCCAGTCGTTTCGGCGAGCGTATAATTCCCGGCCATCGCCTTAGCGCTGGCTTCGTTCTCAAGGAGAACCCCATGTTTACCGGCATCATCGAATCCATCGGCAGTATCCGTGCACTGACCCCCAAGGGCGGTGATGTGCGGGTACACGTCGAAACCGGCAAGCTCGACCTGAGCGACGTCAAACTCGGCGACAGCA
>NZ_QAIK01000062.1:7864-23833 GCF_003061005.1 Pseudomonas sp. HMWF021 | reverse complement strand
AAACCCTCGACTGCACCGCCATGAACGACCTGAAAAGCGGCAGCCCGGTCAATCTGGAAAAAGCCCTGACCCCGACCACCCGTCTCGGCGGGCATCTGGTCAGCGGTCACGTCGACGGTGTCGGCGAAATCGTCTCGCGCAGCGACAATGCCCGCGCCGTGGAATTTCGCATCCGCGCGCCGAAAGAACTGGCCAAGTACATCGCCCACAAAGGCTCGATCACTGTCGACGGCACCAGCCTGACCGTGAACGCGGTCGATGGCGCCGAATTCATGCTGACGATCATTCCGCACACCCTGAGCGAAACCATCATGGCGTCCTACAAGCCAGGTCGCCGGGTGAACCTGGAAGTCGACCTGCTGGCGCGTTATCTGGAACGTCTGCTGTTGGGCGACAAGGCCGCAGAGCCTGCATCCGGTGGCACGATCACTGAAAGCTTTCTGGCCGCCAACGGCTACCTCAAATCCTGACTGAAGGGGGTGCCTTGTGGCGCTCAATAGCATCGAAGAACTGGTTGAAGACATCCGCCAAGGCAAGATGGTCATCCTCATGGATGACGAAGACCGCGAGAACGAAGGCGACCTGATCATGGCCGCCGAATGCTGCAAGGCCGAACACATCAACTTCATGGCCAAGCACGCCCGTGGTCTGATCTGCATGCCGATGAGCCGCGAGCGTTGCGAGCTGTTGAAGCTGCCACTGATGGCCCCGCGCAACGGTTCCGGTTTCGGCACCAAATTCACCGTATCGATCGAAGCCGCTGAAGGCGTCACCACCGGCATCTCCGCTGCCGACCGTGCGCGCACCGTGCAAGCGGCTGCGGCCAAGGACGCCAAGGCTGAGGACATCGTCAGCCCGGGCCACATTTTCCCGCTGATGGCCCAGGCCGGCGGCACCCTGGCCCGTGCCGGCCACACTGAGGCCGCCTGCGACCTGGCGCGCATGGCCGGGTTCGAGCCGAGCGGGGTGATCTGCGAAGTGATGAACGACGACGGCACCATGTCCCGTCGTGCCGAGCTGGAAGCGTTCGCTGCCGAACACAACATCAAGATCGGCACCATTGCCGACCTGATTCACTACCGGATGATCCACGAACGTACCGTTCAGCGGATTGCCGAACAGCCGCTGGACAGCGAACTGGGCCAATTCAACCTGGTGACCTATCGTGATTCGGTGGAAGGCGACGTGCACATGGCCCTCACTCTGGGCACCGTTTGCGCCGAGGAGCCGACCCTGGTTCGCGTGCACAACATGGACCCGCTGCGCGATCTGCTGATGGTCAAGCAACCAGGCCGCTGGAGCCTGCGCGCCGCGATGGCCGCGGTTGCCGAGGCCGGCAGCGGCGTGGTGCTGTTGCTCGGTCACCCGCTCGATGGCGACGTGCTGTTGGCGCACATCCGCGAAACCGGTGACCAGGCGGCGGTGAAAAAACC
Source organism: Pseudomonas sp. HMWF021 (assembly GCF_003061005.1). Lineage (GTDB taxonomy): Bacteria > Pseudomonadota > Gammaproteobacteria > Pseudomonadales > Pseudomonadaceae > Aquipseudomonas. Next base: position 22,400 of record NZ_QAIK01000062.1, on the reverse strand, counting down.
GACCACCTACAGCATCGTCGGCGCCGGCTCGCAGATCCTGCGTGACCTCGGCGTGCGCAAAATGCGCCTGATGTCTGCGCCAATGAAATTTAATGCGATATCCGGTTTCGATCTGGAAGTTGTAGAATACGTGCCCTCCGAATAATGACCGGTCGTTTCCGGCATTGTTGACGTAGATCCTTGTGGTGAGGGGATTCATCCCCGACGGGCTGCGTAGCGGCCCTGTTTGGTTGGGACTGCTGCGCAGTCCATCGGGGATGAATCCCCTCGCCACAAGGTGTAGTCGAACAGCAATGCGGTGTTTCCGGTCATGAATTTGTGGCTAATATCACTGAGGGACGCGTACGAAACGCGTCCCGGCTCTTTAAGAGATCTGACGAATGACCCTGAAGACCATCGAAGGTACCTTCATCGCCCCTAAAGGCCGCTACGCTCTGGTAGTGGGCCGTTTCAACAGCTTCGTGGTTGAAAGCCTGGTCAGCGGTGCAGTTGATGCCCTGGTTCGCCACGGCGTGAGCGAAAGCGACATCACCATCATCCGCGCACCTGGCGCCTTCGAAATCCCGCTGGTTGCGCAGAAAGTCGCCCAGAAAGGCGAGTTCGCAGCCATCATCGCCCTCGGCGCGGTCATTCGTGGCGGCACCCCGCACTTCGAATACGTGGCAGGCGAGTGCACCAAGGGCCTGGCCCAGGTGTCCATGGAATTCGGCGTACCGGTCGCGTTCGGCGTCCTGACCGTTGACTCCATCGAGCAAGCCATCGAACGTTCCGGCACCAAGGCCGGCAACAAAGGTGCTGAAGCTGCCCTGTCCGCTCTGGAAATGGTCAGCCTGCTGGCGCAGTTGGAGGCCAAGTGATTAGCGACGATAGCGATCGTTTCAACCCGCGCGATCCGAAACCTGCGGATGCCGGCAAGCCATCGAAAAGCGCCAAGCGTCGCGAAGCCCGTCAGCTCGCGACTCAGGCCCTGTATCAATGGCACATGGCCAAGGCTTCGCTGAACGAGATCGAAGCGCAGTTTCGCGTTGATAACGATTTCACCGATGTCGATGGCGCCTACTTCCGCGAGATCCTGCACGGGGTTCCGCAGTTCAAGACTGAAATCGACACCGCGCTCAAGCCGTGCCTGGACATCGAAATCGAAGAGCTGGATCCGGTTGAACTGGCGGTTCTGCGCCTGTCCACCTGGGAACTGCTCAAGCGCGTCGACGTGCCATACCGCGTTGTGATCAACGAAGGTATCGAGTTGGCCAAAGTCTTCGGTTCGACCGATGGCCACAAGTTCGTCAACGGCGTACTCGACAAGCTGGCTCCGCGCCTGCGTGAAGCTGAAGTCAAGGCGTTCAAGCGCTGATCAGCGCTTGATATCGCAATGGGCGAGTTTGAGCTGATCCGCAATTTCTTCGCCGCCGCGCCTTGTGCGCAGGGCGGCGAGGGCGTTGCTCTGGGGATCGGCGATGACTGTGCCTTGCTGGCGGTTCCTCCCGGGGAACAGCTGGCGATTTCCACCGATACGCTGGTGGCCGGCGTGCACTTCGCCGATCCCTGCGATCCGTTTCTGCTCGGTCAGCGCTCGCTGGCCGTCGCGGTCAGCGACCTGGCCGCCATGGGCGCCACGCCCGTTGCCTTTACCCTTGCCCTGACTGTGCCGACGGTGACTGCCGATTGGCTGCAAGCCTATGCCCACGGTTTGAACCGCATGGCGCAGAACTGCGGCGTGGCGCTGGTCGGCGGCGACACCACGCGCGGGCCGTTGAGCCTGACGGTCACGGTGTTCGGTCGGGTGCCGACCGGTCAGGCCTTGACCCGTAGCGGCGCGCAACCGGGCGATCTGCTCTGTGTCGGCGGCGAGTTGGGCAATGCCGCCGGTGCCTTGCCGCTGGTGCTTGGCCAGCGTGAAGCCGAAGCAGATATCGCCCAGCCGTTACTCGATCATTACTGGTCACCCCAGCCGCAACTGGCCCTCGGTCAGGCGCTGCGCGGTAAGGCTACCTCGGCCCTGGACATCTCCGACGGCCTGCTCGCTGACTGTGGGCATATCGCTTTGGCGTCGCAGGTTCGCCTCGAAGTTGAACGCGAGCGCGTACCGTTGTCCGATGCGTTAGTGGCGTTTCTCGGCCAGCGCGGTGCCGAGCGGGCGGCGTTGAGCGGCGGCGATGACTATGTACTGGCCTTCACGCTGCCGTCCGTCGAGTTACCGGCGCTGCTGGCCGATGGTTGGCCGATCCATGTGATCGGGCGTGTGGCGCAGGGCCAGGGTGTGGTGCTGCTGGATCGCGAAGGACACGACATCACCCCGCAAATCCGGGGTTATCAACATTTTCAGGAGACACCGTGACAGATCACCCGAAACAGGTTCCGGCCGAATTCGTTCCGCCGTCGGTCTGGCGCAATCCCTGGCATTTCCTCGCGTTCGGCTTCGGTTCCGGCACTCTGCCGAAAGCGCCGGGCACGTGGGGTTCGTTAGTTGCGCTACCCTTTATTCCGTTGTGGCAGATGTTGCCCGACTGGGGTTACTGGCTGATGCTCGGGATCACCATGCTGTTCGGCTTCTGGCTGTGCGGCAAGGTCGCCGACGATCTGCGGGTGCACGACCACGAAGGCATCGTCTGGGACGAAATGGTCGGGATGTGGATCACCCTGTGGCTGGTGCCGGAAGGCTGGTACTGGTTGCTCGCGGGTTTCCTGGTGTTCCGCTTCTTCGACATTCTCAAGCCATGGCCGATCCGCTGGATCGACCGGCATGTCCACGGTGGCGTGGGCATCATGCTCGACGACGTGCTGGCCGGTGTGTTCGCCTGGCTGGCAATGCAGGGGCTGGTGTGGATTTTCGCCTGATCCGGATCGTCAGGGTTAAGTGAGGAGACTAAGGATGGCTCGACGCTGGCTGGCGCTGGTGTTTCTGACCCTGCTGGGCACTGTCGCCAGTGCGCAGGAAGCTGCGTCGACGCCCGCGGTCATCCATCTGGCCAGCGAAGACTGGGAAGACTACACCGCCGCCGACGGCCATGGCCTGGGCTGGGACGTGCTGCGCAAGGTGTTCGAACCGGCCGGGGTGAAACTCGACATTCGCACCGAGCCTTACACGCGCTCCGTGGGCCTGGCCGAGCGCGGCGAAGTCGATGCCTGCGTCGGTTCGTATAAAAACGAGGCCAGCGACCTGCTATACCCGCGCTGGAACTTCGACACCGATCACATCTACGCCCTGGGCCTGGCGAGCAACCCGTCACCGACCCCGGAAACCCTCGGCAGCTATCGTCTGGCCTGGGTGCGCGGTTACGACTATCAGGATTATTTGCCCAATGTGCGCAACTACAATGAGGTCGTACGGCGAACAGGGATCTTGTCGATGCTCACCCATAATCGCGCCGACTATTACATCGATGCGCAGACCGAAATCGATTACGTGGTCGGCCGGGCCAAGGATCCGACGCAGTTTCGCAAGACCCATATCGCCGAATTGCCGCTGTACCTGTGCTTCGCCAACACGCCGCAAGCGCGCACGCTGATGGCGCTGTTCGACCGACGCATGGAGCAGTTGGTCAAGGGCGGCGAGCTGAAGCCGATTTTCGAGCAGTGGAAGCAGCCGTATCCCTTCGAGCCGAACTGACGCGACCCCGTGTAGGAGCTGCGGCACGCTGCGACCCTTTGATCTTGATCTTGAAAAAACGGATCAACAGATCGCAGCCTCGTTTCACTCGACAGCTCCTACAGGGACAGCTGTTGTGCGAGGAGTCATCAAACTTTTTGATCGTTATGCCCGACAATTCAGCCTAAGCGTCTGCAGGAACCTGCTGTTACAATGCCGGCCTGCGAATCTTCAGACTTTTTAGATCAGGAGCACACCGGTGCCTGTCGTTTTTGTCGCCGCTTCCAAGCTGCCAACGCCTTTTGCGCAATTCACCATGCACGGTTTTCTCGATGAAGCCACCGGCCGCGAGCACGTCGTGCTGAGCCTCGGTGAAATTGACGACGGTGCGCCAGTCCTCGGCCGGTTGCACTCCGAGTGCCTGACCGGTGACGCGCTGTTCAGCCAGCGCTGCGACTGCGGCTCGCAACTGGAAGCCGCGCTCAAGGCCATCGCCCGTGAAGGCCGTGGCGTGCTGCTGTACCTGCGTCAGGAAGGTCGCGGCATCGGTCTGCTGAACAAGATCCGTGCCTACGAGTTGCAGGACGGCGGCGCCGACACCGTTGAGGCCAACGAGCGTCTGGGCTTTGCTGCGGACCAGCGCGACTACGCCATGTGTCTGCCGATGCTGGAACACCTGGGCGTGAAGTCTCTGCGCCTGATGACCAACAATCCGCGCAAGGTCAAAGCCCTGACCGACATGAACATCGTCGTCGCCGAGCGCGTGCCGCTGCACACCGGCCACAACCCGCACAACAAGTTGTACCTGGCGACCAAGGCCAGCAAGCTCGACCACATGATGGGCAACGAGCATCAGGGCGAGGTTGATCGCGCGTGACTCGCGGTCAGGTGCGCCGCCGTCTGGCGGTCGACTGGTGGAAGTATCTGGCGTTGGCGCTGCTGCCGTTATTTGTCCTGAACCTGCTGTTTGGTCAGGGCGAGGGAATTCTTCCGGTGCTGACGATGCCCTTGTTCATTGCCGGTGTTGCGTCGATGTTTGTCAGCCTGAAGTTCTTCGGCAGCTATAAACATGCACTGATCGCCACGCAGAAAGCCCTCGATACGCCTGAAGAGCCTGCCGCGTGGATTGCCCTTGCGGCGCGTCGGCGTATTGCGTTTCTTGCAGCAGCACTGCCGGCCTGGATCGGTGCGCTGGCCGTGTTCGTCGGCCTCGAGGCGGTGCCATTGATGCTGCTGGCGCTGTCCACCGCCGTGCTGTTTTATCTCTATCGCATCCCGCGTCAACTCGGCTGATGCGTCGTTTGTGGCTGGCGGTTCTGCTGCTGGCCTGCGCCGGCCCGGTGCTGGCGAGCATGCGGGTGGTCAGCCTCGCGCCTTCCCTCTCTGAAATCGTTGTTGAACTGGATTCGGCCGATCTGCTGGTGGGCGTGCTTGATGCCGGCGAGCGTCCGGCGGCGCTCAAGGATGTCCCGTCAGTGGGCCGCTATGGTCAGTTGGACATGGAGCGTCTGCTCAGTTTGAAGCCCGATTTGCTGCTGTTGTGGCCCGGCAGTGTCGGCCCGGCGCAACGTGATCAACTCAAACGCCTGAACATTCCGACCTACGTCGCCGAGCCGCACAGTCTCGAACAACTTTCGGCACAGATCGAAGCCATTGCTGCACAACTCGGACGACCTGAGCTCGGAGTGAAGCTGGCGACAGATCTGCGTAAGAAACTCGATGATCTGCGCCAGCGCTATCGCCGGGACACGCCGCTGACAGTGTTTTATCAAGTGTGGGACAAACCGCTGTACACCGTCGGCGGCGGGCAGATCATCAGTGATGCGCTTGAGGTGTGTGGCGCACGAAACGTGTTTGCCGACCTGAGTCTGCCGGCGCCGCAGGTGAGTATCGAGGCGGTGTTGCAGCGTGATCCGCAGGTGATTCTGGCCGGTGATCAGGCCCAACTGGATGCGTGGAAAGCCTGGCCGCAGGTTGATGCGGTGAGGAGAGGGCAGTTGCTGTTGGTCACGGATAAAGGCCTGGAACGCCCGAGCGGGCAGATGATCGAGGCCACCGCCAAACTCTGTCAACTCATCCAGCCACACCGCTGACCCCTGTAGGAGCTGCCGAAGGCTGCGATCTTTTGATCTTGCTTGTGGCTGACTTGGAGTCGCCGAAGATCAAGATCAAAAGATCGTCCGATCGCGGCCCGAGCCTTCGGCAGCTCCTACAGGGAGTTCAGTTGAGTCCCGGGGTCCAGGTGACGCCAAACATCCAGGCCCGACCTTCCTCGCGATAGCCATACTGGCTGCCGTCATAGCTGTACAACGCGCGGCTGTAACCCTTGTCCAGCAGGTTATCGACCTTCAGATCCAGTTTGATCTCGCGGTTCAGCGCCCAGCTGCTGCGCAGTCCAAACGTGCCGTAGCCACCCAGCGGCTGGGTATTGTTCAGGTCGTCGTAACTGCTGCTGACCAACTGCCAGCTCGCGCCGACGCCCAGTCGGTCAAACTGGCGATCCAGATCCCAACTGGCAGTACGCCGCGCACGACGGGCCAGGGTGTGCCCTGTTTCGCGATCACGCGGGTCGATAATCGCCACACCAAGGTTGCTTTGCCAGCCGAACAGTTCCTGCTTCAGCGCCGCTTCAAAGCCATTGATCCGTGCCGAAGCCACGTTCTCCGGGCGTGAGTTGCTGCCGAAGATGATCGCGTCTTCCAGGTCTGTGCGGTAAATCGACGCTTCCAGGCGGCTGCTATCGGTCAACTGGCTGCGCCATTGCAGCTCATAGCTTTTCGAGGTTTCCGGTTTCAGATTCGGATTGCTGAAATCCGGGTAGTACAGGTCGTTGAAGGTCGGCGCGCGGAAGCCTTCGCTGTAGCTCAGCAGCAGATCGTTGTCCGGGTTCAGCGGCAAGGTGAAGGTGCCGCTCCAGGTGTTCTGGCTGCCGAACTGCTGGTTGTCGTCGTGGCGCAGACCCAGTTCCGTGGAGAAACTGTCGGCTTGATAGCGATGCTGAATGAAAGCGGCGCGGTTCCAGCGGCTGTCCTCGTTGAACGCGGTGCTGCTGTTGACTCGGTCTTCATACCAGTCGCCACCGAGGATCAGACTGTTGCGCGGATCCAGGGTCAAATCGTTCTGCCAGGTCAGCGAGTCACGATAGGTGTTGAACACCGTGCGCTCGTCGCTGAGTTTGTCGAAGGTTTTCTCGCGGTTCTCGGTGTGGCCGAACTCGACGCGGGTTTTCCAGATATCGTTGACCCGCGCATCGACGTAGCTGCTGACACTGCTGACGTTGAAGTCGCTGTAGGGTTGTTGCTGCACCGACTCGAACGTGGTCGTGTCGAAGCGGCCGAACGGATTGTCGAACTCGCTCTTGCCGCGGTTATCCAGCAGATTGGCGCCGACTTCGACGGCATCGGTGAGCGCATGGCTGAGGCTCAGGCTGACGGATTTATTGCGATAGGCATCATGATCGCTGTCGCTGGGGTAGGACTCGTGGGTACGGTCGATACCAGCGGTGTCATCGAGGCTGGCGCCGAGGTTGAAGCGGGTTTTGTCATCGCCACCGGACAGGCCGAGGCTGCGCTCCCAGGTCTGGTTACTGCCGAAACCAACGTGCAGGCGTGGTTGCAGGCCTTGTTCGTTGCCGCGTCGGGTGAAGATCTGGATCACCCCGCCAATCGCGTCGCTGCCGTAAATCACCGAACGCGACCCGCGCAGCACTTCGACGCGTTCGATCTGATCGATGTTCAAGTGCTGCAGGTTGCTGTCGCCGGAGGTCGAACTGCCGATGCGCTGGCCGTCGACCAGCACCAGACTCTGCGCCGATTGCGTGCCGCGAATGTAGATCCCCGGCAGACTGCCGCGTCCGCCAGCCTGCGCCACTTGTACGCCCGGTACCCGTTGCAGCAGGTCGGTGACGCTGCCCGGTTGCAGGCGGTCGATGTCTTCGCGGGTGAACACAGTGTTGGCCGCGCTGCTGTCGTTGCGCGCTTCGACCTGACGGTTGGCGCTGATCAGCGTGTCCGGCAGCTTCAGGGCTTCGTCGCGCTCGAAGCTGTCGGCGAGGGCGCTGGTGGTAGGCAGCAGGAGGAGGGGCAGGGCGAGGCGCGAGAGGTTCATGGCAATCCATGGTTTATGCAAAACCTTGTAGGAGCTGCCGGAGGCTGCGATCTTTTGATTTTGCTTTGAAGGTTTTGAAGCCGCCGAAGATCAGGATCAAAAGATCGCAGCCTTCGGCAGCTCCTACACGGGGCCGTGTTAGCGGTTGAGCAGTTCCAGGCGCTCGCGAATCGAGGCTTCGATTCCTACTTCATCCAGCCCGCACTCGGCGAGCATCTGCGCCGGTTTGGCGTGTTCGACGTAGATGTCCGGCAAGCCCAGGTGCAGCATCGACTTGAGGATGTTCTCCCGCGCCAGGAATTCGCTGACCGCGCCACCGGCGCCGCCCATGATCGCGTTCTCTTCGATGGTCACCAGCAGTTCGTGGCTGCCGGCAATCTCGCGTACCAGCGCTTCATCCAGCGGCTTGACGAAGCGCATGTCGACCACGGTCGCATCCAGCTTCTCGGCGACTTTCAACGCTTCGGCCAGTTGCACGCCGAACACCAGCAGAGCGACTTTGCTGCCCTGACGACGGACGATGCCCTTGCCGATTTCGATCGGTTCGAGATCCTTGTCGATGGTCGCGTTGGGGCCGGTGCCGCGCGGGTAACGCACCGCCGCCGGGCCGTTGTACAGGTGGCCGGTGGTGAGCATCTTGCGCAGTTCGTTTTCATCGCTCGGGGTCATGATGACCATGCCCGGAATGCAGCGCAGGTACGACAGATCAAAGCTGCCGGCGTGGGTCGGGCCGTCTTCGCCCACCAGGCCGGCGCGGTCGATGGCGAACAGCACGTCGAGGTTCTGCACCGCGACGTCGTGCACCAACTGGTCGTAGCCGCGTTGCAGGAACGTCGAGTAGATCGCCACCACCGGTTTGGCGCCTTCGCAGGCCATGCCGGCAGCGAACGTCACGGCGTGCTGTTCGGCAATCGCCACGTCAAAATAGCGCAGCGGGAAGCGTTCGCTGAACGCCACCAGGTCCGAGCCTTCCTTCATTGCCGGGGTGATCCCGACCAGACGCGGGTCGGCAGCAGCCATGTCGCACAGCCATTCGCCGAACACTGCCGAGTATTTTGGCCCGCTGGCCTTTTTCGGCGCGGCGGCCGGGGCGTCGACCGGTTCGAGTTTGGTGATGGCGTGGTAACCGATCGGGTCGACTTCCGCCGGGGCGAAGCCTTTGCCTTTCTTGGTGACGATGTGCAGGAACTGCGGGCCTTTCAGATCGCGCATGTTGCGCAGGGTGGCGATCAGGGTCGGCAGGTCGTGGCCGTCGATCGGGCCGATGTAGTTCCAGCCCAGCTCTTCGAACAGGGTGCCGGGCACCAGCATGCCCTTGGCGTACTCTTCGGTGCGTCGGGCGATTTCCCAGGCGCCGGGCAGGCGCGACAGGACCTTCTTGCTGCCCTCACGCATGCTCGCGTAGGTGCGGCTGGAAAGAATCTTCGCCAGATAATTGGACAGGCCACCGACGTTGCGCGAGATCGACATGTCGTTGTCGTTGAGGATCACCAGCATGTTGGCGTTGACTTCCGGCGCGTGGTTCAGCGCCTCGAAGGCCATGCCGGCGGTCAGCGCGCCGTCACCGATCACCGCAATCGCCTTGCGATCGCTGTTTTGCAGGCGGGCGGCAATCGCCATGCCCAGCGCTGCACTGATCGAGGTGCTGGAGTGGCCGACGCCAAAGGTGTCGTACTCGCTCTCGGCGCGACGCGGGAAGGCGGCGATGCCGTCCTTCTGGCGCAGGGTTTCCATGCGCTGGCGGCGACCGGTGAGGATCTTGTGCGGATACGCCTGATGACCGACGTCCCACACCAGCCGGTCATCCGGGGTGTCGAAGACGTAATGCAACGCGATGGTCAGCTCGATGACGCCCAGGCCGGCACCGAAATGCCCACCGGTCTGGCCGACCGTGTAGAGCAATTCCAGGCGCAACTCATCGGCCAGGGTTTCCAGCTCGGCTTCGCCTAACCGGCGCAGGCCGTCCGGCGTGTTCGCGCGGTCGAGCAGGGGCGTGGTCGGGCGCTTGCGGGGAATCTCATGAAACGTCGTGGGCATCAGGCGAATCGTTATAGGTATAAAAGATGCGGCAGTTTACCTGATGCATCGCCCCCTGCCCACGCGTTGGTCTTTTTTGGCAGGTTGGCGTTCAGTTGCGCCGCTCGACGATATACCGGGCCAGGTCGCGCAAAGGCTCTGCTGCCGCGTCAAACGGTCGCAGTGCGTGCAGCGCCTGATCGCGCAGTTCCAGCGCATAGACCTTGGCCGCGTCCAGCCCCAGCAGGGCCGGGTAGGTCGGTTTGTCGCGAGCGATGTCGGCGCCCTGGCGTTTACCGAGGGTTTCGGTATCGCTTTCGACGTCGAGAATGTCGTCCTGCACCTGAAAGGCCAGACCGATGGCCTGTGCATAAGTCTGCAAAGCCTTGAGTTCATCCTGCTCGGCACGACCACTGGCCAGAGCGCCAAGCTTGACGCTGACTTCGATCAGCGCGCCGGTCTTGTGCCGGTGCATCTGCTCCAGTGCTTGCTGATCCAGCTTCAGACCGACCGAACCGAGGTCGATGGCCTGACCGCCGACCATGCCCGCCGGGCCGGCCGCATGCGCCAGTGCCGTGACCTGTTGCAGACGGATCTCGGCATTCAGATTGCTCAGACGCGGATCGAGCAGGGCGCTGAACGCCAGGCTCTGCAAGCCGTCACCGGCGAGGATCGCGCAGGCTTCGTCGAATTTCTTGTGGGTAGTGGGCTGGCCGCGACGCAGATCGTCGTCGTCCATCGCCGGCAAATCGTCGTGCACCAGCGAATAGGCGTGGATCAGCTCCACCGCGCAGGCCGCGCCGTTGGCTTGCTCAGCCTTGCCGCCCAGCGCTTCGCACGCGGCGTAGGCCAGCAGCGGGCGCACGCGTTTGCCGCCGATCATCACGCTGTAGTGCATCGCCTCATACAGGCGCGACAGCTCCGGCAGTGGAGCCTTGAAGAGGATTTCCAGTGCCGCATTGACCCGCGCCTGACTGGTCGCCGAATACGCGGCAATCATTCTGGCTGTTCCGCGTCGAAGGGTTCCTCGGCGAGTTCGCCATCGCGCTCCAGCAGCACTTGCACCTTCTGCTCAGCCTGGGCCAGCGCTGCCTGGCAGTCACGGGTCAAACCGATGCCCTGCTCGAAAGCGGTCAGCGAGTCTTCCAGCGACAATTCACCGTTCTCCAGACGCTCGACCAGTGTTTGCAGGTCGGCGAGGGACTGTTCGAAATCCAGTGCAGCTTTTTTGCGGGCCATGGCGGCGATTTCCGGTTGACGTTAAACCGGCGCGACACTAGCAGATAGGGGGTTTATGGGCAAATGAGCCTCCCCGGACGACTCCATTTTACTGTGGTGAGGGGATTCAGCGAAACGTCGCACCGCCCCAATAAGCGAACGGGTCTGTCAGGAAAACCGCATTCACCGGTTTGCGACTGCTGCGCAGCCGATCGGGGATAAATCCCCTCACCACAAATCTGCGTTGAATTCTGAAGTGAAGACATTATTCGGCTCATTATGTGAGCCGAATAATGCCGCTATTCGGCTCACGCCCAACAACCCTGCGTGAATCCCACCGCAAATCCAGATGTATCCGATTGTTAAAAAACTGCCGAATCGCTAATCTTCGCGCCTTCTACGACCCAATAGTCACGGGGTCTTTCAGACGAAACGCAGTTTCCACCGCTGTGAAGTACCGAGGATCGGGTGCAAGGTTTCGTAGGCATGGCAGGAGGCATTACATGCGTTCATTTTTTTGGCTGCTGATCGGCTTGGCCTGCGCGCCTGCGCTGCGGGCGGCGCCGAGTGCCGAGCTGTCTGAGCCATCGGGCGGCTGGCGCTATAGCGGTCTGCTCGATCGCAGTGAAAACCCGCAAGTCGCTTACCCCACGCCGCCGATCGACCGCGGCATTCAGCGCAATCGAACGATGATCCAGGGCCAGCTCAAGGCCATCGGCAATCAGCGCGGGCCGCATACGCTGGCGGTCAACGGCAATCCATTGAATCTGTACACCGACGATGACGGTCGGTTCGCCCGCCCGTATGCGTTCGGCGCCGGCTCCAACAGTGTCGAAGTGCGCAGCGCCGAGGGTCAGTCGCTCAAGCGCGTGCAGTTCTATGAAGCGAACAACCTGCGCACCCCGGCGAAGATCCGCGTGGTGCTCGGTTGGGACGATCCCAAGGCCGAACTCGATCTGCACATCATTACGCCGGACGGCCAGCATGCGTTTTTCGCCCATACGGCGTTGACCAACGGCGGCGGTCTGGACCCGGATGGCGTCGATGGCCCCGGCCCGGAAATGTTCACCATGACCGCGCCGCTGCATGGCACCTATCTGGTTTACGTCAACTATTGGGGCAACTTCGGCGACGGCGGCTATAACTTCGAGGAGGCCAGCAATCAGAACGAGGTCATCACCTCGCAAATCACGCTGGTGCTCAACGAAAACACGGTCGACGAAAAACGCGAAACATTCATCGTGCCCCTGCGGGCGATCGGTGATCTGCTGCTGGTCAAGACTTTCAACTATTAAGCATCCCGCTCCACGGATGAACTTCGGGTTTTGTGAACATGAGTGATAACGCTGCTTCTCCGGCCGTCCCGACACCTGCCGGCCAACCTTCCCGGCGCTGGCCGGCGCTGCTGATCGGCCTGGTCCTGGTGGCCGGGGTGGCCGGTGGTCTCGGCTGGCTGCTGCACAAGCCCAAGGTGCCGGCGGCGGCATTGGCCAGCGACAAGCTCGGCCTGAGTCGTCCGGATGCATTGCTGGAGACTCGCTCCCTGAGCCAGTTGCCCAAGGACCTGCTGACGGTGCCGTTCCTCAAGGCCACGCTCACCGAGGATTTCGTCTTCTATTACGAAACCCACGCCGACCGTCTGGGGCTGATCGGCAGCCTGCGGCGGATCATTTACGAACACGACCTGAAGCTGCAGGACAGCCTGATCGAACAGCTTTTCGATCAACCGGCCGACGTCGCGTTGTGGCGCGGTGCCGACGGCCGGCTCAAGGATTTTCTGCTGGTGATGGACCGCGGCGGCTTGGCGAAACTGCTCGAACCGCTGGCAAAAGTGGCGCTGGATGATTCGCAGCTCAGCGTGTTCGGCAGCCTCAAGGTCGGCGGTGACGACGTGCCGCTGTACCAGCTCAGCTACAACGCCAGCAAATCGCTGCTGTTCGCGTCGCGCGGCGACAAACTGGTGGTGCTGTCCAATCCGAACAAGTATTACGACCCGGCCAACGGAGACTCGGAAGAGTCCGGACACGTCTCGCCGCAGGCGCTGGCAGCGCTGCTCAACGGCGACAAACTGTTCCCCGAGGCTTTCGGTCTGCCGGCGAAGGCGCCGGAGATCAAGCAGCGTCTGTCGGTCAATTCCAGCGTCCTTGCCATGGGCTATCAGCGCTTCATCCCGAACTTCGCCGGGCTGCGTTTCGACATGGACGACAAGGGCTGGCACAGCTACCTCGCCATGGATGAGCTGGATAACCAGCCGGACTTCGATTTCAAACCGGTGTGGCAAGCCATGCCGCTGGGCGCCAGTGCCTGCGTGACCTTGCCGGTGGCGGCTGAACCGCAGAAACCGCTGCTGGTGAAACTCGGCGCCGACGAAGCCGTGGCGCAGAAACTCACCGAGCACGTGGCGGGTGCGGCGGGCCTGTGCTGGTACGCTGATTCACGGTTGTACACGCCGTTGCTGGTCGCCAGCCTGAAGGACGAGGACAGCAGCAAACTCGATGGCGACCTGGGCACGCTGTTCGGTTCGATGGTCGGTGCCTACGAGACGAATGTCGACGAACACGCATTCCCGGTGGTCGAGAAGCAGGAAGGCCAGAGCCATGTCTGGCAGCGTCAGGTCAGTTCCAATTTCGGCCCGTACGCCGCCAAGACGGCCGAGAACCCGGACGCCATCAGCGGTAAAGCGTTCATGAAAGTCAGCCTCGCCCGCCACGGTTCGACGCTGCTGTTTTCCCTTGACGACAAACTGGTGGACAAGGCCCTCGGCACCCTCGACAAACGCTTCCCGCCGATGGCCGACGTGCTGCCCAAAGACGTGCTGATGCCGATCTACTTCGGCCCGGATTCGATGGCGCAACTGATGCAGCAGGAAACCCTCGACAGCCTGCCGCAGGACATGGAACCGGTGTTCTACAACGCCGCGCAAACCTACCTGATCCCGAAATTGCGCACCCTCGGCGGCTACGGCAAATACGCCCTGACCCTGCCGGAAGGCAGCGAGCCGGACGGCCACTGGCAATGGCTGCCGCTGGAGTGGAAAGCGCTGTGACGACGCTGATCCGCAGCCTCGGCCTGCTCGCGCTGCTGCTCAGCGCGGGCGCCCGAGCCGTCGAAGCGCCGGCACTGGATCCGGCGCAGTCCCAGGTGTTCCGCGCCTGGTTCGTGCGCATCGCTCAGGAACAACTGAGCCAAGGCCCGAGCCCGCGCTGGTATCAGCAGGACTGCGCAGGCCTTGTGCGTTTCGCTGCCAACGAAGCGCTGAAAGTCCACGACGACAAATGGCTGCGCAGCAATGGCCTGTCCAATCGTTACCTGCCGCCGGAGCTGACGCTTAGCGACGAGCAGCGCAAGCTCGCCCAGCAATGGCAGCAGGGCGGCGGCAAGGTCGGGCCGTACGTCAACGCGATCAAACTGATTCAGTTCAACAGCCATCTGGTCAGCCGCGACGTGTCCCAGGCACGCCCCGGCGACCTGATGTTTTTCGATCAGGGCGACGACCAGCACCTGATGATCTGGATGGGCCGCTACATCGCCTATCACACCGGCACCACCACCCCCACTGACAACGGCATGCGTTCGGCAAGCCTGCAGCAACTCATGACATGGAAG
>NZ_QAIK01000062.1:0-7854 GCF_003061005.1 Pseudomonas sp. HMWF021 | reverse complement strand
CCCCAACTTCATCGGCGTCTATCGACTGAACTTTCTCTCCCAATGACCGGTGCCCGCATGCTGCGACTCTGCGCTCGAATTCCTCTGCTGCTGGCGCTGTTGCTGCCACTGGCGACCGTCAACGCTGAAGATTCGGTGGAGCCGAGCGGCTACACGCCGTTCTCTGGTGAAAGCTTCTTCCTGCTGGCCGACAGCAGTTTCGCCGCCGACGAGCAGGCAATGGTCCGTCTCGAAGCACCAGGTCGCGATTACCGGCGCTTCCGCATGGAACCCTATGGTGGCGCCGACATTCGCGTATACCGCATCGACAAACCGCTGGATTTCCTCAAGCGTCAGAAGAACCTGCACCGCGTGGTCAGCGACGGCCAGTTCAAGGGTGAAGGGCTGTCCAACACCCTCGCGTACCTGTGGGACAACTGGTATCGCAAATCGCGGCGGGTGATGCAGCGTGCGTTCTCCTACGAGTCGCGCAAGCAGGTCACCGAGGAAGTGCCGGAACTGAAGATGGGCAACGCCATCGCCGCGCCGACCCCGTACGACGCGCAGCCGCAATTCGCGCTGATTCCGGGTCTGCCGGTGGTCAGCCAGTTCCGTTATCCGCTGTGGCAGGCCAAACCGATCCAGCCGCCGGCCGGGGTCAATCTGGCCGGGTCTTCCAGCGAGTTCGTCAGCGTTGCGCCGGGTAACGTGTACATCCCGTTGGGTAATCTGAAACCGGGTCTGTATCTGGTCGAAGCGCTGATCGGCAAGTACCGCGCGACCACCATGGTTTTCGTTTCCAACACCGTGGCGGTGAGCAAGATCGCCGGCGATGAACTGCTGGTCTGGGCCGCGCGCAAACACGAAGGCAGTTCGGTGCCGAAGGTCAATGTGCTGTGGACCGACGGCCTCGGCGTGATGAGCAGCGGTGCCACCGATGCCGATGGTTTGCTGCGGCTGAAACACGTCAGCCCCGAGCGCTCGTTCGTCATTGGCGAGGACGAAGAGGGCGGGGTGTTCGTCTCGGAAAACTTCTATTACGACAGCGAAATCTACGACACCAAACTCTACGCATTCACCGACCGGCCGCTGTATCGCCCGGGCGATTGGGTGTCGCTGAAAATCGTCGGTCGCGAGTTCAAGAATGCGCGGGATTCGGTATTGCCGGGCGCTGCTGACGTCAACGTCAGCGTGCTCGATGCCACCGGCACCGAGCTGCAACGCCTCGACCTGAAACTCGATTCCAAGGCCGGCACTCAGGGCCGTTTCCAGTTGCCGGACAACGCCGTGGCCGGTGGTTACGAGATCCGTTTCAACTACAAGGATCAGGCCTACAGCAGCGCCTTTCGCGTCGCCGAGTACATCAAGCCGCACTTCGAAATTTCGTTGAATCTTGCCAAGCAGGATTACCGCACCGGCGAGCCGGTGAAGGGCAGTCTGGTGCTGCTGTACCCGGACGGCAAACCGGCGGCCAACGCCAAACTGAGCCTGAGCCTGCGCGCCCAGCAACTGTCGATGGTCGACAACGAGCTGCAATACCTCGGGCAATTCCCGGTGGAGCTGACCAGCACCGAACTGACCACCGACAGCAAGGGCAACGCGACCCTCGACCTGCCGGCCGCCGACAAACCGAGCCGCTACATGCTCACCGTGTTCGCCAGCGACGGCGCGGCCTATCGGGTCAAAACCACCAAGGAAATCCTCATCGACCGTGGCGCCGCGAGCTTCCGCCTGAGCGCGCCGCAACGTTTCAGCGCAGTCAACGACAAAGTCGCGTTCAGCTACGCCAACGAGGGCGGCAGCGAGCAGAGCAAAGCGGTCACCCCAAGCAGCTACAGTTGGGTGCGTCTGGAAGACCAGAGCTCCGGCGAAGGTAAACTCGCGGCGACTGACAAAGGCTTTAGTCTGGCCTTCGAACGTCCGGGCACTTACAACCTGACGTTGAAGGATCAGCACGGTCGCGTCCTCGGCGCCACCGGCCATTCGGTCACCGGCGAGGGCGTCAAAGCGGTGCCGGGCACCGTGGAAATCGTCCTCGACAAGCCCGAGTACAAGGCCGGCGATGAAGCGCTGGCGCTGATCACCTTCCCGGAGCCGGTCAGCGATGCACTGCTGTCGCTGGAGCGCGACAAGGTCGAAGCCACCGCGCTGCTGGCCAAGGGCAGCGACTGGCTGAAACTGGAAAAACTCAGCGACACCCAATACCGCGCGCGCATTCCGGTGAAGGAAAATTTCGCGCCGAACCTGACCTTCTCCGTGCTGTACACCAAAGGCGGGCAGTACAGCTTCCAGAACGCGGGGATCAAGGTGATTGCGCCGCAAATCGACGTAGCGATCAGCACTGACAAAGCGGTGTATCTGCCGGGCGAAACGGTCACCGTTGACCTGACCACGCAGTTCGCTGGCAAAGCGGTACCGGCGCACCTGACCGTCAGCGTCGTCGATGAAATGGTCTACGCGCTGCAACCGGAAGTGGCGCCCACCATCGACCAGTTCTTCTACCACCCACGGCGCAACAACGTGCGCACCAGCGCCAGCCTGTCGTTCATCAGTTACGACGTGGCGCTGCCGGGCAGCCCCGGCGCGCCGGGCAAGGCCAACCGCAGCGAACGTGGGGTGAAAGTGCTGGAGCGCCCACGTCGCGAAGACGTCGATACCGCCGCATGGCAGCCGGAATTGCTCACAGGCGCTGACGGCAAAACCCGCTTCACCTTCAAGATGCCGGACTCGCTGACCCGCTGGCGTATTACCGCTCGGGCGATTGCCGATGACGGTCAGGTCGGGCAGAAGAAGCAGTTCGTCCGTTCGGAGAAACCGCTGTACCTGAAGTGGAGCGGGCCGAGCAAATTCCGCAAGGGCGATCAGCCACAACTCGGCGTATTCGCTTTCAGTCAGGCCGAGAAACCGGTCACGGCAGAACTCGTCACCCATTACGCGGGCGCCGAACAACGCCTGCCGGTGACGCTGAATAACGGCATCAACTACGTGCCGCTGCCAGCGTTTGCCCTGGCGAGCGGGGAGTGGACAGCGGAGCTGGTGCAGGATGGTAAAACCGCTGACACCCTCGCTGTGCGCCTGAGCGCGACCGGTGACGGTTGGCAAGTGACGCAAACCCAGAGCCTCGACGTCGCCAGCGGCGATACCCCGTTAAGCCTGCCGGCCGATGCTACCGATATTCGCCTGCGCCTGGATGACAGTCCGCAAGCGCTGTTCCGTTCCGCCCTCGATGATCTGCTGACTTATCCGTACGGTGGCGTCGAGCAGACCGCCAGCCGCTTGCTGCCGCTGAGCATCGCCTATCCGTCGCTGGCGTCGAACCCGCAGATCCGCGATCGTCTGCGCCTGATCATGCAGAACAGCCGCCTGCGTCTGGTGCAAATGGCCGGGCCGTCGGCAAGCTTCACCTGGTGGGGCTTCGACGGCGAGCCGGATGCATTCCTCACCGCTTACGCCTACTACGCCGACTGGAACGCCAGTCAGGTGCTGGAGCTGACCTTGCCGCCGGAGCATTGGCAGCGAGTGCTGGAGGTCTACGCCAAGCAAGCGCCGAACACGCCGCTGCTGCAGCGGGCGCTGATCCTGTCGTTCGCCAAACAGATGCATTTGCCGGTGAACACTTTGCTCAGCGGCTTGATGGAGGATCTGGCGAAGGCTGGTGAAGGCAATGCCGAAACCCTGATGGACGACGGCGAAGACAGTCTGGTGATGAGCGATCCGGATTCGGCGCTCGGTCTGGCGGCGGCGCGGGTGTTGACCGCGGCGTTGGCGACCCAGTCAAAAGTCGCGTTGCCGGAGGCATTCAATCGTCAGGTTGGCGCTGCGCAACAGCGTCTGGCGGTGAGTTCGCAGCCGTTTGCCGAAGCGC
Organism: Pseudomonas sp. HMWF021; assembly: GCF_003061005.1. Taxonomy (GTDB): domain Bacteria; phylum Pseudomonadota; class Gammaproteobacteria; order Pseudomonadales; family Pseudomonadaceae; genus Aquipseudomonas. The sequence goes on along the minus strand of NZ_QAIK01000062.1, from coordinate 4,010 downwards.
TGAACCTGTCGCTGCAACCGTTCGATCAGACTCGCGCGACGGCGTTGCTGCAACGTCTGCTGCCACAGCAATCGACCCTCGAACGCGCGCTGGCGCTGAGCTGGTTGCAACGCAGCATCGCCCAGGCCTCGCCGACCATCGCGCTGATGCCGGGTGAAGGCTGGAAGAAAAACTACGGCGCGACCGGTGAGATGTTCTGGACCTGGCAGGGTGCGACACCGGTGCCGAGCGTGTTGTCGGTGTCCGGCACTCAGGAGCGTCCGCTGCGGGCGGCGCTGAGCTTCCAGACCCAGCAACCGGCGGTCGATCCAATGGCCGTGACCATTACCCGGCGCCTGTCGCGACTGGTGCCGGGTGACGAAGCGTTCACCTTCAAGCTGGAACCGGTCGGCAGCAAACCGCTGTCCAGCGACAGCCTGTACCTGGACGAAGTGATCCTCACCAGCAAGGCGCCGAAACCGCTGCGCTACGGCATGCTCGAAGTGCCGCTGCCACCGGGCGCCGATGTCGAGCGCACCACCTGGGGCATCAAGTTGCAGGGCAAGGACGGCACCGAGCCGACCGCGCTTGAGAAAGCACGCTTCGAGCCGGGGCAACTGGCTTATGCGGTGCCGGTGGATGCGCTGAGCGGCGAATTGCGTCTGCGCCATCTGGTGCGCTTCTCGCAGAAGGGCCAGTTCAACCTGCCGCCGGTGCGTTTCACTCAGGTGTATGCGCCGCAGCATCAAGCCCAGGAGGCGAAAGCCGCCCTCGGTCAGGTCACGGTCAACTGACATGAACCGGCCGCTGCTGTGGCTGCTGATGTGTGTGATGCCTGCGCTGGCGACGGCGCAGGATGAGCCGTTGCGGCTGGCGTACAAGGGCGAGTTGCTGGCGTTGAATCACACGCAGCTGATCGCCCGCGAGCCCTTGCCGCCGACGCGGGATACGCCGCTGGGCAGCCTGTGGAAATTGTTCGTGTATGCGTGGCTGGTGGATACCGGTGCGCATGAGCCGGCGTATGAATGTCGCGGGCAGTCAAAGGAAGAGGTTTATTGCTGCTCGGCGGGTGGCAGGATCGAGCGTGATCAGGCGCTGGTGAAGTCCTGCGGGTTGTACTTTGAGCCTGCGCGGTTGGGCATTGCTGCTGCCGATTGGAGCACCTATTGGCAGGCACGGCAGGCGCCTTCGTGGTTGCTGGATTTGCCAGCGGTGCAACCGGCCACTCGGGTTTCGGTGGCTGACTTGCTGAAGGTTTTGTCGTTGCTGCCGGCACAGGAGCAGATGCGCCGCGTGTTGCTCGACGTCGTGCTGAACGCGGCGGACGGCAATGTCGTCGGCGAACTGGGTGGTCGCCTGCGGGTGAAAACCTGGAGCTGGCTCGGCGATCAGGATCCGCAATCGCGGCAGGGTGGTTTCGCCGGATGGACGGCGGACGGTTCGCCGATCTGGGGCGGTGGGCGTGGCACCAGTCAGATGGTCTTGCGTCATTACGGACATGCGTTGGCGACGGTGTTGCCAACAACGTGGCCGGCGGAGGCGGGGCGTTGTGTTGAGGTCGGACTGTTCTCGCACTATCCGTTGTCGCGTGTTCTGGCAGGGGATCGGGTGGTGTCTTCCGGGCCTTTGCAAGGCGACTATCGCGTCGAATTCGCCAACGGCAATGCGCTGGATATCCACAGCGCCGGGGAACTGTTTCTGCTCAACGGCAAACTCGTTGCACGGCTCGATCGCGAAGAATACGTCGCCCGCGTCCTTGAGCGCGAAGCCAAACCCGAACCCGCCGAAGCCGCCAAAGCGCTGGCCGTGGCGATCCGCACCTATCTGTTGCAAAACGCCACGCGCAACGGCGATTGCCTGAGCATCGACGACAGCAGCAACCGCCAGCGCGTCGCCCCGCGTCCAGCCTCCGCCGAGTCGCGCGACATCGCGGCGTGGACGGCGGATCTGGTGCTGGCCGGCAGCACCGTCACCTATCATTCCGACCAACCCGGCCCGGACAAACTGGCTTGGCAACAAGCCGTCGAACAGGCCAACGCCGGTCAGCGCTACGACGCGATTCTGCTGCACGCCTATCCGCGCGCCAGCCTCAGCCGTTGGGATAACCCGGTGGCCTCCTGCGACGCACTGCCAGCCGCGCAAGACTGGCTGCAAAAGCAGCGCCGTGGCTGGCGTCCGACACTGGAAAGCGAAACCGGCTACAACGAAGTCAGCACGTTCGCCGTGTGCAAACTGGCGTTCGGCCGCCCGTTTGTCGATCGCGAACGCCAGCGCATTTACGTGCGCGGCGTGCTCACGCTGCAGGATCGCCTCGACCTGACTCACGAATATCTGCACCTGGCCTTTGAAGCACATCCCAATGGCCAGGATGAAACCTACATCGAAGGGCTCGCCCGTCACCTTTTGCTGGAATAGACCATGACACTCCGTTATCCACAGGTCTTGCTGTTGCTCTGCGCGTTCCATGCGTTGCCGATGGCAATGGCCGCCGACAGCGTCAAACTCGACACCCCGGTCGGCGGCTGGCGCACCGGCGCGCCCGAAGGCGAAGGCGAAAACTTCCACCAGACCGTCAATTATCCGGCCTCCTCGGTCAACACTCCGGTGGGTCAGGCCAACACCGCACGCATCAGCGGCGAAATCAAAGCCACCCCCAAGAGCAAGGACCCCGGCCGACTGATCGTCAACGGCGTCAGCATGCCGCTGAAAATCGACGAGAGCGGCCGCTTCGACCGCCCGTTCTCCTTCCCCAACGGCAGCAACAGCGTCGAAGTGCGCAGCCCCGACGGCCAGCAACGCCACCGCACCCAGTTCCTCAACGCCAGCGGCGGCGCTACCCCGGCCAAACTGCGCGTGCTGCTGTCGTGGGACAGCGACGGCACCGACCTCGACCTGCACCTGATCACCCCCGACGGCGCACACATCTGGTACGGCGACCGCGTCGCCCCCAACGGCGCCGCCCTCGACGTCGACGTCACCACCGGCTACGGCCCGGAAATCTTCGCCATGCCGGCGCCGATCAAGGGCCAGTATCTGGTGTATGTGAATTATTTTGGTGGCGGGTATCGCGGGGATGACGAAGGCGGTGAAGAGGCGGTGCAGCCGCTGACCACGGCACAGGTGACGGTGATTACCGAGGAAGGCACGCCGAGCGAGAAGATGGAGACGTTTGTGGTGCCGATGCGAGCGGTGGGGGAGTTGACGTTGGTGAAGTCGTTCAGTTATCCGTGAGATTTGATTGGGAGATTTTATCGCTTTATGAAGAGTAAGTATGAGTATGTGGGGGGTAAGATTTAAAATAATCTGTGGTCTTTTATATCTTGCATTGAATGTGGGTGTCTTAATATGGTTTTAGGTGGGTTTTTTAGGAAGGGTGAAAAGGGCAAATCATCATGGTTGAATGATGATTTGCATGGTTCTTTATGTGTTGCTAGGCCGGTTCTAACTCAAGCTCAAAAGTTGTTTCGCCTGAGTTAATGTGCTGGGTGTGGGGTGTTTCGTTTTTAATCAATTTTATTAGGGTTTTAGCAACTGCCGCAGCTAAGTTGCAGGGTACAGCGTTCCCAATTTGCTTGAAGACAGAGCTTTGCCCGCCGGAAAAGTTGTAATCCTTCGGAAATGTTTGAATAGCAAGTGCTTCGTCTACGGTAAGTCGACGAAGTCTCGGGGGGACGACTCCAAATTTTGCGGGGCTGCCCCCATCAGTCAAGTGAGCGTGGTACTCCTCAATCCAAGGTTTATGGTTTTCATAAAGCGCCAAGTTGTCAATGATCGGAGTCCGATTTCCACCCATGCTGGCAGGAAGAGTCGCAGAATGGCCGTCGAGATTCATTGGTCGCCCCTGACCGTTGAACAGCATTCCGGCGTATGGAGATCGTCTCATTATTGGTGAGGTAGCAGCGGTAATTTTTGCATTACACAACCTACTATTACTAGGAGAACCTATTTTTCCTACGCTAATTAAAACGTCTCTAAGTTTTGCGGGTGTTGCGAATTCGGCTTTAATCGAATCTTTGAATCTATTTTTTTTT
>NZ_QAIK01000061.1:86295-130095 GCF_003061005.1 Pseudomonas sp. HMWF021 | reverse complement strand
CAAAACCCCAGCTGCTGACCATCTGCGCCACAGAGGCGACGTCACCGCCAACCACGGCGGCCGGGCTGTTCATGGCGAAGTACACGCCCGGCTCGATCACCGAAGCGGCAACCATGGCCATGATCGCCACGAACGATTCCATCAGCATGCCGCCGTAACCGATGTAACGGGCGTTGGTTTCGTTATCCAGCAGCTTCGGCGTGGTGCCCGAAGAAATCAGCGCGTGGAAGCCCGATACCGCACCGCAAGCGATGGTGATGAACAGGAACGGGAACAGACCGCCCTTCCACACCGGCCCGGTGCCGTCGACGAACTGGGTCAGCGCCGGCATTTTCAGCTCGGGCATGGTCACCAGAATGCCGATCGCCAGGGCGATGATGGTGCCGATCTTGAGGAAGGTCGACAGGTAGTCGCGCGGCGCCAGAATCAGCCACACCGGCAACACGGCGGCAACGAAGCCGTAACCGATCAGCATCCAGGTGATTTGCACGCCGGTGAAGCTGAAGGCCTTGGCCCACACCGGATCAGCGGCAATCTGACCACCGAGCCAGATCGAACCGAGCAACAGCAACACGCCGATGACCGAGATCTCGCCAATGCGACCCGGACGGATGTAGCGCATGTAGATGCCCATGAACATCGCGATCGGGATGGTCGCCATCACGGTGAAGATGCCCCACGGGCTCTCGGCCAGTGCCTTGACCACGATCAGCGCCAGCACCGCGAGGATGATGATCATGATCAGGAAGCAGCCGAACAGCGCGATGGTGCCGGGGATACGGCCCATTTCTTCACGCACCATGTCGCCCAGGGAACGGCCGTTGCGCCGGGTCGACATGAACAGAACCATGAAGTCCTGCACCGCGCCCGCCAGCACCACCCCGGCAATCAGCCAGAGCGTACCGGGCAGATAGCCCATCTGCGCCGCTAATACCGGGCCGACCAGTGGGCCTGCGCCGGCAATCGCCGCGAAGTGGTGACCGAAAAGAATGTGTTTGTTGGTCGGCACGTAGTCCAGACCGTCGTTGTTGAGCACGGCGGGGGTGGCCCGACGCGGATCCAGTTGCATCACGTTGTTGGCGATGAACAGACTGTAGTAACGGTACGCCACCAGATAGATGGCCACTGCTGCGACCACGATCCACAAGGCGTTGATCGCCTCTCCTCGGCGCAATGCCACTACGCCCAGGGCGCACGCTCCTACGATTGCCAGCACTAGCCAGGGTAAGTGGCGTAGCAGGCTATTATTATTTTTCATTTTATTATTCCAGCCAGGGTGGACAAGAAAGACAGCCACCTCGAGTTTAGCGCTACTGGCGCCAAAGACCATACCCCGACATAGGTCTATCTGGCCCGTTCGCGCTGGCATGCCCGAACAATGCAGGTCTATAGTCAGCGAACCTTCGGAGGATTGCGCCATGAGCGAGCACCCAGCCAACCGTCGTCGCTTCAAACGTATTGCGTTCGATGCCAGAACCGAGCTGAGTCAGGGCGAGTACATCTGGCCGGTGAAGCTGATCGATCTGTCGCTGAAAGGGTTGCTGATCGAAATGCCAGAGCCGTGGTTGGGCGATGCAGCGCAAGACTTTTTCGTCAGGATCCATTTAAGTCCGGACGTCGAAATCGAAATGGATGTGCATCTGGCTCATGAAGAAAACGGCCAGTTGGGATTCGTCTGCCGGCATATCAGTCTGGAGTCGATCCAGCGCTTGCGGCGGTTGATCGAGCTGAATCTGGCGGATGAAGCCGAGCTTGAGCGTGAACTCGGCGCCCTGATCGAACTGTGAATTTGTAGGAGCTGCCGAAGGCTGCGATCTTTTGACATTGCTCCTCTAAAACAAGATCAAAAGATCGCAGCCTTCGGCAGCTCCTACAAGGAAACCGTAGTTATTCGAATAGCGCGTCGAGCGCCTGTTCCAGGCGCGTCACGGCAATGATCTGCAACCCTGCCGGCGCTTCCTTCGGCGCGTTGCCCTTGGGTACGATCGCGCGTTTGAAGCCATGCTTGGCCGCTTCCTTCAAGCGCTCCTGCCCACTCGGCACCGGACGCACCTCGCCAGACAAACCGACTTCGCCAAACACCAGCAGATCATGGGGCAACGGCCGGTTGCGCAGGCTCGACATCACCGCCGCCATCAGCGCCAGGTCAGACGCCGTCTCCAGCACCTTCACCCCGCCGACCACATTGAGGAACACATCCTGATCGTGGGTCGGAATGCCGCCGTGGCGGTGCAGCACCGCCAGCAACATCGCCAGACGATTCTGATCCAGGCCCAGCGTCACCCGGCGCGGATTCGCCAGATGGCTGTCATCCACCAGTGCCTGCACTTCCACCAGCATCGGCCGGGTGCCTTCCCATGTAGCCATCACCACGCTGCCTGGGACTTCTTCTTGCGCGCGCGTGAGAAAAATCGCCGAAGGGTTGGAGACTTCTTTCAGGCCCTTGTCGGTCATGCCGAACACACCGAGTTCGTTGACCGCACCGAAACGGTTCTTCACCGCCCGCAGCAAGCGCAGGCGCCCATCTGACTCGCCTTCGAAATACAGCACAGTATCGACCATGTGCTCCAGCACCCTCGGGCCTGCGAGCGCGCCTTCCTTGGTGACGTGACCGACGAGGAAAATCGCCGTGCCGCTCTGCTTGGCATAACGCACCAGCAGTGCCGCACTCTCGCGCACCTGCGAAACACCACCGGGGGCTGATTGCAATTGTTCGGTGAAGATGGTCTGGATCGAGTCGATCACCATCACCTTGGGTTTTTCCTGACGGGCGGTGGCGATGATGGTTTCGATACAGGTTTCGGTCATCACCCGCAATTGATCTTGAGGCAAACCCAAACGCCGGGCACGCATGGCCACCTGTTGCTGGGATTCTTCACCGGTGACGTACAGCGCCGGCATGCTCTTGGCGAGGTTGCACAGGGTCTGCAGCAGAATCGTCGATTTGCCGATGCCCGGATCACCGCCGATCAACACCACCGAACCATCGACCAGACCGCCACCCAGCACCCGGTCCAGTTCACCGGACGCGGTGGAGAAGCGTGGAATCTCCTCGATGCTGACTTCGGCCAGGGTCTTGATCTGCGCCTGCTGCCCGGCCCAGCCGGTACGCCCGGTGGGCGCGGTGGCGCCGCCGCTCTCGATCATGGTTTCGGTCAGGGTGTTCCAGGCGCCGCATTCGCCGCACTGGCCCGCCCACTTGGGAAAGGTTGCGCCGCACTCGGTGCAGCCGTACATGCGCTTGGCCTTGGCCATCTGGTTCCCCCGGCAAAAACCGCGATGATAACGCAGCCACCGTTCAGCGCGGTGCGGCGGTACGGATTTCACCGTTGGCCAGACGCGCGGCACTGTTGCCCAGCGGATCCTCGGCATTGAGATCGGCGCCCTTGGCCTTGAGTGCGTCGAGCAGTTCAACACGCTTGAACAACCCGGCGTACATCGCCGCAGTCTGGCCTGCGCCGTTGCGTTGATCCGGGCTGCAATCAGTCGCCATCAGCCGTCGGGCGATCTGCATCTCGCCTTTGAAAATCGCGCCCATCAGCGCCGTGTTGCCGCGCTGGTCCTGCGCGCAGGCATCGGCGCCCGCCGCCAGCAAGCGGTCAACCGCCGCGCCCTGGCCGTGATACGCCGCCAGAATCAGCGCGGTGTAACCCTTGCTGTCGCGCGTATCGAGGGAATAACCGGACTCGATGAAAGTATCGAGCATCGGCACATCTCCGCGCCGGGCGGCGTCGAAGTAGTAATCCTGCAATTGGACCTTGATCGCCTCGGGGTCCTGCTCGGCCTGCGCCGTCCAGGACAGGCAGCCGAGCAGCAATAAAAGACAAAAGCGCATCAGTCGTCTCCTTCAACAGAGCGGGGCCTGGATCAGGCCCCGCGTTGCATGGCGTCGAGATCAGTCGACCAGTTTCGCTGCCAGCGCCTTGACCCGGCTCAGGTCACCCTTGGCCACTTTGGTGACGCCGGTGCCGTATTCCGGGTCGGCCTTATAGAGGAAGGACAGGATGATGTGCTTGCTCTCGTCGTCGGTGGTCGCCAGCGAGCCGCCGAAACTGTTGATCAGATCCTGACGCTCCTGCTGGCTGAATGAGCGATACAGATCACCGGCCTGCTTGAAATTCTGCTCACGCTGAATCTTCGCCTGCTGGGTGCTGCCCGACAGTGTCAGTTGGCTGTAACGCGCGCTTTGAGGCTCCTCACGCGGTTGCAGGCGGCTTGGCTGATAGTTCACGCCAGACTGGGTGGCACCGAAGTTCATCGCGCCGTCCTGATTGCCATTGTTGACCGCAACTTTTGGCGCGTTGATCGGCAACTGCAGGGCATTGGCGCCCAAACGATACATTTGCGTATCGGCATAAGAAAACACCCGCCCCTGCAACAAACGGTCTTCGGAAGGCTCGATACCCGGAACAACATTGGCCGGCGCCATGGCAACTTGTTCGGTTTCCTGGAACACATTGGCTGGATTACGATTCAACACCATTTGTCCAACTTTTCGCTCAGGAACATTCGGCCAGATCTTGGTCGCGTCCAACGGATCGAAATCAAACTTGGACAAATCTTGCGGATTTAGCACTTGGATGTACAAGTCCCATTTCGGAAAGTTGCCCTTGTTGATATTAGTTACCAAATCATTGGTCATGTGACTGTAATCCTTGCCCTGAACTTTTTCGACTTGTTCAGGTGTCAGGTTCTTGATGCCCTGCAAACTTTTCCAGTGAAACTTCACATAGTGCACTTCGCCTTTGGCGTTAACCAACTTGTAGGCGTGCACACCATTACCGTCCATCTCCCGATAACTGGCTGGAGTACCTGAATTGGAATACAGCTCGGTCAGCGTACGGGTCGCTTCCGGCACATGAGAGAAGAAGTCGAAACGGCGCGAGTCATCGTCAAGGTTGGTACGCGGATCGGGCTTGAAGGCGTGAACCATGTCCGGGAACTTGATCGCGTCGCGGATGAAGAAGGTCGGAAAGTTGTTGCCCACCAGGTCCCAGTTGCCATCGGCGGTGTAGAACTTGGTGGCAAAACCGCGCGGATCGCGCAGGGTTTCCGGGGAGTGATTGCCGTGCACCACGGCGGAGAAACGCACAAACACCGGCGTTACCTGGCCTGCGGCAAACACTTTGGCCTTGCTCAGGTCGCTGAGGTCGTTGGTCACTGTGAACGTGCCGTGGGCACCGGTGCCACGAGCATGCACCACGCGCTCGGGAATGCGCTCACGGTCGAAACGCTGGAGCTTCTGGATCAGCTGTACATCCTGCAGCAGCACCGGGCCGTTGGCACCGGCAGTCTGCGAATTCTGGTTGTCGCCGACCGCTGCACCGTTGTCCCGGGTGAGCGGCGCGGCGTTCACGGAGAAGCTCAACAGGCCGACAGTAAGCAGGCCGACCGTGCGGCGAAGGGGAAAGGCCGCCAATTCAAGAGTGGAATTCATATCAGGTTCCTCTGGTTTTTTTGAGCGCATCCAGGTGCGCCAGCCAGAGGCTAGAGGGCTATGCGAAGGAACATAAATAGAAAGTTCGTAATTCCATGATTGAAAATTTTCGCTTCCTGTTCAGCGGGTTACGGCGTATTTCGCGCGCGATTAGTGGCACTTTGCAAACTAATCGTCGATTAATGTGTCGATAAAAACGGGCATTGTAAGAAGGTGTTTCGCGCAGGACGCGTTTTGCTGATTTACACTGCGTACACCAAACTCATCTGTAACAAGGAAATAACCTATGGGCGTGCTAAGTGAGTTCAAGGCCTTCGCGGTCAAAGGCAATGTGGTCGACATGGCCGTCGGTATCATCATCGGTGCCGCCTTCGGCAAAATCGTTTCGTCCTTTGTCGGCGACGTGATCATGCCGCCAATCGGCCTGCTGATCGGCGGGGTGGATTTCAGCGACCTGGCCATCACGCTGAAAGCCGCTGATGGTTCGGCTCCGGCCGTCGTGCTGGCGTATGGCAAATTCATTCAGAGCGTACTGGACTTCATCATTGTCGCGTTTGCGATCTTCATGGGCGTCAAGGCCATCAACCGCCTCAAGCGTGAAGAAGCCGTGGCGCCAACGTTGCCACCTGTGCCGACCAAAGAAGAAGAACTGCTAGGCGAGATCCGCGACCTGCTCAAGGCTCAGAACACGCGGCCCTGAACGCTGCACCTATTGCAACGGCGCCTGAGGGCGCCGTTTCCTTACCAGTAGTTTTCCACCGCCACCTGCCCTGGCTTGCGTGAAAGGCTCAGGCGCAGTCCTCGCGCCTTGAGCAAGGCCCGGGTGTCATCGATCATCTGCGGGTTGCCGCAAAGCATGACTCGCGAATGCTCGGCCGTCAGTTCCAGGCCCGCCGTACGCTCCAGCTCGCCGCTTTCGATCAGCGTGGTGATGCGTCCATTCAATGCCCCGCCAGCCTGCTCGCGGGTGACCGTCGGGATGAATTGCAGCTTGTGCGCGTACTCGGCCAGATAATCACGCTGCGCCAACTGCCGGATCAGCTCCAGATAGGCCAGCTCCCGGGCTTCACGCACGCTGTACACGAGGATGATCCGCTCGAATCTTTCCCACACCTCGAAGTCCTGCAGGATCGACAGGAACGGCGCGACCCCGGTGCCGGTGGACAACAGCCAGAGATCCCGGCCATCGACAAAACGATCCAGTGTCAGATAGCCAAAGGCCTGACGCTCGACAAGCAAGGTGTCGCCGACTTTGAGCCGGCTCAGCTCGCTGGTGAACTCGCCCCCCGGCACCACGATGGAAAAGAACTCGAGAAATTCGTCGAACGGCGAAGACACCATCGAATAGGCGCGCCACACCGTGCTGCCATCGGCCTTGGTCACGCCGAGGCGGGCGAACTGCCCGGCGCGGAACCGAAAGCCCGCATCACGTGTGGTACGCAGGGTGAAAAGGCTAGAGGTCAGGGGATTTACTTCGAGCAACGTCTGGGCCGTGAATTTCTCTGCACTGGCGGTCATGGGAGACTCCATTCAACGATTGCCCACAGTGTCGCGCAAAATCAAAAGCCTAAACACGGACAGTTTGTGCTGTCTTGCATTCGGAACGCGAAAAATAAATCATATTTAAGAATGCTAACCAGTAATAAAAATATCAGATTAACAGCAACATCTAATAATCTCCCCCACTAATAACCAATTATTCAATATTCAAAACAGCCAAGAGCAAAAAGTTCAAAACTTTACGTGGGAAATATCCTACACTCGGATTCGTGCCGGTCCCTTTGGATCCAACCGCACCCCACCCAGTAGGAGAGTCACGGAGTTTTTAATGGAAATGTGGAAGGAGTCGCAATTAAAGCAACTGACTTTCGCAAGGGAGATAGAGTCTGCCTATCCGATCCTGTTGAGATTTGCAGAAAACATAGGTTTCAATTTCTGCGCCATCTCGTTGACCTCGAATAGTCGAAACGACAATTTAAATGCCTTGCAAATCAATAACTATCCAAAAAAATGGAACGAACTCTATGAACTTGAACGTTACAGCAGGATTGACCCGGTAATAGCACACTGCAATCACTGTATGTTGCCGGTGATATGGGAACAAGGGCTCTATTCAAAAACGCCAGAACTATGGAGCGCGTTGCAAGAGCATGGATTGCGCCACGGCTGGTCACAGTCGTTTCATCATGAAGCGTCCGGCCTGTGCACCACGCTTAGCCTTGTCAGAAAAAATGGCCCACTGAGTTCGCTCGAGCTGTACGAACACTTTGGCTATATGTTCTACGTGACCAGTCATCTGAGCGAATTGTTCGCCAGAACCCTGCCCAAACAGGGCGACGCTGTCACTCGGCCACGGCTCTCACCCCGGGAGCTGGAGGTACTGAAGCTTTCCGCTGTCGGCAAGACCGCCTATGAAATTTCGCGGATCCTTTGCCTCAGCGAACGGACCGTGAATTATCACGTGCAAAACGTGATTTCGAAGTTGAACGTGTGCAACAAGATTTCAGCCGTCATCGCTGCCACCCGCATCGGCCTGCTGGACGCACCTGACCCTTAAAAACCTGCGAGTATTCAAGCGGAAAAAAAAGTACCATTTGCGACCTTCCTGAGTGATGACGTGAACCCGACGTCGTGGTGCACTCGGACGGTTCCGCAGTACGCTCATCCGGGCTGTGGGCCACCCGTTGATTACCCAGAGCTTCCCTGCCATGCCCTTGTTCGAAACCCCCTTCGCCCGACTCGACCTGATCCGCCAGCCCGAGCAGCAAAATGAACCGCTGCAAGCCTTCGATGCAGCCGACGAATACCTGCTCAACCATCTGGCAGCTGAACAACCGGCGGCCGGGACTCGAGTGCTGGTACTCAATGACAGCTTCGGCGCCCTCGCGGCCAGCCTCGCGGGCAAAGTTCAGGTCAGCAGCAGCGGTGACTCGTTTCTGGCGTTTCAGGGGCTGGAAAAGAATCTGGTGCGCAACGGCCTGGCCTTCGATGCGGTGCGCGGCACCCCGGCCAGCGAGCCGTTGGTCGGCCCCTTCGACCGGGTACTGATCCGTGTGCCGAAAACCCTGGCCCTGCTCGAAGAGCAACTGATTCGCCTGCAAGGCCAACTGGCACCGGGTGCACAAGTGGTGGCGGCAGCGATGGTCAAGCATCTGCCACGGGCGGCCGGTGATCTGCTGGAGCGTTACGTCGGTCCGGTGCAGGCGTCACTGGCGGTGAAGAAGGCACGCCTGCTGATTGCGACCCCTGAAGCGAAAACTCCGGCCATCTCGCCCTACCCTTCACGCTACTCGCTTGACGAGCCGGCTATCGAATTGCTCAACCACGCCAACGTGTTCTGCCGCGAAGGGCTGGACATCGGCACTCGCGCGTTCCTGCCGCATCTACCGAAAAACCTCGGTTCAGCACGGGTCGCCGACCTGGGCTGCGGCAACGGTGTATTGGCGATCGCCAGCGCTCTGCACAACCCTGACGCGCATTACACGCTGGTCGACGAATCGTTCATGGCCGTGCAATCGGCTGCCGAGAACTGGCGTGCCGCGCTGGGGGAGCGCGAAGTGATCGTACGTGCCGGCGATGGTTTGGCCGGTCAAGAGCCGCAATCGCTGGACGTGGTGCTGTGCAATCCGCCGTTCCACCAGCAGCAGGTTGTCGGTGACTTTCTGGCCTGGCGCATGTTCCAGCAAGCCCGCGAGGCGCTGGTGGTGGGCGGCGCGCTGTACATCGTCGGCAACCGTCACCTGGGTTATCACAGCAAACTGGCGCGGCTGTTCCGTGGCGTCGAGCAAGTGGCTGCCACGCCGAAATTCGTAATTCTCAAGGCCCGCAAGTAAACCGTCAGGCAAAAAAAACCCTCTGCGGTACAGAGGGTTGTAAACCGTGCCCAAGGGCAACGGGACGGGATGTGTCAGTGTGTGGTCAAACCGGCCGCGTTCATGAACAGGCGCATCAGGCTGGCGACAATGAACAGCGCGCCGACGCTACCGATCCAGATCAGGGCCAACCAGCCGAGCCGCTGCCACAGCGGCTTTTTTTCGGCCTCTTCAATCTCGTGCAGGGAATGTTTGCCGTTCATTGCATCGTTCCTCCGTTAAAGCGCGCTGTAGGAGCTGTCGAGTGAAACGAGGCTGCGATCCTTTGATCCTGATTTTCAAATCAAAAGATCGCAGCGTGCCGCAGCTCCTACACAGATTTCACACAGTTCTAGTGGTAACCGTCTTCGTGGGTGACCTTGCCGCGGAACACGTAGTAGCTCCAGAAGGTGTAACCCAGGATGAACGGGATGATGAACAGCGTTCCGACCAGCATGAAGCCCTGGCTCTGCGGCGGTGCGGCGGCGTCCCAGATCGAGATCGACGGCGGCACGATGTTCGGCCACAGGCTGATGCCCAGACCGCTGTAGCCGAGGAAAATCAGCACCAGGGTCAGCAGGAACGGCGTGTAGTTGGCATTGCGCGCCACAGCGCGGATCAGCCCGTACATCGTCACCAGCACCAGAATCGGCACCGGCATGAACCAGAACAGGTTGGGCATGCTGAACCAGCGTGTGGCGATTTCCGGGTGAGCCAGCGGCGTCCACAGGCTGACGACGCCGATCACGGCCAGCAGCACGAACGCCAGCGGCCGTGCGAGGTTGTGCATCTGCTCCTGCAGCTTGCCTTCGGTCTTCATGATCAGCCAGGTGCAGCCGAGCAAGGCATAGGCCACCACCAGCGCCGCGCCGCAGAACAGCGTGAACGGCGTCAGCCAGTCCAGTGAACCGCCGGCATATTGCCGATTGACCACCGGCAAGCCGTCGATGAACGCACCGAGTGCCACGCCCTGGAAGAACGTCGCCGCCACCGAACCACCGATGAACGCCTTGTCCCACAGGTGACGCTTGTCGTCCCTGGCCTTGAAGCGGAACTCGAACGCCACACCACGGAAAATCAGGCCGATGAGCATGAAAATCAGCGGCAGGTACAGGGCTGACAACACCACCGAATAGGCCAGCGGGAACGCGCCGAACAATGCCGCGCCGCCGAGCACCAGCCAGGTTTCATTGCCGTCCCACACCGGAGCGACGGTGTTCATCATCACGTCACGGTCGACTTTGCCCGGAATGAACGGGAAGAGAATCCCGATCCCCAGATCGAAACCGTCCATGACCACGTACATCATGATGCCGAAGATGATGATCACGGCCCAGATCAGCGGAAGATCAATACCCATGATTCAAATCTCCTTGGTCAGGCTGGGGCGATGGTCAGCGTCGGCGCCATCGTCGTCGGCTGCGGACATCGGCCGGGCCGGCGTGCGTTTCTTGCCCGGACCACCGTCGTTGGTTTCCTTGCCTTCGTCGGTTTTCGGCCCTTTGCGCACCAGACGCATCATGTAGCCAAGCCCCGCACCAAACAGCGCGAAATACACCACGACAAACATGATCAGGGTGATGCTCATCTGCATGAAGCTGTGGTTGGAGGACGCATCCGCCGTGCGCATCAGCCCGTAGACCACCCATGGCTGACGCCCGATTTCAGTGGTGAACCAGCCAGCGAGGATCGCGATCAGGCCGGACGGCCCCATCCACAATGCCAGATAGAGGAACGGGCGCGAGGTGTAGAGCGAGTCGCGCTTGCGCAGCCACAGGCTCCACAGACCGGTGAAGATCATCAGGAAGCCGAGGCCGACCATGACCCGGAACGACCAGAACACGATGGTCGAATTCGGCCGGTCTTCAGGCGGGAACTCCTTGAGTGCCGGCACTTGCTTGTCCAGCGAGTGGGTCAGGATCAGGCTGCCGAGGTAGGGGATTTCCACGGCGAACTTGGTTTTCTCTTCCTTCATGTCCGGCCAGCCGAACAGGATCAGCGGGGTCGCTTCGTTGCCTTTGTTTTCCCAGTGGCCTTCGATCGCAGCGATTTTCGCCGGCTGGTGCTCGAGGGTATTGAGCCCGTGGAAGTCGCCGATAACTGCCTGGATCGGTGCGACGATCAGCGCCATCCACATCGCCATCGACAACATGGTGCGGATCGCCGGGTTGTCCTTGCCGCGCAACAAGTGCCAGGCCGCCGACGAGCCGACGAAGAACGCCGTGGCCACGAACGCAGCGGTCGCCATGTGCATCAGGCGATACGGGAACGATGGGTTGAAGACGATGGCCAGCCAGTCGGTCGGGATCACCTGACCGTTGACGATCTCAAAGCCTTGCGGGGTCTGCATCCAGCTGTTGGAGGCGAGAATCCAGAATGTCGAGATCAGCGTGCCGATGGCCACCATCACCGTGGAGAAGAAGTGCAGGCCGCGCCCGACCTTGTTCCAGCCGAACAGCATCACGCCGAGGAAACCGGCTTCGAGGAAGAATGCCGTGAGCACCTCGTAGGTCAGCAACGGCCCGGTGACGGAACCGGCGAAGTCCGAGAAACGGCTCCAGTTGGTGCCGAACTGATAGGCCATGACCAGTCCGGACACCACGCCCATGCCGAAGTTGACGGCAAAGATCTTCGACCAGAAGTGGTAGAGGTCCCGGTAGGTGTCATTGTGGGTCTTCAGCCACAGACCTTCGAGCACCGCCAGGTAACTCGCCAGGCCAATGGTGATGGCCGGGAACAGGATGTGGAACGAGATGGTGAACGCGAACTGAATTCGGGCGAGATCGAGTGCCTCTAAACCGAACATATGGCTTCCTCTGTCAGGTAATACCGGCAACAGGGCTTGTGGCCCCTGCGCCTACTGCCCCCACGGATATGGAGTGCGGCGAATTCTGATTCGTTCTTTTTAACAGCCATCGCAACGCAGGGAGTCTGGCCGACGGGCCACCAGACCATCGCCTGGGAGGGTCTTGATCTGGATCAAGCAACGTTGAAAGAGTAGTCCCATTTGCGACGAACAACCGCGTGGTCGTTTGCCGCGTGACAAGTTGCCTCATTGCCCGGGCAACGCTCTGAAATACATCCCCAGAGCGGCACGACCTGTAGCGAGGGGATTCATCCCCGATGGGCAGCGAAGCAGCCCCCCCTCAGATACACACTGCCTTTTGGTTGTGTCGGCAGTGTTTACGACTGCTGCGCAGTCGATCGGGGATGAATCCCCTCGCCACAGGGGGATCGGCATCCAGAACCGAGATAGATGTCTGGCTAACTAAATTTTTTGTCATAGCAACTTCCTGTTACAGACTGGTGATAACCTCGCGGTTCCCCCAGAGCCAGACCTGCCTTCAGATGCCCAGCCAAGAGCCCCTGCTGTTACGTCACCATCGTCCGTTTCTCGCGTTCTGGTTCGCCCGGATCTTTACCGCCAGTGGCTTTCAGATGCTCACCGTGGCGATCGGCTGGAATCTGTACCAGTTGACCGGCAACGTGCTCGACCTGGGGCTGGTCGGGCTGGTCGAGTTCGCGCCACGGGTGCTGTTCATGCTGCACACCGGGCACGTCGCCGATCGCTATGACCGGCGCCGGGTTGCGGCGATCTGCCAATCGTTGCAGGCATTGATCGCGCTGGCGCTGGCCATCGGCAGCGCCACCGATCACATCACCCGGGAAATGATCTTCATCCTCGCCTTTCTGCTCGGCGGCGCACGCTCCTTCGAACTGCCGACCACCCAGGCGCTGCTGCCGAGCATCGTGCCCACAGCACTGTTCCCCCGGGCCGTGGCTGCCGCGCAATCGGCACAGCAGTCAGCCACCATCGTCGCCCCGGCGCTGGGTGGTTTGCTCTACGCGTTCGGCAGTGTCTGGGTCTACGGCCCGACGGTGCTGCTCTATGTCATCGCCTGCACGTTGATGCTCAACCTGCCCGCCCGACAAACACCGCTGAACAAGGGCAAAGCCACCCTGGATTCGTTGCTGGCGGGGATTCGCTTCATTCGCAGCCGCCCGGACATCCTCGGGGCGATTTCACTGGACCTGTTCGCCGTGCTGCTCGGTGGCGCAACGGCGCTGCTGCCGGTGTTCGCCAAGGACATTCTGCTGACCGGGCCGTGGGGCCTGGGCCTGCTGCGCTCGGCGCCGGCGGTTGGCGCGCTGGGGATGTCACTGTTCCTCGCCCGGTTCGCCGTCGAGCGCAACGTTGGCCGGGTGATGTTCACCGCGGTCGGCGTGTTCGGCGTGGCGACCATCGCCTTCGGCCTGTCCACCTCGTTCTGGTTCTCGCTGGCAGTGCTGGTGGTGCTCGGCGCGGCGGACATGATCAGCATGGTGATCCGCGCCTCCTTCGTGCAACTGGAGACCCCCGACGAAATGCGCGGTCGGGTCAGCGCGGTGAACGGCCTGTTCATCGGCGCCTCCAACCAGTTGGGCGAATTCGAATCCGGCCTCACCGCACACTGGTTCGGCACCGTGCCGGCCGTGGTCATGGGTGGCATCGGTACGCTGGTGGTGACGGGGACGTGGATCAAACTGTTCCCGACCCTGGCCAACCGCGACCGGATGCATGTGCCGGTGGAAGAGGTGAAGGTCTGACTCTCGTCAAACCAACACCTCCCCCGCCACTTTCGCCCGCAACGCCTTGCCACCAAGCTGCTCCACCAGCATCAGGGCAAAGTCCAGTGCGCCACCGGAGCCTTGGGCGGTGATGCAGTTGCCGTCGACCACCACCGGTTGGTCAACAAACGTACAGCCCGACAATTGATGACTGGCACTCGGCAGGCAGGTCATGCGTCGTTGACGCAGGACGCCAAAAGCTTGCAGGGCGATGGCCGGGGATTCGGCGATGGCGGCGAACAGGCGCCCGGCGCTGGCCTGGTTCTTGAGCAATTGTTGCAGCGGCTGATGCGCCGCCAGATGCTGGGCGCCGACGGCGCCGCCGGGCAGGACGATCAGGTCGAAGGTCTGCGCCAGTACATCGACCAGCATGCCATCGGCCGTCAGGCGTGTGCCGCGCGCGCAGGTCAGCATGCGCCGGCCTTCGATGCTGGCCGCCACGACTTCGACGCCGGCGCGGCGCAGCACGTCGATCAGGGTCACGCTTTGCAGATCATCGATGCCCTCGGCGAGGGTAATCAGGGCTCTAAAGGTCATGGCCGCCATCCGCTGGGTGATCTTCCAAGCGTAGTCAGCTTTGCCCTGCCCTGTTCGGTGACAGCCGTTACTTGATGTAAAGCTGGGTCGACAGTGTGTTGCGCGGTGCGTTGATCGAGGTGTTGCTGAAAGTGAAAGTGCCTTCCTGTTTGCCCGCCAGATCGAAGGTATACAGCGAGCCTACAGTTTTGCTGCCGGGCGTGCACTCGGTCAGATTACCGTTATCGAAAGCACACACCGGGGCGCGGGTGCCGTTGACTTCAAAGCCGTCCAGCGTGGCGTGTGGCTGGTTCTGGCCGTAACCGACTTCCAGCACATACACCTTGATGCCCGGCCCGGCGTGATTGCATTGGGTCTGCGACTGGCCATCGCCAATGTCTTCCAGGCCACAGGCCGGCGACTGGACCTTGATCACTTTCACTTGCGTCAACGGTGGCGCCGAGGCTGCAAGCGCCGCCGTCGAACCGGCCATCAGCCCTGCCACTACCCCGAAAGCCTTCATCCAGCACTTGCCCATGTGGTCGCAATTCCCCGAAAAATTCAGCGCGCAGTATGGCGCAGATAACCCTGCGGCAAAACTTCGACGACGTTCGGCACCAACATCCGCCATATTCCTCACGCGGCTGGTATGATGCGCGGCTTTTTCCGGCCCACCACAATTTTCCAGGCGCTTGCGACGGTCTGTGCTTTGCTGTTGAGGTCGATACATTCACGGCGCCACGCGCGCCACGGGGAGCAGACATGCTGGAAAGGCTGTTTCAACTCAAGGCACACAACACCAACGTGCGTACCGAGATTCTTGCGGGCGTCACGACCTTCCTGGCCATGGCCTACATTCTGTTCGTCAACCCGAGCATTCTCGGCGAGACCGGCATGGACAAGGGCGCGGTGTTCGTCGCCACCTGTCTGGCAGCCGCCATCGGCTCGACCATCATGGGCCTGATCGCCAACTACCCGATCGCCCTCGCACCGGGCATGGGCCTGAACGCCTTCTTTACCTACACCGTGGTCCTGCACATGGGCCATACCTGGCAAGTGGCGCTGGGCGCGGTGTTCATCTCGGCGGTGTGCTTCTTCCTGCTGTCGATCTTTCGCATCCGCGAATGGATCATCAACAGCATCCCGCTGCCACTGCGCTCGGCAATTGCTGCCGGTATCGGCCTGTTCCTGGCGCTGATCGCCCTGCACAACGCCGGCATCGTGGTCAGCAACCCGGCGACCATGGTCGGCCTCGGTGACCTGAAAGCCCCGGCGCCGATCCTCGCCACCCTCGGCTTCGCCCTGATCGTTGCCCTCGAAGCGCTGAAAGTGCGCGGCGCGGTGCTGATCGGCATTCTGGCGGTGACCATCGTGTCCATCGCCATGGGCTTCACCCCGTTTGGCGGCGTGACCTCGATGCCACCTTCGCTGGCCCCGACCTTCATGCAACTGGACATCAAGGGCGCACTGGACATCGGTCTGGTCAGCGTGATCTTCGCCTTCCTGTTCGTCGACCTGTTCGACAACTCCGGCACCCTGATCGGCGTCGCCAAGCGCGCCGGCCTGATGGGCAAGGACGGCCACATGCCGAAAATGGGTCGCGCACTGATCGCCGACAGCACCGCGGCGATGGCCGGCTCGCTGCTGGGCACTTCGACCACCACCAGCTACATCGAATCCGCTGCCGGCGTGAGTGCTGGCGGCCGTACCGGACTGACGGCCATCGTCGTGGCAATCCTGTTCCTGCTGGCGCTGTTCTTCTCGCCACTGGCGGCCAGCGTTCCAGCCTTCGCCACCGCACCGGCGCTGCTGTTCGTCGCCGTGCTGATGACGTCGGGCCTGGCGGAAATAGACTGGGAAGACATTACCGTCGCCGCACCGGTGGTGGTGACTGCGCTGGCGATGCCGTTCACTTACTCGATCGCCAACGGCATCGCGTTCGGCTTCATTTCCTGGACCGTGATCAAGCTGCTGTCGGGCCGCGCCCGTGAGCTGAACCCGGCGCTGGTGATTCTGTCGATTCTGTTCGTGATCAAGTTGGGTTGGTTCAACGCATGACTTTCGATTCCCAGGCCTACGCCACTCAGCTCGAAGACAAGGTCACGCGCTTGCGTGACCTGCTGGCCCCGTTCGATGCGCCAGAGCCGACGGTGTTCGACTCGCCGCTGCAGAACTTCCGCTTGCGCGCGGAATTTCGCCTGTGGCGCGAGGCCGGCGAGCGGCACTACGCGATGTTCTCCCAGGACGACAAACGCACGCCGATCCTGATCGAAGAATTCCCGATTGCCAGCCTGCGTATCAACCAATTGATGCCGCAGCTCAAGGCAGCGTGGCAGGCCAGCTCGGCGTTGAGCCACAAGCTGTTTCAGGTGGAGTTTCTGACCACCCTGGCCGGCGATGCGATGATCACCCTGTGCTATCACCGTCCGCTGGACGAGCACTGGCACGCCGCCGCGTCGAAGCTGGCGGCTGATCTCAACGTCAGCGTTATCGGGCGTTCCAAGGGCAAGCGCGAAGTGATCGGCCACGATTACGTGGTGGAGAAACTCGAAGTCAGCGGTCGCACCTTCAGCTATCGCCAGCCGGAAGGCGCGTTCACCCAGCCCAACGGCACGGTGAACCAGAAGATGCTCAACTGGGCATACGAAGCGCTGGGCGATCGCAGCGACGATCTGCTGGAGCTGTACTGCGGCAACGGCAACTTCACCCTGCCGCTCGCCACCCGCGTGCGCAAAGTGCTGGCGACCGAGATCAGCAAGACCTCGGTCAACGCCGCACTGAGCAACCTCAGTGAAAACGCTGTGGATAACGTCACGCTGGTGCGTCTGTCCGCCGAAGAGCTGACCGAAGCGCTGAACGAAGTGCGTCCGTTCCGTCGCCTGCAAGGCATCGACCTGAAGAGCTACGAATTCGGCAGCGTGTTCGTCGACCCGCCACGCGCCGGCATGGATCCGGATACCTGCGAGCTGACCCGGCGTTTCGACAACATCCTGTACATCTCCTGCAATCCGGAAACCCTGGCGGCCAACATCGCCCAGTTGCACGACACGCACCGCATCACCCGCTGCGCGATGTTCGACCAGTTCCCGTGGACGCATCACATGGAGTCCGGGGTGTTGCTGACCCGCCGTTGATTGCCAATGCCAGATGCAAGAAAGCCGTCGTGATTGACGGCTTTTTTTTGGGCGCCAGAAAAGATCGCAGCCTGCGGCAGCTCCTACCCTGAAATACATTCCCCTGTAGGAGCTGCCGCAGGTTCGGGCCGCGTTCGGACGATCTTTTGATCTGTGCGATCACCGAACACTAAGCGCCAGACGCAACGCTGTTCAATTGACCATGGTAACCATCTGGTACATTTTACCTCCACAGGCTGAAACCCTCGGCCCAAGCCAACAACAATAAGTGGAGTTTGCCCCCCATGCCCCCTATCGTTCTGGTGCTCAACGGCCCGAACCTGAACCTGCTCGGCACCCGTGAACCGGCGACCTACGGTCACGAAACCCTGGCTGACATCTCTGCCCTGTGCGGGCGCGCCGCCGAAGAGTTCGGCCTGGCGGTGGAGTTTCGCCAGACCAATCACGAAGGCGAGCTGCTCGACTGGATTCACGCTGCACGCGGACGCTGCGCCGGAATCGTGATCAATCCCGCGGCCTGGACACACACCTCGGTGGCGATCCGCGACGCGCTGGTCGCCAGTGAATTGCCGGTGATCGAAGTGCATCTGTCCAACGTCCATGCGCGTGAGCCGTTCCGCCATCATTCGTTCGTCTCGGCCATTGCCACCGCGGTGATGTGCGGCTTCGGCAGCCATGGCTATCGTCTGGCCCTGGAACATTTCAGCCAGCGTTTGAGGGGGCAGGCAGCATGAGCCGGTACAACGTGATCCTCGCCGGACTGATCGGCGCCGGCATTCAAGCCTCGCGCACGCCTGCGCTGCATGAGCACGAAGGCGATGCGCAAGGCCTGCGCTATCTGTATCGCCTGATCGACCTTGACCAGCTGCACATGGACAGCAGCGCCCTGCCCGACTTGCTGCTGGCCGCCGAGCGCATGAACTACACCGGCCTGAACATCACCTTCCCGTGCAAACAGGCGATCATCCCGCTGCTCGATGAGCTGTCGCCGGAAGCCCGGGGCATTGGTGCGGTCAACACCGTGGTGCTCAAGGATGGCAAACGCATCGGCCACAACACCGATTGCCTGGGTTTTGCCGAGGGGTTTCGCCGTGGCTTGAAGGATGCCGCCCGAGAGCGTGTCGTTCAGATGGGCGCCGGCGGTGCGGGTGCTGCGGTGGCCCATGCGCTGCTGAGTGAAGGCGTTCGGCAACTGAGCATTTTCGATGTCGACCGCGAGCGGGCCGAGAGTCTGGCGCACAACCTCAACCAGCATTTCGGAGTCGGTCGCGCCGCTGCCGGGCGTGATCTGCCGGGTACGCTGAATCAGGCCGACGGTCTGGTGAACACCACGCCGATGGGCATGGCAAAACTGCCGGGCATGCCCGTGCCGGTGGAGTTGTTGCGCAAGGAATTGTGGGTCGCGGAGATCGTTTACTTCCCGCTGGAAACCGAACTGCTGCGCAACGCCCGCGCCCTCGGTTGCCGCACGCTGGACGGCGGCAACATGGCGGTGTTTCAGGCGGTGAAGGCGTTTGAGCTGTTCAGTGGCGTGGTGCCGGATGCGCAGCGGATGCTTGCGCATTTTCAAAGCATGAATATTTGAAGATCAAAAGATCGCAGCCTTCGGCAGCGCCTACATGGCCTTGTGTAGGAGCTGCCGAAGGCTGCGATCTTTTGCTTGTCACGGCTGCAAGTAGCGCAACACCGACTCGCAGATCATCTCGCGATGACGCTGCTTGATGGCTTCGTCCGGCAGGTCGATCTGAAAGATCTCACCGAACGTGTGGCGGTTCGAGACGCGGTAGAAGCAGAACGAACTGATCAGCAAGTGCACGTCCAGCGCATCAAGGCCTGCGCGGAATACACCCTCTTGCGCGCCACGGCGCAAAATCTCGCCCAGCGAATCGAGGATCGTGTTGTTCATTGCCTTGATCGCATCCGAACGCTTCACGAACTCGGCGTTGTGGATATTTTCGATGCACACGATCCGCACGAAATCGACGTTGCGGTCGTGGTGATCGAAAGTGAACTCCACCAGTCGACGGATCGCCACCACCGGCGGCAACTCGGCCAGGTGCAAGCGGTTTTCGGTGCTGCGGATGTCGCCGTAGAGTTTCTCCAGCACCTCGACGTACAACTGCTCCTTGCTGCCGAAGTAGTAATAGATCATGCGTTTGGAGGTGTGAATGCGCTCGGCGATCGCGTCGACGCGCGCGCCGGACAACCCTTGCTGGACGAACTCGACGATCGCCTCCTGCAGGATGTTCTCGCGGGTCTTTTCCGGGTTGTTCTTGCGACTCTTGCGCGGCTCGGTGCCAGATTCGACGGGGGCTGCGGGGAGTTCTGATGTCATTGTCATTGCGGGCTCACGGCCATCACTGCACAGGCTGGCGATTATGGGCCGCACAACTGCGCTAAGGAAGCTGTGCAGCCTGTGTTTAATCCCGCGTTTACGAAATTCCTACAACTTGGCCTGGCGCACGGCGCCGCTGCGTGATTTGGCCATTGCCGCCAGGCGCACCGCCACGTTCGCCGCCCCGTAACCGGCGTAACCGTTCTTGCGCTGGATGATCTCGAAGAAGAACCGCCCCTCGAACGGCTCGGTGTACACATGGAACAGCTCGCCGCCCTGGGCATCACGGTCGTAGAGCACGTTGTAATACGCCAGCTCGCTGAGAAACTCATCATCGAAGTCGAAGCGTGCCGCGAGGTCGTCGTAATAGTTGAGCGGGATATCCAGCAACGGCACGCCAGCCTCTTTGGCGCGACTGACTTCGGCGAAGATGTCATCACAATCGAAGGCGATGTGATGCACACCCGAGCCGCGATAACTCGACAGCGCGTGGGAGATCGCGGTGTTGCGGTTCTCCGAGATGTTCAGCGGCAAGCGAATCGAACTGTCGCGGCTGCGCAACGCGCGGCTCTTCACTAGGCCGTAAGGGTCGGGCAGCACCACTTCATCGTCGGCCTCGAAATCCAGCAGGCTCTTGTAGAACAGCACCCAACTGTCGAGGCTGTCCGCCGGCAACGCCATAGCCATGTGGTCGATGCGCTTGAGGCCGCCACGGGCGACAGCATCGGGCAGCAGATGGAAGTCAGTGCCATAAACGTCCGCCGCTTCATCTACCAGATAAATCAGGCTGCCGTCCGGCGCGCGTACGGCGGCCAGTTCCAGTTCATTAGGGCCGACCAGCCCGCGATAGGGCTGGCCCTTGTAGGCAACGGCGCGGGCCAGCGCGCTGGCGCTGTCCTTGACCCGCACGGCAGTGGCGCACAGCGACGGGCCATGGGCCTCGAAGAAACTGTGGCCGAACGAATACGGTTCGGCGTTGAGAATCAGGTTGATATCGCCCTGACGCAACAGGCTTACACCCTTGGAGCGGTGTTGCCCGGCCTTGACGAAACCCAGGCGTTCCAGCCAGTTCGTCAGTTTGGCGCCGAGTGCTTCGTCCACCGCGAACTCGAGAAACTCGATGCCGTTGTACTCGCTGGCCTTTGGCGTTTCGAAAAGGATTTCGCGGTTACTTACCGGCGTTACCTGCTGCTCCAGACGCTGGCGGGTTTTCTCCTCCAGATACAGCAGCGAACGCAACCCATCGGCGGCATTCGCCCGTGGCGGCGCGGCGCGGAAGCCATCGTTGAAAATTTCCAGCGACAGTGGCCCGGTGTAGCCGCTCTGGATGATCGGCGCGAGGAACCCCGGCAGATCGAACTCGCCCTGCCCCGGGAAGCAGCGGAAATGCCGGCTCCACTCCAGCACATCCATGGCGAGGATCGGCGCGTCGGCCATTTGCACGAAAAAGATCTTGTCGCCGGGAATGTCGGCGATCGCGCTTGGATCGCCTTTGAGCGACAGGGTGTGAAAGCTGTCGAGCAGCACGCCGAGCGCCGGATGATCGGCCTGACGCACGATGTCCCAGACCTGTTGATAAGTATTGACGTGTCGGCCCCAGGCCAGCGCTTCATAGCCGATGCGCAACCCGCGGGCGCCGGCACGTTCGGCCAGCAGGCGCAGATCATCGACCAGAACCTGCCGGTCGCCGACGCTGTCCGCCGAGGCGTTGCTGCACACCAGAATCAGATCGGTGCCCAGTTCCTGCATCAGGTCGAATTTGCGCTCGGCCCGCTCCAGATTGCGTGCCAGACGATCACGGCGGCAGCCCTCGAAATCGCGGAACGGCTGGAACAGCGTGATCGCGATCCCCAGATCAGCGCACATCTGCCTGACTTCCCGGGGGCTGCCGTCGTAATACAGCAGATCGTTTTCAAAGATCTCGACGCCGTCGAACCCGGCGGCGGCGATGGCTTCGAGTTTTTCCGGCAGGGTGCCGCTCAGGGAAACGGTGGCAATGGAACGCTGCATGTTTCTACTCCCGGACTTCGCCGCGCTTATCTTTAAGGTAGGAGCTGCCGAAGGCTGCGATCTTTTGATCCTGGTCCTGAAAAGCAAATTCAAAAGATCGCAGCCTTCGGCAGCTCCTACACAGGATGTTTTTTATCGTGGGGAAATTATTGGCTGCATGACTGCGCACAGCAATTTAAAGTGTACTACCCGGTTAGTTTTGCGTGCGATTATCGAACACTATGGCGTTTCGGCGAATTGACGATTTTTCGTCCACTGCCCACCATCGACTCCACATTGAGTCCGGAAATGAACCTTCGGTCGCAGTGCCTTGCAAACAACACCACATAACAAATTCAAAAACGGGTGGAACAATGATTCCTTCACAGACTTCCCGCATGGCCCCGGCCATGAGCACTGCCACGGGTGGCATCGGCGACAAGATCCGCGGCGCCATGGCCGTCGGCAAGACCCGTTGGGGCATGCTGGCGCTGGTGTTTTTCGCCACCACCCTGAACTATATCGACCGCGCCGCCCTCGGCGTCATGCAGCCAATCCTCGCCAAGGAAATGAGCTGGACGGCGATGGATTACGCCAACATCAACTTCTGGTTCCAGGTCGGCTACGCCATCGGTTTCGTCCTGCAGGGACGCCTGATCGACCGCATCGGGGTCAAGCGCGTGTTCTTCTGCGCGGTGCTGCTCTGGAGCCTGGCCACCGGCGCCCACGGCCTGGCGACGTCGGCGGTCGGTTTCATGGTCTGCCGGTTCATCCTCGGCCTGACCGAAGCGGCCAACTACCCGGCCTGTGTGAAAACCACACGCTTGTGGTTCCCAGCCGGTGAACGCGCGGTCGCCACCGGTATCTTCAACGCCGGCACCAATGTTGGCGCGATGTTCACACCGATGCTGCTGCCGCTGATCCTGCACGTGTGGGGCTGGCAGGCGGCGTTCCTGTGCATGTCGGCACTGGGCGGGATCTGGCTGCTGCTCTGGGGCTTGAAATACTTCAACCCGGAAGACCATCCGAGCGTCAAACAGTCGGAGCTGGAATACATCCAGAAAGAAATCGAGCCGGAACAGGCCCGCGTACCGTTCTCACGCATCCTGCGCATGCGTGGCACCTGGGCGTTCGCCCTCGCCTATTCGCTGACCGCGCCGGTGTTCTGGTTCTATCTGTACTGGCTGCCACCGTTTCTCAATCAGCAATACAACCTGGGCATCAACGTGACCCAGATGGGCATCCCGCTGATCATCATCTATGTGACCGCCGACTTCGGCAGTGTCGGCGGCGGCATTCTGTCCTCGTTCCTGATCGGGCGCGGCATGAACCCGATCAAGGCGCGGCTGCTGTCGATGCTGCTGTTTGCCTGCTGCATCGTCGGTGTGGTCATGGCGGCGGGCTCGAGCAATCTGTGGGTCGCAGTGGCGGCCATTTCCCTGGCCATCGGCGCGCATCAGGCCTGGACCGCGAATATCTGGAGTCTGGTGATGGACTACACGCCCAAGCACATGATGAGCACGGTGTTCGGTTTCGGCGGCATGTGTGCGGCGATCGGCGGGATGTTCATGACCCAGATCGTCGGCCACATCCTCACCGTCACCCACAACAACTACACCGTGCTGTTCACCCTGATTCCGGCGATGTACTTCCTCGCGCTGACCTCGATGTACTTCCTGGCACCGCGCAAGATTCCAACCGTTACCGAATAACCTGCCTGCACCCTCCGTCCCTTGTAGGAGCTGCGGCACGCTGCGATCTTTTGATCCTGTTTTTAAAGATCAAAAGATCGCAGCGTGCCGCAGCTCCTACAGGGTTTTGTGTTCGGCAAAAAGCGGAGTTCACTTCAGCGCCGGCTTTGCTGCCACGCCGCCGCCAGGCCACTGCAGCAGATCACCACAATCCCGATCACCGTCAACAGACTCGGCGTGTGACTGAACACCACCCACCCCAACAACCCCGCGAACACGATCTGGCAATAACCAAACGGCGCCAGCAGGGCCGGTGCCGCGTGGCGAAACGCCTGGGTCAGAAACAGGTGCGCGGTCATCCCGCAACTGCCCAGCGCCAGCATCAACAGACCATGCCCAAGCGTCGGCACCTGCCAGAAGAACGGCACCAGCGCGCTCATCACCAGTGTGTTGCACAACCCTGCGAAGAAGTTGCTGGTGGTCGGGCTGTCGACCTCGCTGAGCTTGCGCGTCAGCAGTTGATAGAAGCAGAAGAACAGCGCCGAACAGAACGGCAGCAGTACCGCCGGGGTGAACAGCTCGCCACCCGGGTGGACGATGATCAGCACGCCGATGAACCCGCAGATCACCGCGATCCACTGCCCTCGCGTCACCCGCTCCTTGAGCAACGGCACCGAAAGCGCGGTGACCAGCACTGGCGCAAGAAAGTTGACCGCCGTGGCCTCGGCCAGCGGGATGTACAGCAGCGCGGTGGTAAAAAACAGACTGGTGCCCAACAGACACAACGCCCGCGCCAACTGCCATAGCGGCCTCTTGGTGCGTAGCACCCGCAGCCCCGACTGCGGCAGGAAGATCCCCGCCATCAACAAGGTGTGCACCAGATAACGCGCCCAGACCACCATCACGATCGGATAGAAACCCGAAAGGTATTTCGACAACGCGTCATGACTGGAAAACAGAAAGGTGGCCAGGACTATCAGCAAGATCCCTTTGAAGGGTTGGTTGACGCCGGATAACGGTGTGCTGACGGTCATGAGCTCTCCTTGTAAACACTGCGCAACAATCTAGAGCCAGGCGTCGGACTCTCACAGACAACAATCGAAATAGTGGGCGAATAGCGCACGGCATCGTCAATAAACGCTTCAGCCACTGACTGCATGGCCTCTACCGCACAATGCGCCGGTCAAACCGATGCCCATTGTGACGTCGGAATTTTCGACAAGTTAATACCGAAAAAAGCCACTTTCATCTTTTCGGCTGATAACGCCTTACGCACGCTTACAGATTTGTCCTGCAAGCGCCGACTGCTGCCGTTATTCATAGGCATGGCAATCACGCCAATCAACCAATCAGAGAACACCAGGATGTTATGGAACAAGGCACGACGCAGCGACAACGTCGACGATACTCGACAGGGCAAGGACGCCCGTCGCCCCACAGGGAAAATCATAGGCACCGGCCTGGCCGCCAGTGTACTGGCTGGCGCTGCACTCTATTCGACATTCAGCAGCGGTCCTGAAGTCCCCGCCGCCCCCACGCAGCACACACAATCACAAGCCTTATCACCCGAAGACACGCAACTGCATTTCATCGAATCGATCCTCGGCGACACCGAAGACACCTGGAAGCAGTTGTTTGCCCAGACCGGACGCCACTACCCAGCCCCGACGCTGACGGTTTTCAGTGACGACGTGGTGTCCGGTTGCGGTTATGCGGCAGGGGCCAGCGGTCCGTTCTTCTGTCCGCAAAACACCCGGATTTATCTCGACCCGCAATTCTTCGCCCGGATGGCCGGGCAGTTTGCCGTCGTCGGCGAATTCGCCCAGGCCTTCATCATTGCCCATGAGGTGGGTCACCACGTGCAGCTGGAACTGGGCCTTTCCGGTCCGTTCGAAGAGGCGCTGGCGGCACGTCGGCCCGTCGCCGGCGATGCCGGCCTTGAGGTGCGTGCCGAGTTGCAGGCTGATTGCCTGGCCGGGGTCTGGGCTCACCATGCGCAGCAACGTCTGGCCTGGCTGGAGCCGGGCGACATCGAGGCGGCCCTGAATGCCGCGACCACCTTCGGCGACGACGCTCTGCAACGCGCACGTAACCAGACAGTGCGGCCGGAAAGCTTCAGTCATGGCACCTCGACGCAACGCAGTGACTGGTTCAGCTCCGGATTCGACAGCGGACGCATCGAAGCCTGCGATACTTTCAACGCCACGAAGCTGTAACCTTCGCAACGCGCGAAGCTGACTGTGCAGAACCGTCGTCGCGCACGATGGTCTGACGACCGGACTGGCGCCGCTTGCGTGCACCGGCAACACTCATCACCACGCAACCTTCACCCCGCACAGATAGAGGATTCGCACATGCTATGGAAAAAAGGCCGACGCAGTGACAACGTGGTCGATGCCCGTGGCGATGATACCGGCGGTGGCGGTATGCGTTTCGGTGGCGGCAAGGGTCTGAGCCTGGGCGCGATTCTGTTGATCGTCGGCATCGGCTGGATCACCGGGCAAGATCCGTTGCAGATCCTCGGTCAGCTCACCGGGCAGATGACCGAGCAATCGGCGCCGGCCAGTACGCAGTCGCGTCAGGCGCCACCGGCCAACGATCAGCAGGCCGAGTTCGTGCGTTCGATCCTCGGCGATACCGAAGACACCTGGGGCGCCATCTTCCAGCAGGCCGGGCGCCAATATAAGGACCCGACCCTGGTGCTGTTCAGCAACCGGGTGAATTCGGCCTGCGGTCTGGCGACCTCCGCCACCGGTCCGTTCTATTGCCCGGCGGATCAGAAAGTCTATCTGGACATGGCCTTCTTCCAGGAAATGGCCCAGCGCTTCAAGGCCGCCGGTGATTTTGCCCAGGCCTACGTGATCGCGCACGAGGTCGGCCACCATGTGCAGACGCTGCTCGGCGTCTCGGCGAAAATTCAGGCGGCCCGTCAGCAGGGTCGACAAATGCAGGGCGATGGCGGTTTGCTGGTGCGCCAGGAGTTGCAGGCCGACTGCCTGGCCGGCGTCTGGGCCTACCATGCGCAGAAGCGTCTGAACTGGCTGGAGCCGGGTGACGTCGAAGAGGCCTTGAACGCGGCCAACGCCATCGGTGATGATCGCCTGCAACAACAGGGTCAGGGCCGTGTGGTGCCGGACTCGTTTACCCATGGCACGTCGGCGCAAAGGGTGCGCTGGTTCAAAACCGGTTTCGCCCAGGGCCAGGTCGGCCAGTGCGATACCTTCGCGGCGAAAAACCTGTAAATGCGCAAATGGCTTTTGGCTTTACTGATCATCGGCGGCAGTGCGCACGCGGCGGGCGTCGATGCCATCAGCTCCGGGCGCCTGCAGTTGAAGGCCGGCGAAATGGCCGTGGGCATCAGCCCCGCCCCGGAAAAAATCGAGCGGGTGCTGATCGTCATTCACGGTCGTCTGCGCAACGCCGAAACTTACCGCAAAAGCGCCGAGAGCGCCGCCGAACTGGCCGGGCAAACCGCGCACACGCTGGTGATCGCGCCGCAGTTTCTCAACGAAAGTGACGTCGCCCTGTATTCCTTGCCCGACACGTTGCTGCGCTGGAAAGGCAACGAGTGGATGGGCGGCGGCTTATCCACAGGGCCGAATCCGCTGAGTTCCTACGCGGCACTGGATGAAATCGTCGGCCGGGTCAGCGATCGCAAGCAGTTTCCGGATGTGAAACAGATCGTGATCTTCGGCCATTCCGGCGGCGGCCAGGTGGTGCAGCGTTATGCCCTGCTCGCCAAGGATCAACCAGCGCTGAAAGCCAACGGCATTCGCCTGCGGTATGTGGTGGCCAATCCTTCGTCGTACGCCTATTTCAACGAGCAGCGTCCGGTGGCGTTCGATCACGCGCAGTGCCCGGGTTTCAATCGCTGGAAATACGGTCTGACCGATATGCCGGTGTACGCCGGTGGGCAAACGCCGTTGCAGCTGGAGAGCAGTTACATCAAGCGCGAGGTGATTTATCTGCTCGGCCAGCAGGACATCGACCCGCAGCATCCGGCGCTGGACAAGGGGTGTGAGGCCGAGGCGCAAGGCGCGTATCGGCTGGAACGGGGCAAACTGTTTTTCGGTTATCTGCTGCGCCGCCATCCGGAAGGGGTCAATCAGCGATTGGTCGAGGTACCCGGAGTCGGGCATAACGGCGATGGGATGTTGACGTCGCCAGAGGGGCAGAAAGCGCTGTTTGATTAATGATTTTGCAGTGGCCGCTCAGGCCTCATCGCGGGCAAGCCCGCTCCCACAGTGACCGCGTCGTGCACAATACCTGCGAACGCGAATAACCCTGTGGGAGCGGGCTTGCCCGCGATGGGGCCGTTTCAGGCGCTAGAGAACTCAGGCCAGAAGCATCCGCCGCAACTCGACACAATCCTGCGCATGCCAATCGGTCAGCTCCGGCCACGGGTTGTCCGGCAGATTCACCAGAACCGTCCGCGCCCCCGCCGCTCGCCCGCAATCCAGGTCGAAGCGGTAATCCCCGACCATCACCATCTCGCTTGCCGGCACGTTCCACGCCTCGGCCAGTTTCAGCAACCCGCCTGGATGCGGTTTGGGCGGTGCCTCATCGCGGCCCAGCACATCTTCCACGGCGAAGCAGTCGGCCAGACCAATCGCTTCGAGCGTCACGTGCGCCAGCTCCCGAGCATTGCGGGTGAGTATGCCAAGGCGATAGCCGCGCCCGTGCAGATCGCGCACCAGCTCCACCGCGCCCGTCGCCGGTTTTGAACCCAGCGCCAGATCGCGCTCATGCTCCAGCAGCCAGGCATGTTTCGCCGCCGCTTCATCGGCAGGGAGCGCCGCGAGATGCGTAAGAATGTCGTCCTCGGGCGGAATCGCCAGCGCCACACGGATCGCCGCAAAATCATGCACGGCAACCGTCAGGGTACCGTCCATGTCGAACACCCAGTGCTTCACATCGCTCAGGCTCATGCCCAGTCCTTACGGTGCCGAATCAGGCCTTCCTG
Organism: Pseudomonas sp. HMWF021; assembly: GCF_003061005.1. Lineage (GTDB taxonomy): Bacteria > Pseudomonadota > Gammaproteobacteria > Pseudomonadales > Pseudomonadaceae > Aquipseudomonas. The sequence continues at coordinate 101,571 of NZ_QAIK01000061.1, read as the reverse complement.
GGTCACCGACGCCACCAGTTGCCCGGCGCGGTTGTACACGCTGCCACGGGAGAAACCCCGGGAATTGCCGGCCCACGGGCTGTCCATCGCGTAGAGCAGCCAGTCATCGGCGCGCAGATCGTTGTGGAACCACAGCGCGTGATCGAGGCTGGCGACCTGCATGTCCTTCTGCCAGACCGACTTGCCGTGGGGCAGCATCGAGGTGGTCAGCAGGCCGAAGTCCGATGCGTAGGCCAGCAGGTATTTGTGCAGTGCCGGAATGTCGGCCAACGCACCGTCGGCGCGGAACCACACGTACTTCACCGGGTCGGCCGGTTGCGGGTTGTACGGATCCTTTTCGGTGACCGGGCGCACTTCGATGGGTTTCGGGCACAGCAGTTTTTCGCGCATGTGCTCGGGGATCAGGTGCGCGCGCTGCTGGGTCAGTTCCAGCTCTGACGGCAGGTTTTCCGGGCCGACCACCACCGGCATCTGGCTCTGATGCTCGAAGCCTGCCTCGTCGTACTGAAACGAAGCGCTGCAGGTGAAGATCGGGTGGCCCTTCTGGATGGCCGTGACCCGGCGAGTGCTGAAGCTGCCGCCATCGCGCACGCGATCCACCGAATACACCACCGGCAACTTGGCGTCGCCCGGGCGCAGGAAATAGCCGTGCATCGAATGCACGTGGCGCGCTTCTTCAACCGTCTGACTGGCCGCCGACAGCGACTGACCGAGTACCTGGCCACCGAACAACTGACGGAAACCCAGGTCCTGGCTGCGGCCACGGAACAGGTTTTCCTCGATCGGCTCCAGGGTCAGCAGGTCGACCAGATCTTCCAACACTTGGCTCATTCAGACTCTCCTCACACAACGCTATGCCGCGCAGTCTTGGCTGCGGCGGCCCATTCAGGTTCTGGCGCGAGCCATTGTCGCGCCATTGTAAACGTCCGTGTCGGCTTAGCCATGCAGGGTTTGCAGCCATTGCTCCCTGGTAATCCGGTACAACAAATGCCGGCGCAACGGGTGATCGACGGCAACTTTGGGGTGATCGAAATCATCGGCCGGATCGTGCTGCATGCCAATCGCCTGCATGACTTTCTCCGAGGGCAGATTGCTCTGCGCGGTGAAGGATACGATTTCCTTCAGCCCCAGCCGATCGAAGCCTGCGCGCAATGCCGTCCAGGCCGCCTCACTGGCGTAGCCCAGCCCCCAATGCTCGCGGGCCAGACGCCAGCCGATTTCCACCGCCGGCGTGAAGGGCGCATCGAAGCCGACCACACCCAGGCCGGTAAAACCGATGAACTCACCGCTGTCCTTGCGCTCCAGCGCCCATAATCCGAAACCGTGTTCGGCAAAATGTCCGCGCACCCGACCAATGAGCGACGCACTTTCCAGGCGGCTCAAGGGCTGTGGAAAGTAACGCATGACCTGCGGATCGGCACACATCGCCGCAAATGCCGACAAATCTTCGTCCTGCCATTGGCGCATCAGTAATCGCGCACTTTCCAGTTCCAGTATCGGCTCCATCATGCCCCTCCGTTTCCATGCCGCAAGTCTACATCGCTGGTAGGATCGTTCACTCTTTCCATCGTTCCTACATGAAGTTGCCATGCCACTGCCGCTGATCTACCACGAAGACTACAGCCCCGAGTTTCCGGCGGATCACCGCTTTCCGATGGACAAGTTCCGTTTGCTGCGCGACCACCTGATCGACAGTGGCCTGACCCGCGACGCCGACCTGCTGCGTCCCGAAATCTGCCCCAACGACATCCTCGCCCTCGCCCATGACCGTCGCTATATCGAACGCTACATGAGCGGCGAGTTGTCTCGCGAAGACCAGCGGCGCCTTGGCCTGCCGTGGAACGAATCACTGGCGCGGCGCACGGTGCGCGCAGTTGGCGGCTCGATCCTGGCGGCGGAAAAAGCCCTGGAGCATGGCCTGGCCTGTCACCTGGCCGGCGGCACCCATCACGCCCACTACGACTACCCGGCCGGGTTCTGCATCTTCAACGACCTGGCGATCATCAGTCATTACCTGTTGCAAAGCGGTCGGGTGAACCGCGTGCTGATCTTCGATTGCGACGTGCATCAGGGCGACGGCACCGCGCGAATCCTCCACGACACGCCGGAGGCCATTACCGTTTCCCTGCACTGCGAGAAGAATTTTCCTGCACGCAAGGCCGAAAGCGACTGGGACATTCCGCTGCCCAACGGCATGGGTGATGCCGACTATCTGAAGGTGGTGGATGACACGCTCAACTACCTGCTGCCGCTGTATCAGCCGGACCTGGTGCTGTACGACGCCGGGGTCGATGTGCACAAGGACGACGCCCTCGGTTATCTGCAACTGACCGACGAAGGCGTCGCCGCCCGCGATGAAAGCGTGATGCGCCATTGCCTGGGCCGCGACATCCCGGTGGTCGGCGTGATCGGTGGCGGCTACAGCAAGGATCGCCACGCCCTCGCCCGCCGCCACGGCATCCTGCATCACAGCGCGCAACGGGTCTGGACGTCACACGGTTGTCACTAAGCTGTGCTGCGTTACCCACAATGGCTGTGGAACGGCCTGTGGATAACCTGAGCGAAAGGGACTACAGGCCACACCGGCTATGGCCTGCAATGCGCTGATCAATTTTCAACCAGATCCTGGAATTCACCTTCGATCCCCTGTAGGAGCTGCCGCAGGCTGCGATCTTTTGATCTTGAACCTGAGAAAACAAGATCAAAAGATCGCAGCCTGCGGCAGCTCCTACACGGATCCCGGCTGTTAGAATGCGCGCCTTATCCCGCCATACCGCAGCGCACGCCATGACCCAGACCTCCGCCCCCCTCCTCGCTCACGTCGCCATCATCGGCGGTGGCCCCGCCGGCCTGATGGCCGCCGAAGTGCTGAGCCAGGCCGGCGTGCGCGTCGATCTGTACGACGGCATGCCCTCGGTGGGACGCAAGTTTCTACTGGCCGGCGTCGGCGGCATGAACATCACCCACTCCGAACCTTATCCGGCCTTTCTATCTCGTTATGCCGAGCGCGCACCGCAGATCGCGCCGCTGCTGCGCGCCTTCGATGCCGACGCGTTATGCCGCTGGATTCATGAGCTGGGCATCGAGACCTTTATCGGCAGCTCCGGCCGGGTGTTCCCCACCGACATGAAAGCAGCACCACTGTTGCGCGCCTGGCTCAAGCGCCTGCGCGACAGCGGCGTGGTTATCCACACCCGCCATCGCTGGCTCGGCTGGGATGCACACGGCGCACTGCGCATCGCCAGCCCTGATGGCGAAATCACCGTCAAACCCGACGCCACCCTGCTCGCCCTCGGCGGCGGCAGTTGGTCGCGGCTGGGTTCGGATGGTGCATGGATGCTGCCCCTGGAACAAAAAGGCGTACGGCTGGCGCCATTGCAGCCGAGCAATTGCGGCTTCGAAGTGCAGGCCTGGAGCGAGTTCCTTGTGAGCAAATTCGCCGGCGCACCGCTGAAAAATGTCGCCATCGGTTTGAACGATGACGTGCCGCGACTGGGCGAATGCGTGATCACCGCAACTGGGGTTGAAGGCAGTCTGATTTATGCGCTGTCAGCACCGATTCGCGAGGCGATCAACGAGCACGGCTCAGCCACAGTGCACATCGATCTCTTGCCCGGCCGGCCTGTGGATAAATTGCAGGCAGCGTTGAGCAAACCGCGTGGCTCGCGTTCGATGGCCAAGCATCTGCACAGTCAGGTCGGGATTGACGGGGTGAAAGCGGCGTTGTTGCGTGAACTGACTGACGCGGCAACCTTCGCTGATCCGGCGCTGCTGGCACTGGCGATCAAGGCGTTACCGCTGACCCTGGTGAAAACGCGGCCGCTGGACGAAGCGATCAGCAGTGCCGGTGGTGTGACGTTCGAAGCGCTGGATGAGCGCTTGATGCTCAAGGCGTTGCCGGGGGTGTTCTGTGCGGGAGAAATGCTCGATTGGGAAGCGCCGACGGGCGGCTATCTGCTGACGGGGTGTTTTGCCAGCGGGCGGGCTGCAGGATCGGGGATGCTGCAGTGGCTACAACACAAAACCCTGTAGGAGCTGTCGAGTGAAACGAGGCTGCGATCTTTTGACCGTTAAAAAACAAAATCAAAAGATCGCAGCGTGCCGCAGCTCCTACAGGAAATGCATTCCAAATTGACGCCGCCTCACATCAAGGCTTGCGCTTGCGCGGCCCGGTATTGAACACCGGCACTTTACGCACAGGCTTGATCGACGGCTCCGGCGCTTGGGTGTCGCCACTGTCGACCCACTTGCCCAGGTTGCGCTTGCCGCCACCGCCGCCGGACGTCTTCGGCTTTTTCGGTTTTTTCGGCTTCTTGATCACCTGACCACTGGCGTCGGTATCCGGCACGCGGTGCTCAGGTTCGAAGTCCGGCTCGTTGTGGCGCTTCAAGGTCTGCCGGGTGAGCATCTCGATCGCCGACAGCAGATTCACTTCATCGGCACACACCAGCGAAATCGCCTCGCCGGTCGCACCGGCACGGCCAGTACGACCAATGCGGTGAATGTAATCCTCGGCGACGATCGGCAGGTCGAAGTTGACCACCAGCGGCAAATCTTCGATATCCAGACCACGGGCGGCAACGTCGGTCGCCACCAGAATCTGCACTTCACTGAGTTTGAAACGATCCAGTGCACGCTGACGGGTCGCCTGCGGTTTGTCGCCGTGAATACCGTCGGCATTCACGCCCAGGCCCTGGAGTTTTTCCACCAGCGCGTCCACACCGTTGCGGGTCTTGGCGAACACCAGCACCTGCTTCCACTTGTTCTTGCGCATCAGGTGCACGAACAGTTCCGGCTTGCGCTTCTTGTCCACCGTCACCACCCATTGCTTGACGGTGTTGGCCGCGACGTTGCGCGGACTGACTTCGATGCTCAGCGGATCGTTGAGCATCTGCCCGGCCAGCAGGCGGATGTCATCGGAGAAGGTCGCCGAGAACAGCAGCGTCTGCCGTTTCTTCGGCAGCATGCGGTAAATGTTCGCCAGTTCTTCGGAGAAGCCCAGGTCGAGCATGCGGTCGGCTTCATCCAGTACCAGGGTTTGCAACTGATCGAGTTTCAACGCGTTCTGCCGGAACAGGTCGATCAGGCGACCAGGCGTGGCGACAAGCACGTCAACGCCGCTGCGCAGCTTCATCATCTGCGGGTTGATGCTCACGCCGCCGTACACCGCGTAAGTGCGCAGAGGCAGGTTTTCCGCGTACTGGCGCACCGATTCATGAACCTGCTCGGCCAGCTCGCGGGTCGGCACCAGAATCAGCGCGCGCACCGAGTTGGCGGTGACTTTCGGCCCTTCCATGGCCAGCAACTGCAGCAGCGGCAAGGCAAAACCGGCGGTCTTGCCGGTGCCGGTCTGGGCCGCAGCCATCAGGTCGCGACCGGCCAGAACGGCCGGAATGGCTTGCGCCTGAACCGGCGTTGGAGTCTGGTAGCCGAGCTTCTCGAGGGAGCGCAGCAAGGGTTCGATCAGGCCAAGGGTGGCGAAAGTCATGGGAGTACCGTAGGAAAAATTCAGCGCAATTGTGCGACACGAGTGTGCAATGGCGCGCAGTTTACCCTAATTCGTACGCTGTTCTGCTCCGACGACGGTCTTCGCCGGCTCCACGACGAGCGGCTGCGCCGGCCGCCGCCATTGCGGCAGACCGATCAGCACCACGGCGCTGATGATCACCAGCATCGCCAGCGCTTCTTCCATGCCGATGGTCTCGCCGACAAACACGATCCCCAGCAACACCGCCACCGCCGGGTTAACGTAGGCATAACTGGTGGCCGCCGCCGGACGCACATGCTTGAGCAGGTACATGTAGGAATTGAAGGCGATGATCGAGCCAAAGAAAATCAGGTAGCCCAGGGCCAGCCAGCCCTCTACCGGCGGCAATGCTTGCAGGTGCTCGCCGCTGACTGCGCTGCCGATCAGCAGCACCACGCCGCCCACCAGCATCTCCACCGCACTCGCCATCGCTCCCTGCGGCAAGGGCAGATGTTTGCTCCATACCGAACCGAACGCCCAGGTCGCCGCCGCAAAAATCAGCAGCGCCGCACCCATCGGACTCGACTGCAGGTTGGAACCCATGTTGAGCATGGCGATGCCGATAATCCCCAGTGCCACGCCGGCCCACTCCAGGCGAGTATTGCGCGCGCCCCAGAAGTACCCGCAGAGCAACGTGAACAACGGCACTGTCGCCACGGCCAATGCCGCCACGCCGGAAGCCACGCCCGTGTGCTCGGCCACGCTGACCGCGCCATTACCCAGACTGAGCAGCAGAATCCCGATGATCCCCGCCGCTTTCCACTGCACCCAGGTCGGCGCCGGCGCCCCGCGCCAGCGCAGGAAGGCGTACATCAGGCTGCCGGCAATCACGAAGCGCACCCCGCCGAGCATCAGCGGCGGCCAGTATTCAACGCCGAGGCGGATCACCAGATAAGTCGATCCCCAAATCACATACAGCGCGAAAAACGCGGCGATCAACGGCAAGGAAAAACGGCGCAAGGCAGGCATGGGCAGCTCGACAGTCAGAGGCAGGGTGAGGATTATTCTAGAAAGGCGCGTGCGCAAAAATAAGTTACAAAACCTGTTTATCGCGCCGGTACACTTTTGAAACAACGGAGATCGACGGGCTAAACCGTGATTTCGAAAGTCTGGCAATTTCAGGAGTCCGGCCTTGGACAAATACGACCGCATGCTGCTCAGCGCCCTGTTGGAAAACGGTCGCGCGTCCTACGCCGATCTCGCGCGCAAGGTGAACCTGTCCGCCCCCGCCGTGGCCGAGCGCGTGGCCAAGCTTGAAGGGGCCGGGGTGATCACCGGGTATCAGGCGAACATCGACCTGTCGAAAATCGGCTTGCCGATCCAGTGCATGATCGAATTGCGCCTGCACCAGAATGGCAGCCAGAAGGTCTACGACGAACTGGCGAAAATCCCGCAACTGACCGAATGCTTCCGGGTGACCGGTGATCCGTGCGTGATGATGAAGGGCGCGGTGGGGTCGATGACGGAGCTGGAGGAGTTGATCAACCGGGTGGCGAAGTTTGGCTTCAGCAAGACCTCGATTGTATTGTCGAGCGCGATCGAGAAGCGCGTGCCGCTCAGCCATATAGAAGCGAACGGTAAATAATCAGCCCCACCGAAACGCCCCTGTAGGAGCTGCCGAAGGCTGCGATCTTTTGATCTTGCTTCTAAAAATCAAAGTCAAAAGATCGCAGCCTTCGGCAGCTCCTACAGGGGATTTTTAGTGTTCTCGGGATCAGCGGTAGCGCTGTAGATGCTCGCTGACTTTGGCCGCCGGGACTTTCTGCAGCTTGCACAGCAGGTCGTGGTTCAGCTCACGTACGCCGTGCTTGCTACGCAGTTCATCCGCCAGATGCGCCATCAGGTTGGCCGCCATCTCCGCATCCGCCATCGCCCTGTGCGCCTGGCCGGTGTGCGGCAGGCGGGCGAAAGTGGTGAGAGTGCCAAGCTTGTGATTCGGCGCCGCCGGCATCAGGCGGCGGGCCAGCAGCAGCGAACAGGCAAAGTTCTGCAGACGGGTGCGTTTGATCCGCCCCAGTTCGAAGTCCCAGAACTTCTGGTCGAACGACGCATTGTGCGCGACCAGTGGCGTGCAGCCGACGAACTCGTTGACCTCTTCCATCACCCGCTCGGCCGCAGGCGCGGTGCGCAGCATGGCGTTGCTGATGCCGGTCAGTTGCTCGATGAACGCGGGGACGCGCACGCCGGCGTTCATCAGGCTCTGGTAACGCTCGACGATACGGCCGTTTTCCAGCATGACCACGGCGATTTCCGTGGCGCGACAGCTGCTGTTCGGCGACAGGCCGGTGGTTTCAAAGTCGATGACTGCAATGCGTTCCAAACCGGGTTCAACTCCGTACAAAAATCAATTTTTGAGCAACAGTGCGCCTTCGATCGGCACATAACGGCTGGCGGCGCGGATCAGCGAGTTGGCGGTCAGGCCGGGCACGCCATAGGCGACTGCCTGTACGCCGTGCTTGCTGATGATGCGCTCGAGCAGCATGTCGAAATCACCGTCGCCGGAAGCCAGGACGATTTCGTCGACGTGGTCGGCGGCGTCCATGATGTCGAGGGTGATGCCCACGTCCCAGTCGCCCTTGGCCGAGCCGTCGCTGCGCTGGATGTAGGGCTTGAGCTTCACGGTGAAGCCGAGGTTGCGCAGGATCTGCTGGAACTGCTGCTGTTTGCTGTCACCGCGATCGATGGCGTAAGCATAGGCCTCGACGATCTGCCCCTGCTTGCTGATGTCAGCCCACAGCGCGGCGTAGTTGAAATGGCAACCATAGGCCTGACGCACGGTGTAGTAGAGGTTCTGCACGTCGGCGAACACTGCGATTTTTTTCACCGGGATTCCTGTGAGCGCATAGCGCACGAAGCGGGATCAGGCGCCAGGCCCGAAAAAGGCGCTCAGTATGCCAGCCCACAGGAAGGTGGCGCGAATAATCGACCCACCGCTCCGGACGGATGGTGGATTGTGGTGAGGGGATTTATCCCCGATGGATTGCGCAGCAGTCCCATTTCCGGGGCCGCTACGCTGCCCATCGGGGATAAATCCCCTCACCACAGTTTTGATACTGGCGGCTGATCAGTCAAACGAACGAATCGTCGTCATCGAAGAACGACGAATTGTCATCGCTGTAATCAGTGTCGGTAAATCCGCCCTGGTCATTGCCAGAGAAACCGTTATCGGCCACACGCTGGTCATTGCCCCAGTCATTGCCGCTCTGGTCAGCCACCTGCGCTGGCTCTTCCTTGATCACTTCAACGATTTCTTCAGGTTGCTGGCTGTGATGGAACAGGCTGCTGATGCCCTGCGCCAGCATCACGCCACCGGCCACACCAGCCGCGGTTTTCAGGGCGCCGCCGAGGAAGCTGCTGCCCGCTGCCGGAGCGGCCTGCTGCGCGTAGTTGGGCGGTGGCGCGGCATAGTTCTGTTGTGGCGCTGGCGCAGCGTAGTTCTGTTGCGGTGCCGGTTCACGCCAGCCGCCGGTGGAAGCCGGAGCGCTTTGAGTCGGTGCCGGGCGCGAACTGCCGCCGCCGAAGATGCTCGACAGGAAACCACCGCCGCCGCTTGGCGCCGGGGCCGCGCTCTGGGACTTGGCCGCCTGCAGTTCAGCCTGCAATTGCTGGACTTGCCGGGTCAGCTGCTTGTTCTGTTCGTCGAGGCTCTTGATGGCCGCCTCTTGCACCAGAATCGCCTGGGTCATGAAATAACCTGCCGCCGGCTGGCGGGTCAGGTGTTCCTTGATCCGCGCCTCGGCCTGGGCGTCGCGCGGGGCTGCCTCCGTTTCGGCCTGTTGCAGCCGGGAAAACAGTCCATCGATCAGGGTTTGCTCTTCGCTGTTCATGGCGACCTCGTAGATTGCCGGGGATAACGTTGCCCGTGTCCACGGTGGACATGGCGCACTTCTGTAATGGAGGCAGTGACAGGATGTTTCAACGACCTTTACCGAATGTTTACGTTTGTGTCGGCCCGCCCATCATCGGTTAAAGTGAGCCACTGTTTTCGACCTGCGATACCGACTGATGAATGCCTTCGATGTACTGCGCGACTCTCTGTATTTTTTCAAACGCCACCTGGGCAGCATCGTGCAGTTGTGCCTGCCGCTGGTGATCTTCGAAGCGGCCTTGCAGCAAGTGGTGGATCACGTCACCGACCCGGACAGTTTCTCCGCCGCCAGCGTGGTGGTCGGTCTGCTGGTGTATCCGCTGTACACCGCCGCGCTGATCCTGTTCCTCGACGCCCGCACCCGTGGCGAAGCCCCGCGCAACCTCGACCTGCTGGCGATGTCCGCGCGTCTGTGGCCGCGTTTTGCCCTGCTCACCGCACTCAATACCTTGCTGATTCTGCTGGGGCTGTCGCTGTATTTCCTGCCGGGGCTGATGCTGATGGTCATGCTCGCATTCGGCGAATACCTGCTGGTGCTGCGCGGCATGGGGCCGTTGCAGGCGATGAAAGAAAGCCTGCGCCTGACCCGTGGGCATTTCTGGCGCATCCTGCTGTGCATTCTCTGTGTGATGGGGCCGCTGTGGCTGCTCAAGGGCGCGACCCTGGCGGCATACCCCGACCCGCAGAACCCGCTGATCGCGGTACTGATCGACAGTGCACACAGCTTCCTGCAACTGTTCACCAGTGTGGTGCTGTTCCGTCTGTTCATGCTGATCAGCGAATTGCCTGACAAACGTAACGGAGCGGTCTGACTTCAGGGGCCTTGGGACAAGCGTCTGCGGTCGGGTATGCTCGGGGTCAATTTTGTAACGGGATAAGCCGAGCCATGCCCCGTCTGCTGCGCTACACCCTGTTGCTGATCGTGCTCGCCATCGTCCTGATCGGCGGGCTGATCTACAGCCTGACCTGGCGCCCCGGCGCGCGGGAAACCCTGCCGGTCAGCTGCACCGGCACGCCGCCGACCCTGGTGCCGGGGCAAGCCCTGAAAGTCATGACCTGGAACGTGCAGTACCTGGCGGGCAAGCGCTACGTGTTCTGGAACGATCTGGCCCAAGGCACCGATGAAGCCCCCACCCCGGAAGACATGGCCTTCAGCCTCGACGAAGTGGCGCGGGTGATTCGCGACGAGCAGCCCGACGTGGTCCTGTTGCAGGAGCTGGATGACGGCGCCAAGGCCAGTGACTATCAGAATCAGCTCAAATTGCTGCAGGAACGTGTGGCAGACCTCTACCCCTGCAGCACCCACGCCTTCGACTGGAAGGCCGACTTTGTTCCCGATCCGCACATCTTCGGCAGCGTTGGCCGGCAGCTCGCGACCCTGAGCCGTTACCGCATCGAACACGCCGAACGCCTGCAATTGCCGGTGCCTGCAGCGAATCTCATCGCCCGCCAGTTCGAACCCAAGGATGCCCTGCTCGCCGCCAAACTGCCGTTGAGCGACGGCGGCCAGCTGACGGTGTTCAACACCCATCTGGATCGTGCCAGCCAACCGGACGAGACCTTGCAGGCGCAAGTAACCGCGGTGGCCAAGGTGCTCGACAAGTACGAAAGCCAGGGCCTGCCTTGGCTGATCGGCGGTGACTTCAACCTGTTGCCGCTGGGCCAGTACCAACGCCTGCCCACTGAACAGCGCACGCCCTACTCCATCGACAGCGCCCTGCATCTGTTGTGGGACAAGTACCCGATGATCCCGACCAACAACGAAGCCAGCGGCATCGACCGCGCCCATTGGCTGACCCACTACCCCAACGACCCCGGCCTCAATGGCCCGGATCGCACGGTCGACTATCTGTTCTACAGCCCGAAGATCAAACGGGTCGAGGCGATGGTGCGTCAGGACGATACGTTGCGCATTTCCGACCATTTACCGGTGATTGCGCGGTTCCTCCTCCCGGCCACCCCCTGATCACCCATTACCCCTGTAGGAGCTGTCGAGTGAAACGAGGCTGCGATCTGTTGATCTTCAAAAAAAAAGATCAAAAGATCGCAGCCTGCGGCAGCTCCTACAGGGGGTTCATGTGATCAATGGACTGCTTCGAGGTCGTCATGCAGCAAGCCGAAAATTTCGCGTTTCATGTCGATAAACGATCGCTCCATGACCATGTCCAGTGACCGTGGACGTTCGATCGGCACGTCGAGGATTTGCTTGATCCGCCCCGGTTTCGCACCCATCACATAAACCCGGTCGCCGAGCAGGATCGCCTCGTCGATATCGTGGGTGACGAACAGCACGGTCTTCTTGCTGTTGCCCCAGACCCGCAGCAACAGCTGCTGCATCTGCAAACGGGTCTGGCTGTCGAGTGCGCCGAACGGTTCATCCATCAGCAGGATCTGCGGATCATTGGCCAGCGCCCGGGCAATCGCCACGCGCTGCATCATGCCGCCCGAGAGCTGCTTGGCGTAATTGTCAGCAAATCCGGCAAGGCCTACTTCGTTGACGTAATAATCGACAATTTCCTTGCGTCGCGCCGCCAGCATGCCGCGCCGCTTGAGGCCGAACTCGACGTTCTGCCGCACCGTCAGCCACGGAAACAGCGTGTAGCTCTGGAACACCATGCCGCGATCAGCACCCGGGCCTTGCACTTGCTGACCGCCGACGTAGATCTCGCCGGAGGTCGGCTCGGCGAGGCCGGCGGTCAGGTACAGCAGACTCGACTTGCCGCAGCCCGACGGCCCGACCAGCACCGCGAACTGCTGATCCGGCACGTCGAACGACACCTGTTCCAGTGCGGTAAACGTGCCGCCGTCGGGCTTTTTGTAGCGCAGGCTGACCTTGTCCACGTGCAGGCGCGGGGCGGCCTGCGGCGCAGCAGCGCGCGGTTCGGTGAAGCGATGATTGGCGGCGGTTACTGAGCCCATGCGGCAACCCTCAGGCGGAGAAAGCGGAACAGTTGATCGGTGACCAGACCCAGCAGGCCGATGATCGCGATGGCGAGGAAAATCACGTCAACCTGAAAGCCGCGCATGGCTTTCAGGCTCAGGTAACCGAGGCCGCTCGACGCCGCGACCAGTTCGGCCACCACCAGATAAGTCCAGGCCCAGCCCATGGTCACGCGCAAGGTGTCGAGCACGCCGGGCACCGAGGCCGGGGCGATCACATGCAACACCGCGTCGCGGCGATTGGAGCCGAGGGTGTAGGAGGCGTTGATCAGGTCCTTGGAAATGCCTTTGGACACGTCGGCGATCATCACCAGTTGCTGGAAGAACACGCCGAAGATAATCACCGACACGCGCTGCTCCAGACCGATGCCGATCCACAGGATGAACAGCGGCACGAACGAGGTCACCGGCAGGTAGCGGATGAAATTGACCAGCGGTTCGAGGAACGCCTGGACGATGCGGAAGCTGCCCATCAACAAGCCCAGCGGCACCGCCACCAGCGACGACACGATGAAGCCGACCATCACCACTTCGACACTGGCCCACACATGGGTGCCGAGAGTGCCGTCGCGACTCAGACGCACCGCCGCTTCAACCACCGCGCCGGGCGTCGGCAAAAACATCCCCGGGACGATGCCGCCGTAGGACAGTCCGGCCCACAGGCCGACCAACAGCACCCAGGCCAAGCCGCTGGCGCTCCACACCACTGGCACCGGCAATCCGGTCTTGGGCGTCAGGCAGCGGCTCAGCCATGATTTGCGCTTGAACATGCTGACCTCCTAGAGCGGGCTGACGAAACGGTTGTCGACCAGATCGTCGTGGCTGACGTTGTAAGGCTTGCCTTGCAGTTCGCTGGCGGTTTCGTTGGCGAGCTTGATCAACGCCGCGCTGTCGCCCGGTTTGCCCGGCGCGCCGAGGAGTTTTTCGCTCATCGCCTGATCGTAGAAGCGCACGCCTTTGGCGGCAGCGGCCAGTTCCTTCGGATCGGAGAGATAACCGCCGACGCCTTTGGCCATGATCGCGTAGGCCTCGTCCGGGTGTTCCTGGGTGTACTTGACCGCTTTGTAGAGACCGGCGACCAGCGCCTTGACGTCCTGCGGCTGTTTTTCGATGACGCTGCAGTTGAGCGCGACCACATCGACGATCACCCCCGGCGTACTGCTGCTGTCGATCAGCACCTTGCCCTGCTGCTTGTCGCGGACCATCGACAGGTGCGGTTCCCAGGTCACGGCGGCTGGCACACGACCGGCGATGAACGCGGTGGCGGCATCGTCGGCGGTCATGTTCTGCACGGTGATGTCGCTCATTTTCATGCCGTTCTTTTTCAGCAGGTACGACAGCCAGAACTGCGAGGTCGAGCCTTCGTTGACGGCCACGGCCTGGCCCTTGAGTTCCTGCAATGACTTCACGTCCTTGCCGACCAGCACACCGTCGCCGCCGTGGCTGTCATCCAGTGCTGCCACGGCCTTGAAGCAGAACTGCGGCCGGTACTTGAGCACCTCGTCGATGGTCGAAGCCGAGCCGGACAATTGCCCGGAGGCCTGGGCGGCCATGTACATCGAAGCTTCTTCGACCACCGGCAGTTCGACGGTCAGGCCGTTTTCCTTGAAGTAGCCCAGATCCTGAGCCAGATACAGCGTGCCATAGCCAACCCAGGTGGTATGGCCGATGGACAAGGTGCCGGCCTGCGCGCTGGTCGCGACCGTGGCGGCCAGGGCGGTGATTGCCAGAGGATGGGTGAGACGAATACACAAGGACTTGATCATGGAGCACTCCCGACGCTGTTGATTTAGTTTTGTCATGGGCAGTACGGCCGGCACCAATGATGTGAATCCACGCTGCGGTCTCTGCTGGACTCTGGCGTGAAACATCGGGCTGGCGAGATCGATGGTGGCCCATGTGCGGGCCGAGGAAAATCAGGAAATTGTTGGCAGCAAATGATGAAAAAACTGCTTAGCGTGCACCGCTGAAGAGCGTCCTGAGCAGGGATGGTGCACAGTCCTAGAAAGCGAAAAGATCGCAGCCTTCGGCAGCTCCTACACAGGGCGACACTGAACCCTGTAGGAGCTGCCGAAGGCTGCGATCTTTGCTTTCGAATCAACCGCAATCAGCGCAATTGAAACCAGGTGGTTTTCAGTTGGGTGTATTTGTCGAACGAGTGCAGCGACAGGTCGCGACCGAAACCCGATTGTTTGCCACCGCCGAACGGCACGGTCACGTCGAGTGCATCGACGGTATTCACCGACACCGTACCCGCCCGCAGCCGTCGCGCCACGCGGTGTGCGCGATGCAGGTCATCGGTCCACAGCGACGCCGCCAGCCCGTAGTCACTGTCGTTGGCCAGACGCACGGCTTCGTCCTCATTGTCGAACGGCACCACCGCCAGCACCGGGCCGAACACCTCGTCGCGAAACAACAACATGTCGGCACTGACGCCGGTAAAGATCGTCGGTTTGATGAAGTTGTCCGAGCCATTGAAGCGCCGCTGCTGACCACCACACACCCGGGTCGCCCCCGCCTGCTCGGCACCGCGAATGGCGCGCACGATGCTCGCCGTCTGCCGCTGATCGACGATTGCCCCGGCACGGCTTTGCGGGTCGAGCGGGTCGCCCGGCAGCCAGCGTTCGGCCTGGACCTTCAGGCGCTCGACAAACTCATCGTGAATCGAACGCTCGACCAGCAACCGCGAGTTGGCCGAGCACACTTCGCCCTGATTGAAAAAGATCCCGAACGCGGCTTTTTCCGCCGCCAGATCCAGATCACGGCAATCGGCAAACACCAGATTGGCGCTCTTGCCGCCGCACTCCAGCCACACCTGCTTGAGGTTGGACTGCGCCGAGTACTGCATGAAATATTTGCCGACCTGGGTCGAGCCGGTGAACACCAGACAATCGACATCCGGGTGCAGGCCCAAGGCCTTGCCGGTCTGCTCGCCCAGCCC
>NZ_QAIK01000061.1:56951-86285 GCF_003061005.1 Pseudomonas sp. HMWF021 | reverse complement strand
GGCAAGGCCTTGGGCCTGCACCCGGCGGCAGCCCTGCTTCCAGCGCCAGCTCGGCCAGACGCAACGCCGAAAACGGTGATTGCTCGGCCGGTTTGAGAATCACCGAGTTACCCGCCGCCAGCGCCGGCGCGAGCTTCCACGCGGCCATGTCCAACGGGAAATTCCACGGCACCACCGCCGCCACCACGCCCAGCGCTTCGCGGGTGATGGTCGCCAGCACATTGGCGGCGCCGGGGGCGATCTGGTCGTAGAGTTTGTCGATGCTTTCGGCGTACCAGCGAAACACCCCGGCAGCGCCCGGCACGTCGATGTTGTAGGCGTCCATCACCGGTTTGCCCATGTTCAGCGAATCTAGCAGCGCCAGCTCTTCACGATGTTCCATCAGCAGATCCGCCAGGCGCAGCAGCACTTGCTTGCGCTCGGCGGGCGGGCGTTGCGCCCAGATGCCGGCCTCGAACACTTGTCGCGCATTAGCCACCGCCGCGTCGACATCGTCCTCGCCACACGCGGCGACATTGGCCAGCAACTGGCCGGTGGCGGGATTGATCGCGGCGAAGGTCTGCCCCGATTGCGCAGCGCAATGTTGGCCGTTGATCACGGCTTTATCGGGAAACTTCAAGGCAACGGCCTGGCGCTGCCACTGTGCAAGTTCGAACACGTCGAATGCTCCTTGGACGTTATTGTGCAGTCGATGGTGGCGCAGGCCCGGACGGGCGAAAACCAGTAAAAATGTCTTCGCAGACAATGAAAAAACTGCTCAATCGGTTTCCCCAAAACCATTGTGGATGACTAAGGTTCAAGGATAAAAACAACGTCGCGCAGCGGACGCGGCGGCGCACAAATTGCTTGGAAGTCGAGTCCGCTCGTCCTGAGGTTTGCCGTGGCCGCCTACAATTTGCGTCAGTTGAAATACTTCATCACCACCGTCGAATGCGGCAGCGTTGCCGAAGCCTCGCGCAAGCTGTACATCGCGCAACCGGCGATCTCCACAGCGATCAAGGGTCTGGAAGACAGCTTCGCGGTGCAATTGCTGATCCGCCATCACGCTCAGGGCGTATCCCTGACGCCCAGTGGTGCACGATTCTTTCGCAAGGCGCAGGAACTGTTGCGCATGGCCCGGGAGTTCGAGCAGAACGCGCTGGCCGATAACGACATTGTGGCCGGGCAGATCGACATCGGCTGCTTCGAAACCGTTGCGCCGCTGTACCTGCCGCAGTTGATCGCCGGGTTTTCCGCGCTGTACCCCGGGGTGAAAATCCGCATCCGCGACGGCGAGCAGCAGGAACTGGTGCAAGGCCTGACCTCGGGCACGTTCGATCTGGTCATCCTTTACGAACACGAACTGGACGCCACCATTCAGACCGAACCGCTGATGCCGGCGCAACGGCCTTATGCGCTATTGCCCGCCGATCATCGCTTCGCCGGATACAAGCAGGTGTCGCTGCGCGACCTGTGCCTGGAGCCGATGATTCTGCTGGACGTGCAGCCGAGCCGGACCTACTTCGTCAGCCTGTTCGAGGAGCTGGGCCTGACGCCGCGCATCGAGTTCAGCTCACCGTCCATCGAAATGGTCAGGGGCATGGTCGGCCAGGGGTTTGGCTTCTCGGTGCTGGTGACGAAGCCGCACTCCGAATGCACCTACGACGGCAGGAAAGTGGTGTGTGTGGAGATTGCCGAGGACGTCACCGGATCAGGGTTGGTCGCGGCGTGGCTCAAGCGCGGGCAACTGACCAAACCGGCGCAGCTGTTCGCCGACTATTGTCGCGAACAACTGACGCGCAAGGCCGGCGCCTGACCGGCCCACGCCACGCCTTCAACTGCGGCGCGTGACCACACGCCGATGGCAATCCGCCGGGCCCAGCACCTTGCCCGCCCTGGATCGCACTTCAATGATTTCGATCGGCTCGGCGTTTTCGTTGTCCAGCAATATCGAGTGACTCTCGCCTTTGCTGAACAGGAAGCGCTCGCCCCACTGACGCATGCTGATCACGATCGGAAACACCGAACGCCCCATCTCGGTCAGCACGTATTCCTTGTAGGCGGTGCCATCGGATGCCGGTTGCACCTCGAATATGCCGAGTTCGACCAACCGCTTGAGCTTTACCGTGAGGACGTTTTTCGCCAGACCCAGACGCTTCTGGAATTCGCTGAAACGACGTACGTCATCGAAAGCGTCACGGATGATCATCAACACCCAACGATCACCAATAGCCTCAAGCGTGCGGGCCACGGGACATTCGCTTTGTGCCAGTAGCTGCTGTCTGGCCATGCGTCTCCAAATTTGATGAAAGAGCGCGTTAGAACAGTTCTAACGTCAGAAGAAAATAGTTTGAAAAACTGGTTGTAGATTAAAACCAGTTTTGTTAAAAATCAACGCATCGGTTTTGTTTCAAAACCAGTTATTCCCAAGGAAGGAATGATGATGTTGACCCCACAAAAGCCTTTGATAATGGACGTCGAGGCCGAAAAATCAGCCGGTGGCGGCGCTGTTCAGTCCCCTCAGGGACGTGCAACCGCTCAGGGTTTAAGTCGTTACCAGACATTTCTGTTCGCAATCACCTGCGCCATGGCCGTGGCGAACGTCTACTTCGCCCAACCGCTGCTGGAGTCGATGGCAGCCAGCCTGTCGGTCTCGCCGGGCACCATCGGTGTGGTGGTCACGGCGACGCAGGCCGGTTATGCCGTGGGCCTGTTGTTCATCGTGCCGCTGGGCGATCTGCTCAATCGCAAGGGCCTGATCCTGACGCAAATGCTGCTGTCCGCCGTGGCCTTGTGTGCGGTCGGGCTGGCACAGGATTGGGGCATGCTGCTCGGCGCGATGGTGCTGGTCGGGCTGATGGCGGTGGTGGTGCAAGTGGTGGTTGCCTACGCGGCGACACTGGCCAGCCCCGAGCAACGCGGCGAAGCCGTTGGCACGGTGACCAGTGGTGTCGTGCTGGGCATTCTGCTGGCGCGCTTCGTCTCGGGCGCAGTGGCCGATCTGGCCGGATGGCGCGGGGTTTATTTCGTCTCGGCGGCCTTGATGATCAGCATGGCGCTGGTGCTGTACCGCACCATGCCGGCGTCCACCAAGCCGCCGGCCAAGGGCAGTTACCTGCAGCTCCTGCGCTCGGTCTTCCAGTTGTACCTGACCGAACCGACGCTGCGCGTCAGGGGCACCTTCGCCCTGCTGATATTTGCCGCGTTCAGCGTGTTGTGGACCGCCATGGTGCTGCCGCTCAGCGCGCCGCCACTGTCGCTGTCACACACCCAGATCGGCCTGTTCGGCCTGGCCGGGGTAGCCGGCGCACTGGCCGCAGCACGGGCCGGACGCCTGGCCGATCAGGGCTTGGGCAATCGCACCACCGGCATTGCACTGGCACTTTTGACCGTGTCCTGGCTGCCCACTGCGTTTGTTGAAAGTTCATTGCTGGCCATGGTCATCGGCGTCGTATTGCTGGACTTCGCAGTGCAGGCCGTTCACGTGACCAACCAGAGCCTGATCTTCGCCGCACGGCCGGATGCACAAAGTCGGCTGGTGGGCGCCTACATGTGCTTCTACTCCGTGGGCAGCGGTCTGGGCGCCATTGCGGCAACTTACACTTACGCACACTTTGGCTGGGTCGCTGTCTGTCTGTTGGGCGCGGCATTCAGTGGTATCGCGCTGTTGTACTGGTTATATCTGGAACTGACTTCTCGTTAACTTCCCGATTACTTGAAACTTGTTTCCATGGCCCTATGGCCCTGGTGTGAAACTGTGTGCCCGCCACACGAACTTGAATAATTAAATGAGGCATGTATGGAAGGGTTTCACACACTCACTGTTACCTCTACTACAGCAAATGAAATTAAGTTCGAATTACCGAAAAACGCCCCGTTTACGGATATCGAATACGAACCCGGTGGCAAGAACATCATCCCTCTGGGCTGCAGGGTCGGGGCGTGCGGGGCTTGCCTGGTCAAGATTACATCGGGCTTCGAGGCGGTGAGTCGTCGCGAAGAAGATGAAGAGGCTTTTATCGAGATACTGGGGCACAGCGGTGAAGAATACCGATTGGCCTGTCAGTGCCTGTTAAAAGGAGAAGTGGCCATTGAAATAATTGGCTGAGCGTTAACGTTAACGGCGGTTTAAAACAAAGCGTTTCAAACAAACTAAAAAGGACTTGTTCATGCTGAACCGTGTAAAGAATGTTGGCTATGGTGATACCACTCCGTTCCTCAGCGCCGCTGGCTCGGCAGGCCTGCGTGCAGAGATCGACAAGATCATCGACGCGCAGGTAGAGCAATGGTTCGCGACTGTCCCTGAGGCGGCGCACCTGGAAGGCAAGGACGTTAACAGCGAGTACTACAAGCGCCACCTGATCGAAACCGCATGGCGCATCCGTCTGCTGCGGGTTGCCGAATCCAAGGCACTGGCGGAAGTCGCCAAGATCAGCCCTGAGGCTGCGCAGATCTGGGCTCACTACGAGCAAGAGGAAATGCTGCACGACGAGCTGTTCATCGCTGACCTGAACCGCATCGGCGTCAGCCGTAAGGAGTTTCTCGCCACCGAACCGTACCTGGAAACCAAACTGCTGGTCGGATTCTTTTCCTACCTGCTGGACCATGAAGGACCGCTGGGCGTTGTCGCTTATTCCTACCTGGTCGAGTACGTCAACGTGAAGCTCGAACCACGCAAGCTCGAAGCGCTGAAGACCTCGGTGGGCGAGACCAACATCGCCGGCCAGGTGTCCCACTCGCATACCGACATCAATGACGACCACCCGGGTGAAGTCTGGGCCGCCCTGCGCTTTCTGATCAAAGGCGAGCAGGACATCGCTGCACTGAAGAAATACCTCGAGGAGCACCAGACCATTCTCGCGCTGTTCTTCAACAAGCTGTACCTCAACACCCTGGCCAAGCCGCAAGACAAGGCAGCTTAAGCCATGGAGCAGGCAATGAATTCAAATCGACCCGGTGTTCTGATCCTGAGCCACTGCGGCTTTTCTTTCCTGGAAGACCTGAAGCAGGAGCTTCATCGACGGCAGC
The DNA here is from genome assembly GCF_003061005.1 of Pseudomonas sp. HMWF021. GTDB lineage: Bacteria > Pseudomonadota > Gammaproteobacteria > Pseudomonadales > Pseudomonadaceae > Aquipseudomonas. The sequence continues at coordinate 81,278 of NZ_QAIK01000061.1, read as the reverse complement.
TCCGGTGTTTCGTGCTGTCTTCATTGCCGCTTCCGGAACATGTACCGGCCCGTCTGGAGCAGATCCATGCCTGGGCGGACCGGTTCTACACCACCGACTCCCACCAGTTGAAGCCGGAGGATGTGCAGACCGCCCTTGAGGCCCTGCGCAAATCGGGCGAGCAGGTCGCCTGCTGCATCAGCGTGTGGGAAGGCTATCGTCACCTGATGGCCTCTGCCAACGCTGCGCTTGGCACCTATGACATGGACGCAGGCCAGGCACTGGCTCTGCGCAACAAGCTCAATGTGCGTAACCGACTGGCCGAAGCAGGCCTGTCCCACGCCAACGCCTATGCCCTGACCGAGCCTGTGCTGGAACGGCTCAAGGCGCAGGATCAGCGTTATTTCATCAAACCGGTTCATGGGATCGCCTCCTACGCGGCCTTCCCCATGCGCAAGGACACTACGTGGAATGCCCTTGAGGAACTGCGTCTGGCCTCGGCCGAAGACACGGTGTATGCCTCGGCATTCAACGACGGGCTGACGTTCATGGCCGAGGATTACATCGCCGGCCATGAATTCAGTTTCGAGACACTGCTGGTCGATGGTCAGGCGCACGTCGTGGCCATCCATGAAAAATACGAAGTGACCGAAACCGCCTCCACGGTGCTTGAAGACAGCTGCACCACGCCCCCGGCAAGCCTGAATCAGGCGCAGATCGCCGCAGGCCTGAAGTGGCTGAAAGATGTGCTCGGTTGCATGGAACTCCAGTGGGGCTGCTACCACGTGGAAGCACGCTTTTCGGGGCAGCACTGGGACCTGATCGAAATCAACCCGCGTGTCGGCGGCAGCCTGATCTCGCACAGCGTCGAGGCGGTGACCGACGGTCACAGCATGCTGTCGCTGTGGCTCGACCTGCTGCTCGCCAGCCAGGACGACACGGCGCGACGCGAAGCACTGGTCCGGCACCTGCAGCAGTTCGAATGGCACACCGACGGCACCAGCGAACAGACCGTGGCGACGTTCTTTCGGGTGTACTTCGCCGAGCCGGGAACCCTCAGTTCAGTGGCGCTCAACGAATTGCCGCTGGCCCCGGTGGTGCAGCACATTCTGCTCAAGGCCGGCGACGTGATTCCCGCTCACGCCCGCGAAGTGTTCCTCGGGCAACTGTTGTGGACGTTCGAGCGAGCCAACAGAGCAGCCGAACTCCAGCGTCTGGCCAGCATCAGCGCGACCGCGCTGGATATCCGCTATCAGCACGACAGCCATTAATAAGAAACCCGGGCAATCGCCTGAACATAACCGCTGCCGATGACCACCCCCACGGATGAGGAAAAAGAAACATGCCGTTGCGAGCGCCTGTATTGCTAATAGTGGATTACAACCTGAGCCGGATCGGCGATGTACTGCACCTGCGTGACTATGCGCGCCAGCAATGGGGCGCGCAGACCTGGCTGATCAGAGCCAATCCGCAAGACCATGACCTGACCATCAGCGATCGCGTGATCGATGCCGATCCGCTGCGGCCCGACTTCGTCGATCAGGCACTGCGTCTGCTCGGCGATGAAGCTGGCCGGATCAAGGCAGGGCTGGTCTTTTCCGATAACGCGGTAGCCACTGGCGCAGCGCTGCTGGAGCGCCTCGGGTTACCGGTAGACGATGCCGCGCTGGCACTGAGTGCCTTTGACAAACTGGCGTACCGCATCGCCGAAGACCGCATCCGCCCGCAGTTGAACCAGTTGGGAGTCACGCTGCCGGACTTCGTGCGCATCGACGGTCTGAACGATGTCCGCAATTTTGCAGTGCGTCAGCAAGGCGGCTTCGTGATCAAGCCTGCCTGTGAGGGCAACAATCGCGGCGTGGTGGTGGTTGCACCCGGTGGCGACTGTGAGCAGGCGTTTGCCGAAGTGGCCCCTTATCTGGACGGCGGTGTGCTGGCGGAAGCGTTCATCACCTTCACCCGCGAGTACTCCTATGACGGCCTGGGCAAACTGTGGTTTGTCACCGAGAAAGTCAGCGCCAGCGGACGTTACCCGGTGGAGGTCGCGCAAATTCTGCCGGCGCGCCTCAGTGATCAGGAGCGTCAGGCCATTCGCAATGCCGGCGAACAGGTCAATCGTCTGGTCGGTCAGCGCATCGGGCCGTTTCACAATGAAATCAAACTCAGCGACAGCGGCTACCAGACTGCCGTGATCGAGCCGAACCGGCGTCCCGGCGGCATGAAGATCTGGACGCTGGCGCACGCGGTGCATGGCCTTGATCTGTACGCGGCCTGGGTGGATTCGGTCTTCGCCGGCCCCGTACCGGACGAACTGCCTGTCGCCACCTGCAGCGCAGCCACCGTGATGTTCGGCGTGCCGCGCGACGTGGTGATCGACGTGACCGAACTGGGCGAAGTCCAGGCGCTGGTCGACGACACGCTGGCACTCGCCGCGCGGGAACTGGCGCTGTCCAGAGACGACATCGCCCTGCTCGAAAGCGCCTGGATTGCCGGCGAAGCACGGCTGATCCATGCCATTCCCCGTGACAACAGCGACTTCGTCGCCCAGGCCTGCGTGGCGCTGCATGCTCCGTCAGTCGATATCCGCGATCTGGTGCGGGTGCTGCGCGAGCAGTGGCTGGTGGTACTCGAGCGCAACCTGTCGTCCGGGTTGCTGTTGAAAGTTGCGTCCTGATCCCTGCCCTTTTTCGCGCGAGACTGTTTACATGAAAATCCTCATTCTCCACCGGGTGCCCTACCCGCGCATCGAGTACCACCGTGGCATCAATCATGACCTGCACGACGTCACCTACCTGGGCAAACAAGCGGCAATCGATACGCTGCCCAGCGACCTGCGCTGCCACCGGGTGACTCGCCCGGGGGTCGCCAGTGCTTACGATGAAGCGCAGCAGTGGCTGGCGCAGTTTCCGCAACAATTTGACCGGATCATTTCGATGTCCGAGTACGAATTGCTCGATGCCGCGCGCTTGCGCGAAGCGTTGAACGTCGAAGGCGCGTCGCTGGCGGCGGTTAACCTGGCGCGCAACAAGCTGGACATGAAGGCCGCCGTTGAAGCGAAGAACCTGCGTGTGCCACGTTTCATGGCGCTTGAGCGTTATCTCGCGCTCGAGGGCCAGGTGCCGTGGCCGGGAGCAACCGTGCTCAAGCCGCACAGCGGTGCATCGAGCATGGACGTCAGCATTCACCAGCACCCTGCCCTCGCGTTTGACGAGATCACGCGCAAGGTCAGCGAACTGTCGCTGCGCATCGATGAGTTTCAGGTCGAAGAATTCATCAGCGGCCCCATCCGCCACTTCGACGGTCTGGTGCAGAACGGACGAATCCTCACCCTGCTCTCCAGCCAATATGTCGGCACCTGCCTGGATTACATGGAGCGCGGTCACCCGTTGGGCTCCTGGCACCTGGAAACCACCGCGCCGATTCAGGCATGGGTCAGTGCCGCGCTGGATGCGGTGCAGATCCATAACGGCGCCTTCCATCTGGAAGCCATCATGGAAGGTGACAACCCGGTATTCCTCGAGGTCGGCAACCGGGTCGGTGGCGCCGACGTGGTCGCAACCTACGAGTTGGCGACCGGTATTCACCTGCCATCGCTGGAGCTGCGCATCCATGTAGAGGGCGAAGTGGACAGCGCGTCGCTCGGCCAGCAGGCACCGAACCTGGGTTTCGGCTGGTTCGTGTTTCCCGGGCACACGCATCCCCAGCGCATCTATCAAGGTCTGGAGGGCGCGGACGAATTTCGCGCCAGCCCGGCCATCGTGCAATGGAACGAGCTGGCAACCGGGACCCTGTTGCCGGGCCATGTGACTTACTCGGCATTCGAGGCGCCCCTGGCAGGCATCGTCAAAACCGCCGATCCGCAACAGACCAAAGCCTGGATGCAAACCCTGTTCTCCCGGGTGTACCTGGCAGAAAACCTGACCTGCGTCGCGTGACCCCGTCCATCCTCATGAAGGCGATTCGGCAATGAAACCACTGCACGTAGTATTGGCTGTACTGATCACGGCAATCTGGGGTGTCAATTTCTCGGTCATCAAACTGGGACTGGCCACCGTTGACCCGTTCATTCTCGCGGGCATCCGCTTCAGTCTCTGTGCGTTACCGGCGATCTTTTTCATCCGCAAACCGAATGTGCCATGGCGCTACATCATCGGTTACGGCCTGGTGTTCGGCATCGGCCTGTGGGGCATCGTCAACCTGGGCATCAAGGCCGGGCTCTCGGCAGGCATCGCGTCGCTGGTGCTGCAGTTCAGCGCGTTCTTCACGATTCTGCTCGGCGGCTGGGTGTTCAAGGAAGCGCTTACCCGTTTTCAAGTCCTGGGCATGCTGATCGCACTGGGCGGGTTGCTGTGCATCATCATGATCAGCGATGGCACCGTCAGTCTGCCCGGCGTGTTGCTGGTGCTGGTGGGCGCGGCCTCCTGGAGCGTTGCCAATATCATCAACAAGAAGGCCAGCACCAAAGAGGTCTTCGGGTTCCTGGTCTGGTCCAGTGCGTTTGCCCCGATCCCGCTGTTCGCCCTCGATTACGCGGTGAACGGCAGTGCCGGCTACACCACGTTCGTCAATCAGGTGGATACGACGGCGGTGCTGTCGATCCTGTTTCAGGTCTATCCGAACACATTGTTCGCCTACTGGATCTGGAACTCGTTGCTCAAGACCTATCCGGTGTCGACGGTCGCGCCTCTGTCGTTGCTGGTGCCGATTTTCGGCATGCTCGGTTCGGTGCTGATCTTTCACGAAAGCGTACCGGCCAGCAAAGTCATGGCGGTGGTGCTGATCGTGCTGGGTCTGGCCGTCGGCCTCTATGGGCAGCGTATTTTCAATGCTATGTTTGCGCGTCCTGCGCGCACTTCAATATGAATCGACAGGGAGTGGGTATGAGTCTGGGAAGACGTGAATTCGTGGGGGCCGCCATGGGGGCGACCCTGGTTGGAGGCAGCATGATTGCAGGCGTGGCGGGGGCACAGGCGAGTAACGCGCCTGTTCAGGATGACGTGGTAACAGCGCTGGATCCCAATGACTGGGCATCGGTGCGGGCTCAGTTCAATCTGTCGCCGGAGTTCGTGCACATCTCCAACTTCTTTCTCGCCTCCAATCCCCGGCCCGTGCGCGAGGCGATGGCGCGCCATCGCCAGGCGTTCGACGCAAATCCGTACACCTATCTTGAAGACAACATGTTTGCCCGGCCAGAGGACATGGTCTGGCGCAAGGTCTGCGCCGCCGCTGCCGACTACACCGGCGGACGCGCCGAGGACATCGCGCTGACCACCAGCACCACCCAGGGTCTGTCGATGGTCTACAACGGCCTGAAACTGGCGCCCCATCAGGAAATCCTGACCACCAACCACGAGTGGTACACCCACGACGAAGCCATGCGTCTGGCGGTGGTCAAATGGGGCGGCAGCATTCGCCGCATCGATCTGTACGAGGGGCCGGACGATGTCAGCGTCGACGCCATCGTCGCGCGCATTGAAAAAGCCATCAAACCGACGACCCGCATTCTGGCCATGACCTGGGTGCATTCCGGCACCGGCGTGCGCTTGCCGGCGCAGGAAATCGGCGCACTGGTGGCGCGGGTCAACCGCGATCGCGCCGAGGCGGACAGGATCATTTACGTGATCGACGGCGTACACGGTTTCGGCTGCTCCGAGGCGCAAGTGGCAAGCCTGGGTTGCGACTTTTTCAGCGCCGGCACGCACAAATGGATTCTCGGGCCACACGGCACCGGTCTGGTCTGGGCCCGTGAAGGTCAGTGGGCTCACATCACCCCGACCATTCCGACCATCATGGCCGCCGAACCGGCCAATGCCTGGCGCGAACAACGTGATCCGCAGGGTCAGACACAGGCCGCCTGGGTCAGTCCCGGCGGGTTCCTCGCGTTCGAAAACCAGTGGGCGATGATCGAGGCGTTCAAGTTCATCCAGCAGATCGGCCGCAAGCGCATTGCCGACCGCATCGCTGAACTCAACGGGCAGTTGAAGGAAGGTCTGGCGAAGCTGCCGAACGTGTATTTGCACACGCCACGGTCGGCACAGTTCTCCGCAGGCTTTGTCTGCTGCGACGTCAAGGATCGCAGCCCGAAAGAGATCGTCGCGCGGCTCAAGGAACAGAAGATCATCGCCAGCGCCACGCCCTATCGGCATTCGACGGTGCGCTTCTCCGCCGGGATCATCAACTCGCCCGAAGACATCGAGAAAACCCTCAAAGTGATGCGCTCTCTGGTCTGACATCAGCCCGAATCGACATGAGTCGCCTGCACCTGCTCAACGCCGGTGCAGTGGCTGGCGCCTGCCTTCCAATAACAATCGCCGCGTGCTCAAGGGCAAGGATCGATTACATGAATGAAAAACCCGCCGTCATCCGCAACGCAGCAAAAGAACTGACGCTGTTCCTGTTCTGCTCGACGGTCTATCGGTTGTTTTCCGGTGCGCTGATGGTCTCGCTGACATGGACCATCCTCAATCAGGACGAAGGCGGCTATCTGCCTCTGGCACTGGCGATTTTCTGCTCGTTCATTCCGGCGTTCATCACGCCTGCGATGATCAAGCGGCTTTCGTTACGCATGAACGGGCGGCAGATGAGCAGCTGGTTTGTGCTGGGGCTGTCGGTGCTCGCGCTGATCTCGGGCGTGTCGCGGGATTTCACCGTCGGCCTGCTGATCACCAACCTGTTCGCCTGGCTGATGGTCATGTCGCTCGAAGCCAGCCTGGACATGTGGTTCGCCCAGATTCAAAGGGGCATGGACGAAACCCGCGTGCGGCGGATCAGCGGTGCGACCACGGCCACCAGTCAGGCTGCACTGATGACCGGACCTCTGCTGGCGGCAGGTTTGATGCCGATCCTGACCGGCATGGGTTTCTCGCTGGTGCTCAGCGCCGGTTTCTTCATGGTCGCCGCGATCTGCTTCACCCGTCACGGCCAGCCCACCGCGGTGCAGACCGCCGCCGAAGTGGCTGCGCCCGCCAGGCTGCCACTGACGCTGTTTGTGCCGATGGTGCTGATCTGGCCAATTCTCGGGGCGTTCAATTTCATGCTGCCGGTGTACGTGGCGAGCCACGGCTGGGCCCTGTTTGAACTCGGCGTACTCGATGCCGTGTTCGGCCTGGGCATGGCACTGATCGGCGTGCTGGTGATCATCGCCAATACCGGGCGCAACCTGACGGCCTATCTGTCAGGCCTGATTGCACTGGCGCTGATCGCCACGTCGATGTGGTTGCTGCTGCCGGACAATCTGATCCTCAAGGCACTGAGCCTGCTGATTCTGGGCATGGCTTTCGGCGGTGCACGGGTGCATATCCGCGTCGCCATTGCCTGCCGTTACAGCGAGGCGGCCGTGGGGTTGTATGTCAGCCGGGCGAACGCCCTGGCGACCCCGGTGCTGCTGCTGATCCTCAGCCTGCAGCTGGCCATGATCGGCAACGCCTGGCTGCTGCCATTCTTGATGGTGACAGTGAGCGTCGCCCTGCTGTTGCAGACCTCGGCGACACGTTTCGCTCAAGGTCACTCGAACAGCGCAGCCGTGGGCGCCTGAAACGGCGCGCTGCACGGGCGTAGCCCCGGGTCAGGTGCCCCGGGGTTTCGCCCGTGCCGTGGCTTCGGCCACCAGCGGATCATCCGGCCAATAGTGCTTCGGATACCGGCCCTTCAGATCCTTCTTCACCTCGGCATAGGTGCTGCGCCAGAAATTGGCCAGATCCTGCGTCACCTGCACCGGCCGCCGTGCCGGAGACAACAGGTGCAGCTTGACCACTTGCCGGCCGCCGGCAATTCGTGGCGTTTCGGCCAGCCCGAACAACTCCTGCAAACGCACCGCGAGAATCGGCGGCTGCTCGCTGTAATCCAGACGAATCGATGACCCCGACGGCACACTGATGTGATGCGGCGCCAGCTCATCAAGCTTCTGCGGCAACGGCCACGGCAGCAGATTGCGCACGATGCTCGACAGATCCAGATTGGCGAAATGACTCAGTCGCGAGACTTTACCCAGGTAAGGCATCAACCATTCTTCAAGGGTGTTCAGCAACGTCGCGTCGCTGACATCCGGCCACTGGCTTTCGGTCTGTGCGTTCAGATCCAGTTGTCGCAGCAACGCGACCCGCGCCTGCCACTGCCGCAACTCTGGCGTCCATGGCAGCAACTCCAGCCCCTTGCGCCGCACCAGATTGACCAGCGCCTGACTGCGCGCCGCCTCGTCCAGACCGGTCAACGGTTCGCGGCTGAGGATCAGTTCGCCAACCTTGCGCTGACGCTCGGCGCGCAACACGCCTTCGCGCTCGTCCCAGTCCAGTTGATCGACGTCATGCACCTGCTCGGCGAGTACCGAATCGAACAGCGCCGGATCGAAATCCGCCGCCAGGTAAATCCGTTCTTCACGCTGGCCCTGACGACTGCCGAGATCGGCAATCACAATCCACGGCTCCTTCATCAGGCTGTCGGCTTCGGCGAACAGCGCAGCGCGACCGTTGGCCAGCCGATATTCCGCACCACCGGCACGCCGCTGTTGGGCGACGCGATCCGGGTAGGCCAGCGCCAGCAGCGCGCCGAGCCAGCGCGGATGATCGGGATCAATGACCGGCGCACTCACTTTGCCGCGCAGGTAGCCGCGATATTGCCGCGCCAGTTGCCGGGCGCGCTGTACGCCGCCCTGAGCACCGCGCGATGCACGCTCCTCGCCAGAGAGCAGCACCAGGCGGCTGTGCAGATCCGCCCCGGCACCACGCAGGATATCGCGCTCGCCAAGAAGTGCCGCGACGTCGCACGCCATGTTCGCCAGCCCCAGCGCCTGACCGCGCAGCAACAGATGGGCGATGCGCGGATGCGCCGGCAACTCGGCCATGGCCTGACCGTGCGCGGTCAGCGCCTCGCCTTCGAGTGCGCCCAGGCGCTGCAACAAGTCCTGCGCCTGTGCATAAGCCGCTGCCGGCGGCACATCGAGCCACACCAGTTCCCCCGGCGTCACGCCCCAGCGTCCGAGTTGCAGGGCCAGGCTCGCCAGATCCGCCGACAGAATTTCCGCACTGCCATAAGCGGCCAGTTGCTCGTGCTGATCCTGCGACCACAAGCGGTAACACACCCCCGGCTCCAGACGCCCCGCCCGGCCCGCACGTTGGGTCGCGCTGGCCCTGGAGATGCGCTGGGTGTCGAGCCGGGTCATGCCGCTGCCCGGGTCGAAACGCGGCACCCGCGCCAGCCCGGCGTCGATCACCACGCGCACGCCGTTGATGGTCAGGCTGGTCTCGGCGATGTTGGTCGCCAGCACCACTTTGCGCTGGCCGGCCGGCGCCGGGTCGATGGCGGCGCGTTGGGCGTTCAGGTCGAGTTCGCCGTGTAACGGGCAGAGCAATACGTCTTTGCGCTCGCCGATGGCATCGCTCAGTTGCTGATGCACGCGACGGATTTCCGCCTGCCCTGGAAGGAACACCAGCAGGCTGCCGGTTTCATCGTGCAGGGCTTCGAGGACGGTCTGGGTCACGCGCTGGTCGATGTACTCGCCGGGCTGGAACGGCCGGCCCCAGCGCATCGTCACCGGGTACATGCGCCCTTCGCTGCGCAGGATCGGCGCGTCATCCAGCAACCCGGCCAGCCGCTCGCCTTCCAGCGTTGCCGACATCAGCAAAATCTTCAGCGGCTGTTCAGCTCGGAACAGTTCACGACCGTTCAAACTCAGGGCCAGGGCCAGATCGGCGTCGAGGCTGCGTTCGTGGAATTCGTCGAAGATCAGCAGACCGACGCCTTCGAGCGCCGGATCATCCTGCAGACGCCGGGTGAGAATGCCTTCGGTGACCACTTCGATACGGGTATCGGGACCGACCTTGCTGTCGAGGCGGATGCGATAGCCGACGGTTTCACCGACCTTCTCGCCCAGTTCGCTGGCCAGTCGCTCAGCCGCTGCACGCGCGGCGAGACGGCGCGGTTCGAGCATCAGAATGGTCTGCCCGGCCAGCCACGCTTCATCGAGCAAGGCCAGAGGCACGCGGGTGGTTTTACCGGCGCCCGGCGGTGCTTCGAGCACGGCTTCGTGGCGTGTCGCCAACGCCTCACGCAGCGCGGGTAAAACTTCATCGATCGGCAAAGAAATCATGCTGGCTCCCAAACAGAGCCGCGAGTATAACGGCGAACTGCCGGGCGTTTGTCAGGGTCTTAATTCCACACAACGCTGCTTCGTTTTTAGATGACTCAGGAGATCTATCACATGCGCTTACCTTCTCGCCTGATCGGCGGTGTACTGGTCGCCACCCTGCTCACTCAGCTCACTGCCTGCGGCTCGATTTTCTACCCCGATCGTCGCGGGCAGATCGACGGCAAGATCGACCCGGCCATTGCCGTGCTCGATGCCGTCGGCCTGCTGTTCTATGTGATTCCCGGGCTGATCGCGTTTGCCGTGGACTTCACCACTGGCGCGATCTATTTCGAACCGGGCCACACCGCTCAGGTCGATCCGGCCAAACTCAAAAAAGCCATCGGCCCGGACGGTCAGGTCGATAACCTCAAGTTGCAGGCTATTCTCGAAACTGAACTGGGCCGCAACCTGCCGCTGGACGATCCGCGTCTGATCCAGCACAAGGGCAGCACGCAACAACTGGCGATGTTTGGCCTGCAACCTGCCGCATAAGGACACTACGACCCCATGACCTCCAGCCCCGAACACGCCCGCCTGCTGCGGCTGGCGACCCGCGCCTCGGTGGCGGTGGCCTGCACGCTGATCATCGCCAAAGCCATCGCCTGGTGGCTGAGTGGTTCGGTGAGCATGCTCGCCGGCCTCACCGACTCGGCGCTGGATGGCGTCACTTCGCTGCTCAATCTGCTGGCGGTGCATTACGCGTTGCGCCCGGCCGATGACGATCACCGTTACGGCCACGGCAAGGCCGAATCGCTGGCGGGCATGGCGCAGGCGTTGTTCATCGGTGGCAGTGCGGTGCTGATTGCGTTCCAGGCGTATGAGCGCATCAAGCAACCGGAGCCGCTCGGCGCGCCGTGGCTGAGCATCGGCGTGATCGTGTTCTCGCTGCTGCTGACCGCCGCGTTGCTGACGCTGCAACATCGGGTGATCAAGCAGACCGGCTCCAACGCGGTGCGCGCCGACTCGCTGCACTACCGTTCGGACATGCTGCTCAACGGCAGCATTCTGATCGCGCTGATTCTCGCCGGCATGGGCTTTCATCAGCTCGATGCGTGGTTCGGCCTGGGGATTGCCGGGTACATTTTGTGGAGTGCGATCCAGATCGCCCGGGAAAGTTTTTCGGTATTGATGGATGAGGAACTGCCGGCGGACGTCAGTCAGCACATGCTCGAACTGGCCTGCGCGGTACCCGGCGTGTTGGGCGCGCATGACTTGCGCACGCGGATCTCGGGTAACCACTGGTTCGTGCAGTTGCATCTGGAGTTGCCGGGAGAGCTGACTTTGTCAGTGGCTCACGGCATCAGCGATCAGGCGGCGGATGCGATTCACGCCGCCTACCCGCGAGCCGAAGTGCTGGTGCACGCCGACCCGCAGGAAGTGGTCAAGACCGAGCGGGCGCAAACCCGGCTTCAGTAAGACACCTGATAACCGCGACTGCTCAGGCAATTGCCCTGAGCCTGACGGTAGGCCTGCACCACTTCAGGCGCCGGTTGATAGGTCGCGCTGCGCGGGTCGAAACCGCTCTGCTGCACGGCGTATTGGTAGCACTGATAACCGTCCTGCTGGACCTGTTCCGGCGACTGACCGTTGGCCGGATAGGCCTCGACGTCATAGCCCTGGGATTGAGGCTGCGGCGGTTGCTGCACCGGCGGTTCGACCACAACGTAATCCTGGGTGGCTTCCTGATAGGCGTAATAGGAACCGGCGGCCAGAAACAGCAACGAGCCGCCAATCCACACTTCACGGGCGTAGTCCGGCAGATACTGGATACGAATCCCCCGGGGCGGCTGCACGACGATGTAGCGTGGGCCTTGCGGGCGATACCAGTAACCGCCGGAGTAGAAGTAATCCTGCCCGCGATACGGCACGCGATAATCACGATCCGGGAAGCGGTCGATCACATGCCCCGGTCGATACTGCGGCCCCGGCCCCCAACCGTTGCCATGCCCGTCCGGGCGACCCGGCCAACGATTATCGTTGGGTCGATTGTTGCCGGCCTGCCAATGCTGGTTGTTGTAGCCGTTCTGCGGACGCTCGTCGCGGTAGTAACCCTGACGCGGCTCCTGGGTCTGGCGCACGGTGTCGGGCCGTGGCTGGATCGGCAAGTTGTTCGCCGGTGGCGGTGGCGCCTGATGCACCGGTGCAGGCTGATTGGGCGGGCGGTTCTGGTTCTGCCACTGGCCGTTATTGTGCTGCTGGCCGTTGTGTTCGAACTGACGGCTGTTGTCGCCCCGAATGATTTGGTTGTTCTGCGGCCGCGGCTGATTTTGCGGCGGCAGGTTGTTCTGCCCGTGGGGCTGATGATCGCCGCCACGGCCCTGATTGCCCTGATGCTCACCGCCGTGCCCGTTATTCTCGGGGCCACGATTCTGTGGCTCGTCGGCCAGCGCTTGCGCACCGACGCTCACACACAGCAAACCAACACCGGCCAGACGCCAGATGCGCGACTTCATGCTTTTCCTCACTGCGGGTATTAAGAGGGCTTGTAGCTAAGACCGGGAATCTGCACACCGGGTTCTGCGACAGGTTATCAGTCACGAGACTTATTTATTGAGGATCGCCGGGCGGCCAGGCACAAAAATCGCCGGCAAGAAAAAAGGGAGACCCGTCGGCCTCCCTTCTAGAGAACTTCGTCCTGGCTCGACGCTTTTGACGTCGGCTCACCTCACGCCGTCTTCTGGACAGTGTGCAGCTCGGGGGCCGGCACATCCCCGGTGGGGGTGGCGGCCGCGGCGGGCCTGATAGGGCGGCCGCAGTGGACTGTGTTACCGAGCAGTGATTCTGGTGATAAGAATAGGCCTGCAAGCGCGACAGAGGATTGCGAAGATTGCTCAAATAAACACTGCTTGCGCAATTTTTAACCCTGGATAGATAATCCGCCGCAATAGTTACAACCAAGGACAGATTGATGAGCAAGCTCGACCGTTACGACCTGAGTATTTTGGCGGAATTGCAGCGCGACGCCCGCATCTCCAACCAGGAACTGGCCGAGCGCATCGGTCTGTCGCCCTCGCCCTGCTCGCGCCGGGTCAAGCAACTGGAGGACGACGGCTACATCTCCCGCCAGGTCGCCCTGCTCGATCGCAAGATGCTCGGCCTGAGCCTGACCGCCTACGTGCTGATCGGCATGGACCGACACACGCCGGAGCGTTTCGAGAATTTCGAAGCGGCGATCCGCACCTTGCCGCAGGTGCTGGAATGCAGCCTGGTGACCGGCGTGGACGCCGACTATCAGTTGAAGGTGGTGGTGCCGGACATGGATCACTATCAGAAGCTGCTGCTGGGGCATCTGACCCGGATTGAAGGGGTGACCAGCGTGCGCTCCAGTTTTGTGCTGAATCAGGTGCTCAACAGCACTGAACTGCCGCTGACGCATCTGCGCAGCTAACCCGCACTCCCTATGTAGGAGCTGCCGAAGGCTGCGATCTTTTGATTTTGCTTTTCAAGATCAAGATCAAGATCAGGATCAAAAGATCGCAGCCTTCGGCAGCTCCTACAGGGGGCGCGTAGTAGAGGTGCGGCACACCGACGCAGATCAATGCGTCCCCAGCCACCCCAGGCGTATAATCGCCCAGCCCTTTCAGCCCTGTGCGCGCCGGAGATGCCCGATGGATCCTGCAGTATTCGAAGAGTGGATGATGACTGGCCTGGTCAGCATCCTGATCATTTTCATGGGTTTCATCGTCTGGGATCTGGCGAAGAAGTCCAAGGCCGGGCGTTTCGGCTCGTTCATTCTGTTCTTCGTGCTGGGCCTGGGCGTGGCGGCGTTCATCATCAAGAGTGTGGTGATCGGCCTGATCGAATCCGGCGCTCTATAGCCGCGCCGGCACTTCCTTCCACTGGCCCTGATCCAGCCCTTCGAGCGTCCAGTCGCCAATTCTGACCCGCACCAGCCGTAACGTCGGCAGCCCGACGGCGGCGGTCATGCGCCGTACCTGACGATTGCGCCCTTCGCGAATCACCAGCTCCAGCCAGCTTGTTGGCACGCTTTTGCGAAAGCGTACCGGCGGGTTGCGCGGCCACAACTCAGGCTCGTCCAGCTGTCGCGCCTCGGCGGGCAGGGTCATGCCGTCATTCAGTTCGACACCGTCGCGCAACTGCTGCAGTTGCTCGGCCGTCGGCTCGCCTTCGACCTGCACCCAGTAGGTCTTGGGCAACTTGTGTTTCGGGTCGGCAATCCGCGCCTGCAACTGACCATCATTGGTCAGCAGCAGCAAACCTTCGCTGTCGCGATCAAGGCGTCCGGCCGGATAGATGCCAGGCACATCGATAAAATCCTTGAGCGTCGCCCGCCCGCCTTCGTCGCTGAACTGCGTCAGCACATCGAACGGTTTGTTGAACAGGATCAACTTCGGCTCGGCCGGCGGCGCCTTGGCGACACGGCGTGGGGCTGAGGAGGACGGCTTCACGCCGGGACGGCGAGAAGGTGGACGTGGGGGACGGGACATAGGAGAGAAAACATTTAGCGATCAGGGCTGACAATGCTAGTGCCCCGACCGCCAAATGACCACGACTAACCGTTAGCGGAACGGCGGCTCGTCGAAGCTGCGCAGTTTGCGCGAGTGCAACGAGTTGAGTTCGGTGCGCAGCAGGTCCACCGCCTCGATGCCGATCTTCAAGTGCTGGCTGACCGCGCGCTCGTAGAACGCGTTGGCCGAGCCCGGCAGCTTGATTTCACTGTGCAGCGGTTTGTCCGAGACGCAGAGCAGCGTGCCGTAAGGCACCCGCAAGCGATAGCCCTGAGCGGCGATGGTGCCGCTTTCCATGTCCACGGCCACGGCGCGGGACAGGTTGATCAGGGGACGTTCCTGCGCCCAGCGCAATTCCCAGTTACGGTCATCGTAGGTCAGCACGGTGCCGGTGCGCAGACGCTTTTTCAGCTCTTCGCCCTTCTCGCCGGTGATATTCGCCGCCGCTTGTTGCAGCGCCAGTTGCACCTCGGCCAGTGCCGGGATCGGAATGTTCGGCGGCACCACGCGGTCGAGAATCCCGTCGCGGCGCATGTAAGCGTGGGCCAGCACATAGTCGCCGATGGTCTGCGACTGACGCAGCCCGCCGCAGTGACCGATCATCAGCCAGCAATGCGGACGCAGCACTGCCAGGTGGTCGGTGATGTTCTTGGCGTTGGACGGGCCGACGCCGATGTTGACCAGGGTCACGCCATGGCCGTCGTTGGCGATCAGGTGGTAGGCCGGCATCTGGTAGCGGTGCCAGACCACGCCGGCGGCAATCGCCGAGGCTTCGCCGTGGTCCATGCCCTTCTCGATGATCACGTTGCCCGGCAGGACCATGCGCACGAAACGCGGGTCGTTGCGCAGTTGTTCCAGGCCATGAACGATGAACTGGTCGACATAGCGGTGGTAGTTGGTCAGCAGGATCCACGGCTGCACATGGCGCCAGTCGCTGCCGGTGTAGTGCACCAGGCGACGCAGGGAGAAGTCGACGCGCGCGGCGTCGAACAGCGCCAGTGGCAGCGGATCGGTGTTTTCCCAATCGTAGAGACCGTCGGCAATGCCATCGGTGGCGGCGGACAGGTCGGTACTCGGGAACACCCGCGCCAGCACCGCCGCGGTGACACCGGAGCCGGCCAGCTCATCGCCCTGCTCGACCACGTACGGATACGGAATGTTCTGCTGACTGACGCCGACTTCCACAGTCACGGTGAAGTCGTGCATCAACGGCACCAGTTGCTCCAGCAGGTATTTGCGGAACGCCTTGGGGTGGGTGACGGTGACGCTGTAGGTGCCCGGCAATTGCACCTTGGCGTAGGCGCGGGTGGTCTGCGGGACTTCGCCCTGACACAGGTAGGTCAGGCGCAGTTCGGGATAACGAAACAGGGCACGCTGTTCGGCGTCAGGCTCGACGCGATCCTTGAGGTAACGCTTGAGCGCCGAGTTCAGCGCAGTGGTGGCCCGCTCATGCAGCTCGGCCAGACGGTCCACGGCTTGCTCGGCGGTTTGAACGACAATAAACGCTTCGGTCACGATCAGCTTCCTGTGTTCTGACTTGCAGAGCTTCATCTTGCCTGCATCGTGGTCTCACGGGAACAGTGGCATGTTGGCAACCGCACAATATGTCGGTCACACACGGTCCCTTGTAGGAGCTGCCGCAGGCTGCGATCTTTTGATCCTGATCTTTTTAAATGCAAGATCAAGAGATCGCAGCCTTCGGCAGCTCCTACAGGGGATTTGTGTGGGGTCAGAAACCTTGCGGGGTGGAGCGGGTGACGATGGCTTCGACGTCCAGTCCGCGCGGCAATGCGCCATAGACCCGGCCGCCACCGCTCAGACGACTGGCAATGAACGCATCGCTGACCGCCGAATTACCGGCCTCCAGCAACAGCTTGGCCTGCAAACCGAGCGCGATGTCTTCGGTGAGTTGCCGCGCCCGATACTGAATATCGCCGGTGTCCTTGAACTGCGCCTGCAACTGCTGGATATGCGCAGCCAGACGTTTGTCGCCGTGGCCATCGCCCAACTCGCTGAACAACACGTCGAGCACACCCGGCTCTTTCGACAGGGCGCGCAGCACGTCCAGGCACTGCACGTTGCCCGAACCTTCCCATGTCGAGTTGACCGGCGCCTCGCGGTACAAACGCGGCAGGATGCTCTCCTCGACATACCCGGCGCCGCCCATGCACTCGGCGGCTTCGTTGATCATTCCGGGGGCACGTTTGCAGATCCAGTATTTGCCCACGGCCGTCACCAGCCGGGCGAATTTGGCTTCCTGCGAATCCTGCAGATGATCCAGCGCCTTGCCCATGCGCAGGCTCAACGCCAGCGCCGCTTCGCTTTCCAGCGCCAGATCGGCCAGCACGTTCTGCATCAACGGTTGCTCGCTGAGCAGCTTGCCGCCAACCGAACGGTGCGCGCAGTGATGACTGGCCTGGGTCAGCGCCTGACGCATCAGCGAGCTGGAGCCGACCATGCAATCGAAACGGGTCATTGCCACCATCTCGATGATGGTCGGCACGCCGCGCCCTTCTTCGCCAACCATCCATGCCAACGCGCCGCGAAACTCCACTTCGCTGGAGGCGTTGGACTGGTTGCCGAGTTTGTTTTTCAGGCGCTGGATGTAGAACTGATTGCGCGTGTCGTCCGGGCGGTGGCGCGGCAGCAGAAAGCAGGTCAGGCCCTTGTCGGTCTGCGCCAGGGTCAGAAACGCATCGCACATCGGCGCCGAGCAGAACCATTTGTGCCCGACCAGTTCATAGGCCTGGCCCGGCCCACTGGCGCCGACCGGATAAGCCTTGGTGGTGTTGGCCCGCACATCGGTGCCGCCCTGCTTCTCGGTCATCGCCATGCCGATGGTCACGCCGGCCTTGTGCGCCATGCCGACGTTGCGCGGGTCGTATTCGGTGGCGAGGATTTTCGGTAACCATTGTTCAGCCAGATCCGGTTGCAAACGCATGGCCGGGACGCTGGCGAAAGTCATGGTCAACGGGCAACCGCTGCCGGCCTCGGCCTGGCTGTGCAGATAGCTCATCGAGGCGCGGGCAACGTGCGCGCCGTCCTGCGGATGCGCCCATGGCAGCGAGGTCAGGCCATGTTCGATCGCGGTGCGCATCAGCTCGTGATAAGCGGGATGGAATTCCACCAGATCGATACGATGACCGTAGCGGTCGTGGCTGTTGAACAGCGGTTTGTTCTGGTTGGCGAGGAACCCGGCGGCCATCAGCGGGCCACCGGCCAGGGCACCGTAAGCGTCGATCCGCGACTCGGCCCAACCGGCGCCAAAGCGGCGCGACCACTCCTGCAGCGGCAGATCGATGCGGTACAGGTTGGCACCGTCCAGCGACGGTGGCTGGTTGGTGACTTCGTGGGTTTCGGCGAACTGATGCAGGTTCATGACGGGGCTCCTTTGGTCAGCCAAGGGATTCAGTTAAGCACCGGCCCGTGGCTGATCAAAGTGTCATATACGCCGAACTGTCGGCGCTTTCACCCTGCTATGCACTGAGCACCCGACGCTCCAGCGCCGTTTGCAGGTCCTCGAATTTCACCGGTTTGTTCAGATAATCGATGCGCGTGCCGGGTGCGCAATGTTCGCGGTCCGTGCCCAGCGCCAGCATGAACACCGGCAGATTGGCGCAGCCCGGCAGCGCATGGATCTGGCAGCACAACGAAGCACCTTCATGGCTGGGCAACTGGCAATCGATCAGCACCGCGTCGAAGGTTTCCCGTTGCAGGCAATCGAGTGCCGCCGCGCCGTTGTCCGCCGTGCGCACGCGGAAACCGAGCTTGAGCAGCATGCCGCGCATCACCAGTTGGTTGACGCTGTTGTCGTCCACCAGCAGCACCGTGCAGTCCTGCGGTGCGCGTGCGCTATCTCGCGAAGGTTCGGGGATTGGCGCAGGTTCGACCGCCGGCAACTCGAACTCGACGTCCAGCTGAAAACGGCTGCCGCGCCCCGGTTCGGAACGGTGAGTCAGCTTGCCGCCGAGCAACTCCACCAGTTGCCGACAGATCGCCAGACCCACGCCCAACCCACCGTATTCGCGAGTCATCGAGCCATCGAGCTGGAAGAAGCGCTGATACATCGTCGCCTCGCCCAGATCGGTGAAACCGATGCCGGTATCGATCACTGCAAAAGACAGCGCCAAGCGGTTGTCCGCCGCCGGTTTGCCGGTGACCCGCAAGGCCAGTCCGCCGACCCGGGTGAACTTGATCGCGTTGTCCAGCAGGCACTCCAGGCATTGCGCCAGTTTGGCGCTGTCGCCGTGCAAGCGATCCGGCAGGGTCGGCAGTACCTCGACCTTGAAGTCCAGCGACTTGCTCGCCGCGTTGCCGTCGAACTGCACGCGCAAGGCCTCGACCACCGCGCGCAGGCTGAAGCTGCCCGGCGTCGCCTTGAGCTTGCCGGCCTGCAATTCGGTGAGGGTGAGGATGCCGTTGACCATGCGCATCATGTCCCGCGCGGAGCCGGCGGCGGTTTGCTGGTATTGCTCCAGTTCAGGCTCCAGCTCGACGGTCTGCATCAGTTCCAGCGAACCGATCACCCCGTTCATCGGCGTGCGCAATTCGTGGGTCAGGGTCGCGAGGAATTCATCCTTGAGCTTGTTGCTGTGGGCCAGTTGCTGGTTGAGCACTTCGAGCTTCTGCCCGGCGTCGAACAGGGTTTGCGCCTGTTGCTCGCGCATCGCGTTGATGCGATCCGCCAGCGCCAGCGACAGCAGCGCCACTTCAATCGCCGAACCGATCTGGCTGGCATACATGGTCAGGAACACGTTGGGCAGCAGGCCGAGCACCATCAGCGTATTGACGATGCCGCCGAGCAGGAACGCCGACCAGGCAATGATGAAATAACGCGCCACGCGCAGGCCGCGCCACCAGGCGAGGATCCCGGCGGCGAAGATCACCACGGTGAACACCAGCGCCAGCAGGGTCGCCAGGCGCAGCGACAAGGCGTAACTGGTCATCAGCGACAACCCGACCACCAGCGCACCGAACGCGATCAGGGCGATCAGCAGATAGTCGAGCCAGCGGCTGTGGGTTCGGGTCTGCAGGAAACTGCGGGCGAACTGACTGCCGAACAACCCCGCGCAGCCGATGAAAAACGGTGTGGCGGCGTTGGCCCACCACGGATTGTCCGGCCAGAAATACTCGACCGCCGCGCCGTTCACCGACAGTTGGTAGAGGCCGAACGAGGCAATGTAGAAGATGTAATAGAGGTAACTGGTGTCGCGCACGCTCAGGTAGATGAACAGGTTGTAGACCAGCATCCCCAGCAGCACGCCATAAATGATCCCCAGCACATACAGGCGCACCGGCTGGTCTTCGAGGTACGCGGTACTCGACCATAACGTCACCGGCGCCTGGATCGAGCCTTCGCTGGCCAGGCGCAGGTACACGGTTTTTTGCTGGTCGGGGGCGAAGGTCAGGTCGAACAGGTAATTGTTCTGCCGGATCTCGCGGCTGGCGAAGGGCAAGGCGTCGCCGGTCTGCCGGATCAGTCGGTAATCGCCATTGGCATCGGCCATATAAAGGTCGAGGTGATCGAGCGGCGGATACGCCAGCTCCAGCAGCCAGGTGCGCTGCGCGGCCGGATTGTTGGGGCGGTAATGCAGATCGATCTTCAGCCAGAACGCCGAGCGCGAATAACCGGCATTGAGCGTGGCTTTGTCGTGGGGTTTGAAATTGCCCGCCGCCGCTTGAGCGCGGACGTCGGCGATGCTCGCCTGACCGCTCGGGTCTTCGAACACCTGCAGAGAGCGCCCCAGAGGAAGGCTCTGGGTATTTTCGTCGAACTCGACGGCGCTTGCGAAGAGGGGCAAGCAGAACAGCAACATCAGCAAATAGCGCATTGAAGCCCCAGCGTGGCTCGTCCGGTTGTGTCAGGAAGCCCCCCATTCCCTTTGAGTAGACGTAAAACCGGTATTACCTGTTATTGGTTTGGATCCAGACTAGCATAGCCGTTGATGGCCATTGAGCACCATCAAATTTTTTCCTGCAAAGGCTCTAGAACGGGCGTTTCAGAGCAAAGCGGCGAGCTAGAGCTGTTGAGGTGGTCAGGAACATCAAAAGATCGTCCGAACGCGGCCCGAGCCTGCGGCAGCTCCTACAAATATCGCCTTTCCATGTAGAAGCTGCCGCAGGCTGCGATCTTTTGATCTTGCTGCGCCGGACTGAACCCCAAAATCAGGTTTGGTGGTAAGCTCGCGCACCATGAATATCTACAGCTCCCGCCCCGTTGTCCTCTGTCTCTCCGGCCACGACCCCAGTGGTGGCGCCGGCTTGCAGGCAGATATCGAAGCCTTGCTCGCGCAGGGTTGCCATGCGGCTCCGGCCGTCACCGCCCTGACCGTGCAAGACACCGTCAACGTCACTGACTTCCGCGTCCTCGACCGTGAGTGGGTACTGGCCCAGGCCAATGCCGTGCTCAACGACTCCGAAGTCGCAGCAGTCAAACTGGGCATGCTCGGTTCGCTGGAAATGGTCGACACCGTGGTCGAACTGCTTTCGGCGCACCCGCACCTGCCGGTGGTCTGCGACCCGGTGCTGCGTGCCGGCGGCGGCGGACGCCTGGGCAAGGATGAAGTCGGTTATGCGATGCGCGAGCGTCTTCTGCCGCTGTCGATCATTGCCACCCCCAACCTTCCCGAAGCCCGAATCCTCGCCGAACTGCCAGAAGGCACCGCGGACGAGTGCGCGGAAAAACTCCTGCCGTTCGTCAAAAACCTGCTGATCACCGGCGGCCATGGCGACGAAACTGAAATCCACAATCGCCTGTACAGCCGTGATGGCCTGCGTGAAACCTTCTATTGCCAGCGTTTGCCGGGCAGTTACCACGGTTCCGGCTGCACATTGGCCAGCGCCCTCGCCGGTCGGTTGGCCCAGGGTGAAAACCTCGCCAGCGCCGTGCGCACTGCACTGGATTACACCTGGCGCACCCTGCGTGATGCCGAACAACTGGGCAAAGGCCAGTTCGTGCCGCGTCGCTTGCCGCTGGATTTTTGCTCGTAACGTCGTGAGGTCTGCCTGATGAAACTCCGTGGCCTGTACGCCATCACCGACAGCACGCTGCTGGCGGGCAAGCTTCTGTCCTACGTGGAGGCGGCGCTGGAAGGCGGCGTCACCCTGCTGCAATACCGCGACAAAAGCAGCGACGAGGCCCGCCGCCTGCGCGAGGCCGAAGCGCTGCGTGACCTGTGCGAGCGCTACAAGACGCAGTTGATCATCAACGATGATGCCGAACTGGCCGCGCGCCTCAACGTTGGCGTGCACCTGGGCCAGACCGACGGCCCGCTGTCGCCGACCCGCGCCCTGCTCGGTTCCAAAGCCATCATCGGTTCGACCTGCCATGCGCAGCTCGAACTGGCTGAACAGGCCGCCAAGGAAGGCGCGAGTTATGTCGCCTTCGGTCGTTTCTTCAACTCCAACACCAAACCCGGCGCGCCAAGCTGCAGCCTCGATCTGCTCGACGAGGCCAAACGCACACTGCACCTGCCGGTCTGCGCGATTGGCGGCATCACCCTCGACAACGCCGCGCCGCTGATAGTCCACGGGGTCGACCTGCTGGCGGTGGTCCACGGTTTGTTCGGTGCCGAAAGCACCGCCGAAGTGACCCGCCGCGCCCGCGCCTTCAACGAACTTCTGAAAATCTGATTTGAGAGCCCGATCATGTCTCGTTCCGAAACCCTGTTTGCCAATGCCCAGAAACACATTCCCGGTGGCGTGAACTCGCCGGTTCGCGCGTTCAAGAGCGTGGGCGGCACGCCGTTGTTCTTCAAGCATGCCGAAGGCGCCTACGTCACCGACGAAGACGACAAGCGCTATGTGGATTACGTCGGCTCGTGGGGTCCGATGATCCTCGGCCACAGCCACCCGGACGTGCTCGACGCAGTACGCAATCAACTGCAACACGGCTTGTCCTACGGCGCACCGACCGCGATGGAAACCGAGATGGCCGATCTGGTCTGCTCGCTGGTGCCGTCGATGGACATGGTGCGCATGGTCAGCTCCGGCACCGAAGCGACCATGAGCGCAATTCGTCTGGCCCGTGGCTACACCGGTCGTGACAGCATCATCAAGTTCGAAGGCTGCTACCACGGTCACTCCGACAGCCTGCTGGTCAAGGCCGGTTCCGGCGCGCTGACCCAAGGCGTGCCAAGCTCCGCCGGTGTGCCGGCCGCGTTCGCCAAACACACCCTGACCCTGCCGTTCAACGACATCGACGCGGTTGAGAAGATGCTCGCCGAAGTCGGTCAGGACGTCGCCTGCATCATCGTCGAGCCAGTGGCCGGCAACATGAACTGCGTTCCACCGGCCTCCGGTTTCCTTGAAGGCCTGCGCGCGCTGTGCGACAAGCACGGCGTGGTACTGATTTTCGACGAAGTGATGACCGGTTTCCGTGTGGCGCTGGGTGGCGCTCAGGCCTACTACGGCGTCAATCCAGACCTGACCACCTTCGGCAAGATCATCGGTGGCGGCATGCCGGTCGGCTGCTTCGGCGGCAAGCGCGAAATCATGGAACGCATCGCGCCGCTGGGCCCGGTGTATCAGGCCGGCACCCTGTCGGGTAACCCACTGGCGATGGCCGCCGGTCTGACCACTCTGCGCCTGATCAGCCGTCCGGGTTTCCATGCCGAGCTGACCGACTACACCACGCGCCTGCTCGACGGTCTGCAACAACGCGCCGATGCCGCGGGCATTCCGTTCGTGACCACTCAGGCCGGCGGCATGTTCGGTCTGTACTTCAGCGGCGCCGACGACATCGTCACCTTTGAAGACGTGATGGCCAGCGACGCGGCATTGTTCGGTCGCTTCTTCCACCTGATGCTCGAAGGCGGCGTTTATCTGGCGCCGAGCGCTTTCGAAGCCGGTTTCACCTCGATCGCCCATGGCGAAGCCGAGCTGAAAATCACCCTGGACGCTGCCGAACGCGCATTCGCTGCCCTGAAGTAATGGCCGTGACGCTGACGTTGGCTACAGCCAGCGTCAGCTTTCACCTACATCAACGCCGTTTTTCCCACGCCTCTGCTAAAAATCCGCCAGAAATTGGGCGATATATTCCCCGCGCGGCAGAAAAACGAGTAAAGACTTTGTAAGGTTGGCCCTGCTTATTTCATAATGCGCGCTTATTGGATCCCTCGATGGGTCCGCGTGCCCTTCAGAGGTAAGTCGATTCCCATGAACCGCACCGGCCGCACCCTTGCCTTGGGCTGCCTGTTGCTCCTTCAGCCCCTGCTCGCGCATGCACAAGCAGGCGGCAACTCGTTGTTGATCCCGGCGATGGGTCGTTGCACCCTCAACACTCAGCCGCAAGACGTCACGCAGGCACTGGCCGCCTGCCAGAAAGCGGCGGACGAAGGCGATGCGCAAGCGCAATACGAGTTGGGTGAGTTCTACTACGACGGCAAGAATGCACCGCGCGACCTCAATCAAGCCCTGAGCTATTTCGAAAAGGCCTCGCTGCAAGGCCATGCTCAGGCACAGTTCAAGCTCGGCACCATGTTCTTCCACGGCGAAGGCGTGCAGGCCAACAACATTCAGGCGTACATCGTGCTGAAGATGGCCGCGGTCAATGGTGCCGAAGATGCGCTGGACACCGCCGACGAAGTCTCCGAAAAAATGTCCCGCGAAGATCTCGAAACCGCGACCCAGGTGCTTGGGCAAATTTTCCGTAAATACCTGATGGAACTGCAGAGCGCCGATGGGCGTACGCCGTTTTCGCCACTTCCCTAAATCTAAGCAGAATGAGTTCTGTGGTGATTACTCATTGTGGCGAGG
>NZ_QAIK01000061.1:41897-56941 GCF_003061005.1 Pseudomonas sp. HMWF021 | reverse complement strand
TCGCAAATCCATTCAGCGCGGTAATTCTGGAAGATCAAAGTTGCAGGTTTTGGGGCCGCTTCGCAGCCCATCGGGGATAAATCCCCTCGCCACAAGAGCCCCTCACTTAATCAGTTTTTACTTCTCAGGCATCGGCATCGGAAACGGCATCACATTGCCAACTGCGCCACGGGCTTCGCTGATTTTCGGGGTGCCCAGACGCTCCACCTCGTCGATGCGCACGATCGAATGCATCGGCACAAAGCTGCGCACCACGCCTTCGAACTGCGCCTTGAGCTTTTCTTCGCTCGGATCGACCACCACTTGCGTGCGCTCGCCAAAGACGAATTCTTCCACTTCCAGAAAGCCCCACAGATCACTTTGATAGATCTGCTTGGCGTACATTTCGAACACCTGGCCCTGGTTGAGGAAAATCACCTTGTAGATTGGAGCTTCGCGTTTGGTCATGGCGGGGGGATAGCATCGGGGGCAAAAATGAGGGCGCAAACTATAGCATAGCCACCGGACGCGCAGCGGTAGGAACCTGACGGCTTGTTCCCTATAATGCCGGGTTCTTTGAATCACGTGACGACCCTACTCCATGGCCAAGAAGCTTTACATCGAAACCCACGGTTGCCAGATGAACGAGTACGACAGCTCGCGCATGGTCGATCTGCTGGGCGAACATCAGGCCCTGGAAGTCACCGCCCGCGCTGAAGATGCCGACGTGATTCTGCTCAACACCTGCTCGATCCGCGAGCGCGCCCAGGATCGGGTGTACTCGCAACTGGGCCGCTGGCGCGAACTGAAACTGGCCAACCCGGACATGGTGATCGCCGTCGGCGGCTGCGTGGCCAGCCAGGAAGGCGCGGCGATCCGTGATCGCGCGCCGTATGTCGACGTGGTCTTCGGCCCGCAGACCCTGCACCGCCTGCCGGAAATGATTGACGCCGCACGCAGCAGCAAGCTGCCGCAAGTCGACGTCTCGTTCCCGGAAATCGAAAAATTCGACCACTTGCCCGAGCCGCGCATCGATGGCCCGAGCGCCTACGTGTCGGTGATGGAAGGCTGCAGCAAGTACTGCACGTTCTGCGTGGTGCCTTACACCCGTGGCGAAGAGGTCAGCCGACCGTTCGATGACGTGATCGCCGAGATCATCCACCTCGCCGAGAACGGCGTGCGTGAAGTGACCTTGCTGGGGCAGAACGTCAACGGCTATCGCGGTACGACTCATGACGGGCGCCTGGCCGATCTGGCCGAGCTGATCCGTGTGGTCGCCGCCGTCGATGGCATCGACCGCATCCGCTACACCACCTCGCACCCGCTGGAATTCTCCGACAGCCTGATCCAGGCCCACGCCGAAGTGCCGGAACTGGTCAAGCATCTGCACTTGCCGGTGCAGTCGGGTTCTGACCGGATTCTGGCGGCGATGAAACGCAATCACACGGCGCTGGAGTACAAGTCCAAGCTGCGCAAATTGCGCGCCGCCGTGCCGGGTATCTGCATCAGTTCGGACTTCATCGTTGGCTTCCCCGGCGAGACCGAGAAAGACTTCGAGCAGACCATGAAGCTGATTGCCGACGTCGGTTTCGACTTTTCCTACTCGTTCGTCTACAGCCAGCGCCCGGGCACCCCGGCGGCCGATCTGGCCGACGACACTCCGGAAGAACTGAAGAAAGAACGCCTGAACGCCCTGCAACATCGTTTGAATCAGCAAGGGTTCGAGATCAGCCGACAGATGGTCGGTTCGGTTCAGCGCATTCTGGTCACCGACTATTCGAAGAAAGACCCGGGCGAGCTGCAAGGGCGCACCGAGAATAATCGTATCGTCAACTTCCGCTGCGATAATCCGACCCTGATCGGCCAGTTCGCCGACGTGCACATCGACGCAGCGCAACCGCATTCGCTGCGCGGCTCGCTGATCCAGTAACAGATATCAGAAGCACAGAGAAACCTGTGGGAGCTGGCTTGCCAGCGATGAGGCCATCAGCCCCGACAAATATGTCGCCTGCTGCACCGCTATCGCTGGCAAGTCGAATCGTCGCACCGCAGCTCCCACAGTGGACAGCATTGTTCTTCAGAATGTACTCATCCATTTAAGAGCTTTCGCACCCACGCCACTGGCGTTATCCTTGATTTCATCTTAATTGCCCCAGGGCGGCTAAATACGACCTTGAACGCACCCATAGAACCACATCGTTTTCTCCTCGAGCCCTTTGAGGCTCGCCGCTTCGCCAATCTGTGCGGGCAATTCGACGAGCACCTGCGCTTGATCGAACAGCGCCTGGCCATCGAGATCCGCAACCGCGGAAACCAGTTCGAACTGATCGGCGACCCCAAGCACACCACGTCTGCGGAAAATCTGCTGCGCCGCCTGTACCGCGAAACCAAGGGTACCGAGCTGTCGCCAGATCTCGTGCATTTGTTCCTCCAGGAATCGGCCGTCGTCGAGCTGGATAACCATGCACCCGCCGAAGCCTCCGTCGCCCTGCGCACCAAGAAAGGCATGATTCGCCCACGCGGCCTGAATCAGTTGCGCTACGTGAAGGAAATCCTCGGTAACGACATCAACTTCGGCATCGGCCCGGCCGGTACCGGCAAGACCTATCTGGCCGTCGCTTGTGCCGTCGATGCCCTGGAGCGCGAGCAGATCCGCCGCATCCTGCTGGTGCGTCCAGCGGTTGAAGCCGGTGAGAAGCTCGGTTTTCTGCCCGGTGATCTCGCCCAGAAGATCGACCCGTACCTGCGCCCGCTCTACGACGCGCTCTACGAGATGCTCGGCTTCGAATACGTGGCCAAGCTGATCGAACGCCAGGTGATCGAAGTCGCGCCGCTGGCCTACATGCGCGGTCGTACGCTGAACAACAGCTTCATCATTCTCGACGAAAGCCAGAACACCACCGTCGAGCAGATGAAGATGTTCCTGACCCGGATCGGCTTCGGCTCCACCGCCGTCATCACCGGCGACATCACCCAGGTCGACCTGCCGCGCGGCACCAAGTCCGGCCTGCATCATGTGATCGAAGTGCTCAAGGACGTTCCGGGCATCAGCTTCACGCATTTCCAGCCCAAAGACGTCGTGCGCCACCCGCTGGTGCAGCGGATCGTCGAGGCCTACGAGCGCTTCGAAACCCGTGCCGAAGCCGCCAGGGAAACCTCGCGCGATGCTTGAGCTGGATCTGCAGATCGCTACCGAAGCGAACGCCCCGAGTGAAGCCGAATTCCGTCAATGGTGCGAACTGGCCCTGCGCCAGCGCACCGCCGACTCGGAAATGACCATTCGTCTGGTTGACGAGGAAGAGGGTCGTGAGCTCAATCACACCTGGCGCCACAAGGATTACGCGACCAATGTCCTGTCGTTCCCGGCCGAAGTCCCGGATGAGTTTCTCGATATTCCGCTGCTTGGCGATCTGGTGATCTGCGTGGCAGTGGTCGAGCGTGAAGCTGCCGAACAAGGCAAGGAACTCAAGGCCCATTGGGCACATCTAGTCATTCACGGCTGCTTGCATCTGCTCGGTTACGACCATATAGATGACGACGAAGCCGAAGAAATGGAAGCACTGGAACGCGAGTTGCTTGCCGAACTGGGCTACCCCGATCCGTACGCGGACGACGAAACCGACACATCCCCTATCGTTACAACAAAGGATTCAGAGTAATCGCTATGAGCGAAGATCGATCGAGCAACGGGCAGAAGTCATGGCTGGGTAAACTGACCCAGGCTTTTGCCCACGAGCCGAAGAACCGCCAGGAGCTGCTTGAGCTGCTGCGTGATGCACATCAGAACAAACTGCTGGACAGCGAAGCGCTGGCCATTGTCGAAGGCGCCATTCAGGTGGCTGACCTGCAAGTACGCGACATCATGGTCCCGCGCTCGCAGATGATCAGCATCAAGGCGACCCAGACCCCTCGTGAATTCCTCCCGGCCGTACTCGACTCGGCGCACTCTCGCTACCCGGTCATCGGCGAAAGCCACGACGACGTGATGGGCGTGCTGCTGGCCAAGGACCTGCTGCCGCTGATCCTCAAGGAGAACGGCGACACCTTCAACATCAAGGACCTGCTGCGCCCGGCCACCTTCGTGCCGGAGTCCAAGCGCCTGAATGTGTTGCTGCGAGAATTCCGCGCCAACCACAACCACATGGCCATCGTTATCGACGAATACGGCGGCGTGGCAGGTTTGGTGACGATTGAAGACGTGCTGGAACAGATCGTCGGCGACATCGAAGACGAGCACGACGTCGAAGAAGACAGCTACATCAAGCCACTGCCCAGCGGTGATTTCCTGATCAAGGCCCTGACGCCGATCGAAAGCTTCAATGAGTTTTTCGACTGCGAATTCTCCGACGATGAATTCGACACCGTCGGCGGTCTGGTGATGAGCGCGTTCGGGCACTTGCCAAAACGCAACGAAATCACTGAAATCGGCGCCTATCGTTTCCGCATCCTGAACGCCGACAGCCGTCGGATTCATTTGCTGCGACTGACGCCAATCGCCCGGTAATCATTAAGGATTGGGGTATGTCATCAGCTATTTCCTGCATCGCGTTGCGCCTGAAAGCGGGCCAGGCAAGGCGCAGTCCGCAGGGAATGGCATTCCCTTTCCAAGGACTGCAACGCAGCATGGTCCGCTTTCAGGCGTAACCCGGAGGGCCGGGCCTGCTGTTACGCAGGGCTGCGTTGCTCGTCGTTCATTTGAAAAACCAAACTTCACTCCTCGCGCCTTGCCCTGCGTAACAGCAGACCCGGCGCGATACAGGAAATAGCTGATGACATACCCCCTGCGCTGGACAACCCGCCCCGGCTGGCCCGGTAACCTGCTGGCCGTGGCGGCCGGTGCAATCACCACCTTCGCTCTCGCACCATTCAACATATGGCCGCTGGCTCTGCTCGCGGTCGGGCTGTTCTATGCCGGCCTGCGCGAGCTGAAACCGCGTCAGGCGCTGGGCCGTGGCTGGTGTTTCGGTTTCGGTCTGTTCGGCGCCGGCACCAGCTGGATCTACTACAGCATCCACCACTTTGGTGGTGCATCGGTGCTGCTGGCCGGGTTCCTGATGCTGCTGTTCACCGCAGCGA
The DNA here is from genome assembly GCF_003061005.1 of Pseudomonas sp. HMWF021. GTDB lineage: Bacteria > Pseudomonadota > Gammaproteobacteria > Pseudomonadales > Pseudomonadaceae > Aquipseudomonas. The sequence continues at coordinate 51,886 of NZ_QAIK01000061.1, read as the reverse complement.
TCGCGTTCTTCTTCGCCCTGCCCGCCTGGGTCTGGGCGCGCTGGTTGCGCCGCAATGAGGCGCCGCTGGCCGATGCCTTGGCGTTCGCGGCGTTGTGGGTCGGTCAGGAAGCGTTTCGCGGCTGGTTCCTCACCGGTTTCCCGTGGCTCTACTCCGGTTACAGTCAGCTCGACGGCCCGTTGGCCGGGCTTGCGCCTGTCGGCGGCATGTGGCTGGTGTCCTTCGTGCTGGCACTGACCGCCGCACTGATCTACAACGCGCCGCGCCTGCTGACCAGCGGTCGCAAAGGCTTCATCGCTGCCGGCCTTGTGTTGCTGGTCGGGCCGTGGGTGGCGGGTATCGCGCTCAAGGGCCACGCCTGGACCAGTCCGTCCGGCCCGGCACTGAGCGTTGCCGCGATTCAGGGCAACGTCGAGCAGAGCATGAAGTGGGATCCGGCGCAGTTGAACGCGCAATTGGCGCTGTATCGCGATCTGAGTTTTCGCTCCAAACCGGTGGATCTGCTGATCTGGCCGGAAACCGCCGTGCCAGTGCTCAAGGAGTCCGCCGAGGGCTACCTGAGCATGATGGGCAACTTCGCCGCCGAGCGTAAATCGGCGCTGATCACCGGGGTGCCGATCCGCGAGACGGTTCGCCACGAAAAACGCTTCTTCAACGGCATTACCGTGGTTGGCGAAGGCGATGGCACTTACCTCAAGCAGAAACTGGTGCCGTTCGGTGAATACGTACCGTTGCAGGATCTGCTGCGCGGCTTGATCGCTTTCTTTGACTTGCCGATGTCCGACTTCGCTCGCGGCCCGGCGGATCAGGCACTGCTGCAAGCCAAGGGTTACCAGATTGCGCCATTCATCTGCTACGAAGTGGTGTACCCGGAATTCGCTGCCGGTCTGTCGGCACGCAGTGATCTGCTGCTGACCATCAGCAACGACACCTGGTTCGGCACCTCGATCGGCCCGTTGCAGCACCTGCAGATGGCGCAGATGCGCGCCCTTGAAGCGGGTCGCTGGATGATCCGCGCCACGAACAACGGCGTGACTGGACTGATCAACCCGTTCGGGCAGATCACCGAGCAGATCCCGCAGTTCGAGCAGGGCATTCTGTATGGCGAAGTCGTGCCGATGCACAACCTGACGCCTTATCTTGAATGGCGTTCGTGGCCACTGATCATCGTTTGTGTGTTGCTGTTTGGCTGGGCGCTGATGGCCAGCCGGATGTCGAAAACGCTTTAAAAGCAAAAGATCGCAGCCTGCGGCAGCTCCTACATGGGGATTTGTGTTTCCCTGTAGGAGCTGCCGCAGGCTGCGATCTTTTGATCTTCAGCGGTAGAACAACGAATACCCCACCTGCCCCACCGCCTCATTCAGCAACTGCCCGCTCTGCCAGATCGATTTGAATTCCGGCAGCCAGCCACCAAACGGTCGCGCATTGTCGGTCCCGAGAAAACCCACGGGCGCCGGCACCACTTCAAATCCTGCCTGCTCGAAACACCACACGGCACGCGGCATGTGCCAGGCCTGCGTCACCACCACAACGCGCTTGATGCCTTGGGGCAACAAGATGTCGGCGCTGAATTTGGCGTTTTCCCAAGTGGTACGGCTCTCGCCTTCCTGCCAGCGCGTGGCCACTCCGAAGTCATCACGCAGCGAATCGGCCATCAGTTTCGCTTCCGTCGGCGGCGTGCCGTAGTGCAATCCGCCACTGGTCAGGATCGGCAACCCTGACGCTTTGGCCAGCCGCGCGGCATAACGCTGACGCTCCAGTCCCACGCCGGTCGGCTGATCCTCGCCCCACGCCAGGTCACCACGCTCGCGCCCGGAACCCAGCACCACGATAGCATCGGCGCGCTGCGCCAGCATCGACCACGCATCACGGGGCAGCGGCGGCTCACGCTCCAGCGCCTTGGCGCCCCACTGCACCACCACCGGCAGGCTCATCAGCCAGAAGCCGCCCAGGCCAATGGCAAAACACGCAGTAGCGAGCCGCGGCCGGGAACGGCGCAGCCACCAGGCGACCAGCAACAGCAGCAAAAGAATGCCCGGCGGCAAAAGAAGTTGTTTTATGAAATAACGAAAAGGCATCGGGGCATCTCCAGAGATGCCCGAAGCCTAAGAGTGTTAATAAAGCGTTACAACCGATAGGTAGGATCTCCATGAAAAAGATCCGTTTTTTGACCTGCCATGCGTCTACTTGGCCTGTACAGAACGAACCTTGACGGTGTCTCTGCCGGGCGCCTTGTCCTTGAGCCAGATGACCTTGGCCGAATGTGCTGCATCGAGCTGCTTCACTGCTTGTGACAGGCGTCCATGCGATTCACGTTCACTGCGATCCAGATAGGCCTTGACCAGTTTGAACTCGGCGGGGCTCAAGCCACGCAATTCCAGTTCCAGGGGGCGCTCGTCGCGCAGCCGGCCAGCGGTTTTTGCAGCGTCGAGCGCCATGCCCAGACGATCCATCAACCGTTCGTACAACTCGGGTTTCGTCACTTTTTTCTGCCGTTGCTCCACCATCCCTCACCTCATTGAAGATAAGACTCACTCCCCAATTAGAGCTTAGCTTCGCTGCACAAACCGGCTGTACGCCGCGACCAACGGCCCTCGCCACGGTTTTCGGGGGCCAGACAGCTGTAATCAGGGTTTCCCTAGGCCAAGCGCGGTCATGTATGCTACGGCGCTTCCTGTAATTCCACTTCCAGCAGGTCCGGCGCATTCCCGGACGGCGCGTTGAAGAGGATTAGGCCACCCCTATCCAGTACAAAAGTAGCCATGCACGAACAATATCAGCCCCGTGAAATCGAAGCCGCCGCCCAGTCGTTCTGGGACGAGCAAAAGTCCTTTGAAGTCAGTGAACAGCCAGGCAAGGAAACCTACTACTGCCTGTCGATGTTCCCTTACCCCAGCGGCAAGCTACACATGGGGCACGTGCGCAACTACACCATTGGCGACGTGATCTCCCGCTACCAGCGCATGCAAGGCAAGAACGTTCTGCAACCCATGGGTTGGGACGCCTTCGGCATGCCGGCGGAAAATGCCGCGATGAAGAACAACGTGGCGCCCGCCAAGTGGACCTACGAAAACATCGCCTACATGAAGTCCCAGCTGCGCAGCCTGGGCCTGGCGGTGGACTGGTCCCGTGAAGTGACCACCTGCAAGCCCGACTATTACCGCTGGGAACAATGGCTGTTCACTCGCCTGTTCGAAAAAGGCGTGATCTACCGCAAGAACGGCACCGTTAACTGGGACCCGATCGACCAGACCGTTCTGGCCAACGAGCAAGTGATCGACGGTCGCGGCTGGCGTTCCGGCGCGCTGATCGAAAAGCGCGAAATTCCGATGTACTACTTCAAGATCACCGCTTACGCGGATGAGCTGCTGGAGAGCCTCGACGAACTGACTGGCTGGCCGGAACAGGTCAAGACCATGCAGCGCAACTGGATCGGCAAATCCCGCGGCATGGAAGTGCAGTTCCCGTACAACGTCGACTCGATCGGCGAAGCAGGCACCCTCAAGGTCTTCACTACCCGTCCGGACACCCTGATGGGCGCGACCTACGTTGCCGTGGCCGCCGAACACCACCTGGCCTCTCTGGCCGCAAGGAACAATCCTGAACTGCAGGCGTTCATCGCCGAATGCAAGGGCGGCAGCGTCGCCGAAGCCGACGTCGCCACTCAAGAGAAGAAAGGCCTGCCGACCGGCCTGTTCGTCGAGCACCCGCTGACCGGCGAAAAACTCCCGGTGTGGGTCGCCAACTACGTGCTGATGCATTACGGCGATGGCGCTGTGATGGCCGTTCCGGCGCACGACGAGCGCGATTTCGAATTCGCTCACAAATACGACCTGCCGGTGAAATCGGTGGTGCGCACCAGCTCCGGTGACACCAACCCGGCTCCGTGGCAGGACGCCTACGGCGAACACGGCACGCTGATCAACTCCGGCGAATTCGACGGTCTGGACTTCAGCGGCGCCTTCGACGCCATGGAAGTCGCCCTGATCAAGAAAAACCTCGGCGCCTCGCGCACCCAGTTCCGCCTGCGCGACTGGGGCATCAGCCGTCAGCGCTACTGGGGCTGCCCGATCCCGATCATCCACTGCGCCACGTGCGGTGACGTGCCGGTGCCGGAAGATCAACTGCCAGTGGTGTTGCCGGAAGACGTGGTGCCGGACGGTGCCGGTTCGCCACTGGCGCGCATGCCGGAATTCTACGAGTGCAGCTGCCCGAAATGCGGCCAGCCTGCCAAGCGTGAAACCGACACCATGGACACCTTCGTCGAGTCCTCGTGGTACTACGCCCGTTACGCCTCGCCGCACTTCGAAGGCGGTCTGGTGGAAAAATCCGCGGCCGACCACTGGTTGCCGGTGGATCAGTACATCGGCGGTATCGAGCACGCGATTCTTCACCTGCTGTACGCGCGCTTCTTCCACAAGCTGATGCGTGACGAGGGTCTGGTCAGCTCCAACGAGCCGTTCAAGAACCTGCTGACCCAAGGCATGGTGATCGCCGAGACTTACTATCGTCGCGAAGCCAACGGTGCCTACACCTGGTTCAACCCGGCGGACGTGGAACTCGAACGTGACAGCAAGGCCAAGGTCATCGGCGCCAAACTGAAATCCGACGGCTTGCCGGTGGAGATCGGTGGCACCGAAAAAATGGCCAAGTCGAAAAACAACGGGGTCGATCCGCAGTCGATGATCGACCAGTTCGGCGCCGACACCTGCCGCCTGTTCATGATGTTCGCCTCGCCACCTGACATGAGTGCCGAGTGGTCCGACTCCGGCGTTGAAGGCTCGCATCGTTTCCTCAAGCGCGTCTGGCGTCTGGCGCAAGCCCACGTCACTCAGGGTCTGCCGGGCAAGCTGGACATCAGCGGCCTGAACGACGAGCAGAAAACCGTGCGCCGCGCCATCCACCTGGCCATCAAGCAGGCCAGCCACGACGTCGGCCAGAACCACAAATTCAACACCGCCATCGCCCAGGTGATGACGCTGATGAACGTGCTGGAAAAAGCCGCGCAAGGCACCGAACAGGATCGCGCACTGATTCACGAAGGTCTGGAAGCCGTCACCCTGCTGTTGGCTCCGATCACGCCGCACATCAGCCACGAGCTGTGGAATCAGTTGGGCCACGCTGACGCGGTGATCGATGCCGGCTGGCCTGCAGTCGATGAAAGCGCCCTGGTACAGGACAGCCTGCAACTGGTCATTCAAGTGAATGGCAAGCTGCGCGGCCAGATCGAAATGCCGGCCAGCGCCACCCGCGAAGAAGTTGAAGCGGCTGCGCGCGCCAACGAAAACGTGCTGCGTTTCGTCGACGGTCTGACCATTCGCAAAGTGATTGTCGTGCCAGGCAAACTGGTCAACATCGTCGCCAGCTAAATTGGATTGGGCGTCAGGTTCGCCTGGCGCACTGTAAAACCTTTCGGGCCGCAGGGTCGGCCCACATGGTTTCAAGGGGAGCAACACAATGATCAAACGCAATCTGCTGGTGATGGGCCTCGCCGTTCTGCTGAGCGCCTGCGGTTTCCAGCTGCGTGGCACCGGCACCAACGAACTGTCGATCAAGGAACTCGACCTGAGTGCCCGTAACGCCTACGGCGAGACCGTCACTCAACTGCGTCAGGCACTGGAATCAAGCGGCGTGAAGGTTTACGCCGGCGCACCCTTCAAGCTGTACCTGGCTGATGAACAGGAAAGCCAGCGCATCCTCAGCTATGCCGGTGCCGGTCGTACAGGCGAGTATCAGGTAACCACCGTGCTTAATTACGATATCAACGGCGAGCACAACCTGAACCTGCTGAGCAGCAAGCTCGAAGTGCAGAAAGTGTTCATTCACGATGGCAACAACCTTGTCGGCTCCGACCAGGAAGCCAACGATGCCCGTAATGAATCCCGCCGTGAGCTGGTTCAGCGCATGATGTTGCGCCTGCAACAACTGACCCCGGATCAGTTGCAGAAGCTGCAACAAGCCGCCAACGACCGAGCCAAGGCTGAAGCCGATGCTCTGGAAGCGGCGCAAAAGGCTGAAGCGCAAACCCCGCGCCAGTCGCCGCTCGAACTGCCGCAGCAGTAAGACGTACGGGGCGCTCAGGCGCCCCGTTCGCCCTTTCTTATGAAGCTCGCTCCCGCTCAACTCGGCAAACACCTGCAAGGCGCCCTTGCGCCCGTCTATATCGTCAGTGGCGATGACCCGCTGTTGTGTCAGGAAGCCGCCGACGCCATTCGCAGCGCTGCCCGCCAGCAAGGTTTCGACGAACGCCAGGTATTCGCCGCCGACGCCAATTTCGATTGGGGTACTTTGCTGCAGGCTGGCGCCAGCATGTCGCTGTTCGCTGAAAAGCGCCTGTTGGAACTGCGTTTGCCTTCAGGCAAACCCGGCGACAAGGGCGCTGCTGCGCTGATCGAATACTGCTCGCGCCCCGCTGAAGATACTGTGCTGCTGATCAGCCTGCCCAAGCTCGATGGCAGCGCGCAGAAGACCAAGTGGGGCAAGGCACTGGTCGAAGGCCAGCAGACCCAGTTCATCCAGATCTGGCCGGTGGACGCCAACCAGTTGCCAAGCTGGATTCGTCAGCGCCTGTCACAGGCCGGTTTGTCGGCCAGCCAGGACGCGGTTGAACTGATCGCCGCACGGGTCGAGGGCAACCTACTCGCCGCCGCGCAGGAAATCGAAAAGCTCAAACTGATGGCCGAAGGTGGACAGATCACCGTCGAAACCGTGCAGGCCGCGGTGGCCGACAGTGCGCGCTTCGACGTGTTCGGCCTGACCGACGCGGTACTCAACGGCGAACCGGCCCATGCCTTGCGCATGCTGGAAGGTTTGCGCGGCGAAGGCGTTGAGCCACCGGTGATCCTCTGGGCACTGGCGCGGGAGCTGCGTCTGCTGGCCAACATCTCGCTGCAGTACAGCCAGGGCACACCGCTGGACAAATGCTTCAGCCAGGCGAAACCGCCGGTCTGGGACAAGCGCAAACCGCTGATGAGCAAAGCCCTTCAGCGCTATACAGCGCAACGCTGGGCACAGTTGCTGCTTGAAGCCCAGCGGATCGATGCGCAGATCAAGGGCCAGGCCGCCGGCTCGCCGTGGATGAGCCTGAGCCGATTGGCGCTGTTGATGTCGGGCCAACGCCTGACTCTTCCTGCTGAATAAAAGCAAAAGATCGCAGCCTTCGGCAGCTCCTACACCGATCCGTGTAGGAGCTGCGGCACGCTGCGATCTTTTGATCCTTTTTCCCACACATCGCCTCGCCATCTGTCCTATAGACAGATGCCCGACATCGGCAGATTATTGCCCCCGCAACACCCAACCACCGAGAGACCCATCATGAGCAAAAAGCCATCGAAACATGGCCCGAACAAGGCCAAATCCATCATCGCCCAGCCCCTGTTCCGCAGCCGCCAGGAACAACCAGCCAAGGGCAAAGGCAGCTACCGCCGCGAAGCCTTCCAGTCTAAAAGCTGGGAGGCTTCTTACTTTCTGGCTGCCTGAAGCACAGCACCCTCCGGTCATGTTAAGGTCTGCACCTGATTCGTATCCTCTGGAACTGTGCATGCCCTTCAGTCTTTCCCGTCGTTGGCCCATTCGCCAACTGATCGCTGCAACAAGCTTCATTCTGCTTGTCGCCTGTGCGGAAAAACCCACCGCCGCCGATGCGCAACCGCTACAAACCGTTCCCGCCGTCACGGCCCCAGCGATCATCCCGCCGGTAGTGCCATCCGGTGACAACCTCGATATTCAACCGACCCAGACCTTTGCCGAATGGCAGGCAGGTTTCCGCAAGGATGCCCTCGCTGCCGGGATCCGGGCAGACGTGTTCGACCGCGCCTTTGCCAATGTCAGTTTCGATGACAGCGTGATCCGCGCCGACCGTAGCCAGCCGGAGTTTTCTCGCCCGGTGTGGGAATACCTCGATGGCGCCCTGTCGCCATTGCGCGTGCGCAAGGGCCAGGCGCTGATCAGTCAGTACGCCGATATTCTGCAAAGCATCGAACAGCGTTATGGCGTGGATCGTCAGGCACTGGTGTCGGTGTGGGGCATGGAAAGCAATTTCGGCCAGTTCCAGGGCACCAAGTCGGTGATCAACTCGCTGGCAACCCTGGCCTACGAAGGCCGGCGTCCGGGCTTTGCTCATGCGCAATTGATCGCTGCGCTGCAGATCCTGCAACAGGGCGACATCACGCCTGAGAAGATGCTGGGCTCGTGGGCCGGCGCAATGGGCCAGACCCAGTTCATTCCGACCACCTACAACACCCATGCCGTGGATTTCGACGGCGACGGTCGCCGTGACATCTGGGGCAGCCCGGCCGATGCCCTGGCCTCCACCGCGCACTACCTGCAAAGCTCCGGCTGGCAGCGTGGTCAGCCGTGGGGCTTCGAAGTGCAACTGCCGAGTGGTTTCAATTACACCCTGGCCGATGGTGCGATTCGCAAGAGCGTTGCCGAATGGCGTCAACTGGGGGTGATCCTGCCCAATGGCGGCCAGGTACCGGCCGGTTCGGAACAGCTGTCAGCGGCCCTGCTGCTGCCCGCCGGTTATCGTGGCCCGGCGTTCCTGATCCTCGATAATTTCCGGGCGATCCTCAAGTACAACAATTCGTCGTCCTATGCACTGGCGGTGAGCCTGTTGTCCGAGCGCTTCAACGGTGGTGGCTTGATCAACGGCACCTGGCCAAAGGATGACTTGCCACTGAGTCGCACCGAGCGTATCGAGCTGCAAACCCTGCTGAGCGCGCGCAACTATGACGCTGGCACGGCGGACGGCATTATCGGCGCCAATACGCGCAAGGCGATTCGCAGCGCGCAGCAGTCGTTTGGCTGGCCGGCGGACGGGTATCCGACGCACAAGCTGCTTGAGAGCCTGCGTACTCAATAAAGCAAGATCAAAAGATCGCAGCCTTCGGCAGCTCCTACAGGGTAAACACCCATCCCATGCAGGAGCTGCCGAAGGCTGCGATCTTTTTTGCTTCACCCGAGTGTTATCGGGTGACTACATCCTGCTCCAGCATCAACTCCTTCTTCCCCGCATCCAGCCTGACCAGCGCGCCCATCGGCAGCGTCAGGTTCGGGTCGCAATGGCCGCTGCGCCATCCCGACAGCACCGGAATCCGTAACGGTTCGAAGGTCTGTTTGAGCAGTCGATTCAGTGCATCAGCATCCACTCCGGCCACATCCCCGACCAGCACGCCACGCAATTTTGCCAGTTTGCCGGCCAGACGCATCTGCGTGAGCAAGCGGTCGATCCTGTACAGCGGCTCGTTGACGTCCTCGATCAACAGGATCACGCCTTCCACGTCGATCTCGTAAGGCGTACCCAATGTCGAGGCAATCATTGCCAGATTGCCGCCCAGCAGCCGCCCATGGGCAATGCCGGGTTCGACTGTGGTCAATGGATAAGCCACCGGATGGCTGAGCACACTGCCCGCCTTCAACTGACCACGCAGCATGGCGAAGAATGAAGTGACCGTCGGCGGCTCCTTGTCGCCCAGCAGGTCGGCGTTGAGCAGCGGGCCGTGGAAGGTCACGAACCCGGCGTAGCGACTGATCGCCAGATGCAGCGCGGTAATATCGCTGTAGCCGACAAATGGCTTGGCATGGCGGGCCAGCAGATCGTAATCGATCCGGTCCAGCAGGCGCGGCGTCCCGTAACCACCGCGCAAGCAAATGATCGCGTCCACTTCGGGATCGGCGAACGCGGCGTGCAGATCGTTGAGGCGTACGTCGTCGCTGCCGGCCAGATAGCCGTCCTTCTCGTAGACACCGGGAAACACCCGCAACTGGTAACCCCGGGCGCGCATCCATTGCACAGCCTTTTCCGTGTCCAGTGCCCCGGGGCCGGCAGGCGCGATGACACCGATGACCCCTTCGGACGGCAGCGCGGGTACGGGCTTATGCGGAAAAAGGGTGTGGGTCGGTCGAACGGTCATCCATGGTCTCCCTGTGAACTCATGTACACACAGTAGTCAGGAACAGAAATAAACAAAAGAGGTGAAACTACCCAA
>NZ_QAIK01000061.1:20177-41886 GCF_003061005.1 Pseudomonas sp. HMWF021 | reverse complement strand
CCGCTGGGTTGCGCAGCGACCCCAGGTTTTACGGAACGGCTTCGCCCCTGACGGGAGCAAGCTCCCTCGCCACAGGTTTTCACAGGCCCAAACAAAAATACCCGCCGAAGCGGGTATTTTTCGATGCTGTCAGCGCCGGATCAGGAACCGAGCAGCTCGGCCTTGACCAGTTTCGCCTGCTCGTCAGCGTGATACGAGGAACGTACCAGCGGGCCGGAAGCGACGTTCTTGAAGCCCATCTTGTAACCTTCCTCGGCGAACCAGGCGAAGGTGTCCGGGTGCACGAAACGCTGCACCGGCAAGTGGCTGCGCGACGGTTGCAGGTACTGACCGAGGGTCAGCATGTCGATGTCGTGCTCGCGCATGCGCTTCATGACTTCGATGACTTCGTCGTCGGTCTCGCCCAGGCCCAGCATCAGGCCGGACTTGGTCGGAATGTGCGGCATCATCTGCTTGAAGCGTTGCAGCAGGGTCAGCGACCACTGGTAGTCCGAACCCGGACGCGCAGCCTTGTACAGGCGCGGCACGGTTTCCAGGTTGTGGTTGAACACATCCGGTGGCTCGGCTGCGGTGATTTCCAGGGCGATGTCCATGCGGCCACGGTAGTCCGGGACCAGAGTCTCCAACTGCACGTTCGGCGACAGCTTGCGGATCTCGCGGATGCAGTCGGCGAAGTGCTGGGCACCGCCGTCGCGCAGGTCGTCGCGGTCAACCGAGGTAATCACCACGTACTTGAGCTTGAGGTCGGCGATGGCGATCGCCAGGCTTTCCGGCTCGTTGACGTCCAGTGGCTTCGGACGACCGTGGCCGACGTCGCAGAACGGGCAGCGACGGGTGCAGATGTCGCCCATGATCATGAAGGTCGCGGTGCCGCCGGAGAAGCACTCGCCCAGGTTCGGGCAGGACGCTTCTTCGCAGACGCTGTGCAGCTTGTGCTTGCGCAGCAGGCTCTTGATCCGGTCGACCTCCGGCGAAACCGGGATGCGTACACGAATCCAGTCAGGTTTCTTCGGCAATTCGGTGGTCGGAATGATCTTTACCGGGATGCGTGCAACCTTCTCGGCGCCGCGCAGCTTGACGCCGGCTTCAACCTTGGGACGCGGGGCCGGGCGCTCGGTCACGTCGAGCGTCGGGATCATGGTTTGCACTGCATCAGTAGTCATATCAGTCGATTCCGCCCGTCAGGGTCGTCTGCTCAGCATAGTCGAGGTGTTTGACGAGCTGCGCGCGCAGCCGGGCACTTACCTCGGCAAATTCAATCGATCCTGCGTGATCGCTCAGCTGGGTCATCGCCAGCCCGGCATAGCCGCAGGGATTAATCCGTCGAAACGGTTCCAGGTTCATGTCCACGTTCAGGGCCAGGCCGTGAAAGGAGCAACCGTGGCGAATCCGCAAACCCAGAGAAGCGATTTTCGCTCCGTCGACGTAGACGCCGGGAGCATCTGGCTTGGCTACAGCGGTCACGCCATAGCTGGCCAGCAGTTCGATCAGGCAGTGTTCCATGCGCGTGACCAGATCACGTACGCCAAAACCCAGCTTGCGTACGTCCAGCAACAGGTAGGCCACCAGTTGGCCGGGGCCATGATAAGTCACCTGCCCGCCGCGATCGACCTGTACCACCGGGATATCGCCCGGCAGCAGCAGGTGTTCGGCTTTGCCGGCCTGGCCCTGGGTGAACACCGGAGGGTGCTCGACCAGCCAGATTTCGTCGGCGGCATCGCTGCCGCGTTCGTTGGTGAAGCGTTGCATGGCATGCCAGACCGGCTCGTAAGCCATCTGGCCAAGTTCACGAAAGCCCAGCGTGCCCGGCATCACAACACCATGTGTACGAAACCGGTCGCCCGCAGTTCGCTGTTGATGTTGTACAGCTGATCCTGATCGGTCGCGACGATGTGCAACTGGATAGTGGTGTATTTACCGTTGCTGCTGGATCGTTCATCGACACGCTCATCGTTGATGGTCGCGAATTTCTTCACGATTTCGATGATCTTGTCCTTGTGACCCACACCCGTATCGCTGATCACCTTAACCGGATAATCAACCTGCGGGAATTCGATCTTTGGCGCCTTTACTTCGGTATCGGTCATGGCGTAACGGCCTCTAGAGCGCAAGCCGTGGTAACGCACATGGCCCCGCACCAGATCGGGGCGGGGCCATGCAGGTCAACACAAATCAGTTGAACAAGCCGTAGAAGAATAGACGGATGCTATCCCACATGCGGCGGAAGATACCACCCTCTTCGACAGCGTCCAGGGCGATCAGGTCGGCGCTGTGCACCACCTTGTCGTCCAGTTTCACTTCGACTTTACCGATCACGTCGCCCTTGGCGATTGGCGCGGTCAGTTGCGGGTTCATGGTCATGCTGGCAGCGAGCTTTTTCAGCTGGCCTTTTGGCAGGGTCATGGTCAGGTCTTCAGCCAGGCCGGCCTTGACTTGACTGGTGGTGCCTTTCCACACCGGAGCCTGAGCCAGTTCGGTGCCCTTCTGGTAGAAGGTCTGGGTTTCGAAGAAACGGAAGCCGTAGGTCAAAAGCTTCTGGGTTTCAGCGGCGCGAGCCACTTCGCTGTTGGTGCCGAACACCACGGCGATCAGACGCTGGCCGTCACGGACAGCCGAGGACACCATGCAGTAGCCCGCTTCGTCGGTGTGACCGGTTTTCAGACCGTCAACGGTCTTGTCGCGCCACAGCAACAGGTTGCGGTTAGGCTGCTTGATGCCGTTCCAGAAGAACTCTTTCTGCGAGTAGATCGCGTAGTGAGCCGGGTCTTCGTGGATGATCGCACGGGCCAGAATCGCCATGTCGTGAGCCGACGAGTAGTGCTCAGGGTTCGGCAGACCGGTCGGGTTCATGAAGTGGGAGTTGGTCATGCCCAGATCGGTAACGGTCTTGTTCATCAGGTCGGCGAAAGCATCTTCGCTGCCGGCGATGTGCTCGGACAGCGCCACGCTGGCGTCGTTGCCGGACTGGATGATGATGCCGTGCAGCAGGTCGCTGACGGTCACTTGCGAGCCGACTTTGATGAACATCCGCGAACCGCCGGTACGCCAGGCGTTTTCGCTGACGGTCACCGGATCGTTTTCACCGATCTGGCCACGACGGATTTCCAGCGTAGCGATGTACGCGGTCATCAGTTTGGTCAGGCTGGCTGGCGGCAGACGCTGGTCACCGTTGTTCTCCACCAGCACGTTGCCGCTGCTGGCGTCCATGAGCACGTAGGCTTTTGCAGCCAGTTGAGGTGGCGACGGCATCATCTCGGCCGCGAAGGCGGCTGGCGAGAGGAGCAGCGGGACTAGCAGACACAGGCGTTTGGCAAAGGTGGTGATGTTCATCCGTCTCTCGAAATCGCTAATGGAAACTTGCCCGAGGGCAAAACTATTCAGACAGCCTTCTAACGGGCCATCGCGTGTTCAGTTGCTCACTCCAGTCACCCTTGCCGGGCTTTTGTTCTTCGACGAGCCAACAACCTGGTTCACCCCCCAAAACCGCAAGTGAACCGTCAATCAAGTGCTACGTTTCTTACTCGGTGACCACGCTCGGCGAACCGAGATTGGCCAGGCGCACGCTGTTCTGCACCTGGGCGATCTCACCCGGCGAACCGATCGGCCCCAGGCGTACCCGGTGCAGGGTCTGCTGATTGCGCACGATCGAGCTGATGAACACCGGAGCGCTCACCATCCCGCTCAGCTTGGACCTCAGGAGTTCTGCAGCGTCCGGGTTGGCGAACGCGCCCACCTGCAGATACTGGCCAGACGCTGGTGCAGAAGCGTTTTTTTTTGCGCTGATCTGTACAGGGACAGTGTCAGAGGCATGTTGCTGCGGCGGTGGCGTCCACTGCTCGATGGTACCGGCCGATGCCGTAATGACCGGGGCGCTATTCTGCGCGACTTGCGGCTCGTTGAGCATCAAAGGCGCCGGACGGCCCTTCGCGGCCCACCATTGCTGCGGATCGATGCCCTCGACCTTGACCCGTGCGGTGCCGATTTCAGCGTAGCCAAGCTTCTTCGCAGCTGCATAGGACAAGTCGATGATCCGGTCCGAATAGAAAGGCCCGCGATCGTTGACCCGCAGGATAACGCTTCTGTTGTTGTCCAGGTTGGTCACCCGAACGTAACTTGGCAGTGGCAGAGTCTTGTGGGCGGCACTCATGCCGTACAGGTCATACACTTCGCCGTTGGCGGTGTTCTGGCCGTGAAACTTGGTGCCGTACCAGGACGCCGTGCCCGAGGCCACGTAGGTCTTGGATTCCTGCAACGGGAAATAGGTCTTGCCCAGCACGGTGTACGGGTTGGCCTTGTACGGGCCGGTGTGCAGGGTCGGCGTGGCATCGGGGATGCGCGAAACATCCACGTCCCACCACGGCGCGCCGTCTTTGTGCGCGCGGTTGATGTCCAGCCCCGGCTGTGCACGCACGGCGGTGGACGAAGTCTTCTGGGTCGGCGCGCGGCTGGTCGAACAGCTGGCGACCAGCACCGCCAACGCAGCGAATGCCACCAGCTTCAGGGGTTTATTGATAGGCAATGCCCGCATTACTTGACGCCCCGTGCTTTTACCAGCTCATCAGACAGTTGATATACGGCCATGGCGTACATCACGCTGCGGTTATAACGCGTGATCGCGTAGAAATTCTTCAGGCCCATCCAGTATTCAGGGCCGTTGTCGCCTTCGAGGCGAAATGCAGTAACCGGCATATCATCGCGCAGCGCATCATGACTTGACCAGCCCAGCGCCCGCAACTCTCCAACTGTCTTCGTCGGCTCGATCCCGGTGGTCAGGCCTTCGTCGACCTGCTCGCCACGCACATCGGCGCGACTGACCACAGGCTCCCCGGCGACCCAGCCGTGGCGCTTGAAGTAGCTGGCGACGCTGCCGATCGCATCATCCGGATTGGTCCAGATATTGATGTGGCCGTCACCGTCGAAATCCACCGCATAGGCGCGAAAGCTGCTCGGCATGAACTGCGGCAGCCCCATCGCCCCGGCGTACGAGCCTTTGAGGGTCAGTGGATCGACCTGCTCTTCACGGGCCAGCAACAAAAACTCACGCAGTTCCTTGCGGAAAAATTCGGCACGGGGAGGATAGTCGAAACCCAGCGTGGACAAGGCATCGATCACCCGGTAATTGCCGGTATTACGTCCGAAAAAGGTTTCGACGCCAATAATCGACACGATGACCTGTGCCGGTACGCCGTATTCCTGCTCGGCGCGGGCCAGCACAGCCTCGTGCTGGCGCCAGAAGTCCACACCGCGGGCGATGCGCGCGTCGGTCAGGAACATCGGGCGATATTCCTTCCATTGCTTGACCCGCTCGGCAGGTTTGGAGATAGCGTCGAGAATCGCCTGCTTGCGCTGCGCCTCGCGGAACACCGCCATCAGTTGCTCACCGGCAAAACCGTAGTCGCGGGTCATTTCACCGACGAACTCGGCCACCTGCGGCGAGCCTTCGTAATCGCCGGCCAGCGCTTCCTGCGCGCTGCCAAGGATGCCGACCAGGCCGACCCACGGCGCGTAACGAGTCGCCCAGCTGCGCATGACTTGCATTGAACTCTTCACCTTATTCAAACCTGTGCGATCCACTTGCGATGCGTATGAATCGACATCAAAACCCCAAACGCTGACAGCAGTGTCACCAGCGAAGTTCCTCCGTAGCTAATGAAGGGCAACGGCACCCCCACCACCGGCAACAGGCCACTGACCATACCGATGTTGACGAAAACATAAACAAAAAACGTCATGGTCAGCGCGCCGGCGAGCAATTTGCCGAACAGCGTCTGTGCCTGGGCGGTAATCACCAGGCCGCGACCGATCAGCAGCAGATAGA
Organism: Pseudomonas sp. HMWF021; assembly: GCF_003061005.1. Lineage (GTDB taxonomy): Bacteria > Pseudomonadota > Gammaproteobacteria > Pseudomonadales > Pseudomonadaceae > Aquipseudomonas. The sequence continues at coordinate 36,068 of NZ_QAIK01000061.1, read as the reverse complement.
TCAGCAGCAGCGCGCAGATGCCCACCAGACCGAACTCTTCGCCGAGTACGGCGATGATGAAGTCAGTGTGGCTTTCCGGCAAAAAGTCCAGGTGCGACTGGGTGCCCAGCAGCCAGCCCTTGCCGAACACGCCACCGGAGCCGATCGCGGCTTTGGATTGAATGATATTCCAGCCAGTGCCGAGGGGATCGCTTTCCGGGTCGAGGAACGTGAGGATCCGCTGCTTCTGGTAGTCGTGCATGATGAAAAACCACATGGCAATCGCCACCGGCACGGCGGCGGCCAGCACGCTGAGGATCCAGCGCCAGCGCAGCCCGCCCATGAACAGCACGAACGCGCCGCCGGCCAGAATCAGCAGCGCAGTACCGAGGTCAGGCTGGCGCACGATCAGAATGAACGGCACGCCGATCAGCATCAGACTGATGCCGACGTGCTTGAGCTGCGGCGGCAGCGTGCGCTTGGACAGATACCAGGCAATCGTCGCCGGCATGAGGATTTTCAGAAACTCCGAGGGCTGAAAACGGATCACTCCGGGGATGTTGATCCAGCGCGTGGCGCCCATGGCGTTGTGGCCCATGATGTCCACCACGATCAGCAGCACCACACCCACCACATACCCGAGCGGCACCCAACGGGCCATGAAGCGCGGTTCGAACTGGGCAATGATAATCATCGACACCAGACCGATGCCGAACGAAGTGGCTTGCTTGCCCAGCAGATCCCAGCTCTTGCCACTGGCCGAATACAGCACGAACAGACTGCCCGCCGCGAGGATCAGCAGCAGGATCAACAGCGGGCCATCGATATGCAGGCGTTGCAGCAGCGTCGCACGGCGACGCATCACATCCTCACTGGAGAGCATGCGATCAAAGTTATTCATCACGGGCCGTAGCCTCCGCACTGATAGGGCCGGCGTATTCGGCCTTCAATCGACCCTCCTGATCCAGAAGCCAGGCATCCATGACCTGACGCACGACTGGCGCGGCCACACCGGAGCCGGACTCACCGTTCTCGACCATCACCGAAACCACGATTTTCGGGTTGTCGGCCGGGGCAAATCCGACGAACAGGGCGTGGTCGCGATGGCGCTCCTGAACCTTGGAGCGGTCGTATTTTTCACCTTGCTTGATTGCCACCACCTGCGCCGTACCGGACTTGCCGGCGATACGGTATTGCGCACCGACAGCTGCCTTGCGCGCCGTACCCCGGGCCCCGTGCATCACCTGCTGCATGCCGTGGTTGACCTTGGTCCAGTCCGACGGATCGCGCAGGACGATGTCCGGCATCGGGTTCTCATCCAGAGGTTTTGCGCCTTCGATGGTCTTGGCCAGGTGCGGCCGGTTCCAGATGCCTTTGTTGGCCACCAGCGCCGTGGCCTGCGCCAACTGCAACGGTGTGGACTGCATATAACCCTGGCCAATCCCCAGAATCAGGGTTTCGCCCGGGAACCAGGCCTGCTTGCGCGTCGCACGCTTCCACTCGCGGGACGGCATCAGGCCGGGGGATTCTTCGAACATGTCCAGCGAGACCTTCTGGCCGATGCCGAACTTGTTCATGTAGGCCGACAGCCGATCGATGCCCAGTTTGTGCGCCAGGTCATAGAAGTAGGTGTCGTTGGAACGCATGATCGCCGTATCGAGATCGACGAAGCCGTCACCGGTGCGGTTCCAGTTGCGGTATTTGTGATCGTAGTTAGGCAGCATGTAGTAACCGGGGTCGAACACCCGGCTCGACGCTGTCACCACACCGGCATCGAGGCCGGCAATCGCCACCGCCGGTTTGATCGTCGAGCCCGGCGGATACAGACCGCGCAGCACCCGGTTGAACAGCGGCCGGTCGATCGAATCGCGCAGCTCGGCATAGGCCTTGAAGCTGATGCCGGTGACAAACAGGTTCGGGTCGAAACTCGGCTGACTGACCATCGCCAGCACTTCGCCAGTGTTCGGATCGAGCGCAACCACCGCGCCGCGCCGCCCGCCCAGTGCGGCTTCGGCCGCTTCCTGCAATTTGATGTCCAGACTCAGGACGATGTCCTTGCCGGGAATCGGATCGGTCCGCTTGAGTACGCGCAATACGCGGCCCCGGGCGTTGGTCTCGACCTCCTCGTAACCCACCTGGCCGTGCAGTTCCGGCTCGTAGAAACGCTCGATGCCGGTTTTGCCGATGTGGTGGGTGCCGCTGTAGTTGACCGGGTCGAGGGTCTTGAGCTCTTTCTCGTTGATGCGCCCCATGTAACCCACCGAGTGCGCAAAATGCGCGCCCTGCGGGTAGTGGCGCACCAGTTGCGCGACCACTTCCACACCGGGCAGGCGGAACTGGTTCACCGCGATCCGGGCGATCTGCTCTTCGGTCAGCTCGAACAGGATTGGCACCGGTTCGAATGGCCGGCGCCCCTGACGCATGCGCTTCTCGAAGATCACCCGGTCCTCGGGTGTCAGTTGCAGCACTTCGACGATCACGTCGAGCACTTGCTGCCAGTCACCGGAGCGCTCGCGGGTCATGCTCAGGCTGAAGCTGGGACGGTTGTCCGCCACCACCACGCCGTTGCGGTCGAAGATCAGGCCGCGGGTCGGCGGAATCGGCTGCACGTGGACGCGGTTGTTTTCCGAGAGTGTCGAGTGGTACTCGTACTGGATCACCTGCAAGTAGTACAGCCGCGCGATCAATACGCAGATCAACAGCATGACCGCAATGGCCCCGAACACGACGCGGCTACGCACCAGGCGGGCGTCCTTTTCGTGGTCCTTGATGCGGATCGGCTGAGACATGAGGGCAGGACTACTTGTGGTAAGGGTGACCGGACAGCACGGTCCAGGCACGGTACAACTGTTCGCCGATCAGGATCCGCACCAGCGGGTGCGGCAAGGTCAACGGCGACAGCGACCAGCGCTGATCGGCGCGGGCGCAGACTTCCGGCGCCAGCCCTTCGGGGCCGCCGACCATGAAATTGACCGTGCGCGAATCCAGCCGCCAGCGGTCGAGTTCGACCGCCAGTTGCTCGGTGCTCCAGGGTTTGCCGTGGACTTCCAGCGTGACGATCCGCTCGTTCGGCCCGACCTTGGCCAGCATGGCTTCGCCTTCCTGGCGGATGAAACGGGCCACGTCGGCGTTCTTGCCACGGGTATTGAGCGGAATTTCCACCAGTTCCAGCGCCAGCTCGGACGGAAGACGCTTGGCATATTCATGCCAGCCTTCTTCCACCCACTTGGGCATGCGTGAACCGACGGCGATCAGTCGCAGTCGCACAGCGATCCCTTACAGCTGGTCTTTGTTGAGCTTGGTGAAATGCTCGTGGGTGTTTTCCGGGCTGTGGTGCTTGGCGTCTGCCGCACGGCTTTGCTCGGCACCGGCCCACAGGCGTTCCAGGTCGTAGAACTGACGCGCCGAGGCGGTCATCATGTGCACGATCACCAGGTCCAGGTCGAGCAGCACCCAGTCGCTGTCGCCCTTGCCTTCTTCGCCCAGCGGCTTGGCGCCCTGCTTTTTCACTTCTTCGCGAACCTTGTCCAGCATCGCGTTGATCTGGCGATTGGACGTACCGGTGGCGATGATCATGTAGTCGGTGATGCTCTGCTTGTCGCGAACATCGATGATCTGGATGTCTTGTGCCTTGACGTCTTCCAGGGCTGCCACGGCAACCTTGACCAGCTCGTCGCCCTTGAGCGGCTCGTTGGTGTTGGCGACTTCCGGCAGCGGCGCGCTCTTGAACGTGCCTTTGCGCTTGACTTTGCTTACATCTTTGTCGGTCATATAAAACTCGTTTTGCTCATGTATTCGGCGGCTTGGCGATACGTGGATTCGTATCAGCGAAGCACGCCTTGTTCAGTTCGACGCACGGTACAGACCGTGCGCATCGATGTAGGCCAGGACCGCGTCGGGCACCAGGAAACGTACCGACTTACCGCTGGCCAGCAGTTGACGGATCTGGGTGGCGGAAACCGCGAGCGGTGTCTGCCAGACGAATGCAATCTGTCCGCTCGGCCCTTTCAGGGCCAGCGGGTCGCTCACCGAACGCGCTGCCAGCAGGTTGCGCAAGGCATCCGGCGGTTCGCTGTCGGCGTCCGGGCGCTGTAGCACCAGGATGTGGCAATGCTGGAGCAACTCTTCCCAGCGATGCCAAGTGGGCAGGCCGCAAAATGCGTCCCAGCCCAAAAGCAGAAAAACCTGGGTTTCGGCGGGCACTTCTGCGCGCATCAACTCCAGGGTATCGATGGTCCAGGACGGCTTGTCCCGCTGCAATTCGCGGGCGTCCACCACCAGCGGCGGCACTCCGGCCACCGCGCACTCGACCATCGCCAGCCGATCCTGCGCCGACACCTGCGGCGTATCGCGGTGCGGCGGCCGGGCGCTGGGCATCATGCGCAGCTCGTCGAGCGCCAGCGCTTCGGCGACTTCCAGCGCACCGCGCAAATGGCCGATGTGCACCGGGTCGAACGTGCCGCCCAGCACGCCGATGCGTTGCGGGCGAGACTCGCTGCCGGTTTGCGGCGCTGTCAGGTCGAGGTCGGTCAAGTCAGACCGTCGCCTGGCCGCGCAACTGGCCATCACCGACCACGATGTACTTCTCGCAGGTCAGTCCTTCGAGGCCCACCGGGCCGCGGGCGTGCAGCTTATCAGTAGAAATGCCGATCTCGGCACCCAATCCGTATTCGAATCCATCGGCGAAGCAGGTCGGGGTGTTGATCATCACCGACGCCGAGTCGACTTCGGCCACGAAACGCCGGGTGTCGGCGAGGTTTTCGCTGACGATCGAGTCGGTGTGGTGCGAGCCGTAATGGTTGATGTGTTCGATGGCCTGGTCCAGTCCGTCGACCACGCGGATCGACAGGATCGGCGCCAGATACTCGGTACTCCAGTCGTCTTCGCTGGCCGCCACCGTGTCGATGATCGCCCGGGTGCGCTCGCAGCCACGCAGCTCGACGCCTTTTTCGCGGAACTGGGCGGCCATCGACGGCAGGAAATTCTTCGCAACACTTTGATCGACGAGCAGGGTCTCCATCGCGCCACAGATGCCGTAACGGTAGGTCTTGGCATTGAAGGCGATGCGCTGTGCTTTCGCCAGATCGGCGTGCTCGCTGACAAATACGTGGCAGATGCCGTCCAGATGTTTGATCACCGGCACGCGGGCATCGCGGCTGATGCGCTCGATCAGGCCACGGCCACCGCGCGGCACGATCACATCGACGTACTCGGGCATGGTGATCATCGCGCCAACGGCAGCGCGGTCGGTGGTTTCGACCACTTGCACCACCGCTGCCGGCAACTCGGCCTCGGCCAGACCGCGCTGGATGCACGCGGCAATCGCCCGGTTGGAATGAATCGCCTCCGAACCACCACGCAGGATGGTCGCGTTGCCCGACTTCAGACACAGACTGGCGGCATCGATGGTCACGTTGGGACGGGATTCGTAGATGATCCCTATCACGCCCAGCGGTACGCGCATCTTGCCGACCTGAATGCCGGACGGGCGGAAGTTCATGTCGCGGATCGCACCGACCGGATCCGGCAACGCCGCCACCTGACGCAGGCCGACGATCATGCCGTCGATACGCGCCGGGGTCAGTTCCAGACGTTCCAGCAGTGCCGGTTCCAGACCATTGGCGCGACCGGCGGCCAGATCCTGTTCATTGGCTGCGGCCAGCTCGGCGCGCGCAGCGTCCAGCGCATTGGCAGCGGCCTGCAAGGCGCGGTTTTTCTGCGCGGTGCTGGCACGGCCGATGACCCGGGAGGCTTCGCGGGCGGCGCGACCCAATCGGGTCATGTAGTCAAGAACGGACTCAGTCATGGTCTGCTGGGGTCTTGGCAAAGAGGAAAGCGGCAGATTATAGCTGTCGCGTCCCGGGACTAACAGCGGTGACAGGCGGATGGTCGAAATGGACTGCAATTTGCCGACGTTCAGCCGTAATTAAGCCTCGGATTGTTATCATCACGACCTCCTTCGCCTGGATAAAAACTGTTTGCCATGTCCAACCTGACCGTTCGCGCCACCGCCCGGCGCCTGCCACTGGGCCTTCCGGACGCTTTCTTTGACCGTGACGCGCAAGTGCTGGCCCGCGATCTGCTCGGCAAAGTCATCCGTCATCGGGTCGGCGATCTGTGGCTCAGCGCCCGGATCATCGAAACCGAAGCCTATTACTGCGCGGAAAAAGGCAGTCACGCGTCTCTCGGCTACACGGAAAAACGTAAGGCTTTGTTTCTGGATGGCGGACACATCTATATGTATTACGCCCGTGGCGGCGATTCGCTGAACTTCAGCGCCCAGGGGCCGGGCAATGCCGTGTTGATCAAATCGGCCTACCCGTGGGTCGATGAAGTCAGCGGACCGGCAAGTCTGGCGCAGATGCTGCTGAACAACCCCGATGCTCAGGGCCGACCGCGCCCCTCGCAAAAGCTCTGCGCCGGGCAAACGCTGCTGTGCAAGGCACTGGGTTTGAAGGTGCCGATGTGGGACGCCAAGCGTTTCGATCATGAGCTGATACTGGTGGAAGAGACCGGGCCGGCGCCGACCCGGGTTATCCAGACCACCCGCCTGGGCATCCCCCAGGGCCGCGACGAGCACCTGATGTACCGCTTCGTCGACGCCAGTTATGCGCAATGGTGCACGCGCAACCCGCTACGCCGGGGCCAGGTCGAAGGTCGCGATTATTTCCTGCTGTAAACACGTAAACCTGTAGGAGCTGCCGCAGGCTGCGATCTTTGCTTTAGAAGATCAAAAGATCGCAGCCTGCGGCAGCTCCTACACAGGGTGATCAATAAAATGGAGTTATTTGTATGGGCCCATGGCTCGATAGCGTAACCGGTTGGCTGGCGGCCAATCCGCAGTGGCTGGCCGCCGCCGTATTGATTGTCGCCTTCGTGGAATGTCTGGCGATTGCCGGACTGATCGTGCCGGGCACCGTGTTGCTGTTTGCCGTCGCGGTACTGGCCGGCAGTGGCGCGTTGTCGCTCAGCGAAACCCTGCTGCTGGGTTTTCTCGGCGGGATTCTGGGTGATGTGATTTCGTATTTCCTCGGCCGTCACTTCCACCAGAACATCCGCCGCTTGCCCGGTCTGCGCCATCACCCGGAATGGATGGCCGGGGCCGAAACCTACTTCCAGCGTTACGGTATCGCCAGTTTGCTGGTCGGTCGTTTCATCGGGCCGCTGCGGCCGATGCTGCCGATGGTGGCCGGGATGTGCGACATGCCCTTCCCACGCTTCGCCGCAGTCAGCCTGCTGGCTGCCGCCGGCTGGAGCATCGCCTATCTGCTGCCAGGCTGGGCCACGGGCGCGGCGATCCGCTTGCCGCTGCCGGAAGGTTTCTGGCTGCAGGCCGGTATCGTCGCCGCCAGCATCGCGGTGATGGTTGGCCTGAGCGTCAACAGCAGCTTGCGGCGCCATCGCCGGGCAACAATCTGGATCAGCAGCATGAGCCTGTTGATTCTGATCGGGCTGTTCATCGGCTATCCGTACCTGAGCGCCCTCGACCAGGGCGTGATGACCCTCGTGCAGGAACATCGCCAACCACTGCTGGATGAAATCGCGGTGACCTTCACCCTGATCGGTGAGTTTCGCAACATGCTGCTGTTCAGCGCCCTGCTCACCGGTCTGTTGCTGCTGTGCAGGCAATGGCGCCAGGCGATCTTTGCCGGCGGTACGCTGCTGTGCACAGCACTGCTGAATACCGTCACCAAGCAGTTTTTCGCCCGGGTTCGCCCGGAAGTGCTGACCGATCCACTGACCAGCTACAGCATGCCCAGCGGTCACGCATCGGGGTCGTTCGCGCTGTTTCTGGTGCTGGCGGTACTCGCCGGTCGCGGCCAGCCGCCACGCATGCGCCTGACCTGGCTGCTGCTCGCCTGTATCCCGGCACTCTCGATTGCCTTGTCGCGCGTTTACCTGGGCGCTCACTGGCCAACCGACATTCTGGCCGGCGCGATGCTCGCAGCCTGCGTATGTGCCGCCGGCCTGTCGCTGAGCCAGCGGCACACAGCGCTTGACGCCATGCCGTTCAAGGTCTGGTGGCTCATCCTGCCATCTCTGATTGCATTGTTCGGCTTCTTTGTTTTCAGACACCTGCCTCATACATTGCTGCGTTACGCCTACTGATCACCAAAACAAACCAATGCCCTTGTGGCCGCTACTCTCGGAATTTTCACAGAGAGTGGCGCGCCGCTGCATGGCGAAAATAAAATTCAACAAACAATTAAAGTTACACAGCAACTGGCAAATCAGAACACTTGCTTATATCCAAAGACAGAAAATGCATTAAATTAAACCCAGCCAAAAATACCATCACGCAACAATAAGTCACACATACACATAAAAGAGAAACCCGGAACAAACACACGCACTGATATTTAAAAATAGACACTTTAATTAAATGGAATTTATTAATGAGTCCGAAGACACCGTTCAAACCATCGGTTACACCACCTGCGAAAGTCGATTTGCCTTCGCCACCCACCCGCCTGCCAGACACATCCGCCCCTCACGGCATTCGCCCTCCTGACATACAGCCAACTGCCACCCGTCGAATCGATCCAGCCGACCGGGCAGCCCCCTCCGAAACGGGCATGGTTTCTGTCGAACCGAGCCATACACCAACCCGGGACCTCTCCCGCACTTCGCCGGACGCGCAGCCCATCGACCGCTTCTGGCTATCGCCGAATTTCCTGCGCAACATGCAGCCCGCCGATGCCGAGGGTTTTCGCTACATCGTGGGGCGCACGTTTGTCGATGTTGAGCATGAAGGCGTATTGCGCACCGTGCATGCGGTATTCGACCCGCATACCGATGCGTGGCGGGCGAAGCTGCTGACCGAGCGCCTGCCATCCGGGCCGCCCCTGCTCAAGGACGACGGTAAACCGACCTGGCGTCTGGCGTCCGGTACAGAACCGGCTCCCGAGAGTACGCGCGGCAAACGACCGGCATCTGTCGAACCGGAATCCGCCCCCGCGCCGAAAGTGCCACGCCCTACCGTTGCCCCCGTGTTTATCGATGAGAACATCTACACGTCGACTGCACGCTCGCCGGATGCTCAGGGCTACTACGAGCTGGAGCCGCGCTTCGGCGTTGGCCCGGAGCACGCGGCCAGGCGATTTGCCTTTGAGGACGAACAGGGACGCTGGGTCGAAGTCGCCCCACCGGCTCGGGGATTCGCTGCGCAACCCGAACATTTGCCGCACTGGACCGACAAGGAAATCTGGCAGGCCTACGAACTGCAGGGACAGGATATCGAACGCTTCCGCACTCAATCTCATGCTACCGGCAGGCCGGCGCCCGGGCTGCAGGCAAGATTATTCAAGGAGCCGTTGGGCGAACTGGTCCACGTCCATTTCAAATGGTTGCACCCGACGCTGGATACCGCCCGGCGACAGGCCCTGCTGCAATCCTGCAACCTGCTGCCCAGCCAGTTGTTACGCCTGCGAGAGGATCTGCGCAGCCACCTTGCACTTCCCGAGTGGGTCGAAACCCACAAGCGCCAGACAGAAGATGCCGGCCAGACCGGATACCTCGAACGTCTCGCCAGTCAAATGACCGCCGAGTTGAATCTCAAGCGCGAAGCCCGACACCCTTGGTATTCGCCGCAAGACAGTCTCACCGAAACTCTGCGCGAGACGCTTCTGGCCAACATGGGATATCGGCGCAACATCAACCGTTGCCTGTACCGGACAGACATCCCGGCCCTGTTCCGGGGCGATGACCGTACCCCGTTCGAACTGGCCGCTGACGATGCGATGCTGCCGCGTTACAACCACCAGCCCGGCGCCACCACCGACAAGCCGATCAGCGCGACCTTCAGTCTCGGTGAAGCGCGGGTCTACGCCAGCAAACCGGACCCCGAATACCTGCTTTACAACAGTCAGACCAATCGCTACCCAGGCAAGACCGGCAGTGGCGATGAAAGCGATAGCGCCAGCACATCGGGCGATGACGAAGCTGGATGGTCGGATACCGACACCACCGTGGCCTGGAATCACGAGCGCAACTACACAGCGGTCAGGACTCGCCAGAGCGAGATGTTTATCTACGTCCTCGACACCCGCGGCCTGGAAGTGGTCCCGCGGGAGGAAAACTATCTGTTCAATAGCGCCGCTGCAGAAACTTCGCCCACCTGGTTTCCCGATGATCACTACGAGGGGCTGGTGTCAGTGACCGGCAAAGGCATTGGCGCCGAACGAATCTGGCTGCTCGACTCGACATTGTCCAAAGCGGCCAGGGTCCAGGACATTGCCGATCAGGCAGGCGCCAGCGCCGAGCGCATCACACAGGCGACACATTCCGGTCAGGCCAACAAACACGAATACGACAACCTGATTCATCAATTGGAGATGGCCGGAAAACCCGTTCTTCAATTATCGGGACAGTACGCCGAATTCGGCCATGACATAAATTGGCCCGAATAAACGCTTCGCAATAGTTGCTTCTCAAGTTCAAACAACCACCAGGACAACTTGTGCAACTGCCGATACGACATCGGCAGTTACATACACTTCATTGTGAAAAGGATTCGAACAATGACAACACTTAGCGCGCCAGCCACGGATGGCACAGATAATGGCGCCCTGCGAATAACGCCCATTGCAGCACCAGCCAATCCACACACGCCCGGCGCAGCACGTCCGGCCCCCATCGCGCCGACGAATCCCCCCCCAGCCAAGTCGCTGGCAGCTCTGGACAAACGTTTCGGACCACTGGTCATCGGAGAGCTGACCATCACCCGAACTGAACTGCAAGTGATGGGCGCACGGGTCAATGGCAATCCGGTTACCCCGCAAAACGTCAATTTCAAGCAACCCGAGCAGGCATTTCTTGACGCTTTGAGCTTCGCCCCGGGCCGGGTCGAAGCACGGATAAAAGCTGCCCCGGTCGCTGACAATTCCACCGTGGCGCTGTTTTTCTTCGAACTGGCCTGTGCCCGATCGCCCGGCGCCCCGCCCCTGTTCGATCCCGTAACCGCAGCGCCGCCCGAGGACACAATGCAGCGCTTTGGCAAACTTCTGGGCACCCTGCAGGAAATCGACATTCATCGGGTCGAGTCGCTCGAACACCTGCCCACATGGGTCGACAAAGCCAAAACCCGACTGCAGAGCGGAGCTGGCGTGGGATTGCAGCTGTATGGCTTGTACAGCGGCGTCCTGGGCATCGCGGACGCCATCAAAAACCGTGATGTGGGCGAGGTCCTGTTCAATGCTGGGGGGATTGCCAGCGAAATTGGCTCGATCGCCGCCGAAGTGTTGATGGCCAAGGCCGGCGAGTCGATGCTCAAACACGGCGGCACCGTATTCGCCGGTTTCAGCGCGACCTCGGCAGGCAAGGTGCTGACCCGCGGCGGGGGCTTGTTTGCCAGTGTCCTGACGCTGCCATTCGACATTGCAAGCGCGATCAAGTCCTTCGATGCAGCCACCCGGACTACCGGCAAGCAGGCACAGGATCAATACGTGTCCGGCGCCCTGAGCGTGGCGAGCGCCAGTATCAGCACAGCGCTGGGCCTGGCCTCACTGGCCGGTTTCGCCAGTACCGCCGGGCCTGTCGGCATCGTCGCTGCCGCCGTTCTGGTGCTCGGTGCGGAAATCTACCGGGCGGCACGCGTAGTGGACGATATCGACGATTACATCGAGCTGAGCGCCCATGAACGCTTGCGCTCTGGCTGGTTCGCCTTCACCCGCCAGGAACTGGATCAGGATGTACTGGATCGCTTCAGCGTCGCCAAGGCCTTGCAGACACACAACCGGCAATTGGAAAGCTCGGCCAGACAACTGCTCGACGGCGCGTACAAAAAACACATCGAGCAGGTGGTCAACGGCAGTTTTCGCGTCGAGCTTGAGCCGACGAAGGTCTGGCACCACGCCTGGAACGAACAAGCCGGGGAAAAACCATTCAAGCTCGTCAATGAGCCGGTCATCGTCGGCAGCGATGACGTCATCGATGCGCGGGATGGTTTGCCCGCGAACCTCGGCGGTCTGGTAACGGGCGAACCCGGCGCGGACAGGGGTATTTTTTGGCAACTGGGCGATGGGCAGGACAAGGTCACAGGCCTTGCGCATAAAGCCAATTTCTTCAGCTATCGCAGCGGCACCAAGACCCTGACCGGCGGAGAAAAGAATGACGAATTCTATTTTCAGACTACCGTCAGCGACCTGAACCGCCAGCAATCGCCTGTCCCTCTCAGCGCGTTGCGGGGCGGTGATGGTACCGACTTGCTGGCGTTCGAAGGTCGCCGTCCCTTGCAGGACACTCGACACGCCGGCTACACCGTCGACCTGCAAAACGGCAGCATTGCCCTGCTCGGCACTGCCCCGCAGACTGAGCCGGTGCAGGTCGCCAGGATCGAGTCGGTCGAGAACATCTCGACCCTGCACCTGGGCCAGAGTCGGGTCATTGGCAACGACCAACCCAACCGTATCACCGCCAACGGCAACGATTTGATCGAGGCCGGGGCCGGAGACGATTCGATCGTGGTACGCGGGCCTTACAGCAAGGCTAACGGCGGCATCGGTCGCGATCGCTACTATCTGGCTGACACGACAGTCGAAACGACGATTGTCGAAGACCCCGGACACCCCAGCGAAATCGAGTTCGGCTGGCCGCTGCAGAGGATCCAGCGCTGGGAGGTCCGCGGCACCGCACTGCGCATTACTTCATTGCGCGGCGACGATGGCGAGTTGCCCGAACATGTCCTGACCCTCGAGGACGTCTACAAAGAGGTCGCAGGGCAACGACAACTGAACAACAGCCAATGGCTGTTCAGGACACAGGATGGTTATCAGCTGATGCCTTCCCTGCCCGCTCAGTTGCCAGGCCTGACATCGCAGGAAATTGACGTCATCGTGCTCACCAGCGGTGAAGCACCGCCCGCCCCCTTCACCATCAATGGTGCGACGACCGTGCTGAGCGGGCCGTCGGTCCAGCATTTTTTCGTGTCTCGCAACCCACACAAGGTCTTTTTCATCGCCTACAAAGGCACGGCCAAAACCTCCAGCGTGGTTTATCTGGACTACAGGAGCAGCGAAATTCATGCCGTCAGGGCGAGTTACGAAGTGCAGGCGCACAACTCTGCTGCAGCCTATACGAAGCTGACCTACGGCCATTTCAATCTCTGGATTGTCCTGCCACACAAGACCGTCAACTTCACGGGCATTACGCAGGAGAAACCCGGTTCAGGCCGATACACAGGCAACCGTTACCTCACACCGGGTATTCACAATGCCCACGACGTGGTGCTGGTGTTTCAGGACGGCAAGTCCTGGCGCCTGGCGCCACCTCGGGTGAACTACGCCGAAGACGCCGCGCAACCGGGTGACAAATCCCTCGCCGCGATGCATTGCCTGCAGCCGCGACAAGGAACATACCTGTTCAGCAGACCGCAGGTCGCACAGACACGACTGCTGCCTGCTCTGCCCCATCGCATCGACATCAATGCCAGCCGCCATCAGGGCATCTATGTGCTGCAAGGGCAAAGCTCGAGCTACGACGTCTATCCGGCCAGTAACTCGATCATCCGCCTGTCCACCCCCGACGCCCTCGCCGGAACCGCCGACGCCTCGCGCTGGACCATCCATACCGCGCAGATGCAAGAGTTCATCACGGTGCATGACATCAGACTGAACGGCCAGCACCTGCACATAGGCATCGTGCTGATCGAGCTGCCCTCGGTGGACGATGACCTGCCAGTGGAGTCGGTCAGTGTTGTCACCTCCGCGGGCAACACCTATGAGGTATCGCTGCTGTTCGCTGTCTTGCAGATGTATGTGATCAACGCGCGCGCTTATGTCAGCATCGATGCACTGCTCCAGGACATTCAGGCCCATCGCCAGCGCTATGAACTGGCGGTACTGCTCACTGTCGACAACGTTGGCGTCGCTGGCGAACACACGGGCAAGGTGTATTACGATTCGACCCGCGACGTCTGGGGTATCGATGGCGACCTCACGCGCCGCATCGACCCGGCACAACTGGTGATCCTTGCGCCTGCACCAGGCAAGGTCTAGGCGAACAATTCGCCCTGCAACTCGTCGAGCAGCGCCTGGATCGCATCCAGCCGCTGCTGCGGATCGTCGAGTTGCAGCAGGTCGATCTTGTCTTCTTCGGCGAACGGCAGCAGATACGCCAGCTGATTGGCCAGCGACTGCTGCCCGAGCGCTTCATTGCCCATGTTCAACGCCTCGACCATCGGGTGCTCGGCCAGGGCCTTGAGCAGCGCGACCAGATCGGCGTCCTCGTCCTGCAGCGGTTGCTCGGGTTCATCGTCCAGCCACTCGACGTCGGCGAGGATCAACTGATCGCGCTGCACTTCGGTGCTCAGCACCTGAAAACGCCGACCGCCCTGCACCCGAATACCCAGCAAGCCATTGTCCTGTTGCTGAAAATCCGTGATCCGCGCCTCGCAGCCGACCAGAGCAAAGCCTTCGGGTGCGACGCCGACCTCGTGGCCTTCGAGGATGCACACCACGCCGAAGCCACCGCCCTGTTTCATGCAGCGGCCGATCATGTCCAGATAGCGCGCCTCGAAGATCTGCAAGTCGAGGTTGCAGCCGGGAAACAGCACTGTGTTGAGCGGGAAAAGCGGCAGACTCATAGACATTTCCTTAGACCACCATCGACACCGCCAACGGCAGGAAAACCGCCGTGGCCACGCCCATCAGACTCATCGCCAGCGCCGCGAAGGCACCGCACTCATCGCTCTCCTGCAACGCCACCGAGGTGCCAACCGCGTGTGCGGTCATGCCCAGCGCCATGCCGCGCGCCTCGGGGCTGTGCACGCCGAGACGGGTCAGCAGCGCCGGGCCGAAGATCGCGCCGATCACCCCGGTGATCAGTACGAACACCGCTGCCAGCGCCGCGACGCCCCCGATCTGCTCGGCCACCAGCATCGCAATCGGCGAAGTGACCGATTTCGGTGCCATGGTCATCAGGATCATGTGCTCGGCACCGAACCACCAGCCCAGCAAAACACCCATGCCCGTAGCAACCACCCCACCAATCACCAGCGTAGTAAAAATCGGCCAGAACAATTGGCGGATGCGTTTGAGGTTCAGATACAGCGGTACCGCCAGCGCCACCGTCGCCGGCCCCAGCAGAATGCTGAGGATCTCGGTGCTCTTGCGGTACTCGGCGTAAGTCAGGCCGCAGCCAACCAGCACACCGATCACCAACAGCATGGAGACCAGCACCGGCTGCAGAAAGATCCAGCGGGTTTTCTCGAAGGCCGCCAGCACCAGTTGATAGGCGCCGAGGGTGATGCCGATGCCGAACAGCGGATGATGAATGACCGAAGCCCAGGCGCCTTGCCAGTCGAAAAGCATCAGGACTCCTCCGACCGGTGCGCATGGCGCCTGACCAGGCGCTGCATCAACACCCCGGCGAAGGCCATCGACAGAATCAACGACAGCACCAGCGCGCCGACAATTGCCCAGAAATCGGCGGCAATGTCGCTCGCATACACCATCACGCCCACCGCCGGCGGCACCAGTAGCAACGGCAAATAACGCAGCAGACTGCCCGCCGCCAGGTTCAGCGGCTCGCCGACCTCACCACGAATGATCAAAAACACCAGCAACAGCAGCAGGCCGATGATCGGCCCCGGCAGCACCGGCAACAACAAATGGTTGAGCGCCGTGCCAAGCAATTGGAACAGCACCAGCATGGTCAGGCCACGTAGCAACATCCGACATCTCCGTCTTACTTTTCACCCCGCAAGTCGTCAGCATTATAAGCACGGCTGCGCTATGGATCGGCATTCGCCAAAAGCATGGCAGGTTGACCGGAGCAAATCGCCATGTTGATCTACAGTGGTTCGCAGGGCGGTCAAATCCCCCACCTGAAAAACTATAAAACCGATGAACCCAAGGAGAGTCTCAATGCCCTATGTTCCAGTTGCAGAGCTCAAAGATTATGTCGGCAAGGAAC
>NZ_QAIK01000061.1:10152-20167 GCF_003061005.1 Pseudomonas sp. HMWF021 | reverse complement strand
CGCCGAAGCCACCGGGGATTATCAGTTCATCCATGTCGACCCGGTCAAAGCCGCGCAAACGCCATTTGGCAGCACCATTGCTCACGGTTTCCTGTCGCTGTCGCTGATCCCCAAACTGATGGAAGACATCCTCGTGCTGCCGCAAGGCCTGAAGATGGTGGTCAATTATGGTCTGGACAGCGTGCGCTTCATCCAGCCGGTGAAGGTCAATTCGAAAGTACGCCTGAAGGTCGATCTGGTCGAAGTCACCGAGAAGAAACCCGGGCAGATTCTGCTCAAGGCCACCGCAACACTGGAGATAGAGGGTTCGGACAAACCGGCCTACATCGCCGAACCGCTGTCGCTCTGCTTCGTGTAAGTGTCCCGGATGCGAAGCGGCTCACGCTGTTTCGCATTCCCTCTCTATATATGCGACACATAGCTGCGGCATACTCGGTCGCCTAATTGCCCGGATCCCGCTATGCGCTCACTCGCTTCTCTTGCACCCATTGCCCTGACCCTGATGCTCACCGCGTGCGGCGACGGCGAATCGCTGTTGCCCCCGGATGCGCGCCTGCCGGACGGCGGACGCTATCGTGGCGAACTGGTCAATGGCTTGCTGCAAGGCCAGGGCCGGGTCGACTACCCCAACGGCAGCTGGTACGCCGGACAGTTCGACAAGGGCCAATGGCATGGTCAGGGCGAGTGGCACGGCAGCAACGGCGAAGTCTATCGCGGCCAGTTTCAGCAGGGCCTGTTCGATGGCCAGGGCAGCCTGACCACCAACGCCAGCAGTTACACCGGCGGTTTCAAGCAGGGCCGGCGCGACGGTGAAGGTACGCTGAAAGAAAACGGCATGACCTACCGTGGCGAGTTCAAGGCTGACCAGTATTCCGGGCTGGGCCGTCTGGAAATGGACGACGGCAGTTCCTATCAGGGCCAGTTCGCCCACGGCAAACCCAACGGCGAAGGCCAGCGCGGCGATGCCAGCGGCAATACCTTCAGCGGCCACTTCGTCAACGGCCAGCTCGAAGGCAACGGCACGTTCAACAGTGCCGATGGCGACATCTATGTCGGCGGCTTCAAGAACAGCCAGCTGCACGGCAAGGGTCGCTATGAAAACGCCGATGGCGACGTCTGGCTCGGCCAGTTCAAGGAAGGTGCGCTGACCGGCAAGGGCGAATTGATCGGCACCGACGGCAGCCATTACATCGGCTACTTCAACGACTGGCGTTTCAGCGGTCAGGGCCGTTTGAATCTGTCTGACGGCAGCTTCTACATCGGCGGGTTCGACAGCGACAGCTACGCCGGGCGCGGCACTCTGGTGCTGACCGATGGCACCGTGCTCAGCGGTACCTGGATCAATGGCCAGCGGGTGCGCGACGCCGATGGCAAGCTGCTGCCCGACACCCTCGAACTCGGCCTGCTCGCTCAGGGCCACCTGCTCGACGAAGCGCTGGCCGACGTGCCTGCCTCAACGCCGGCCGTCGAGCTGTACACCCTGACCCTCGGTGGCGACGGCAAGCAAAGCGTATTCCTGCGCGAGTCCGATTTCGTTGCCAACATGCTCACCACGCGCTTCGGTGCCTACGGCCAGATTCGTCTGGTCAACCACCGCGACCACCTCGCCGACCGGCCGATGGCCACCCGTGAGAACCTGCGCCGTGCCGCCCAGACCCTGGCCGAACGCAGCGGCCCGGAAGACCTGATCTTCATCTACCTGACCAGCCACGGCACCGCCGAGCATGAACTGGTGCTCGATCAGCCGCGCATGGAGCTGGCGGATCTGCCCGCCGATGAACTCGCCACGGTGCTGGCGCCGCTGAAAAATCGCGACAAGGTAATCGTGATTTCATCGTGCTATTCCGGTGGTTTCATCCCCGCGCTGAAAGATGAGCGCACACTGATCATGACCGCCTCGCGCGCCGACCGCGTGTCGTTCGGTTGCTCGGAAGAAGCCAACTTCACCTACTTCGGCGATGCCCTGTTTGCGCAGGCATTGAACCAGACCGACGACCTGGAGCAAGCCTTCAAACTGGCCAGGGCCACCGTGGCCGAACGTGAACTGGCAGATAATTTCGAAGCCTCGGAGCCGCAGATCTGGGCGCCGAAAACAGTGCTCGCGCACTGGCAACTGCTGCGCAAACAGCAAGCAAGAAAAGCTTTGCAGAGTGCTGCGTTGAACGACGGAGCGACAAACAGCAACTAAGCTGAACAGTATCAAGGGAGAGACACTATGTACTTGACGCCTCAGCACGTATTGCTTGCCGGAGCCACCGGACTGACCGGTGAACACCTGCTCGACCGTTTGCTCAACGAGCCGACGATCACCCGCGTGCTTGCCCCGTCCCGCCGGCCGCTGGCGGAGCATCCACACCTGGAAAACCCGGTGGGCGATCCACAGGCGTTTCTGCCGCAGCTCAGTGGCCGCGTCGATATCGCCTACTGCTGCCTTGGCACCACCATCAAACAGGCTGGCTCGGAAGAGGCGTTCCGCGCGGTGGATCTGGACATGGTTGTGGCCTTCGCCAAACGCGCCCGGGAGATGGGCGCACGGCACCTGATCGTGATCAGTGCACTGGGCGCCGATCCGAAATCATCGATTTTCTATAACCGCGTGAAGGGCGAAATGGAACAGGCATTGCGCGCGCAGGACTGGCCGCAACTGACCATCTGCCGGCCATCGCTGCTGCTGGGCGATCGTACCGAGCCACGTCTGGGCGAACAGCTGGCCGCGCCGTTTTCCAAACTGATTCCCGGCAAGTACCGCGGCATCGAAGCCTGCCAACTGGCCCGGGCGATGTGGCGTCTGGCGCTGGAAGAGCAGGATGGGGTGCGGATCGTTGAGTCGGATGAGCTGCGCAAGCTCGGCAAGTAATTTGTGGTGCCTGGGCTGGCCTCTTCGCGGGCAAGCCCGCTCCCACATTTGCTCCGCGCATACCTGGGGGAGCCAGCCTGCTGGCGATGGAGTGCAAAGCACTCCCAGAATCAAAAGATCGCAGCCTTCGGCAGCTCCTACAGGGTGAACGGTAATCTCATGTAGGAGCTGCCGAAGGCTGCGATCTTTTGATCTTTACAATCCACCCGTCGCCTGAAACCCCACGCCAATCACGGTCAGCAACGACAACGGCAACAACAGCGTATCGAGCAACGCACTCGCCGGCAGATCCACGCCCGGATAACCCGGCGCTTCAGCGCCGAAGCGATCCATCGCACAGCACCCGCCATTCATCGCATACAAATCCAGGCGCGTCCCGGAATACACCACCGGCGCACCCGGTTTGGCCGCATCCAGCGTGCGCGCCGTGGCGCAGCCGGCCAGTTGCAGGGCCAGCGCAACCACCAACAGCTTATTCATCGCTGCTCAGATGATGCTCGCCCCAACGCGGCAGCATGTCCTGAGGAATGCCCAGCAGATTGAGAATTCGCGCCACGACGAAATCGATCAGGTCATCGATGGTCTGCGGCTGGTGATAGAAGCCCGGCGAGGCCGGCAGGATGGTCACGCCCATGTTCGACAGCTTGAGCATGTGCTCCAGATGAATGCTCGAATACGGCGCTTCACGCGGCACCAGAATCAACTGGCGACGCTCCTTCAAAGTGACGTCCGCCGCGCGCTCGATCAGATTGTTGCAGGCACCCGTGGCGATCGCCGACAAGGTGCCGGTCGAGCACGGCACCACCACCATCGCCGCCGGCGCGCCGGAACCCGACGCCACCGGCGACATCCAGTCTTCCTTGCCATACACGCGGATCTGCCCGGCGGCGGCCCCGGTGTATTCAGTAAGGAACGCCTGCATCATCTGCGGCTTCGCCGGCAGCGTGACATCGGTCTCGGTGGCCATCACCAGTTGCGCGGCCTTGGAGATCAGGAAGTGCACTTCGCGATCTTCGCGCACCAGACAATCGAGCAGGCGCAAACCGTACTGCGCGCCGGACGCGCCGGTCATCGCCAGCGTGATGCGCTCCGGACCGCCGCTCTGGGCGAAAGTGTTCATCGCAGCGCCTCGGCCAGTTTGCCGTGCAGACCACCGAAGCCGCCGTTGCTCATGATCACCACGTGCGTGCCGGGCTGGGCCTGGCTCTTCACGCGTTCGATGATGCCTTCGAGCGAATCGCTGACGATCGACGGCACACTGCACAGCGCGGCGGTGGCACCCAGATCCCAGCCGAGGTTGGCCGGGGCGTACCAGATCACCTGATCGGCATCGACCACGCTGTCGGGCAGGCCATCGCGGTGCGCGCCGAGCTTCATCGAGTTGGAGCGTGGTTCGATGATCGCGATCAGCGGTGCGTCGCCGATGCGCTTGCGCAGACCGTCGAGGGTGGTGGCAATGGCGGTCGGGTGGTGGGCGAAGTCGTCGTAGATAGTGATGCCGCGCACTTCGGCGACTTTCTCCATGCGGCGTTTGACGTTCTTGAACGCGCTCAACCCGGCGATGCCCATCGATGGCACCACACCGACATGCCGCGCCGCTGCCAGCGCAGCCAGGGCGTTGGCGACGTTGTGCTGACCGGTCAGCTCCCATTCCACGGTGCCCTGGGACACGCCTTCGAACATCACTTCGAACGCCGAGCCATCGTCCTTGAGCAGTTTGACCTGCCACTGACCGCCGGCACCGGTGGTTTGCACCGGGGTCCAGCAACCCATTTCGATCACGCGCTGCAAGGCAGGCTCGGTGGTCGGGTGAATCACCAGACCTTCGCTCGGAATGGTGCGCACCAAGTGGTGGAACTGCCGCTCGATGGCCGGCAGATCGGGGAAGATGTCGGCGTGATCGAACTCAAGGTTGTTGAGGATCGCGGTGCGCGGGCGGTAGTGGACAAACTTCGAACGCTTATCGAAGAAGGCGCTGTCGTATTCGTCAGCCTCAATCACGAAGAACGGCGTACCGCCCAGACGGGCCGACACCGAGAAATTCTGCGGTACGCCGCCGATCAGGAAACCCGGGCTCATGCCGGCGTGTTCCAGGACCCAGGCGAGCATGCTGCTGGTGGTGGTCTTGCCGTGCGTACCGGCAACCGCCAGCACCCAGCGCCCTTGCAGCACGTGATCGGCCAGCCACTGAGGGCCGGAGACGTACGGCAGGCCTTTGTTCAGCACGTATTCCACCGCCGGGTTGCCGCGGGACATGGCGTTGCCGATCACCACCAGATCCGGCGCCGGATCGAGCTGGGCAGGGTCATAGCCCTGGGTCAGTTGAATGCCCTGGGCCTCAAGCTGCGTGCTCATCGGTGGATAGACGTTGGCGTCGGAGCCGGTCACGTGATGGCCCAGCTCTTTGGCCAGAACCGCCATCGAGCCCATGAAAGTCCCGCAGATACCCAGAATATGAATGTGCATAGTCGACCTCGTAAAACATGGCCGCAGGTTAGCGCAGGGAGGGGGAAATCGCACTCTTTAGCTGATCACCATCACACCACGATCACTACCCCACCTGTAGGAGCTGCCGAAGGCTGCGATCTTTTGATCTTGTTCTTTACAGGATCAAAAGATCGCAGCCTCGTTGCACTCGGCAGCTCCTACAGGGGGATTCATGCGGTTCGGGCGATGCCGTGTTTGCGCAGCTTTCTGTAGAGGGTGTTGCGGCTCACGCCGAGTTGCTCGGCGGTGTGAGTCATGTGCCAGCGTGTTTGCTCCAGCGCATTGAGCAACGCCAGCCGCTCGGCGTCCTCCAGCGGATGCTCGGACTCAACCGACTTCAGCGCAAGCGGCGGCTGTGCCTGGCGAATCATCGCCGGCAAATCCTCCAGGCCGACTCGCCCGTCATCACACAACGCCGCCAGCGTGCGCAGGACATTGCGCAATTGCCGCACATTGCCCGGCCAGTTGAACGCCAGCAACGCTTGCCGCGCCGATTCGTCGATCACAATCGCTTCGCCGCCCGCCTCCTCGGCCAGCAGGAAATCCAGCAACTGCGATTTATCACTGCGTTCGCGCAACGCCGGTAACGCGACCTCCAGACCATTCAGCCGGTAATACAGATCCTCGCGGAAGCTGCCGTCAGTGACGCGATCAAGCAGATTGCGGTGGGTGGCGCTGATGATCCGCACGTTGACCGCCTCCGGCTCGCCACCAATCGGCACCACTTGGCGGTCTTCCAGCACCCGCAGCAAACGGGTCTGCAACGCCAGCGGCATGTCACCGATTTCATCGAGAAACAGCGTGCCGCCATCGGCCTGCTGCAGCTTTCCGCGCATGCCGTCCTTGCGTGCGCCGGTGAAACTGCCGCCGCGATAACCGAACAGTTCGCTCTCGATCAGGCTCTCGGGAATCGCTGCGCAATTGAGCGCAACAAAAGCCTTGCTGGCGCGCTGGCTGGCGTGATGTACAGCCTTGGCGAAGGCTTCCTTGCCGGAGCCGGTTTCACCATTGATCAGCAGCGGTACGTCGCGCTCGAACACCCGCAGCGCCTTGCGGAAATCCGCTTGCAGCGTTGCGTCACCGAGGCAGATGCCCGCCAGCGGTTGCGGCTTGGCCACGACCGGGGTCGGCATGATCGGTGCCGGTTTGCGCGATTCGCCGCGCAGCAAGGCAAACAGATGCCGGCCGTCGCGGGTGCGCAGCGGCCAACTGGCGCTGGCATTGGCGCTGGCACGACCGAGCAACTCGTCCAGCGAGCAATCGAAAAACGCCTCGACCGGTTTGCCGAGCAAACCACCGCGAATATGCCCGAGCAGGTTCAGCGCACTCTGGTTGACCGCACTGATCCGCCCTTCCCCGTCAAACGCCAGCAGCCCTTCACTGAACAGCCCGACCGATTCGGCCTGCAGATGAAAACGCAGCAACCACTGATTGTCGAAGCAACGCAGGAAATAGCAGCTCTCGATCATCTTCGCCGACAGATTGACCAGCGCCATGGTATGGAACTGGCTCTGGCGCGAGACATCGTGGCGCGCCGAGGATACATCGAGTACCGCGAGCAGTTCGCCGTGCGGGTCGAACACCGGGCTCGCCGAGCAGGTCAGGCCGGTGTGGCGGCCGCGAAAGTGTTCGTCCTGATGGATGGTCAGCGCCTGGCGCTCGACCAGACAGGTGCCGATGCCGTTGGTGCCTTCGCAGGCTTCGCTCCAGTCGGCGCCGAGCCAGAGCCCGGCACGCTCGAAAATCTTGCGCTCGGCGGGTGCGGTGACGCAGTTGAGGATCACCCCGCGTGCATCGGTCAGCAGCACCGCGTGACCGGCGCCGGAGAGTTGCTGATGCAGGCTGCTCATTTCATTGCCGGCGATCTGCAACACCTGTTGCAGACGTTCGCGGCTTTCGAGGACACGCCCGTGTTCGAGGACGGTGGGCGCCATGGTCAGGGCCGGATCGAGGTGATAGTCCTCAAGACAGCGCAGCCACGAGCGGGCAATCGACGGATCGGCACCGGGCCCGTGCAGGTGCGGCTTGCCCTGACTGACGGTGAGAACCTGCTGGGCATGGCGACTCAAATGGTTGTCGTGCATTTCTTATTGTTCTCCCCGAAAGGTCGACGCAAACCTCGTGTAGGAGCTGCCGAAGGCTGCGATCTTTTGATCTTCAAAAACAAGGTCAAAAGATCGCAGCCTTCGGCAGCTCCTGCAGGGTTTCTGTTGGCTGAGGATCCTCCAGGCAGGCCGGCATTGCAATGCTGGCAAGACCGGTCGGTCACGGGCTGTGCCAAAAGCGGTACAAACTGTCACCCCGTCTGTACCAAAACCATCACAGGCGCCGCCCGCCCGTCCGACAAAAACCACGCAAGGCCTTGATTTTCCTGCCCTGCACGGCAGTGGCCCGACCTTTGCTCTACGCTTATAGCAAGCGCACTTGCGCGTTTCTCTAATAAGTACAAAGCCAAGGAGAACACATCATGCGTTACGCTCACCCCGGTACTGAAGGCGCCAAAGTCACGTTCAAGAGCAAGTACGGTAACTACATCGGCGGCGAGTTCGTCGCGCCTGTCAAAGGTCAGTACTTCACCAACACCTCGCCAGTGAATGGCCAGCCGATTGCCGAATTTCCCCGCTCCACTGCCGAAGACATCGACAAGGCACTGGACGCCGCCCACGCCGCTGCCGATGCGTGGGGCGCCACTTCGGTGCAGGCGCGCTCGCTGATCCTGCTGAAAATCGCCGACCGCATCGAACAGAACCTTGAACTGCTGGCGATCACTGAAACCTGGGACAACGGCAAAGCCATCCGCGAAACCCTCAACGCTGACATCCCGCTGGCCGCCGACCACTTCCGCTACTTCGCCGGCTGTCTGCGCGCCCAGGAAGGCAGCGCTGCCGAAATCGACGGCAACACCGTGGCCTATCACATCCATGAACCGCTGGGCGTGGTCGGCCAGATCATCCCGTGGAACTTCCCGCTGCTGATGGCCGCGTGGAAACTCGCCCCGGCACTGGCTGCCGGCAACTGTGTGGTGCTCAAGCCTGCCGAGCAGACCCCGCTGGGCATCTGCGTGCTGATGGAGCTGATCGGTGATCTGCTGCCACCGGGCGTGCTCAACGTGGTGCAAGGTTTCGGCAAGGAAGCCGGCGAAGCCCTGGCCACCAGCAAACGCATCGCCAAGATCGCGTTCACCGGTTCGACCCCGGTCGGCTCGCACATCATGAAATGCGCCGCCGAGAACATCATTCCGTCCACCGTGGAACTGGGCGGCAAGTCGCCGAACATCTTCTTCGAAGACATCATGCAGGCCGAACCGACCTTCATCGAGAAGGCTGCCGAAGGTCTGGTGCTGGCGTTCTTCAATCAGGGCGAAGTCTGCACCTGCCCCTCCCGCGCGCTGGTGCAGGAATCGATCTACGACGAATTCATGCAAGTGGTGATGAAGAAGGTCCTGCAGATCAAACGCGGCGACCCGCTGGACACCGACACCATGGTCGGTGCACAGGCTTCCGAGCAGCAATTCGACAAGATTCTTTCGTACCTGGAAATCGCCAAGGGCGAAGGTGCCGAGCTGCTGACCGGCGGCAAGGTGGAAAAACTCGAGGGCAATCTTGCGACCGGCTATTACATCCAGCCGACCCTGCTCAAGGGCACCAACAAAATGCGCGTGTTCCAGGAAGAAATCTTCGGCCCTGTGGTGAGCATCACCACCTTCAAGGACGAAGCCGAAGCCCTGGCGATCGCCAACGACACCGAGTTCGGCCTCGGTGCCGGCCTGTGGACCCGCGACATCAACCGCGCCTACCGCATGGGCCGCGCGATCAAGGCCGGTCGTGTGTGGACCAACTGCTACCACCTGTACCCGGCGCACGCCGCGTTCGGCGGGTACAAGAAGTCCGGCGTCGGCCGTGAAACCCACAAGATGATGCTCGATCACTATCAGCAGACCAAAAACCTGCTGGTGAGCTACGACATCAAGCCGTTGGGCTTCTTCTAAAACCCGGGGCAACACAGATGTTTCTGTGTCGCCCTCCAAATAGCTATCGCTGGCAAGCCAGCTCCCACAGGGATCTTTGCAGATCTCGATAACGGGAACACCACAGATACCTGTGGGAGCTGGCTTGCCAGCGATGGCGTCCTCAATGACACAACCCCAAGGCCTGGCCGCTCTGGCACGGCCCTTGCGTACCCGTCATTCAGGTTTTGCACAAAAACTGCCGCTGCGTGAACAGCATCCATCCACCTCAACCGCTGCACCCGAAAGTCCAACAGATCGAACAATAAAAAACAGAGAGGACTTATGACTTCCACCACACAGCTCAAACCCACACTCGGCACCCTGCACCTCTGGGGCATTGCCGTCGGCCTGGTGATTTCCGGCGAGTACTTCGGCTGGAGTTACGGCTGGGGCACCGCAGGCACCCTCGGATTTCTGGTCACGGCGCTGATGGTCGCGACCATGTACACCTGCTTCATCTTCAGTTTCACCGAACTGACCACCGCGATTCCCCACGCGGGCGGGCCGTTTGCCTACAGCCGCCGGGCGTTCGGCGAGAAAGGCGGATTGATCGCCGGCATCGCCACCCTGATCGAATTCGTCTTCGCCCCACCGGCGATTGCCATGGCCATCGGCGCCTACCTCAACGTGCAGTACCCGGAGCTTGATCCGAAGGTCGCGGC
>NZ_QAIK01000061.1:0-10120 GCF_003061005.1 Pseudomonas sp. HMWF021 | reverse complement strand
TTGCCGCGACTTTTGAGCTGGTGGTCACCGTACTGGCGGTCGCCGAACTGCTGGTGTTCATGGGCGTGGTCGCGCCTGGCTTCAGCTTCAGCAACTTCGTGCTCAACGGCTGGTCGGGCGCCAACGAGTTCACCCTGGGTTCGATCCCCGGGATCTTCGCGGCGATTCCGTTCGCGATCTGGTTTTTCCTTGCCATCGAAGGCGCGGCCATGGCGGCCGAAGAAGCCAAGGATCCGAAACGCACTATTCCCAAGGCTTACGTCAGCGGCATCCTGACCCTGGTGTTCCTCGCCATTGGCGTGATGGTGATGGCCGGCGGCGTCGGCGACTGGCGTCAACTGTCGAACATCAATGACCCGCTGCCGCAGGCAATGAAAGCGGTGGTCGGCAATAACTCATCGTGGATGCACATGCTGGTGTGGATCGGCCTGTTCGGCCTGGTGGCGAGTTTCCACGGGATCATCCTCGGCTACTCGCGACAATTCTTCGCCCTCGCCCGCGCCGGTTATCTGCCGAAGAGCCTGGCCAAGCTGTCGCGCTTCCAGACCCCGCATCGGGCGATTCTGGCCGGTGGCGTGATCGGTATTGCGGCGATCTACAGCGATGGCCTGGTCAATCTGCAAGGCATGACCCTGACTGCAGCGATGATCACCATGTCGGTGTTCGGCGCGATCGTGATGTACATCATCAGCATGCTCAGCCTGTTCAAACTGCGCAAAACCGAGCCGAACCTGGAACGTACCTTCCGCGCCCCGGGCTATCCGGTGGTGCCGGCGATTGCGCTGTTTCTGGCCGTGGTGTGCCTGGTGGCGATGGCGTGGTTCAACACGCTGATCGGTTGTGTGTTCCTGGGATTCATGGCCGCTGGTTATCTGTACTTTCAGCTCACCGCCAAACAACGCGCCGACGCCCCGGCAGACGCTATGCTCGAAAGTATCTGACTGCCATATAAAAGTGCACAGCGCCCATGTAGGAGCTGCCGAAGGCTGCGATCTTTTGACTTTGATTTTCTAAAAACAAGATCAAAAGATCGCAGCCTTCGGCAGCTCCTACAGGGGGTTTATCGTTTACAGGAGGATATTGTGGTCGCATTTGCCCATTCCGTCGGCGCCCAGACCTATCGCTTCGACAGCCTCAAGGACGTCATGGCCAAGGCCAGCCCGGCGCGCTCCGGGGACTTTCTGGCCGGCGTTGCTGCGCTCAATGACGGCGAACGCGTGGCCGCGCAAATGGCGCTGGCCGACATCCCGCTCACGCACTTCCTGCAGGAGGCGCTGATTCCCTACGAAAGCGATGAAGTTACCCGACTGATCATCGACACCCACGACAAACAAGCCTTCGCCGTGGTCAGCCACCTCACCGTCGGTGGTTTCCGCGACTGGCTGCTCAGCGACGCCGCTGACGAAACCAGCCTGCGCGCCCTCGCCCCCGGCCTGACGCCAGAAATGGTCGCCGCCGTGTCGAAAATCATGCGCGTGCAGGATCTGGTGCTGGTGGCGCAGAAGATCCGCGTGGTGACGAAGTTTCGCGGCACCCTGGGCCTGCGCGGGCGCCTGTCGACCCGCCTGCAACCCAACCATCCGACCGACGAGCCCTCCGGTATCGCCGCGAGCATTCTCGACGGCCTGCTGTACGGCAACGGCGACGCGATGATCGGGATCAACCCGGCCACCGACAGCATCGCCTCGATCTGCGCGATGCTGGAAATGCTCGACGCGATCATCCAGCGCTACGATATCCCGACCCAGGCCTGCGTGCTGACCCACGTCACCACCTCGATCGAAGCGATCAACCGGGGTGTGCCGCTGGATCTGGTGTTCCAGTCGATAGCCGGCACCGAAGCGGCCAACGCCAGTTTCGGCATCAACCTCAACGTATTGCAGGAAGGCTATGACGCCGGGCTGAGCCTGAAACGCGGCACCCTCGGGCAGAACCTGATGTATTTCGAGACCGGTCAGGGCAGCGCGCTGTCGGCCAACGCCCACCATGGCGTCGATCAGCAGACCTGCGAAACCCGGGCCTACGCCGTGGCACGGCATTTCAAGCCGTTTCTGGTGAACACCGTGGTCGGCTTCATCGGCCCGGAATATCTCTATAACGGCAAACAGATCATTCGCGCTGGCCTCGAAGATCATTTCTGCGGCAAGTTGCTCGGCGTGCCGATGGGCTGCGACATCTGCTACACCAATCACGCCGAAGCCGATCAGGACGACATGGACACCCTGCTGACCCTGCTCGGTGTGGCCGGGATCAACTTCATCATGGGCATCCCCGGCTCCGACGACATCATGCTCAACTACCAGACCACCTCGTTTCACGACGCGCTCTACGCCCGTCAGACGCTGGGCCTGAAACCGGCGCCGGAGTTCGAGCAATGGCTGGCGAACATGGGCATTTTCACCCAGGCGGACGGCAAGGTTCGCTTTGGCAACAACCTGCCGCCGGCCTTCCGCCAGGCGCTGGCGCAACTGGGATGAGTGTTATGGAAAAACCGCCTGTGGACCCGCAAAACCCATGGCTGGAGCTGCGCCGCCTGACCCCGGCGCGCATCGCTCTGGGCCGCACCGGCACCAGCCTGCCAACCCGCGCTCAACTGGATTTCCAGTTCGCCCACGCCCAGGCGCGGGACGCGGTGCATCTGCCGTTCGATCATGCCGGGCTCAGCGCGCAACTGAGCGAACGCGGGCGCGACAGTTTGTTGCTGCACAGCGCGGCGACGGATCGCAACAGCTACCTGCAACGGCCGGATCTGGGGCGCAAGCTCAGCGACGCCTCGGCGCAGACCCTGCGGGATTACGCCCAGGCCAACCCCGGCGGGGTCGATCTGGCGATTGTGGTGGCGGACGGCCTGTCGGCACTGGCGGTGCATCGGCATACCTTGCCGTTTCTGACCCGCCTGGAGGAGCAGATGAGCGCCGACGGCTGGTCGCTTGCCCCGGTGGTGCTGGTGGAACAGGGTCGTGTTGCCATCGGTGACGAGATCGGTCAGTTGCTCGGAGCAAAAATGCTGGTGATGCTGATCGGCGAGCGTCCGGGCCTCAGCTCACCCGACAGCCTCGGTTTATATTTCACCTACAATCCAAAAATCGGGCTGACCGATGCCTACCGCAATTGCATCTCCAATGTGCGGCTGGAGGGCTTGAGTTACGGCATGGCGGCGCATCGCCTGCTGTATCTGATGCGTGAGGCCTGTCGGCGGCAGTTGTCGGGGGTCAATCTGAAGGACGAGGCACAGGTTCAGACGCTGGAGTCGGACGCCGGTGCGGACATGAAGGGAAATTTCCTGCTTGATCCGCCCACAACCTGAACCGTTTCCGCATTGCGTTTCTGCGCCGCTTTCAGGCAGGATCGACGCACGGCCGCAGGGTTTCCCATCGCCGTCAGAGCAGTTGAAGACAGCCACTTGAAGACGAGACCTATCATGCGGATTATTCAAGCGACCCTCGAACACCTGGATTTGCTGACCCCGTTGTTCGTCAAATATCGCGAGTTCTACGGCTCCCTGCCTTACCCGGATTCCTCCCGCGCGTTTCTCGAAAAACGCCTGCGCCGCAAGGAGTCGGTGATTTATCTGGCCCTGGCCGATGATGACGACAAGAAGCTGATGGGTTTCTGCCAGCTCTATCCAAGCTTTTCTTCGCTGTCGCTCAAGCGCGTGTGGATCCTCAACGACATTTATGTCGCCGAAGACGCCCGCCGCCAGCTGGTGGCCGACAACCTCATCCGCACCGCGAAGAGAATGGCCAAGGAAACCCAGGCCGTGCGCATGCGCGTGTCCACCAGTGCCGACAACGAAGTAGCGCAGAAGACCTACGAATCCATCGGGTTCAAGGAAGACACCGAGTTCAAGAACTACGTGCTGCCGATCAGCGACGAGCTCTGAACCCAAAAGATCGCAGCCTGCGGCAGCTCCTGCAGGAGAAACGCATTCCAAGGTAGGAGCTGCCGAAGGCTGCGATCTTTTGATCTTTTATCAAACTCGAAGTCTGCCTGACATTTATTCACACCCCGACATCCCTCGCTACAAAACCAACGCGCTTTTCACCTCTCAGACCGTATAATCCCGAGCTTTCCGGCTTGTAAGAAAAACTACACCCCGCTGTAGGCTTACACCCGAATCATCCGCACAGGCCTGCCGAGTCGGGCCGTCACCACAGGTGCCCCCATGGATTTCAACCCGCTCGATCTTATCCTGCATCTCGATGTGTACCTCGACTTGCTGGTCACCAACTACGGGCCGTGGATCTACGCGATTCTGTTCGCTGTCATCTTCTGTGAAACCGGCCTGGTGGTGATGCCGTTCCTGCCGGGCGATTCGCTGCTGTTCATTGCCGGTGCCGTTGCTGCAGGTGGTGGCATGGATCCGGTGCTGTTGGGCGGTCTGCTGATGCTCGCGGCGATTCTCGGCGACAGCACCAACTACGTGATCGGACGAACGGCGGGCGAAAAGCTCTTCAGCAACCCGAATTCGAAGATTTTCCGTCGCGACTACCTGCAAAAAACACACGACTTCTACGACAAGCACGGCGGCAAAACCGTGACCTTGGCGCGTTTCCTGCCGATCATCCGTACCTTTGCCCCGTTCGTCGCCGGCGTCGGGAAAATGCCCTACCCGCGTTTCTTCGCGTTCAGCGTGTTCGGCACCATCCTCTGGGTCGGTGGTCTGGTGACCCTGGGTTACTTCTTCGGCAACGTGCCGTTCATCAAGAAGAACCTGTCGCTGCTGGTGGTGGGCATCATCCTGCTGTCGCTGGTGCCGATGATCATCGGTGTGGTGCGCAGTCGTTTCGGCGGCGCCAAAGCCGAAACCCACTGATCCGATGTGGTCACTGAGCGCCTGGCGTCGCCGGCGCATTCTGGCCAGGCACCCGATTGCCGACGACCTGTGGCAACGGGTGCGCCATCACCTGAGCTTTCTCGACGGCATCAGCGCCGCGGAAGACCAGTGGCTGCGTGAAGCCAGCGTCCTGTTTCTGGAAGAAAAACACCTGACCGCCCTGCCCGGCGTCGAACTGCATCAGGAACAACGCCTGCTGCTCGCCGCGCAGGCCCAGTTGCCGCTGCTCAATCTGGGCGACTTGAACTGGTATCAGGGTTTCCACGAAATCGTCCTCTACCCCGACGACTTCCTCAGCCCGCAACGGCATCGCGATGCCAGCGGCGTCGAGCATGAGTGGGACGGTGAACACAGCGGCGAAGCCTGGCAACAGGGGCCGATCATCCTCGCCTGGCCGGGCGTGATGGCCAGTGGTGGCTGGGAAGGCTACAACCTGGTGATCCACGAACTGGCGCACAAGCTCGACATGCTCAACGGCGACGCCAACGGCCTGCCACCACTGCACGCCGACATGCGCGTCAGCGATTGGGCCGAGGTCATGCAACACGCCTACGACGACCTCAACCGCCAGCTCGACCGCGACCCCGACGTCGAAACCGCCATTGACCCGTATGCCGCTGAAAACCCCGCCGAGTTCTTCGCGGTCACCAGCGAATATTTCTTCAGCGCCCCGGATCTGCTGCACGACGCTTATCCACAGGTCTACTTGCAACTGCAGCTTTTCTACCGGCAGGATCCGTTGGGCCGGCTGCGGCAACTTCAGGCCACAGACCCGGTCTATCAGGCGCACGACTAAGCGCTGCACGACTTCTGGTACGTGGCGTCGGCGTAGGAATATGCCTATAATCGCCGCCACTTTTTGGTCAATCCGGCCAAGTTTTTCTGGTCAACTACGGGGGCAACGCCCAATGAGCTACAGCAAGATTCCGGCTGGCAAAGACCTGCCGAACGACATCTACGTCGCGATCGAGATCCCGGCCAACCACGCGCCGATCAAATACGAAATCGACAAAGACAGCGATTGCCTGTTCGTTGACCGTTTCATGGCCACCCCAATGTTCTACCCGGCCAACTACGGTTACATCCCGAACACCCTGGCTGACGATGGTGATCCCCTCGACGTGCTGGTCGTGACCCCTTACCCGGTTGCTCCAGGTTCGGTGATCCGCGCGCGTCCGGTCGGTATCCTGAACATGACCGACGACGGCGGCGGCGATGCCAAAGTCATCGCAGTCCCACACGACAAGCTGTCCCAGCTGTACGTCGACGTGAAGGAATACACCGACCTGCCACCGCTGCTGATCCAGCAGATCGAGCACTTCTTCGCGAACTACAAAGATCTCGAAAAAGGCAAATGGGTCAAGATCGAAGGCTGGGCCGGCGCTGACGCCGCTCGCGATGCGATCACCAAGTCGGTTGCCGCCTACAAGGGCTGATCACCTGCAACCCGCGTGATGCTTGAAGAAAACCCCGTTTGACACGGGGTTTTTTATGCGCGAGTACAAACCCATTAAACAAAATGTTTAAGAGAAGCACCTCACAGTTTTAATTTTGTTTAATTTCCCACAAAGACGTCTTACATCTCGTCGCAAAATTCAGCCCGTTTTTGAACGATCAGTTTATTCAAACCCCTCTGGCACGGCCGTAGACTCCGTGTTTATGAGAAAGAACACTAGCGGTCCAAGATTCAAGGCACTCCTGGAAGCAGCGAACATCACCACCACCGATTTCGCCAAGTTCTGGGGCACGGAAGCCCAAAATGTCCACAACTGGTACACCCGGGGAGTCCCGGCGTATCGCATGGAAGAAGTCTCACGCCTGCTCTCGGTCAACAGCGACTGGCTGAAAACCGGAGAAGGCCTCAAAGAATTGCCGCGCCTGCAGTCACCGGCCAGTAACGGCGATACCTTCGACGCTCAGGCCGTCAACGGTGTCTATACCGTCACCGCCTACAACGACATCGACCTGCCATTCTTCAAGGAAACCCCGGTCACCGCCGGCTCCGATAAAACCCACGTCATCCTTGACCCCGAACAGACCATCCGCCTGCCCCGCAGTCACCTCGACCAACTGGAAATCCGTCACGCCGACGCCATCTGCGCGCACATGATCGGCAACAGCATGGCCGAGCGCATCGAGGACGGCTCGATCATTGCCATCGACCGCGGTTTGACCCAAGTGGTCGACGGCGAAATCTACGCCATCGAACACGACGGCATGCTGCGCATCAAATACCTGCACCGCATGCCCGGCAACGCCCTGCGCCTGCGCAGCCACAACAGCGCCGAATACCCGGACGAAATCTTCCGCGCAGCACAGATCGATGAGCAGCGGATCCACATTCTGGGTTGGGTGTTCTGGTGGTCGACGCTGGGCAAACGCCGGCCGGTGGTGCCGTTTCTCTGATCCTGCGCCACTTCCCGCCCCAGCACAGAACCCTGTGGGAGCGCGCTTGCCCGCGAAGAGGCCCTGAAAGTCAGTACAAAACCCGGATTTCTACCGCCGCAGCCGCTCTATTGCGCACTTGAGGCTGGGAATCCCCACCAAAACTCAGTATCCTGCGCCCCACATTTGCGCATCGCCCCGCTCCCGCGGCCCAGATGACGCCCGACGCGGCAGACCAACGTCTGACCAAGTCCCACAGCCGGACGCAGATCCGGGTGTACGTTTTGAAGGCTGGCGCGGTTTACCAAAAATAAACCAAGCCAGTCCCCGAGAAGCCGGCCACAAGCCGGCTTTTTAATGCCTACTGTCCCGTCCTGAATAAGGTTTACACCTTCTGACTTGTCTTCAGTAGGAACCAATGGATACGGGAAAAAGGCGCAGCCAGCGTGATTACTCGCTGGGCTTTAAATTGGCGATCGTCGATCAGGTCGAAAAAGGCGAGTTGAGTTATAAAGAGGCTCGACGGCGCTATGGAATTCAGGGGCGATCGACTGTGTTGGTGTGGCTACGCAAGCATGGGCGACAGGACTGGAGTCAAGGCGCCTCTATCCGCGCCCAAAGGAGCCGACCGATGGACGAACCCAATGTGCCGCTGACACCTGAGCAGCGAATCAAGGAGCTTGAGGAAAAGCTCGCCCTTGCCAATCAAAAGGTCCAGTTCTTCGAGGCGGTTGTTGGCGTGTTGAAGAACGATTACGGGGTTTCCATCGTAAAAAAGCGATCCGGCAAGCCCTCACCCGAAGGCAAATCCAAGGCCTGAGTATTCGCAGGGCTTGCCAGTTTCTGGGCATTTCCCGGCAGGCGTACTATAAGCGAAACCGGGCTTATGACGCGCAAGTCAGCCATGCCCAGAAAATACTGGGTTTTTTCCTGGAAACACGTCTTCAGATGCCTCGACTGGGCACACGCAAGTTGCATGGCCTCATGCAGGCCGAGCCGGAACTGACGCGCACAGTCGGTCGCGATCGGTTGTTCTATATCTTGCGAGACAGCCGCCACTGGTTCCACGCAAGCGCGCCTATCACAAGACCACTGACAGTCATCACCGCTTCCGCCGGCATCCAAACCGACTAAATCCTGGTCCTGATCAAGTGACTGCTGCAGGGCCTGAACAGGTCTGGGTGGCGGACATAACCTATTTACCGACCCAGCAAAGCGTTGCGTATGTGAGTCTGGTAACGGACGCCTACTCTCGCAAAATCGTCGGCCATCACGTGCATGAAACCCTGCACACCGAATCGGTGATCCAGGCGATGAGCAAAGCCCTGCGGGATAGAAGAACCGATCAGGCATTGGTACATCACTCGGATCGGGACTCGCAATACTGCTCTGATCTCTACCAGAAGCTGCATGCAAAACATGGAGTCCGATGCTCGATGACCGATGGGTATGACTGCTATCAGAACGCCTTGGCAGAGCGAGTTAACGGGATCTTGAAGACAGAGTTCCTGCTTCATCGACCTAAGGACCTAGATGAGGCCGTTCGAATGGTCGACGAGTCGGTACGCGTCTACAACAGCAGGCGGCCGCATCTATCGTTGAAATGCAAAACGCCCCATGCGGTGCATCGGGCGTTTTGAGAATGGAAATTGGTGTAAACCTATTTCAGAACTAGACATACAAAGAGCTGAATAACTTGATAAATAAACCTAAGACAGGGTTCTAGTAGCAAAAAATTAATATTATCTCCCGATATGCTAATTTCTAACTTCTCGATACCAAGCCGGCGTCTTCAGCACAAGAGATAATGTGAATACGTGTTGCATCCTTAACACGTGCTTCATCCATAATTGTGACAACCTGTTCCCATACCTCGACCGCATCAAGCTCCCTAACTGCGAGACCAAGCGCAACGGAAAAAAACTGTCGAACATCGACGAAGGAAACTTTTACACCACGGAGTGCAACAACTTCGACCAAATCTATTAACTGAGAACCGGTTGGCAACTGCCCTGCTTGAGGACCACACAAAAATAAAAACCTATCGAGACCAGCCGCTTGGACTTTGCGAGCCGCATGATCAAC
The DNA here is from genome assembly GCF_003061005.1 of Pseudomonas sp. HMWF021. Taxonomy (GTDB): domain Bacteria; phylum Pseudomonadota; class Gammaproteobacteria; order Pseudomonadales; family Pseudomonadaceae; genus Aquipseudomonas. The sequence continues at coordinate 813 of NZ_QAIK01000061.1, read as the reverse complement.
GTCATTCTGGGTAAAGGGTTTGTCTTTCACCTCAATCGAATGAACCAAGCCCTGACCCGCGATGCTGATGTCGATATCTAAGACTTCCAGTGACGAGGTACCTGCCTGATTCACCGGATGCACCTTAACCGTACAAGGCCTACCGTCACTCTGAACCAGAAACCAGAAAGCTATCCCACCAATGATCGCGCAGGACTCCCCCTCATTCGAGCTAGTCAACGCCATCTCCGCGAATTTGGTCAAAACCTCGTGAATGGCCGCATCGCCGTCCAGCGGGATAGCTTCAGCTACCAGCGACTCACGCATCATCGTGTAGTAAACTACGTCCTCCAAAGCAGCAAGCGCATCTTCAGAGTTTCGGAGGCTACTCAGAATATCAATACATTTTGTGAGAATGCTTGCGTCATAACCTCTGCGCACCGCATTGTTCGTCGAAAGGGTTGGGTATCGTGCCGGCTTATTTAGAAATGGCTCGTTTGAGCGTCCCAGTTTTCCAGCCAGTTTCTCTGGATCTCTGTCAAAACTCACAACGACGTTGTGACAAAGTGAACGAGCATCATATGCTCCGACAATGGGTGCGCCTGCCTGCAATGCTATCCCGTTGACTTTGCTATTCGTTGCTTTCGCAAGCAAATTTGTAAAAAGGATGTATCTGTATGTCAGATGTCTTCCAAGCATTACGGCTTCGAGATCTTTTGATTTTCGGTGTTTCGGCGTGTAGCTTTCCTGCTTAGCAACCTGTATTGCAGCGGTTAGTACTCGCTTAGCTTGCGCATGATCGACATTGGTCTGGCTCAAAAATTCCACTCTCCT
>NZ_QAIK01000060.1 GCF_003061005.1 Pseudomonas sp. HMWF021 | reverse complement strand
CGGCCGCACGCCGCTGGCCGAGGTCGCATGGATGAAGGCCACGTATGCCCTGCCCCCGTCCGCCACGCCCTCCCCGTACGTGTCTTCGCACTGAGCACCAATCGCTCCCGGCTATCGCATGTCCACCGCGCATTCAAGGCAAAATCCCCGCGCATTCACTACGCTTGGGAAATCCGCCTCGGTGCAAACCCGACAAACACATTGAACATTGCACGCAGGCCGCTGTTCCAGATGATTCAGACAGAGAATCAAGGACGAACATATGGATGTCTTCGCTCCCGCTGCGCCTGTTCCGCCTCAGCAAAGTGCAATCACCCGCCGGCTGGCGTTTGCCGTCGGCGCGCTGTTTATAGTCGGGGTGATGGCCGCCATTGGCACCTTGCTCGGCATTGCCGCTCGCCTGGACCGCGAAGATGTCGAGCAAACCCGCTTCTATACGGCCCGAGCGCTGGAAAATCGCATCGCCGCCTCCAAAAGCTACATCACCAGCTACGCCGACTGGACCACGGCTTATGAGCACCTGCACACCCAGGTCGATACCGACTGGGCCTACACCCAGCAGAACATCGGCAAGACCCTGTTCACCAGCGACGGCTATGACGGTGTGTTTGTACTGGATCGGGGCCGCACGACGTACGCCGTCGTGCAGGGACAACTCGAGGACGTGGACATCAGCGCTCTGCTCAAGGCTCCTGCCGCATCACTGATCGACCGTGTGCAAAACCAGGCCGATCTGACGGTGCCGGTCAGTACCTACTCGCTGTTCGACGGCTCGCCGGCACTGGTCACGGCTGCGGCAATTCTGCCCAACGACGAGCGTCCGCTGGGCGATCCGAAACAGACCTCGGTGCTGGTGTTCGTCGACAAGCTGACGCCGGCCAAACTGCAGGCGATCGGCACTGCCTACGGCCTGCAGAACCTGAAACTTGCGCCGGATGACACGCTCAGCGACGAGCAGCCTCGGGTGCCGCTGGACAGCACCGGTTACAGCCTCAGCGCGGACCTGGAACGCCCCGGCCAGCAACTGTTGTGGTCGCTGCTGCCAACGCTCGGCGGGGTGTTGACCGTGCTGATGCTGTTGACCGCGTATTTTTTGCGTCATGCCTTGCGATCTTCGACCTACGTCGACCACAGTTTCGGCACGCTGCAGGCCTCGAATCAGGCACTGGAAGCAGCCAACCATGCGCTGGAAGCCAGTGAAGAACGGTTTCGCGCGGTCGCCGAAGCGGCGTCGGACTGGATCTGGGAAGTCGACAATCAACTGCGCCTGACCTATCTCTCGGCGCGCTTCAGCGAAGTGACCGGTTACCCGCAAACCCAATGGCTGGGGCAAGGCATCGGGCAATTGGTGTCGTGCGATACCACGCCACTGGAGCTGTGGCTGAAAAAACTGAGCGAAAACAGCAATGCCAGCGATCTGCGTTGCACATACCGCGATCATGCCGGGCAGCAACGTCACTGCCGGTTGTCGGCACGCCCGATCCTCGACAAGCATGCCGTGAGCGGCTATCGCGGCACCGCCAGTGACATCACCGACGAAGTCGCCGCCCATGCGCAAATCCAGCACCTGTCCATGCACGACGCCCTCACCGGCCTGCCCAATCGCAACCAGTTGGCGCGTTATCTGGATGATGCGCTGCAGCTCAAGGAACATGCGCCAGCGCTGTCGCTGCTGGTGATCGATCTGGACAACTTCAAGCCGATCAACGACTCCCTCGGGCATCCGGCCGGCGATGCGGTATTGCAGGAAGTCGCCAGTCGCCTGCGCGAGTGCACCCGCGAGCACGACATCGTCGCGCGCCTGGGTGGCGACGAATTCGTCGTGGTCCTCAACGGCATGGACAGCCGTCAGGAAGTCGACCGGTTCTGTACGCGGCTGCTCGACAGCCTGCACCAGCCACTGATCTTCGAACATCATCCGCTGCACGTGGGGGCAAGCATCGGCATTGCCCTGAGCCGGCGTCAGGGCTTCGTGCCCAGCGAACTGATCCGCTGCGCCGACATCGCGCTGTATCAGGCCAAGTCCGAGGGCAAAAACACCTGGTGCTATTTCGAAGCGCACATGAGTGACCAGATCCAGACACGCCGGCAGATGGAAAGTGATTTGCGCGGTGCGCTGAAGAACGACGAATTCGTCCTGCACTACCAGCCGCGCTATACGGTCGACGGCAAGCACATTGTCTCGGTCGAAGCCCTGGTGCGCTGGCAGCATCCGACCAAGGGCCTGCTCGGGCCGGACGTGTTCATCAGCCTGGCGGAGCAGACCGATCTGATCGTGCCGCTGGGACGCTGGGTGTTGCGCGAGGCCTGTGAAACCGCCCTCACCTGGCCGGCGGACATCCTGTTGTCAGTCAATCTGTCGCCGGCGCAGTTCGCCCTCAGCGATGTCGTCGAAGACGTGCGTGAAGCGCTGGTGCAGACGCGTTTCCCGGCCAGTCGCCTGGAGCTGGAAATCACCGAAAACGTGATGCTTGTCGACACCGACGGTGCGCTGGCCACCATGAATGCGCTCAAGCAACTGGGCGTGCGTCTGAACATGGACGACTTCGGCACCGGCTACTCGTCCCTCGGTTACCTGCGTGCCTACCCGTTCGACGGGATCAAGATCGACAAGCGCTTCATCGCCTCGATCAGTCACGGCGCCAATGATCGCGCGGTGGTGCAGGCGATCATTGGTCTGGGCAAAGCCATGGGCCTGACCGTGACCGCCGAAGGCGTGGAAACCGAGGAGCAACTGGAGATTCTCGGCAAGGATCAATGCAACGAGGTGCAGGGTTATTTCATGAGCCGGCCGATCGACAAGACGGCGTTTGCGCAATTGTTGAAAAGCGCCAGAGCCGAGCCTGCGGATCATCCGTCGCCGAAAAAAGGTCGCGTCATTTAGCCGGCTGGGCATCCCTGGCCCGGCTGTCAGATAACAGCTGGCACTGGAGGTACGCTGGTGGCAGCAACAACGGCCATAATTGAAAATGAGTTTTTCAGCGATAACCATGACCGCTGTACTCCTCCAGAATGGCGGAATGGATATTAAAAGCAGTCGTCTGGAGCAGAAAAAAAGGTGGCGCCCGCTTTCGCGAGCGACACCTTCATCCACTGCCCGCTAATCAGGCCTTGTTGTTCGCCTCTTCCAGCGCTTTTTCAGCGTTGAACCCGTCGAAGTTCTCGAATACGCCCAGAAAGCCCGGCACGGTCACTTCCCGCGCCCAGTCGCGCTGTAGTTCGCAGTACATTTGCACCCGGCTGATGAGCTTCGCCCCCGCCTGTTCCATTCTGCGCAACGCCGCCTCGTGCGCGGCGAGTGATGTGCCGCCGACCGCATCGACCGGCACATAAACGTCATAACCTTCCTGGATCGCGTCGAGCACCGGGAATGTCAGGCACGCTTCGGTCCAGAGTGCAGTCATGATCAGCTTCTTGCGCCCGAGCGCCTTGACGGCCTGCTTGAATTGCGTGTCCTCCCAACTGTTGATCGACGTGCGGTCATAGGTCGGCAGATGGCCGATCACCTTTTGCAGCTCCTGAATCGGCGGCTTGTTGTGGCCGGTCGCGACATTGACTGTCGAGTGGATGATCGGAAGGTTGTAGTTGACCGCCGCCTTCGCGACGCTGGTTATGTTGAAGACGAGTTCATCACGCGGCATCGAGCGGATCGAAGAAACCTGAACAGGCTGATAATCGATGATGATCAACGCCGAGTTTTCCGGGGTCAGTAGTTGATCGGTATGGGGGTTGCGGAGAGTCTCGCTTGCCATTGGTAAATCCTTTTCATGGGTGACGCACGTTTGTGAATCAGGCCGAAGCCTGTGCGGGTGATGGATTCCGAGACACGTGCGAATGACGCCATGCCCGGAAAATCCATTGTGCTGTTCCCATGTTCGACGCAGTAGTAGCATCGCGCGACGTGCTGTGTCGCGAAAAGAGGAACGCAAGCGTGGATATCGAAGAACTGCAGACCTTCGTGGAAGTGGCTGATGCCGGGGGCATTTCGCAGGCTGCCCTGCGGCTTGGCGTGTCAAAATCGATCGTCAGCCGCCGCCTGGCTCGGCTTGAAACCGAATTGGGTGTGCAACTGCTGGCCCGCTCCACGCGCGGGGCGGCGCTCACCGAGGCCGGTGCGACGTTCCGGGACTACGCCGCCAGGGTTTGCACCGAGATCGATATCGCCAAGGAAACGATCCTGCCCGCTGGCGTCCTCCGCGGCCGCTTGCGCGTGGCCGTGCCGCTGTCGTTCGGCCCGAGTCACTTCGCCCCGATGCTGGCGGAAATGGCGCGTCGGCATCCGCAGCTGCACATCCAGACCTGTTACAGCGATCGCTTCGTTGACCTCATTGCCGAGGGGTACGATTGCGCCATCCGGGTGGGCTATATGCAGGACTCCAATCTGATCGCCAGACGGATTGGCCCGGTCTACACCAAGCTCGTCGCGAGCCCCGCCTACATCAACGCGCATGGAGAACCCCAGACGCCGGACGAACTGATTGCCCATCAGGCCCTCATGCAGGGCACCGAAGCCTGGCAATTCATGGATGGCGACAACGTCATCACGGTCCGTCCGCAAGGCCGCTTCAAGGCCGACAACGGCATCGCCCTGGTCGCCGCCGCGGCCGCAGGCCTCGGCGTCGCCTACCTGCCCGACTGCCTCACCCATGAACACGTGGCATCCGGCGCACTGGTGCCGATCATGACAAACCATCCTCCCCCTCCGGCCGGCGCCTACATCATCCGCCCGCCGGGTCCGCACCCTGCGCGCAAAATTCGTGTGCTCACAGAACTGCTGATCGAGTTCTTCGGCGAAACGCCACACCTGGCGGTGCAGCCGCTGTCACATCAGGATGATGCGCTGGCGTGAGGTTGGGCTAAACGAGAGCGACAGACGTTCCTCTTTATCCGCCATTCGCGTAGGGCAGCTTCCGGTCAACGCGACTCGATAATTCCCACCCGAGCGTGCATCATCGCGCTCGCCACGATCCCGTCGTGGTATCGAAGCCAACAGTGCAGAACCTGCCCATCCGCAAAACGAGCCTTTTGAAACGGAAGTCATCTCATGTTCGAACGTAACAAACTCGTTCCGGAGTTAATGGTCACCAACCTGGATAGCAGCCTGGCTTTTTGGGTTTCTCGTCTGGGGTTCAAAGTCGCTTATCAACGCCCGGAAGATGGATTTGCATATCTTGATTTGAACGGTGCTCAAGTAATGCTTGAGCAGATTGATTCCGACGCGGGGCAATGGCTGACTGCGCCGTTGGCCAAGCCGTTTGGAAGAGGCATCAACTTACAGATTGATGTTGAGGCTGTCGCACCCATCATCCAGAAACTTGATGAGGCTGGATGTCCACTCTATCGAGAATGCAAAGACACCTGGTATCGGGCTGACAATGTAGAAGTAGGCCAGCGCGAATTCATCGTCCAGGATCCCGACGGTTATCTCGTAAGGTTGGTAGAGCGGTTGGGGGAGAGACCGGCTTGCCCGTTCTGAAACCGAGCCAAGCAGTCCGTCAACTTCGGGCCGGTGCAGGCCTTCACGACAGGCAGCAATCGGCCAGAAGCGGGCATCGGCAAGCGACCGCTGTTGCCTAATAGCGGCCGTTGTGGAATGGCAGGAAACGACCGATAAATGTCTTCGATATGCAACTTTCGCCCGGCAGCGGCTCGATTGTAAGAATATGGCGGAGAGCTGCAAAACCGCCTACGCTTATAGAATGATTCCTCGAACACCTTGCCCATCTGGTGGTATAGAGCCGAGAGATCTGACTTCCTTTGACCGTCCACTTAACACCCACCCGGACCGACCCGCGCCTATCGCCAGCAACTGCCCCCTGAATCCGGTCCACACGACCAGCAGTACGGCGCAACGGGTAAAAGCCAGACCCAGTCCCCCACCTGTCGTTCAAAAGCGACCGATGCCGCAGCACCTCTGGAAACGGGGGCGCTGTTCACGTTCTGCCATGAGGTCAATCCGTATGTATCGGCCGAGCACGGTTCCTTACCAGAAGCATCTAGGGTTTAGCCGAACCTTCACTCAGGGGCATTTGAGCCTTGGATTATTCTTTCCCATGGAGGCGTTCGACGGGGACACTCCGAGCATGCTCAACCAGGTCACACTGGCTAAACAAGCCGAGGCGCTGGGCTTCTGCGCGCTCTGGTTTCGCGACGTGCCGCTTCGCGACCCTGGCTTCGGCGATGTCGGCCAAGTCTTCGACCCCTGGGTGTACCTGGGCTATATGGCTGCCCATACCTCGGAGATTGCGCTTGGCACCGCTTCCATTGCCATCCCTTTGCACCATCCCCTGCACACGGCCAAGGCGTCAGCCAGCGTCGATCAGTTGAGCACAGGTCGCTTGATTCTGGGGGTGGCTTCGGGAGATCGGCCGGTGGAGTTTTCGGCTTTTGGTGTCGATCCCGAAAGGCGTGGAGAAATCTTTCGAGAACACTACGAAGTGATTCGGCAAGCCCACAGCACCAGTTTTGAGCCCATCCACTGGAGCACTGGCGAAATGCACGGCGCAGACCTGATTCCGAAACCCACCACCCAATTCATTCCAATGCTGGTGACCGGCAACAGTCGCCAGTCACTGGATTGGATCGCGCGTGAGAGCAACGGATGGATCAACTATCCACGCATACCGAATATGCAGCGGCTGGTCGTGGAAGATTGGCGGCTGGAGGTCACCAGGCAATGTGGCTCTGTGTACAAGCCCTTTACTCAGTCGCTGTACATCGATCTCGATGAGAATCCGTCCACGCCACCCACACGTATCCATTTGGGGTTCAAACTTGGACGTTACCATCTACGTTTTTTGCTGGAGTCGCTTGAGGAAATCGGCGTGGACCACGTCATTCTCAATCTCAAATATGGCAAGCGCCCTGCGGCGGAGGTTATTGAGGAATTGGGTACGCACATCGTTGCGCAGTTCGGAGTGCAGCCGCGTCCGGCAGCGCATTGAATATCGGTCACTGCTACGCCGACGGATGCTCACTTGACGAAACCATCGTGAGCCTCCCCGAACTGAATGGAACTTCCTGTTGGATTTGCTTAACCGGGCAGCTTGGCCGCAAGGACGTCAACCTTCTCGATTGATGGCGGTTCGGCAAACAGCTCGGCAGCGTTTGCCATAAGCGCCGCCGCGACCTTGCCCGAAAGATGAGCCTGCCGGCCCGCTTCATCCGGGAATGCGTCAAAGATGCCAAAGGTGGACGGCCCCAAGCGGATTCCAAACCAGACTGTAGTGGCTGGCTCCTCCTCCACTAAAGGAAGGCCGCTCAAGAGAAAGCGCTCCACCTCATTCTCTTTCCCGGGTTTTGCTTCCAGACGAACGAACAACGCTACTTTGACCATGACGTGGCTCCTGTTGTTACGGTGCGGCTGGTGCTATCTGGTCGCAATAGCTAAAAGGGGCATCCGGCAATTAACTATGGTCGACGACACCAGGATTACAAACCCAAAGAGACCAAGGGTAGCGTCGCATGTCGCTCGGACACTGAGAATGACGTAGCGGGCAACGTGCAAGCCGCAGACCAGCCGCTTGATCACTTTTCCCGAGCTGTGGCCTGATAATAAAGACTCAACGATATCTGAAATTCAGGAGAACATAACAGATCATGGTTACTGTCAGGCCGACCAATATGTACTCGACACGCGGTAGAAATATAACTAACCCACCTAAAGAAAGCACGATCAAGGTGTTTTGCAGTATGTATTTCCTTATTCGACTCACGGCTATGAAATAGCCATATTGCTTCCCCAGGAAAAACAATGCCATGCCGATGATCGACATGATCTGAAAATCGCGCATCGCAATGTCATTCAGGATCGCATGCCTGATCAAATTTGCCAGGAGTGCCAGCCCCATAAAAAGAAAAAGGTGCGAGTAGATCAAGGCGTGCCCACTCATACTGCTGTGATTTTTGCTCAGCAGGTAAAAGCTATCAAAATAGATCCACCAGATACTGCAAATCATGATGAATCCGGTGATGGCCGCCATCACATTGTAATAACCCCATTGAATGTTAGATAAGCCTCCGGAAAGGCTAATAATTGACTCCCCCAATAAGATTAGGGTGAGTAGGCCTATGCGCTCAACCAAGTGTTCTGTGTGTGCTGGCAACGGCTTTAGTTTAGTCCAGAAAAATACAGGAAACAGAATATCAAGAACAATCCCAATATAAGCAACAAGGTAACGCAAGGGCGGGTCAAAAATAACCGATGAGAGACTAATGACTGCGCTAATTAACAGGGCGAAGCCGAGCCTAGAGGAGAGCTCGCCGCGAGAATCGAATTTACTTATGGACGAAATGTACATGATGCTGATGATGGCACGTATGCCAAAATAGCAGGCAATAATAAGCGGGTAGTTTACTTCCAGATCTTCCCCGATCCGTGCCGATAGCACAATGAGCAGGAGCATTATGAATAATGTTGCCAAACGGTGAAGATTGCTGTCTGTATCAAACCTGTTGGAGTAAATCGTGTGACTGGACCAGATCCACCACAACGGTACAAAAAGCAGCAAGAATATCCATAATTGCTTATGTTCAAAGTGGCCTTCATGAACATGTCCGAGAGTATGCGTAACCTGGCCTATCGTCACAACGAAAGTCAGGTCGAAAAACAACTCCAACCATGTGGCGTGTCGATTTTTTTCATAATACTTCAAAGATTTCATTAGCTGCCGGCTCCGTGTACACCTCTTTAATGTAGAAGGAAGCTAACGCTGGTTTGCCCTCGGCTCTGGTGTGGGTGATGCCGGGCCGATGTCGCAATCTAGCGATTTCGTCCGCGCACTAACAGAAGCTCAATCATCTGACTCATCTCGTTGAACTCTGGGACCCCGTCATAGCGAAGCCCGTCAAAGTAAAACGCCGGAGTACCGTTCACGCCGCTGCGTACACCGCCATTGAAGTCGGATTGTATTTTGGGGATGTAAGTGTCCTCTCGCATGGCAACGTCGAGTTCCTCGCTGGAAAGGCCGTGTTTTAGAACAATGGCGCGATACAGCGGTAGGCCCAATCGATCTTGATTTTCGTACAATTCGTCGTGGGCCTCCCAGAAGAATCCTCGACTCCCGGCATGCTCCGCGGTGACCGCTGCACCCAATGCATGGGGGTGAGCGGTGGTCAGAGGGAAGTTACGGAACACAAACAGCAAGTCATCGCGAAAATGCTGTTGCAGATTCTTGACCATCCAATAAGCTTCACCGCAATAGGGACATTCATAGTCGCCAAATTCGACCAAGGTGACCTTGGCATGCGCACTTCCCTGGCGATGGTCGTTGGCACTTACCGGGACTTTGAGAGTGGCCATGTAATCACCTGTTAATTTTTGGTTGGCGTGCTTTGTGGTGAATTCGCCAGAGCATCCAGCGCATCCAGAATGCCGTCCGCCCCAGGGTTGATTGCCATTGGTGAGATGTAGCTCCAGGCGACCACCCCCTCCTTGTCAATCACGAACAGTGCCCTCTTACAAACTCCGAGCTGGGACTCGTACGCTCCATACTGTCGTGCCACCGCCCCTTTGGGCTCGAAATCGGCCAGCAGGCTGAAGTGGAAATTTCGATCTTTGGCAAAGGCCTGATGACACCAGGCGCTGTCAACCGAGATACCCAATAGCACCGCACCGTATTCTCTGAAGGTGGGTAACAACTGGTTGTACAAGGTCAGTTGGTCACCACACACCGAAGTCCAGTCAGCGGGATAAAACGCCAATATCACGGGATTTCCCTTTAGCTCACGCAGCGACAACTGTTGATCAGGGGTTGCGTGAAGAGTGAAGTCGGGCGCGACAGTACCGGCCGGCAGCGGACCCTGAACCAGGTCGCCATTGGTTTTTTGTGCATCATCGAACTCTAAAGTATTCATTGCTTGAACCTTGATAGATGGGTGGTTGGGACGTGCTCAGTGGGATGCGACGTGCCCGGCGGGATAACTCCATCCACCATCAAGGGGTTCAAAAAAGACAACGCTGCCTCGAACTCAGCCTGAGCCTGAGTGATTTCGGCACCGAAACGTTGGCGTTCCGCATTAAGGAACACAAGAAGATCCGCCGTGTAATCGCGGAATTGGATTAGGCCAGGTTGGCAGGGGAATGGTCGGATTCGCTCTGGCTCACCAATGACTATAGTCGTTGATGACGCTTACCGTAGTCGCTGAACGAATTTTCGATACCCTCACGTGCCAACAACACTCACGCGCTTATCTTGCTGCCATTTCAGGCGGCGTTTTAACACGATGATTTTGGCAGCTATTTCGCCACTTCAGACAAATCTACATCTGCTTTCTGGACGACAACTGCTGCCCGTTACGACAAGCAGAAATCGACCAGAGGCAGACAATGAACCGCCTCCAGGTCGACAGAATGAAGGTTGATATGGGAAATGCTCTGGGCAAACGAGTCGTTGTCATTAGTGCCGGCATCGTGGGCGCTTCGCTGGCGTATCACCTGGCTGATAAAGGCGCAGATATCACCTTGGTTGAGGCTGAAGGTATCGCGTCGGGAGTGATTGGAGGTTCACTCGCATGGATCAACATCCTATACGGATAACGTGACCCCATTGCAGCACTGCGCGGAGCAGCAATCAAAGATGCGGCTCGTGCAGCGATGGTGCTGTACTTAACGAATAGTCGAGATCGGTCTTCGGGAAGCTGAGCGGTAGCCTTTGCGAATATTGTCACTGACCGCTATTGGCCGAAAGCAGCCGATCGGCGCGCTGCATGTGTGAGGAACATTTCTTTAAGGGAAAACCCTCATTGTTGGGCCTACGTCACGCTACTAGCATGAACCTCGGCAATCGGCCCATTCGTAGGAGAAAACCCATGACTACCTTGCAGAGTGACGACAAGCGCCCCACTCCGGATCAGGCGGAGGACAATGCCTTTTTTCCCTCCCCATACTCGCTTAGCCAATTTACCTCGCCAAAATCTGATCTGAGTGATGCGGATTACGCTAATCCCTACCGAGGTGGCCGCTGGAAGATTTTGCTGATTGGCGCCGATGAGCGCTACTTACTGACCGACAACGGAACAATGTTTTCCACCGGTAATCACCCAGTCGAGACGTTGTTGCCCATGTATCACCTCGACAAAGCCGGTTTCGCGTTCGACGTTGCGACCCTGTCAGGCAATCCAGTGAAATTCGAGTTCTGGGCCATGCCTAGCGAAGATACCGAGGTAAAGGATTTCTACGCCAAATACCGTGAGCAGTTCAAAAAACCTTTGAAGCTGTGCGAAGTGGTTGAGAAGGCGCTGGGGCAGGATTCGGATTACATCGGCGTTTTCATACCTGGCGGGCACGGCGCGCTGATTGGATTGCCGGAGAGTGCCGACGTGAAAGCGGCTTTGCATTGGGCAATCACCAACGACAAATTTGTGATTTCCCTATGTCACGGCCCAGCAGCAATGCTCGCGGCGGGCATTGGTGAGTCAAGGAACTCCTTCATATTCAACGGCTACAAGATCTGCGCATTTCCAGACAGTCTCGACGCAAAGACGCCCGACATAAGGTATATGCCTGGGCATCTGACGTGGAAATTTGGTGAGCAGTTGAAATCCTTGGGAGTTGAGATCATCAATCAGGATATTTCAGGTGCGACGCTCCAAGACCGCAAGTTGCTGACCGGCGACAGCCCATTGGCAGGCAACAATCTGGGCAAGTTGGCAGCTGAAGCATTGTTGAAAGAGGTTGCATCGGAGTGAGCGACGGGCCGGCCGAAACAGCGATGCGCGCTGCTCTGGAGATAGAGACGGCGCGCACGCTTGAATCAATCAAGAAATCCGTCAGGGGTTTCGCCACACCCTACGGTTATGATCGATTCGTGCTGTTTTCTGCATCGACGGCAAGTGAGGAAGTGGTTGAGCATATCTACTGGGTCGAAGGCGATTGGTTCGATAACGGTCAAGCGGTGGATGCCGAGACTTACGTTCGACATTGTCCGGTGACTCGTCACCTTTTGAATGCTCGGCAATCCTTCTTCTGGCAGAAAGAGCAGGTTAAGGGAGAAGAGCGTTACCGGATGATTCGTTCTCCAGGTGGACCAGGAATTCAGGGTTTGCAGGTGCCAGTTTTTGGCCCACAGGGGCTTGAGGGCGCAATGAGCTTGGGGGGGAGCCGGTGGATGGGAGCGCGCGGGTGCGCTTGGGGCTCAGCCTGGTTGCGACGGCCGCTTTTTTCGCGGCTCGGCGGTTGCTTGAGGCGCCATTGGACGAAGCGTTAAGAACCCTTTCCCCGCGAGAGCGCGAAGTCATGGAATGGACGGCTGCCGGAAGACGGCAAGCGGATATTGCAGCGACTCTCGGTTTGTCGGAGCGTACAGTTGAAAATCACCTGCGCTCAGCACGCCGACGTCTGGGCGTGACAACGACAGCACAAGCCATCAGGATGGCCATTCGTAACGGCGAGATCGATGGGTAAGGACGCGGCAAGATCGAGTGCTAGACGGTTTGGACTTCCAAGTAATTTCCTCATCAACTGATTGAGTGTCCACTGTTGGCCGCAAGACGCCACTCCCGAGCGCCTGCTTTTGGCGATAGCTGCCAGCCAACGTCAACTATTTCCAACTCAGCGCAGACATTACACGGGATGGCATTGGATTTTCTCCAGACGTCATTCGAAGCCGTTCTTTCGCCATCTTCACGTCCGGTGTCCAAAATATCTCGTGGCACGCTCTTCAATTTTGATGAGCGATGGAATTCACCAGCGCTGAATTCCATCCGGTCATCACGGCCCCTGCACCCGATTCAAGTGTGGCGCTGAACCAGTGATCACAAATACCAGCGATACTCCCGCGCACTGATCTCCTGCATGAATGCCAGGTGATCCTGACGCTTGTTCTCGCAATACACGTCGACGAACTCTGCGCCCAGTCCCGCACGCAGTTGCGGCTGATGCTGCAAGGCGCGCACCGCGTCGAGGATTTCCGTCGGGAAGTCGATGCCGCTGTTGCGGTCGTCGTTGAGTGGCGGGATCGGCTCCTTGCCGGTTTCCAGGCCATGTTCCAGACCCACCAGAATTGCCGCCAGCACCAGATACGGGTTGGCGTCGGCGCCGGCCAGCCGGTATTCGATGCGCAGGTTTTTCGTGTCCGATTCGGGAATCCGCAGACAGGCGTCTCGATCCTCGTAACCCCAACTCGCCTGGGTCGCAGTGTTCACCGTGCCGCTCAGGCGGCGCATGGCGTTCTGGTTCGGCGCGAAGATCGGCATGCTGTGCGGCAGCAGATCCAGGCAACCGGCCACGGCATGGCGCAGCGCTTGCTGATGATTGGCGGCCAACAGGTTATTGCCAGCACCGTCATACAGGCTGACATGCACGTGCATGCCGCTGCCCGGATGTTGCACGTAGGGCTTGGCCATGAAACTGGCGCGGAAGCCATGCTTGAGCGCAACGCCACGGGTGCTGCGACAGAACAGCGCCGCCCAATCGGCCGCGCGCAGGCCGTCGTCCAGATGGCCGAAATTGATCTCGAATTGCCCAGGCCCCAGCTCGGCGGTGATCACCGTGGCGTCGATGCTCTGAGCCCGCGCTGCTTCCACCATTTCATCGAGCACCGGGGCGAAACGCGACAGGCGTTCGATGTGCATGTTCGGCTGATCATCGGCATCGTCGGTCAGTTCGTCGCGGGGGAATTGCGGCAGGCCGTCGCGCAGTTTCTTGTCGAACAGATAGAACTCAAGCTCGAACGCCACGACCGGGTGAATGCCTTTGCCCGCCAGTCGATTCAGCACTTGCGCCAATACTTCACGGGGTTCGAATTCGATCGGTTTGGCGGTGCCGTCGGAGGTAATCAGCATCTGCCCCAGCGGCTGCGCTTCCCAAGTCACCGGTTTGAGTGTGCCCGGAACGAGGCGGCGCACAGCATCCGGGTCGCCGTCGTTGAAACAGTAATCACCGATCTTGAACAGCCCGCCCTGCACGCCCAGCAGCACGCAGTTTTGCGGCAGTTTGAGGGCACTGCCCGCCGCAACTTTTTGGAGCATGTCCACCGGATAACGCTTGCCGTAGAAGTGCCCCGGAATATCCAGGGAAATCAGGTCGACGTAACGCACCTCGGGATAACGTTGGCGAAACGCCCGCACTTCGGCGAGCAGGTCAGAGCAGACAGCGTCCATCTTGAATTTCCTTTGTTGTTGTCAGGTGTAGACCCACAGCACGCGCGTGAGCTGCTCGCTGAGGTTGCCGTAACGGCAATGGGTATGACTGTCGAATTGAAAGCTGTCGCCGGCTTTTAAGGTCACCGGCTCGTCGTCGTTGCCCAGCCACAAGGTCAGCTCTCCTTCGAGCACGTAACCACCCTGCTCCGAGCTGTCGCTCATTTGTCGGTCGCCACTGCTCGCGCCCGGTTCCAGATGACTTTCGAGCATGGAGAACGAGGCACGCATTTGTGGCGACACCAGAATGTCGGTGATGCCGTTGGCGTAATACAACGTGCGGCGTTCGTCCGGACGGGTGACCCACGGCACTTGTTTGGCTTTGGGCAGGCTGTAGAAATAGGTGGTCGGCACGCCGAGGGTTTCGCTGATGGCGGTGAGGTCGGCCACGGTCGGGCGCGACAAGCCGCGTTCGACCTGCGAGAGAAACCCCACCGAACGGCCGATTTTGTCGGCCAGTTCTTTAAGGGTGTATTTCTTGTGCTTGCGCAGGTCGTGGATCAGGATCGCCAGCGCGGCGATTTCTTCTTGCTTGTTCATGATCAAAATCTCATCAAATGCTGTCGCGCAGCCGATACCAGGCCTTGCCGATGGCCTCCAGCGGTGCGGCGAAGTGCTTGCCGCCGGGGAAACGGCCATTGCTCAGGCCCTGGTACAACGCCAACTCATCATCCTTGCCGAGAATCGCATCGGACACCGCCCGGGCGGCGGCCAATGTCGGCAGCACGCCGTGACCCGAGTAACCCTGCAGCCAATAACGATTGCCCTCACCGCCGACATCCGGCGTACGGTTCATGGTCAGATCGATATGCCCGCCCCAAGCGAACTCCACCTCGACGCCCTTGAGCTGTGGAAACACGCGTTCGAGAAACGGCCGAGTCGCCGCAGCGATGTCCTTGGGCATGCCGCCCAGATAAGTGCAGCCACCGCCGAACAACAAGCGGTTATCGGGCGTGCGACGGAAGTAATCGAGGACAAACTGGTTGTCGGTCACGCAGACGTTGCTCGGCAGCAGCGCGGTGGCTTGCTCCGGGGCGAGTGGCGCGGTGGCGACTTGATAAGTGCCGACCGGCAGGATGCAGCTTGAGAGTTGCGGATCGAGTTGATCGAGATAGGCGTTGCAGGCCAGCACCAGCACATCGGCCTTCACCGAACCGCGCTCGGTGTTGACCCGGTAACCGTCGCCTTCGCGCTGATAGCTCAGCGCTTTGCTTTGTTCATAGATATGCCCGCCGGCGCGGTCGATGGCGGCGGCCAGCCCGAGCGCGAGTTTCAGCGGATTGAGGTGTGCGCCTTCGGCGTCAAAGAGGCCGGCCTGATAGCGATCGCTGGCGACCCATTGCGGCAGGTCCTTACGGGGAATGAATTGCAGGCCGTCGTGGCCCCACTTGTGACTGGCTTCATGCTGCCACTCGGTCAGCAGGCTGACCCGACGCGGCATCACCGACGTCCACAGATGGCCGGGGCGATAGTCGCAATCGAAGCCGTGACGCCCCGGCAATGCGCGCAGCTCCTGCCCGGCCCAACGCATGCCGTCCCACAAGCGACGGGCGCGCTCATATCCGAGCGCTGCTTCCAGCGGCGGCATGTCGCACGACCAACCCAGAATCGCCTGCCCGCCATTACGCCCGGACGCGGCCCACGCCACGCGACTGGCTTCCAGCACGATGACGCGCTTGCCGGCCAGCGCCAGTCGTAACGCTGTGTGCAGGCCGCTGAACCCCGCGCCGATGATGACCACATCGCAGGCCTGCGCGCCTTCGAATGCAGGTCGGTGACTGAGGATATCGGCGCAACTGTGCGCGTAATAGCTGTCGACATGGCGCTGGGATTGCTGAAACATTCGCGGCCTCGTGAAATTCTGTTCTTATAATTTCATGAAAATCTACAGAACAAATTTCATATCGGCAACCGGCAACTGATTTCCCGGCCGTTTCAGTGCTCCAGCGCATAGCGCCGGCAATGCTCCAGATAGCCCTTCTCATGACTGCCCACCAACTGCACGACGCTCGTCCACAGCCACGACGGCGCATCCAGCGTTTTCGAGCGGCACGTCTGCAATTCACGCATCCATTCGGCACGGGTACTCATGTCCATCTGTCGGGCATGGGCCAGCCCCACGACCCGGGCCAGATACCCGGCGGCGAGCATGGCATCGGTCTGGCTCAGTTGATCGAGTTCCAGTTTCATGTCCTGCGGCAGCAGTTCGCGGATGAAGAATCCATGGTCGAGCACTCGCGTGGCAATCATCCGGTTGCCCAAGCCCGGCGAGAGAAAACGCGCACCTTCAACCACACGTTTGCCGTTGTCGCGGGGCATCGCCGCACGGGCCACTCGGGGGGCGGCGGCAGCAACTGCCTCTTTGATATCGAGCAGGCAATATTCCTGATCATCGCCCTCGCCCACCCCCAGCAACACCGCATAACGCTTGAGTCCCAGCGAACTGCAGCCTTTGACCCAATAGGCCGAATCGAGCATTTTCACCCGGTCGTCCTTTGAGCGGCCCTTCAAGGACGTCACCAGCGTATGGACGTCAGGTGTCGCGCAAAGCGACTTCAGCGCGCTGCGTTCTTCCCGTGACAACGACCAGAAGTGCTTGCCCAGCGGGATGGTCGGTTTGGTACTTTCGATACGCTCCTGCGCCAGATGCTTCCAGGTTCGTTGCACCGCGCTGCGCATGCCGGCCTTGACCTGCGCGGGTCTTGGCGGCTCTTTGTCGACATCGTCTTCGAAAGCTTGCTCGTAGCCGCGCATCATCTCTTCCAACATGCGCGCAGTGGCGACGCCGGGCAGGTCCGAGCCCCGGGCGGCGGTGGCCAGAGACAGCGCCAGGCGCACCAGATCATGCGCAGGGTTGCCGATCACGGTTTGATCAAGGTCGCGGATGTGGATGTCGATGCGTCCCTTCAGATCGCCGGTCGGCCCCAGATTGCCGGCGTGACAATCGCCGCAGATCCACACCGCCGGCCCTTTCGGCAGGCTGCGCCCGGGCTGGCTGTGCAGCCACTCATAAAACTGCACCGTGCTGCCACGGACATAGGCATGGGCGGAGCGGGCCATTTTCAGATTGCGCAGTTGCGACAACGGTTCAAGACGTGCGGAGGGCCGTGGGGTTTTCATGGACGCTTCTTGCAGTGAATGTGTCCTGTTGACCTTCGGGCGCTTGCAAATGTTTCAAAGTATTACAACGGCAACTCCACCCGAGCCAGCAAACCACCGCTGCTGCGATTGCTCAACGTCAGTTCACCGCCCTGATCACGCACGATGGCCCGCGCCGCCGACAGCCCAAGCCCGACCCCGCCGGTCTCGCGATTGCGTGAAGTTTCCAGACGGAAAAACGGATCGAACACCTGCTGCAATGACGCCTCGGGAATCCCCGGCCCGTCATCGGTAATGTCGATACAGACACCGAGGCCATCGCGGCTCAAGGCAATCGCCGGCTGCTGCGCGTACTTCTCGGCGTTTTCCAGCAGGTTGACAATCACCCGCTTGATCGCCAGCGGGCGGCCCTCGTAGACCAGATGCGCGGGGCCGCTGAAGTCGATTGCGATGTTCTGGTCGCGATAGTCGTCGACGATCGTCTGCAGCAGTTCCGACAGGTCGAACGCGGTGGTGGGTTCCGGCTGGGTGTCCTCCCGGAAAAACGCCAGCGCGGAGTTGATCATCAGGCGCATTTCTTCGATGTCGCGAATCAGTTTGTCCTGATGATCGAGATCCTCCATGAACTCGCTGCGCAGGCGCATGCGGGTCAGCGGTGCACGCAAGTCGTGGGAAATCGACGCGAGCAT
The DNA here is from genome assembly GCF_003061005.1 of Pseudomonas sp. HMWF021. GTDB lineage: Bacteria > Pseudomonadota > Gammaproteobacteria > Pseudomonadales > Pseudomonadaceae > Aquipseudomonas. The sequence continues at coordinate 15,061 of NZ_QAIK01000060.1, read as the reverse complement.
GTGCGTGCGCTCGCTGATGTAGTGCTGAATCTGCGCCTGCATGGTGTTGAAGGCGATGATCGCCTGACGGATCTCGTCCGGCCCTTCGATCTTGATCGGCGGCGCGCGCAGGTCGCCGCCAAAACGCCGGGCGGCGCTGGCGAAACGTTGCAGTGGCTGGGCCAGTTGCCTTGTGGCCAACCAGGCCACCAGCACGGTGGCAATCAGGCCCAGCGCGATGATGATCGCGATGCGTGTGCCGATGTCCAGACCCCAGGAGCGCTCGGGCGAAGAGAACAGCAACCAGCTGGCATCCGGCAATTGAATCAGCGCCGCATAGCGGCCGAGCGGGCTGCCACTGGGCCAGTCACCGGGGTTGAACACCCGAATGTCTCGCTCATAGCCAAACAACTGATGCAAACCCGACGTCTTGTCGGCCACAAGCTGCGTACCCGCCGTTGGCAATCCGAACTCGGCCCGTTGTGCATGCCACGTCACCTCCAGCGCCGGGCCGGTTGCCGCCTGCGCCAGTTTCGGGCGTAAAGGCGCGGGTGCAGCCTCGATCACCTTGACGGTCGCGGCGATCTGCTCCAGCAACCCGGTGCGTTCAATGGGTGGTCGCGCCCAGGTCCCGGCCACCTCCACGAACAGAAAATTCAGTGCCAGCGAAGCGAGCATGGCCGCGACGATGGTCAGGGCAATCCGCCGACTCAGCGGATCACGGCGCAGAAATCGACGGATCATGCGCGCGTGACCTTGGCGGTGAACATGTAACCGCCGTTGCGCACGGTGCGGATCAGATCCGGGCGCTTGCTGTCCGGCTCGATCTTGCGCCGCAGGCGGCTGACCTGTACGTCGATGCTGCGATCAAAGGCATCGTGGCCCTGACCGCGAGACAGGTCGATCAGTTGCTCGCGGGTGAGGATGCGCTGCGGGTGTTCGAGAAACACCACCAGCAGATCGAACTCGCCACCGGACAGCGGAATCATCACGTTTTCCGGGGAACGCAGCTCGCGGCAGGTGATATCCAGATGCCATCCAGCGAAGGCGATCACCGGCCGCGCCGGTTCACTCGCCGGGCTGAGCTGCTCACCGGCGCGACGCTGCACGGCGCGCAGGCGGGCCAGCAGTTCACGCGGGGCGAACGGTTTGGTGACGTAGTCGTCGGCGCCCAGTTCGAGGCCGACAATGCGGTCGCTCAATTCGCCCATGGCGGTCAGCATGATGATCGGAATGCCCATCTGCGCCCGCACTTTCTGGCACAGGCTCAGGCCACCTTCACCGGGCAGCATCAGGTCGAGAATGATCGTGTCCGGGCGCTGCTGCGCAATCGCCGCCCACATCGCTGCGCCATCGGGGGCGACATCGACCTCGTAGGCGTGCTGGACGAAGAACTTCTTCAGCAGGGCGAGAATTTCCACGTCATCGTCGACGATCAGCAGTCTGCTCACGGGCACAGGATCCTCAGGCCAAAAAAAGAACGCATCTAAAACTATTCTGGCGGGCGGGTCATATATTTCAATCGAGCAACATTCCGTCGTCCCGGACATCAAGCGGACATTCTGCGGCAAAACCCCTCAGGCACCCTGCACGCCATCGACAACCGGGGGGCTTTCAATGAGCGCATTGCACAACCGTTATACCGCAGAGGGCCACGACGCCCGCTATCCGTTGATTCTCAGCCAGCGCACCAGCGCGCCCGAGCAGGATACGCCGCTGTTGTTCCAGGAGTTTTGCCTGGGCCTGTCAGATGATCAAAGCCGTATCGTCCTGCGCCGCTATTTCGAGCAGTACGGTCCCAGCGACTCGCAATGGGTCGAGTACGTGCATTCGATTCCGGCCGCCGACCTCATCCAATGGATCATGAGCCACGGCCGGCTGCACATCGAATGCTCGGACAACACCCCGCCGCTCTCCTCCCCAATCACGGCCCGCGCTTGAACGACGCGGGGCAAAAGCGCTAAACAAGGATTCGCATGATCAGAAGCCATTGCTTGATGTCGGTGTTGTGTACGGCGTCCCTTAGCTTGTCAGCCTGCAGCAGCAAAACCGTCGAACCGCAGAAGTACACGGGGTTCCTGCACGATTACAGCGTACTCAGCGAGCACCAGTCGCCATCGGGGCAGATGGTGCTGGGTTGGGTCAGCCCGGCGCTGGCCCGGGGGCGTTACACCCAGGTCTATCTGGCGCCCAGCCAGTTCTACCCCAGCGCCGCGCCGACCAAGCGGATCCCGCTGAGCACGCTGTCCGGCGTCACCGAATACTACGACGCCGCGCTCAGGCTGGAACTGGGCAAGGTCATGCGCCTGGTGCCGCAACCCGGCCCGAACACCCTGACGGTCAGACCGGCAATCACCCGCGTCGCCGTCAGCACCCAGGGCCTGCGCTTTTATGAATGGCTACCGGTGACCCTGATTGCCGCTGGCGTGAGCACCGCCACCGGCATCCGCGATCAGGACAGCGAAATCACCACCGAAGTCTCGTTCGAAGACGGCTCCGCCGGCGAAGTGGTCGCCGAAGTCGTGCGCAATGGCATCGGTCTGCCGCTGGAAAACGACAAACAGGTGCTGACCGCCGATGACGTCAAAGCGGTGCTGGACGGTTGGGCCAGCGATCTTGGGCAGTCCTACCTGGCGACCCGTCGTTAGCCATATCTACTGATGAACAAGTCTGTTGTGGCGAGAGAGCTTGCTCCCGCTGGACTGCGCAGCAGTTCCTCAACAGCGGGGCCGCTTCGCGCCCCAGCGGGAGCAAGCTCCCTCGCCACAGTTCATTCGTTGGGAAGGGAGTATTTTTCAGTCGGTCGCAATCGCTGAATCCACTCATGCTCGGGATGCAACCGAACCAAATGCTGCATCAACCATCGCCGCTCTTCGCGAGATAAATCCGGCAATGCCTGACTGAAATCGGTTTGATCCTTGGGACGGGTGTATTTGGCCTTGAACAGCAGAATCGCCGCAGGCCTGAGATAGGGAATCCCCGTATCACTCAATGCCACCATCGCGGTGCGTGGATAGACAATCAACGGGTCTCTTTTATAGACCCACGTATCCGTCGTGCCGGATTCAAGCATCAGATCTACTCGCCAGGCATTGGCAACAGCATCAAATCCCCACACTTGGAAAATATTCTCGCCTGGCGTTTGCCCCACCGGCAAAAACGTCAGTTCACCGTCCCGCACGGTATAGAAATCCAGCTCGGCCAGCGCCTGCCGGAAGCGGTGGTAGTCGTCGCGCAGGAGGGTGAATTCCAGATCGCTGTGCGCCCGTGTTGGCCGGCCCAGCCATAAATCCAGCGCCCATCCGCCCACCACGCACCACGCACCACGGGCGCGAGACGTGTTGCAGGCGTTGCGCGAGTTCCTCGGGCGCCCACGGCTGCCATGCTTGTTGATCCGGTATGGTCACGCGCCCCGCTCCTTGTCCGCCGCCAATCTGTCTCGGCATTTTATTCAGCTAGCCTTGCTTTGTGTCACTGAAGGAATTCAGCAAGGAGCTGCCATGTTCAAGTTCATCAAAACCACCGTGATCGGCGGATTGCTGTTCATTCTGCCCTTGGTGCTGATTTTCGTCCTGCTGGAAAAAGCCATCCACCTGTTGCGTGGCCCCGTGGAGAAGCTGCTGCCGATGTTTGCCGGGCACGACGTTGCCGGCGTGACCCTGATCACGCTGGCGACGTTGTTCGGCTTGATTGTGCTGTGTTTTCTCGCCGGTCTGCTGGCCCGCACTTCCACCGCCGCCCGAGCGATCGAAAACAGCGTAGACAAGGTTTTGAGCAATCTGCCGGGTTACCAGTTGCTCAAGGACACCACCACACGCTTTGCCGGGATGGAAAACCCCGACGGCTCGAAGGTTGGCCTGATTGCCGAGGAACAGGGCTGGCGTCTGTGTCTGGTGGTGGAAAGTGTCGGTGACTGGATGACGGTGTACATGCCCGATGGCGGAACGGCCGGTGGCACGGCGGGCGAAGTGCGCTTGCTGCACGCCCGCGAAGTGATCATTACCGAGCTGTCGTGGCTGGCCATGGCCGCCGGGCTCCGCCGTGGCGGACGCGGGATGCTGGAGTTGATGCAGCCGTGGTTGCCGAAAACCTGAAATCACTACTCGCTGCTCAAAATGCCATGGCAGATCAAACCCAGCACACCGCGCATGTGTTCGGCATGTGCCGCCCTGTCCGGCTCAGGCTCGGTCGCCAGACGGATAAACGCCATGTTCGCGTACTGGTTGAACAACGTCGCCGCCACGTCCAGATCGACTGAGCCACGCACCTTGCCCTGTGCCTGAAAATGCCCGAGCAGGGCCTTGGTCTCTTCGATCACCGCCGCATTCCACGGGTTCAACGCCAGCGCCAGCTCACCGGTCAGCAGAAACGGCGCCAATTCGCGCCACAACGAAGCCGGCATGGCTTGCAGTTGGTAGTCGGTCATCAAGCCTTCGAACTCGCACAACGCCTCCAGCGGATCGCTGTCGTCATCCAGATTGGCCCGCGCCTCTCGCATCGCCTGCTCGTCCGGCTGTTTGAGCAAGGCCAGCAGAATCTCCTGTTTGCCGCCGAAATAATTGACCACCGTCGGCGCGGACACCCCGGCCTGGACCGCGATCTGGTCCAGCGTGGTGGCCGCAAAACCGTTGGTCTTGAACAGCTCCAGCGCTGCCTGCGCGATGACTTCCCTGCGCTGTTCCTTTTGCCGCTCTCTGAGCCCGCTCATGGTGCCTTTGTCCTGACTTGCTGATTGTCGTCAGCCTACGGATTTCTTTTTTCACCGACAAATATTTTCTTTACAAAAATATTTTTAAGTGACAAATATTAACCGTGCACCGCTGGAATGAACGCGCACCCACTTGCCCCGTTTCTCTGGAGATCCGCCATGTCCGCCGAATTCGATCCGACCCGCAGCACCCGCGATTACCAGGCTGCCGACGCCGCCCACCACATTCACGCGTTCGTCGACCAGAAGGCGCTCAATGAAGAAGGCCCGCGAGTGATGGTCAGCGGTGATCGCCTGGCGTTGTGGGACAACGATGGCAATCGCTACCTGGACGGCATGTCCGGCCTGTGGTGCACCAACCTCGGTTACGGGCGCAAGGATCTCGCCGCTGCCGCCACCGCACAGCTGGAACAACTGCCCTACTACAACATGTTCTTCCACACCACTCACCCGCAAGTGATCGAGCTGTCGGAGCTGTTGTTCAGCCTGCTGCCCAGGCACTACAGCCACGCGATCTACACCAACTCCGGCTCCGAGGCCAACGAGGTGTTGATCCGCACTGTGCGCAAGTTTTGGCAGGTAATGGGCAAACCCGAGAAGAAAATCATGATCGGCCGCTGGAACGGTTACCACGGCTCGACCCTGGCCGCGACGGCGCTGGGCGGCATGAAATTCATGCACGAAATGGGCGGCACCATCCCCGACGTCGCACACATCGACGAGCCGTACTGGTTCGCCCACGAAGGCGACCTCAGCCCGGAAGAATTCGGCCTGCAGGCGGCGCGGCAACTGGAAGACAAGATCCTCGAACTGGGTGCCGACAAGGTTGCCGCGTTCGTCGCCGAACCGTTCCAGGGCGCCGGCGGCATGATCATCCCGCCCGCCACCTACTGGCCGGAAATCCAGCGCATCTGCCGCAAATACGACGTGCTGCTGTGTGCTGACGAAGTCATCGGCGGGTTTGGCCGCACCGGCGAATGGTTCGCGCATCAGGCCTTCGGCTTCGAGCCGGACACCCTGTCCATCGCCAAGGGCCTGACCTCCGGCTACATCCCCATGGGCGGCCTGATCCTGTCGCGGCGCATGGCCGAGGCGCTGGTGGAAAAAGGCGGTGTGTTCGCCCACGGCCTGACCTACTCCGGACACCCGGTGGCGGCGGCTGTGGCGATTGCCAACCTCAAGGCGTTGCGCGATGAAGGCGTGGTCACTCAGGTGAAAACCGACACCGGCCCGTACCTGCAGAACTGCTTGCGCGAAGTGTTCGGCAACCATCCGCTGGTGGGTGAAATTCAGGGCGTGGGGCTGGTGGCGGCGTTGCAGTTCGCCGAAGACAAAGCCACCCGCAAGCGTTTTGCCAACGAAAACGACATCGCCTGGCGCTGCCGCACCATTGGCTTTGAAGAAGGCCTGATCATTCGCTCGACGCTGGGCCGGATGATCATGGCCCCCGCGCTGATCGCCACGCGGGCGGAGCTGGATGAATTGGTCGACAAAACACGTATCGCGGTGAATCGCACCGCTCGCGAATACGGAGTGCTGTAACGCATACTCCTGTAGGAGTGAGCCTGCTCGCGATAGCGGCATGTCATTCATTTCAATTTAGACTGATCAACCGCTATCGCGAGCAGGCTCGCTCCTACAAGGGGATTTGCGGGGAGTCGGGATAATTGGCGGAAGGCAGCCGGAGTCGAACCTGCCCGGGAACGGATGCCGTCCCCAACCGGGTTTGAAGCCCGGCCGCGCCACCGGGCGCGATTGCCTTCCTTTGAACTCAGGGTGCGTCGGCACTGGCCAGCGCGTTGTCATGGCGGATCGCCCGGGATTCGCCGATGCGTCGGGTCAGGCCGAGGCGGTCGAAGTATTCCAAGTATTGAATACAGCGTTTGCGTCCCAAGCCTAGCGCATCACGGAAGGTTGTCACCTGGATCGACGGATTTTCCTGTTCCAGTTGCAACAGAATGTCGGCCATGCGCCGCAGTTGCCCGTCAGACAGAAACAGGTCGCGCACCACTTGGTGCATCAATCCCAAGCGTGCCAGTTTGCGCAGCAGCAGGCGCACCACGGCATCTTCCACGCCCAACACTTTGGCGACATCACGCACCCACGGCGGATCAAACCCGGCCTGTTGGAACAGCGGCTGCATGCGCTGCCACAGGGTTTCGTCTTCAGCATTCAAGCGCACCTGATGATCCGGCAGATGCAACCACGGCCCGCTGGCATTGATCGATCCGGCAGCGCGCAGTTCTTCCAGCAGGCTCACAAAGGTCGAACGCTCCAGCGCCAGACCACTGAAGCGTCGCAGGCGATCGCGATCCGGCCCCATCTGGTCCGGCTCCAGTTCATGCAATTTCGCCAGTTGCTCCAGCAACGTGAACTTCAACTGCCCCCAACGCTGCACGTTGAACAGCACCGGGCCCTGGCGGGTGTCGATCAGGCGCACGTTGGCCGGGAGCGACCAGTCTTCACGCTGACGATTGAACTGACGCTCCAGCCGTTGCGGATCGAGGCCCCCCGCACCGTGGTCGAGCAACACCGGCAGCGCGTGTTCAAGACTGTCGCTTTCCCCCAGTGCTTGCAGTTGCGCCAGTCGTTCCGGGTTGCGGCGCTGGCGGGCCGGGGCGAACGGGTCGAGCACCTGACCGCCGCCGAGTGTGCGTTGCGCACTCTGGTCGCGCAGGATCAAGCGATCGCCCTTCACCGCATGCACCGGCGCATTGATCAGCAGTTGCGCAAACATCCGTTCGCCCGGGCGCAAGCGCGGGCCTTCGAGCAACGCCACGCGGGCGATGACGTCTTGCGTACCGAGGTGCACGTGCACCGAGTGAAAGTGTTCGAACGTGCGCTCACCGGGCAGCAACTGAAACTCGATATCGACCCGTTGCGTCGGTGCGTGCAGCCATTCCGCCAACAGCCATTGACCGCGATGGATCTGTTCCAGCGGCAGTCGATCGCCACTGATATTCAGCGCCACCCGCTGCCCGGCGAAGGCCTGCCCGGCGGGCTGGTTTTGCGCGTGCAGGCCTCGCACCCGCACCGATTTGCCGAACGGTGCGAGGGTCAGTTTGTCCCCGACACACACCGTGCCCGACAACGCCGTGCCGGTGACCACAATTCCGGCGCCCGCCACGCTGAAGCCGCGGTCGATGGCCAGGCGAAATCCGCCTTCTCGGCTGCGCTCATGCACTTGGCGCTGAATCTGCAACAAGCTCTGGCGCAGTTCATCGACGCCTTGCCCGGTCACACTCGACAGCGCCAATATCGGCGCGTCAGCAAACGGCCCGGGTTCGAGCAAGTCCAGAATCTGGCGCTGCACCTCCTCCACCCTGCCCGTCTCCACCCGGTCGCACTTGGTGATCGCCACCAGCGCCCGGGGAATGCCCAGCAACTGGACAATCGCCAGATGCTCGCGGGTCTGCGGCATCACCCCGTCGTCCGCCGCCACCACCAGCAATACCAGATCGATGCCCTGCGCGCCGGCGAGCATGTTGTGGGTGAACTTCTCGTGGCCCGGCACATCGATGAACCCGGTCAGCCCGGCACCGGGTTCCAGCTCTGCGTAGAGATAACCGAGGTCGATGGTCATTCCGCGCTCGCGCTCCTGCGGGCGGCGGTCGCCGGTCTGCCCGGTCAGCGCTTGCAGCAGCGAAGTCTTGCCGTGGTCGATGTGCCCGGCGGTGCCAACGATCACGACTCGACCTGCAACTGCGGCAACTGCGCCAGCCACGCCGGCTCGTCATCCAGTTGGCGTAGATCGAGCCACAGCGCATCGTCGTCAATGCGACCCAGCACCGGAATCGGCAAACCACGTAATGCAGCTTCCAGATTCAGCAGAAAACGCCCGCGCAAGCGTTTCGATACCTGCGGGCGCAGGCAAAGCGCTGCACTCGGCAGACGCGCCACCGGTTGGCTGCCGCTGCCGATCATGCCCAAGGCCTGCACGGCGCTGACCTGCCAGGGTTCGCCCAAGACTCCAGCCATTGCCGGTTGCAGACGGGAAGCCTGGGCGAAGATCTCGGCTTGCGGGCGAGTCAACAGCCGCAAACTCGGCAGACGCTCGGCGAGGCGATCGGGATCGCGATACAGGCCGAGCACCGCTTCCAGTGCCGCCAGGGTCAACTTGTCGACACGCAAGGCGCGCTTCAGGGGATTTTTCTTGATCTTCGCGATCAGTTCTTTGCGCCCGACAATCAACCCGGCCTGCGGCCCGCCGAGCAATTTGTCACCGCTGAAAGTGACGATGTCCGCACCATCAAGCAGCGCTTGTCTCACCGTCGGTTCCGCCGGCAGACCCCAGCGGGTCAAGTCCAGCAGACTGCCGCTGCCCAGATCCTCCAGCAGCGGCAAGCCGTGCCGATGGGCCAGCTCGGCCAGTTCGGCGGTGGGCACCCGCGCGGTAAAACCTTCGATGCTGTAGTTGCTCGCATGCACGCGCATGATCAAACCGCTGCGCGGGTTGATCGCGGCTTCGTAGTCGCGGGCGTGGGTGCGGTTGGTGGTGCCGACTTCGTGCAGGCGCACGCCGGCGCGGGCCATGATGTCGGGAATACGGAACGCGCCGCCGATCTCGATCAGTTCGCCACGGGAAATGATGCCTTCCTTGCGCGCCCCGAGGCTGTTGAGGGTCAGCAGCACCGCTGCGGCATTGTTGTTGACCACGGTGACGGCTTCGGCACCGGTCAGTTCGCGGATCAGACCCTCGATCAGGTCGTCGCGATCACCGCGCTTGCCGGTCGCCAGATCGAACTCAAGATTGAGCGGATAGCGCGCGGCCATTTGCACCGCGTCGATGGCTTCCTCCGGCAACAAGGCGCGACCGAGGTTGGTGTGCAGCACCGTGCCGGTCAGGTTGAACACCCGCCGCACGTTGCTGCGCTGTTGCTGGGCCAGACGCTCACCGACGCGGCCCGCCAGCACTTCCGGGCTGATTTCAATGGACGATAATTGCCCGTTCAACACGTCTGCACGCAACTCGTCCAGCAACTGGCGCAAACGGCTCAGCAACGCCTCACGACCGTAACGCTCAAGCAGTGGCACACAGGCCGGGTGACGCAACAACCCATCAATGGAAGGCAACCGCAGGGCAACGCTCGAAGACATCAGCCACTCCCGAAAAAAGACTCTCCGGCATGACCAGACGCAACGCGTCTAAATACAGCACACCGGCCCCTGATTGTGGGAGCGGGCTTGCTCGCGAATGCGGTGAGTCAGCCACAAATGATCTGACTGACACGGCCCCTTCGGGAGCAAGCCCCCTCCCACAAGTTTTTCAGGAGTGTAGACGCTCTGGTCATTCGTCTCCCGGCGCCAGCAACAGATTCGGTGCCAGACGCTGATAACCGTCCTGCGCCAGACGCATGTCGAGCAGCAGGCTGGTGAGGTCAGCCGACAGCGCTTCGCCTTCGGCATCGTTTTCCAGGTACACCAGTTTCAGATAACTGTTGCAGCTCGGGCACACCTCCGCTCGAATTGGCGCCTGATTGGCCGCATGCCGATCATCCTCAAGGCTCAGGTAATCCAGGCCCTTACTCGACTCGCAATACACGCACTTGACCCGCACCACATGCCATTCGCAGGCGCACAACGAACACACCAAATAGCGCAGGCCATTGTGTTTGCCGCGATGACGAATCACCCCGGCCATCGCCGGCGAACCACAGCCCGGGCATTGGCTGAGGCTGTCGCCGGGTTTCAGTTGCAGGTGGGGCACGCTGAGCAGCCAATGGCTCCACGCGACTTGCAGCCCGGCGCCGAGAAACGGCACCCACTGCGCTGGCACCATCGAATACTGGCCGCTGACCAGCGCCACCGCCCACGCACGCAACTGCCCGGCACTGGCGCCGCGCAAGGTGGCAAGTGCTTCGACCACGGCGGGTTGATCGGGCGGCACATAGCGTTGTAGCAATGCATCGAGATAAACCTGCCAGCCCTCTTCGCGCACCAATGTGTCGGCGGCGAACGGCGGCAAACCATGCAGCTGACAGGCTTCGATCCTTTGCCGATCAAACGGTGCCGTCAGCGGTGGATCGTCGAAAACCTGCTGCTGAGCCCGGCACAATCCGGCGATCAGCCGCAGGTAATCGGCCAGCGGATGCCCCTGAGCCAATTGCTCCAGACGCTGGGCGCGCAAGGTGAAGAGGTTGTGCGGCGGCAGGTGCAGAAACGGCGGCGAACTGGCCGCCGCTTCGATTTCCCCGGGTTCAAGAATGGTTGCCAAAAGTCAGCCCTTTTTGGTGATCGGTCGCTCCGGTACGTCCGGATTGCGTTCATCGCGGGTGATGTCGCGATACCAGAGTTCGTGGTGTTTCCTCGCCCAGGCGCGGCTGACCCAACCATGTAGCATCGCGTCCACCGAACCCTTGATCCACAGCCCGGCGTAAATGTGAACGATGATGCTGAGGATCAGCACAAACCCGGCCAGCGCATGCAGGAACATGGCCCAGCGGATCACGGTGATGCCGAAGTACGCACTGAAATACGCACGCCAGATCACCAGACCAGTGAACAGCAAGCCAAGCATGCACAGCAGTAAAGTCCAGAACAGCATCTTCTGCCCGGCGTTGTACTTGCCCACCGGCGGCACGCTTTCTTCATCGTTGACCAGCACCCGGTCGATGCGGCGCATCCATTTCCAGTCGTTGTCGATGAAGAAGTTCGAACGCCAGAAGCGGAACACCAGACCGAGGAAGAACACGAACATCAGCACGCCCATGAACGGGTGCAGAATCCGCGTCCACGGCCCGCCGCCGAACAGGTGGGTCAGCCAGAACATCGACGGATGAAACAACGCCAGCCCGGACAGCCCGGCCATGAAGAACAGAATTGCCACCAGCCAGTGATTGGTGCGCTGGTTGGCGGTGTAACGCAGGATCGTCTTGTTGCTCATGGCCGGTCCTCCCCGCGGGGATCGAAGGTGTGCACCGCCGGATCGACGACATGCACCGAGGTATCGGGTGGCGCCGGATGTTCATCTTCCTCGACGCGATTCGGCCCGATACGCACATAGTGGAAGAACCCGGCCAGCACCGCCGCGCCCATTGCCAGCAGGCCCAGCGGTTTGCTGATGCCTTTCCACAGGCCCACCAGCGGGCTGATGGCTGGTGCATCCGGCAACCCGGCGTAGATCTTCGGCGTGTCGGCGTGGTGCAGCACGTACATCACATGAGTGCCGCCGACGCCTTCCGGGTCATACAACCCGGCGTTGTCGAAGCCACGGCTTTTCAGGTCGACGATGCGTTCGGCAGCGTGTTCCTTCATGTCTTCCTTGCTGCCGAAGACGATGGCGCCGGTCGGACAGGTTTTCACGCAGGCCGGCTCCAGCCCTACCGCGACGCGGTCGGAACACAAGGTGCATTTGTAGGCCTTGTGATCCTTCTGCGAAATCCGCGGAATGTTGAACGGGCAACCGGTGATGCAATAACCGCAGCCGATGCAGTGATCCTGATCGAAATCGACGATGCCGTTGGCGTGCTTGATGATCGCTCCGGGACTCGGGCAAGCCGCGAGGCACCCCGGCTCGGCGCAATGCATGCAGCCGTCCTTGCGGATCAGCCACTCGAGGTTGCCGGCGTCGGTTTCGTGTTCGGTGAAGCGCATCAGGGTCCAGGTTTCTGCGCTCAGGTCCTGTGGGTTGTCGTAGGTGCCGTGGTTGTGGCCGACCTCGTCGCGCAGCTCGTTCCATTCCGAGCAGGCGACCTGGCAGGCCTTGCAGCCAATGCATTTGGTGGTGTCGATCAGCTTGGCGACTTCCTGCTGATTCCGCACCGAGGGCGGCACCGTGGTGGTGGCCGAGCGGGCAATGATGTCTTGGCTGGCCATTTACAGTTTCTCCACGTTGACCAGGAATGACTTGGATTCCGGGGTCTGTGTGTTGCCATCGCCGAGGAACGGCACCAGGGTGTTGGTCAGGTAGCCGTGGCGCGTCTGGCCGGTGAATCCCCAGTGCAGCGGGATGCCGATCTGATGCACCACCTGGCCGTTGACCTGCAGCGGCCGGATGCGTTTGGTCACCACCGCCACCGCCTCGATGAACCCGCGCTTGCAGCTGACCCGCACCCGGTCCCCGGCAGCAATGCCCTTCTCCTTCGCCAGCACTTCGCCGATTTCGACGAACTGCTCGGGCTGGGCAATCGCATTCAACTTGCAATGCTTGCTCCAGAAGTGGAAGTGCTCGGTCAGCCGGTAACTGGTGCCGGCGTAGGGGAAGTCCTTGGCTTCGCCGAGGCTTTCCCAGACCGAATCGAAGATCCGCGCCGCCGGGTTGCTGGTGGCTTTCTTGTTTTGCGGGTGCAGCGGGTTGATGCCGATCGGTGTTTCGAACGGCTCGTAGTGCTCGGGGAATGGCCCTTCGTTCATCTTGTCGACGGCGAAAAACCGCGCCACGCCCTCGGGGTTCATGATGAACGGGTTCATCCCGGCTTCCGGCGGCACATCGGCCTTGTAGTCCGGCACGTCGGTGCCGCCCCAGGCCTTGCCGTTCCACCATACGAGGCGTTTTTTCGGATCCCACGGTTTGCCCGCTACGTCTGCCGAAGCGCGGTTGTAGAGAATCCGCCGGTTGGCCGGCCACGCCCAGGCCCAGCCCAGATGCTGGTGCATGCCAAACGGATCGGCATTGTCGCGCCGGGCCATCTGGTTGCCGGCCTCGGTCCAGCTGCCGGCGAAAATCCAGCAACCGGACGCGGTGCTGCCGTCATCCTTGAGCAGGCCGAACCCGGCCAGTTGCGACCCGGCTTTGACCGCCACGCCGCTGGCATCGGTGAAGTCGACCATGGCGCTGCCGTTGATCTCCTTGGCCAGCTCCTCCGGCGAGGGCTCATCCGGGATCTTGTACGGCCACGACAGGTTCAGCAGCGGATCGGGGAACTTGCCGCCCTCGGCCTGATAGCGCTTGCGCAGGCGCAGGAACAGTTCGCTCATGATGCGGATGTCGGTCTGCGCTTCGCCCGGGCCGTCGGCGCCTTTCCAGTGCCATTGCAGCCAGCGGCTGCTGTTGACCAGCGAGCCGTCTTCCTCAGCAAAGCAGGTAGTCGGCAGGCGAATCACTTCGGTCTGGATCTCGGCGCTTTTCACGTCGTTGTACGGCCCGACGTTCTGCCAGAACTCCGAAGTCTCGGTAGCCAGCGGGTCCATCACCACCAGCCACTTGAGCTTGGCCAGCGCGCCCATCACCCGGTTCTTGTCCGGCAACGCAGCGATCGGATTGAAGCCCTGGCACATGTAGCCGTTGACCTTGCCCTGGCTCATCAGGTCGAACATTTTCAGGACGTCGTAGTTGGGAATGTCCAGTTTCGGCAGGTAGTCGTAATTCCAGTTGTTCTCCGCCGTGGCGTTGGCGCCGTACCAGGATTTCATCAGGCTGACGTGGAATTTGCTGTAGTTCTGCCAGTAGGACAATTGCCCCGGACGCAATGGGACTTGTGTGCGCTTTTTGATGAACGCGGGATAGTCCTGCTCGGCGTCGCTGCCCAACGTCAGATAGCCCGGCAGCGAGTTGGACAACAACCCAAGGTCGGTCAGGCCCTGAATGTTCGAGTGGCCGCGCAAGGCATTCACGCCGCCACCCGGCATGCCGACGTTGCCCAGCAGCAGTTGCACCATCGCCGCGCTGCGGATGATCTGCGCGCCGATCGAGTGCTGCGTCCAGCCGAGGGCGTAGAGAATCGTCATGGTCTTGCCCGGCGTCGAGCAGGTGGCGATTTCTTCCCAGATCTTTTTCATGGCATCGACCGGCATGCCGCAGATCTGGCTGGCGAGGTCGATGTTGTAGCGGCTGTAATGCTGCTTCATCAATTGATAGACGCAGCGCGGATCCTGCAGGGTCGGGTCGACCTTGGCAAAACCGTCCTCACCCAGCTCGTAACCCCAGCCGGACTTGTCGGTGTAGCTGCGCTTGGCTACGTCGTAGCCGCTGAAAATGCCGTCTTCAAAGCCATACCCGGCTTTGACGATGAACGAGACGTCGGTGTAGTTGCGCACGTATTCGTGCTGGATCTTGTCCTCGGTCAGCAGGTAATTGATCAGTCCGCCCATGAAGGCGATGTCAGTACCGGTGCGGATCGGCGCGTAATAGTCGGCCACCGAGGCGGTCCGGGTAAAACGCGGATCGACCACGATCAGCCGCGCGGCGTTGTGCGCTTTGGCCTCGGTCACCCATTTGAAGCCGCAGGGATGCGCTTCTGCTGCGTTGCCGCCCATCACCAGGATCAGATTCGCGTTGGCGATATCGGTCCAGGTATTGGTCATGGCACCACGGCCGTACGTCGGGGCAAGACTTGCCACCGTCGGGCCGTGTCAGACACGCGCCTGGTTATCGAACCCCAGCATGCCGAGGCTGCGAATCACCTTCTGGGTGATGTAACCGGCTTCGTTGGACGC
>NZ_QAIK01000059.1:57187-64153 GCF_003061005.1 Pseudomonas sp. HMWF021 | reverse complement strand
CGCAAACTCCACGAAGCCGCCGAACGCGCCCTCGACCATTACCTCAACCCCAACACGCCCCCCGACGCCACCAAACCCGGCACGCTGTACCGCATCGCCCCCGAGGCCTGCACCGAAGACCTGCTGGCCAATGCCTGCGAAACCCTGACCTCGGCCAAAATCATGGCCAACGACTTCGCCGCGTTCCTGCAGGGCCCGCATCGCCATACGCTGCTGGGCATCGCGCAGTTGATCATGCTGGCGGAACTGGCCGTTGACCGGGCGCTGGACAAGCTTGAGTTGCCTGGCCCTGTGACCTCCTGACCCGCCACGCCAAAGGGGTAAATGTCGCACCCAAAAATAAACCCGGAACACGTCCGGGTTTATTTCATTGCCTGCTTGCGATCAATGCAGAATCTGGCTCAGGAACAGTTTGGTGCGGTCGTTCTGCGGGTTGTCGAAGAAGTCGTTCGGCGCGGCCTGTTCGACGATCTCGCCCTTGTCCATGAAGATCACGCGGTTGGCCACGGTGCGGGCGAAGCCCATTTCGTGGGTCACGCAGAGCATGGTCATGCCGTCTTCGGCGAGGCCGATCATGGTGTCCAGCACTTCTTTCACCATTTCCGGATCGAGGGCCGAGGTCGGTTCGTCGAACAGCATGATTTTCGGTTTCATGCACAGCGCACGGGCAATCGCCACACGCTGTTGCTGACCGCCGGACAGTTGCCCCGGGAATTTATGCGCCTGCTCTGGAATGCGTACGCGCTCCAGATAATGCATGGCGATTTCCTCGGCCTTGCGCTTGGGCATCTTGCGCACCCACATCGGCGCCAGCGTGCAGTTCTGCAGGATGGTCAGGTGCGGGAACAGGTTGAAGTGCTGGAACACCATGCCGACTTCGCGGCGGATCGCTTCGATCTGCTTGAGGTCGTTGGTCAGTTCCACGCCATCGACGACGATGCGGCCCTGCTGGTGTTCTTCCAGGCGATTGAGGCAACGGATGGTGGTCGATTTGCCGGAACCCGACGGGCCGCACAGGACGATACGCTCGCCCTGTTTGACGTTGAGGTTGATGTCTTTCAGCACGTGGAACTGGCCGTACCACTTGTTCACGCCCTGCATCTGGATAATGCCTTCAGGGCCGACAGGCTTTTTGATTGCTTCGCTCATTTACAGAGAACTCCTAACGCTTGTGGCCAGTGTCGAGCTTGCGTTCCAGATGCATGGAATAGCGCGACATGCCAAAACAGAAAATCCAGAACACCAGGGCGGCGAACACGTAGCCTTCGGTGGCCATGCCCAGCCATTTCGGGTCGGCAGCGGCTTGCTTGACGCTGTTGAGCAGGTCGAACAGGCCGATGATGATCACAAGGCTGGTGTCCTTGAACAGCGCGATGAAGGTGTTGACGATGCCGGGAATCACCAGCTTCAGGGCTTGCGGCAGAATCACCAGGCCCATGGCGCGCCAATAACCGAGGCCCATCGCCGCAGCCGCTTCGTACTGACCTTTGGGGATCGCTTGCAGACCGCCGCGCACCACTTCGGCGACGTAGGCCGACTGGAACAGGATCACCCCGATCAGCGCCCGCAGCAGCTTGTCGAAGTTCATGCCTTCGGGCAGGAACAGCGGCAGCATCACCGAGGACATGAACAGCACGGTGATCAGCGGCACGCCACGCCAGAACTCGATGAAGGTCACGCACACCACGCGAATCGCCGGCATGTTCGAGCGACGGCCCAGCGCCAGAATGATCCCCAGCGGCAAGGCACCGGCGATACCGACCGTGGCGATGACCAGCGTCAGCATCAGCCCGCCCCACTGGCTGGTCGCCACGGTGTCGAGGCCGAACACGCCGCCATGCAGCAGGCACCAGGCGACAATCGGGTAAATCACCAGAAAGCTCAGGCCGTACACCGCTTTGCGCGGGAAGCGCGAGATGAACAGTGGCGCCACGCCAAGCACTGCCAGCCACACGGTTAGGTCGACGCGCCAGCGCAGTTCCACCGGGTAGTAGCCGTACATGAACTGGCCGAAACGCTGCTGAATGAACACCCAGCAGGCGCCGTCCTTGGTGCAGTCGGCGCGGGTGGTGCCGACCCAGTTGGCATCGAGGATCGCCCAGCTGAGGATCGGCGGCACGACGAGATAGATCAGGTAGAACGCAAACAGGGTCAGCAGGGTGTTGAGCCAGCTGGAGAACATGTTCGCGCGTATCCACGCCATCGGGCCGAAGACCTTGGCCGGCGGTGGCATGTCGGGTTTGAACGTATGGGTTGTCATGCGCGTTTCCTCACCGCTCGATCAGCGCAATGCGCTTGTTGTACCAGTTCATCAGCAGGGAAATGCTGATACTGATCGCCAGGTACACGCTCATGGTGATGGCAATGACTTCGATGGCCTGGCCGGTCTGGTTGAGCACGGTGCCGGCGAACAGCGAAACCATTTCCGGGTAACCGATACCGGCGGCCAGCGACGAGTTTTTCGCCAGGTTCAGGTATTGGCTGGTCAGTGGCGGAATGATCACCCGCAGCGCTTGTGGAATGATCACTTTGCGCAGGGTCGGGCCGTTGCGCAGGCCGAGCGAACGGGCCGCTTCGGTCTGGCCGTGGCTGACCGATTTGATCCCGGAGCGGACGATTTCGGCGATGAACGCGGCGGTGTACACGGTCAGCGCCAGGGTCAACGCGAGCAGTTCCGGGATCAGCACCCAGCCGCCGACGAAGTTGAAGCCCTTGAGCTGCGGCAGTTCCCAATGCAGCGGAGCGCCGAAGATCAGCGCGCACAGGGTCGGAATCACCAGCAGGATCGCCAGGCCAGTCCAGAACTTGTGAAACGGTACGCCGGTGTCTTCGAAACGCTTGTTGGCCCAGCGGCACATCAGCACGATGGCAACGATGGCCAGCACCACACTGATGATGAACGCCCAGAAGCCGTCAGCCATTTGCGCGGCCGGCATGTTCAGGCCCCGGCTGCTGACGAAGAAGGTGTCGCCGAAGTTGTGACTGTTACGCGGTCCTGGCATGGTCAGGAACACCGCGAAGTACCAGAACAGGATCTGCAGCAGCGGCGGAATGTTGCGGAACACTTCCACATACACGGTCGCCAGTTTGCTGATGATCCAGTTCGGCGACAGCCGCGCCACACCGATGATGAAGCCCAGCAGAGTCGCCAGGATCACGCCGATGACGGTCACCAACAGGGTGTTGAGCAAACCGATCACGAACACCCGGGCGTAACTGTCCGCTTCGGTGTAGGAGATCAGGTGTTGAGCGATGCCGAACCCGGCACTGCGCTCCAGAAAGCCGAAACCGGAAGTGATGCCCCGGTGTTGCAGGTTGGTCTGGGTGTTGTCGAACAGATACCAGCCCATGGCGACGACCGCCACGACGGTGATGATCTGAAACAGCCACGCACGCACTCGCGGATCGCTGAGGCTGAACCTCTGCTTTGGTGCGCCGATTGAATTTTGCATGAAGTGCCCCGGAAAAAATGGAACAGAACATCACCCGGCGGTTGGCCCGCCGGGTGACAGAACCATTAGCGCACTGGTGGTGCGTACTGAATGCCGCCGTTGGTCCACAGCGCGTTCAGGCCACGGTCGATTTCCAGCGGAGTGCTCTTGCCGAGGTTTTTCTCGAAGATTTCACCGTAGTTACCGACCTGCGAAACGATCTTCACAACCCAGTCCTTCGGCAGTTTCAGGTCCTTGCCGTATTCACCGTCAGCACCCAGCAGACGAGCGACGTCCGGGTTCTTGGTGGACTTGGCTTCTTCCAGCACGTTTTTCGAGGTGACGCCGGCCTCTTCGGTGTTCAGCAGCGCGTAGCCAACCCAGCGAACGATCGCCAGCCACTCGTCGTCGCCATTACGCACGACCGGGCCCAGCGGTTCTTTGGAGATGGTTTCCGGCAGCACCACGTAGTCTTTCGGCGAGGCCAGTTTGCTGCGCTGTGCGTACAGCTGCGATTTGTCGGAGGTCAGCACGTCGCAACGACCGGATTCCAGCGACTTGGCGCTTTCATCGGAGGTGTCGAAAGTGATCGGGGTGTACTTCAGGCCGTTGGCGCGGAAGTAGTCGGACACGTTCAGCTCGGTGGTGGTACCTGCCTGGATGCAGATGGTTGCACCGTCCAGTTCCTTGGCACTTTTCACGCCCAGCTTGTTGTTGGCCAGGAAGCCCACGCCGTCGTAGTAAGTGATGAAGCCCGGGAATTTCAGACCCATGCCGGCGTCACGCGAGCTGGTCATGGTGGTGTTGCGCGAGAGCAGGTCGATTTCGCCGGACTGCAGCGCGGTGAAGCGCTCCTTGGCGTTCAACTGGCTGAACTTGACCTTGTTGGCGTCGCCGAATACGGCAGCGGCCACAGCGCGGCAAACGTCAGCGTCGATCCCGAGGATCTTGCCCGAAGCGTCCGGCACCGAGAAACCCGGCAGACCGTCGCTCACGCCACACTGCACGAAACCTTTCTTCTGCACGGCATCCAGGGTTGCACCCGCCTGAGCGAACCCGCTGACGCCGAGTACTGCTGCAGTAGTCACGACCGCCAGAGTGGATTTCAACATCTTCATTCAAACCTCCAGTTTTGCTCTTGTTGTGTCGGAGCTTGAGTCCAGTCGCACCCTTTTGAGGCGTTGTTGACCCGTGTTGGCTTTTTTTGGGGTCAACCGACGTAAGACCTTCGCTATGAGTCTAGTAGGAGAAAATCCACATCATGGACAACTCACTTCTCACCAGTCGGCCGAACGGGCTGTAGCCCTTTCACGTTCGCGTTGCCCGTAGCGGCCATTGGCGAACATCCATCACCGGATTCTTTGCAATCCCTTCGCACGACGTACACTGATAGTGTTACCGCCACACGCGAGATCGGTTGCACGCTCAGAGCCATAGCAAAGCCCGTACCACACCGCTTGCTGAAGCGATTGCGCGACAGGTCAATAGCAAAACTTGTAGCCTTGCGACATCTTGTTAACGGATCGACCGGGCGCGCACGCAAATCACGCACTTATTGAGAGCGCCCGCACATTTTTGGAGCAGCCATGACCGAGCCCCTGATTCTTCAACCCGTAAAGCCCGCAGACGCCTGCGTTATCTGGCTGCACGGCCTCGGCGCTGACCGCTATGACTTTCTGCCGGTGGCCGAAGCGCTGCAGGAAAGCCTGCTGACGACACGCTTTGTATTGCCGCAAGCGCCGACCCTGCCCGTCACCATCAATGGCGGTTATGCGATGCCGAGTTGGTACGACATCAAGGCCATGAGCCCGGCGCGGTCGATTGACCGTGACCAGCTGGAAGCGTCGGCAGATCGCATCATTGAATTGATCGAAAAGGAGCGCGCCAGCGGAATAGACGCTTCGCGGATTTTCCTCGCCGGGTTTTCCCAGGGTGGCGCCGTCGTTCTGCACACCGCTTATATAAAGTGGCAAGGTCCGCTGGGTGGGGTCCTTGCCCTGTCCACCTACGCACCGACCTTCACTGACGAGATGGAGCTTTCAGCCAGTCAGCAGCGCATTCCAGCGCTATGCCTGCACGGCCAGTTCGATGGCGTGGTGCAGAACTCGATGGGCCGCAGTGCTTACGAGCATCTGGTGAAGCATGGTGTCACCGTGACATGGCAGGAATACCCAATGGAGCACGAAGTGTTACCCGAGGAAATTCGCGATATCGGCGTCTGGCTGGGCGAACGCCTGCGTTGAATCTCAACGTTTAAAAACCCTTTGATCCGTCCCACTACGCCGCGCCCGTTTCTTGCATTACACTGGCCGGCGTACATTCCTTAACCAATTGATGAGATGACCGTGCTCAAAGCACTCAAGAAAATGTTCGGTAAAAGCGAGGCTGAGCAGCTCGCGCCAGTCCCCAGTGCGCCGTCGCACGCCCCCGGCCCTCGCAGTGAAGCGCCCAAGGTTGAACGTCCGGCTGCGGTCGCGACACCCAAGCCCGAGCCGAAACCCGCCATCGCCGCCGAACCTGCCCGCGCCGAAGCGCCGAAACCGGCCCGTCCGCGCCGCGAACCGAAGCCCAAGGCCCCGGTCATCCCCTGGAAACTCGAAGACTTCGTCGTCGAGCCACAGGAAGGCAAAACCCGCTTCCACGATTTCAAACTCGCTCCGGAACTGATGCACGCCATCCAGGATCTGGGCTTCCCGTACTGCACGCCGATCCAGGCGCAGGTGCTGGGTTTCACCCTCGCCGGCAAGGACGCCATCGGCCGCGCGCAGACCGGCACCGGCAAGACCGCCGCGTTCCTGATCTCGATCATCACCCAGCTGTTGCAGACTCCGCCGCCGAAAGAACGCTACATGGGCGAACCCCGTGCGCTGATCATCGCGCCGACCCGTGAGCTGGTGGTGCAGATCGCCAAGGATGCGGCCGACCTGACCAAATACACCGGCCTGAACGTGATGACGTTCGTTGGCGGCATGGACTTCGACAAGCAGCTCAAGCACCTCGAAGCACGCCACTGCGACATCCTCGTCGCCACCCCGGGCCGTCTGCTCGACTTCAACCAGCGTGGCGACGTGCACCTGGACATGGTCGAAGTGATGGTGCTGGACGAAGCCGACCGCATGCTCGACATGGGTTTCATCCCGCAAGTGCGGCAGATCATTCGCCAGACCCCGCCGAAGTCCGAGCGTCAGACCCTGTTGTTCTCCGCGACCTTCACCGAAGACGTGATGAACCTGGCCAAGCAATGGACCACCGACCCTGCGATCGTCGAAATCGAGGTCACCAACGTGGCCAACGAAAACGTCGAGCAGCACATCTATGCGGTGGCCGGTGCAGACAAGTACAAACTGCTGTTCAACCTGGTCAACGACAACGGCTGGGAGCGGGTGATCGTGTTCGCCAACCGCAAGGACGAAGTGCGGCGTATCGAAGAACGCCTGGTGCGCGACGGCATCAACGCCGCGCAACTGTCCGGCGACGTGCCGCAGCACAAGCGCATCAAGACCCTCGAAGGCTTCCGCGAAGGCAAGATCCGCGT
>NZ_QAIK01000059.1:24483-57177 GCF_003061005.1 Pseudomonas sp. HMWF021 | reverse complement strand
CGGCATCCACATCGACGGCATCAGCCACGTGATCAACTTCACCCTGCCGGAAGTCCCGGACGACTACGTACACCGCATCGGCCGTACCGGTCGGGCGGGCGCTGACGGCGTATCGATCAGCTTCGCCGGTGAAGACGACTCCTACCAGTTGCCGTCCATCGAAGAGAAGCTCGGTCGCAAGATCAGCTGCGAAACACCGCCCACGCATCTGTTGCGTGCAGTGGAACGCAAGCGTCCGCAGCTGCAGTAAGCGACCCGTAACGCAAAAAGCGCAGCCGGTGACGGACTGCGCTTTTTTTTTTGCCCGGTGTTTCAGCAGGCGCTTGCGATAGACAACTAAAAGTCCATAATAGACAAATTAGTTTATTTCCAGACAGCGGAGCCTGACATGTCCAGTACACCCTGCGTGATCGACCAAACCCGGGCCCGCGAGCTGCTGGCGCGCATCGACGTGCCGCAGATCCTGCGCAAACTGTTCCGCGACCTCGCCGCCGGCCACGCCGTGCAACCGGCGCAACAACTGGTGGAGTTTCCGCAGGGCGCCGGCGACTTCATCAACTATCTGGGGGTGATGGCCGAAGACGGTGTGTACGGCGTGAAAACCTCGCCGTACATCGTTCACGAGCAAGGTGCACTGGTGACAGCGTGGACACTATTGATGTCCATGAAAACCGGCCAGCCGTTGCTGTTGTGCGATGCCGGCGAGCTGACCACCGCCCGTACCGCCGCCACCACTGCGGTGGCGGTCGACACCCTCGCCCCGCTGAACGCCTCGCGACTGGCGATCATCGGCAGCGGCAAGGTTGCCCAGGCGCATCTGCATTACGTGAAAGGTTTGCGCGACTGGCAAAACATCAGTGTGTATTCGCCGAGCCTGTCTGAAGACACTGAAACCCGTGCGCAACTGCAGGAGATATTCCCGGGGGTGCAGATCGCCGACAGCCGCGAAACCGCCGTGCACGATGCTGACGTGATCATGCTTTGCACCTCGTCCGCCGGCCCGGTGATCGATCCGGCGACCTTGAGCAAACCGGCGCTGATCACCTCGATCAGCACCAACGCACCACGCGCCCATGAAGTGCCGCCGCAGAGCCTGGGCGACATGCAGGTGTTCTGTGATTATCGGCTGACCACACCGGGTTCGGCGGGTGAGATGCTGATTGCTGCCGGGCAGCATGGCTGGGACAAGTCTGCGATTGTCGGTGACCTTGCTGATCTGCTCAGCGAGAAAGTGCCGCGCCCCGGTTACGACCGTCACGTGTTTTTCCGCTCGATCGGCCTGGGCCTGGAAGACATCGCGTTGGCCAATGCGGTTTATCACCTCACGCACTGACACCTCGATCCCCTGTAGGAGCTGACGAGTGAAACGAGGCTGCGATCTTTTGATGTTCAAAAGACAAGATCAAAAGATCGCAGCCTCGTTTCACTCGTCAGCTCCTACAGAGAAACTTAATGACTCAGGAGATTTTCATGAGCCAGGCAGACTTCATCATCATCGGCGGCGGGATTGCCGGCGCTTCCACCGGTTTCTGGCTGTCGCCCCACGCCAAAGTGATTGTGCTGGAGCGCGAGTCGCACCCGGCCTACCACTCCACCGGGCGCTCGGCGGCGTTGTACACCGCAGCCTACGGCACGCCGCAAGTGCGCGCGCTGACCCTGGCCAGCCGTGAGTTTTTCGATAATCCGCCCAGTGGCTTCTGCGAGCATCCACTGCTCACGCCGCGCGGCGAAATGACCGTGGATTTCACCGGTGACGTCGCCGAACTGAATAACCAGTACCTCAGCGCCAAAGCCACGGTGCCGGAGATGCAGTTGCTCAGCGCCGACGAAGCCTGCGCCCGTCTGCCGATCCTGCGCCGGGAAAAGGTCCACGGCGCGATCTACGACCCGACCGCCAGCGACATCGACACCGACGCCCTGCATCAGGGTTACTTGCGCGGTATCCGTCGTAACAATGGCGAAGTGCACACCGATTGCGAGGTGCTGGGCTTGAGTCGCGACGCCGACGGCCTCTGGCAAGTGCAGACCAACGGCCAGACCTTCAGCGCGCCGGTCGTCATCAACGCCGCCGGCGCCTGGGCCGACAAGATCGGTGCACTGGCCGGCGCACCAGCGCTGGGCCTGCAACCCAAGCGCCGCGCGGCGTTCATTTTCGCCGGCCCCGAGGGCGTGGACATTCATCATTGGCCGATGCTGGTCAGCCTCGACGAATCGTTCTACATGAAGCCCGACGCCGGGATGTTCCTCGGCTCGCCGGCCAACGCCGATCCGGTCGAACCGCATGACGTGCAGCCGGAAGAGCTGGACATCGCCATGGGCATCTACCAGATCGAAGAAGCCACGACCCTGACCATCCGCCGCCCTACCCGTACCTGGGCCGGGCTGCGCAGTTTCGTCGCCGACGGTGACTTGCTCAGCGGTTTCGATCCACAGGTGCCGGGGCTGTTCTGGGTCGCCGCCCAGGGTGGCTATGGCATTCAGACTTCGCCGGCGATGGGTCAGGCCAGTGCGGCGTTGGTACGCGGTGAGCCGTTGCCTGAGTCGTTGCAGCAGTTCGGTCTGAGCAGCGCCATGCTCTCTCTTTCACGACTGCGCTGATGCCCCCTGCGGATGACGCGCCCAACGGATTGCGGCACACTCGCAGCGCCCCCGTGCACGGGGGCGCTGACGCCGCCTGGAGCTCCACAATCATGACCGCCCCCGAATTCGATCCGGCACTGGATAACTTCCGTGCCATCGCCGACGCCATCGCCACGCTGTTCTTTCCCCACGCCGAAGTGGTACTGCACGACCTGCGCACACAGAAGGTCGATTACATCGCCAACAACCTGTCCAAGCGCGAGATCGGCGACGATTCATCGCTTGAAGACATGCTCAGCGAGGACGTCAGCGAGCGGAACATCGGGCCTTATGAAAAATTGAATTGGGACGGCCAGAAGATTCGCAGCCTGAGCACCGTGCTGCGCGACAGTGAAGAACGGCCGCTGGCGGTGCTGTGCATCAACCTGAATATTTCGCTGTTCGAGAATGCCAAGGCCGCGCTGGACCTGTTCCTGTCGCCGAGCAAGCTGATCCCGCAGCCGGACTCACTGTTTCGCGATGACTGGCAGGAACGCATCAACACCTTTCTCCACGCCTGGCTGCGCGAGCGCCAGCTGAGCCTGAATCTGCTGACCCGCGATCACAAGCGCGAACTGGTGCTGGCGCTGCACGCCGAAGGCGCGTTCAAGGGCAAGAGCGCCTCGAACTATGTGGCCAATGTGCTGAACATGGGGCGGGCGACGGTGTACAAGCATTTGAAGGAATTGAAGGGCTGAAGATCAAAAGATCGCAGCCTTCGGCAGCTCCTACAAATGAGTTCTCCTGTAGGAGCTGCCGCAGGCTGCGATCTTTTTCGATCAGTCGCCGTAGATGTCGGACTTGAAATACTTCTCGGAAATCTTCTGATATTCGCCGCTGGCACGAATCCCGTCGATGGCCGTGTTCAACTCGCTGACCAGCTCGGTATTGCCCTTGCGCACCGCAATCCCCGCGCCCTCGCCCACGTACTTGGGATCCTTCAGCTCCGGCCCGACAAACGCATATCCCTTGCCGCGTGGCATCGACAGGAAGTCGGTCAGCGGAATGGTGTCGGCGAAAATAGCATCGAGCCGCCCGGCCGCCAGGTCCATGTAGATTTCTTCATTGTTGCCGTAGCGCTTGACGTTGATGCCCTTCGGTTCAAAGACCTCGGTGGCATAACGATCGGTGGTGGTCGCGCGCTGCACGCCGACGGTCTTGCCCTTGAGGCTGGCGTACTGGTCATCGACCGTGGCGCCTTCCTTCATCACCAGTCGCGATGAGGTGAAGTAGTACTTGTGGGTGAAATCCACGGATTTCTTGCGATCTTCGTTGATGGTCATCGACGACAGCGCCATGTCGATTTTCTTCACTTTCAACGAAGGAATCAGGCCATCGAACTCACCCTCGACCCACACGCACTTGACCTTCATCTGCGCACACAGGGCGTTGCCGATGTCGTAGTCGAAACCGACGATTTCACCTTTGTCGGTTTTCGAGGCGAACGGCGGATAAGCGGCCTCGATGCCGATGCGCAGGGTTTTCTCGGCGGCAAACGAGCTGGTGCACGCCAACAGGCTCAGGGCCAGACCGGTGATCAGGGGGAGTTTCTTCATGTTCGTTCTCTCGCGGGGTTGTTGTTGGTTTGGCAAGACAGAAGAAAAGAGCTGAAATGGTTTTTTGTACTTATAAATCCATATTGGACTGATGTGTACAAATCGTCAATTAGAGGAAAGAGAGGTTGTGGTGTTGCAGATGGCCTCTTCGCTGGCAAGCCAGCTCCCACACGGTTCAGTGGTGTACATAAAATATGTGCACGACACAAAACACTGTGGGAGCTGGCTTGCCAGCGATGGCTGACTAAAGGGCGATGCAGAGATTACTTCTTCCAGCGATCCGCAGCGGCATGATCACTGTCACGCCCTTCCACCCAACGCGGACCGTCACTGGTGTTTTCTTTCTTCCAGAACGGCGCGCGGGTTTTCAGGTAGTCCATGACGAAGGCGCAGGCGTCGAACGCTGCCTGGCGATGGGCGCTGGCCGCGCCAACAAACACGATCGGCTCGCCGGGCTCCAGCGCGCCGATGCGGTGCAGCACTTCAAGCTTGAGCAGCGGCCAGCGCTGCTCGGCCTCGACGGCTATCTTGGCCAAGGCTTTTTCGGTCATGCCCGGATAGTGTTCGAGGAACATCCCGGCCACATCCAGCCCGTCATTGAAGTCGCGCACGTAACCGACAAAACTCACCACCGCGCCAACGCCAACGTTGGCCGCGTGCATCGCGTTGACTTCAGCACCCGGGTCGAATGCCGTGGCCTGTACACGAATCGCCATGGCTCAGCCTCCGGTCACAGTGGGGAAAAACGCCACTTCGTCGCCATCGCTCACCGGCTCGTCGAGCTGGCACAGGTCTTCGTTACGCGCGCACATCAGGTTCTGTTCGCTGAGCACCTCGGCGCCATCACGTTGCGCGAGCAGCGCACGCACGTCATCGACCGTGGCGAAATCGCCTTCGACCTCGACCGAATCCACGCCCAGCGCTTCACGATAACGGGCAAAGAATTTAACCGTCAGCTTCATGGCTGCTCCGCCTGAAAATGCCCGCTCTTGCCGCCGACCTTCTCCAGCAGACGCACGCTTTCGATGACCATGCCGCGATCCACCGCTTTGCACATGTCATAGAGGGTCAGCGCGGCGACGCTGGCGGCGGTCAGCGCTTCCATCTCCACCCCGGTCTGCCCGGACAGTTTGCAGCGGGCGACGATGCGCACACTGTCGGCGCCTTCAGCGCTGAGTTCGACCTTGACCCCGGTCAGCATCAGCGGATGGCACAGCGGAATCAGATCACTGGTTTTCTTCGCCGCCTGAATGCCGGCAATGCGCGCCACGGCAAACACGTCGCCCTTGGGATGGCCGCCGCTGACGATCATCTGCAGGGTTTCGGGGAGCATGCGCACCAGCGCTTGAGCCGTCGCCTCACGGAACGTCACGGCTTTTTCGGTGACGTCGACCATGTTGGCGCGACCTTGGGAATCGAGATGAGTCAGCACGGGATTACTCCTGATCAGGAGCGTGGATTGTAAACCTGCGGGTCAAATTTCCGCACGCTTGATTATCACTGGCCCTTTGTAGGAGCTGCCGAAGGCTGCGATCTTTTGACTTTGAAAACAAGATCAAAAGATCGCAGCCTTCGGCAGCTCCTACAGTGGATCAGTGGTGTTCATCGGGTAGGCATCAATCAAGGGGGGTTGTTGTTCAGGCATAAAAAACCGGGCGGCTTTTGGGCCGCCCGGTTTTGTTGGAGGGTTACAGATGCGATTCGGCGTATTCGGCCAGGATCGAGCGTGGCACCCCTTGCAGGGTGATGTGTACACCGTTGGGGAAATCCTTGAAGCGTTCGGTCAGGTAGGTCAGCCCGGAACTGGTAGCGGACAGGTAAGGGGTGTCGATCTGTGCCAGGTTGCCCAGGCACACCACTTTGGAACCGGCGCCGGCCCGGGTAATGATGGTTTTCATCTGGTGCGGCGTGAGGTTCTGGCATTCGTCGATCAGGATCAGGCTCTGCTGGAAGCTGCGACCGCGAATGTAGTTGAGCGATTTGAACTGCAACGGCACTTTGCTGAGGATGTAATCGACGCTGCCATGGGTGTTTTCGTCATCCATGTGCAAGGCTTCGAGGTTGTCGGTGATGGCGCCCAGCCAAGGCTCCATTTTTTCCGCTTCGGTGCCGGGCAGGAAGCCGATTTCCTGATCCAGACCCTGCACGCTGCGGGTCGCGATAATGCGCCGGTAACGCTTGCTGACCATGGTCTGCTCAATCGCTGCGGCCAGCGCCAGAATGGTTTTACCCGAACCGGCGGCACCGGACAGGTTGACCAGGTGGATGTCCGGATCCAGCAGCGCATACAGCGCCAGGCTCTGATAAATATCCCGTGGCTTGAGGCCCCAGGCTTCCTGGTGCAGCAGCGGTTCCTGATGCAGGTCGAGGATCAGCAGCTTGTCTTCTTCGATCTCCTTGATCCAGCCGACAAAGCCTTGTTCGTCAATGATGAACTCGTTGATGTGCACCGCCGGCAGGTTATCGATCAGTTGCACCTGATGCCAGGTGCGGCCGTGATCCTGACGGGTATCGACCTTGCTCACGCGGTCCCAGAAGGAGCCGGTCATGTTGTGGTAGCCGTTGGGCAGCAGGGACACGTCATCGACCAACTGGTCGGTGCTGTAGTCCTCGGCATCGATGCCGCAGGCGCGCGCCTTGAGGCGCATGTTGATGTCTTTGGTCACCAGCACCACCGCCTTCTTCGGATCACGGGTGTGCAGGTCGATCAGCTGGTTGATGATTTTGTTGTCGTTCAGGTGCTCGGGCAGAATCAGGTTCGATTCGGCCTGTTTGCTCATCAGAATTGACAGCAAGCCTTTCGGCCCGCCCTTGCCGCGCTGGATCGGTACACCCAGTTCGACGTCCTCGGGGGAGGCATCGCCCAGGGTCTTGTCAATCAAACGGATAGCCTGACGGCATTCGGCGGCAACGCTGTGATGGCCGCTCTTGAGCTTGTCCAGCTCTTCAAGCACGGTCATCGGGATCGCGACGTGGTGTTCTTCGAAATTCAGCAGGGCATTTGGATCGTGAATCAATACGTTGGTATCGAGTACATAAAGGATTGGCTGGTTGGAAGAAGGGCTACGTCCGTGATCATCCATACTCGGTCACCTTTGTGGGAGCCATTCGACGCAATACCTGGGCGGTGCTGCGCCTCGAAGTGACTGCCGAAACCTCACCTGCGGAGATTCAAGTGACTGCAAACAAACGGGTCTTGGAAGACGCCACCTGTGTTGCAGGTTTCGGCGGTCTGTCTTCGTAATACTCCAAAACCCATGACATAAAAAAGCACTTTTACGGTTTTTTAAGTTTATTTTGCAGAGTGACGAAAAGCCCTTGGCGGACTGTCCAGACCCCGCTAAAGTCGGAAGTCCGCCTGCATCGAATTCTCTAGAAAAATCACCCCAAGCCCAATGTTTCCGGGCTTTTTCTGTTTGTCAGCGAAACCCGTCCTGACAGTCTTCAAAGCCGATGCCGCTTTGCGCAGTTTGCGTGATCAGCCACGGCAACGCGGTCTTGACCGCATCCTGTTTCATGTTGAAATTGATCACCCCGTGACGCCACAACAGCATCAGGGTCAGCACCCGCTGCGCGCTCTGGGCGCCCTTGAGCTTGCCGGCGCCATCCTGGGCATCGATGTCCCACAACGCCACTTGCAGGCCCTGATTGCGAAAAAAACTGCCCGCGTCACTGCGGCGCTGACCTTCCGGTGGACGGAACAGCGGCACGTAGTTTTCCGGCAACTTGTTCTTCACCAGATCGCTGCTGCGGCGCACCGAGTCCTGCCAGTCCTGCCAATAGCTGTGGGAACGAAACTCCCAGCCCTGCACGCCGACGCACTGTTTCGAGAACTCCGATTGCAGGTTGCTCACCGAGCGATCCGCCAACCGCGCCTGCACATCCTTGCCCAGCAGGAAGAACGTACCGCTGAGGCTGGATTTGCGCAGGTAGTCGGCAATCCAGTCGGTGTTATCCGGTTGCAGATTGGCAGCGCTGTCGAAACTCAGCAGAAACAGCCGGTCGTGCATCTCGTCGCCGCTGCGCTCGTAGTCGCCAAAACGATCGACTTCGCTGCTGGTCTGCGGCGACAGCGCGGCCTTGCGCATCAGCTCGTCGAGGTACTGCAGATGAAACAGCCGGCTCGGCTCGGCCCACCTGGTGTAATAGCTGTCGTCGCTGACCACGAACTTGGCAGCCTGCTCGCGCAGGGTCGGCAGGTCTTCGACGAGGAAGCAGAACGAGGCGTCCTGATCGCAGCTCTGCTGGGCGAAGTTGTAGTTGGCCAACAGGCGCTCCCAGAGCCGCTGCCGCAGACTGCTGATCGCATCGACATTGACCGTGCGCAGCCCCAGACGCTGGGCCAGCGCAGCCTCGTCCAGCGCCTCGGTGCCCAGCAGGCCCCGGGCGAACATGAGGATTTCCGCACGCGAGGCGACGTCGAACAGCGTCGGGCTGCTCAGTTGCTCCGGCCAGGTGCTGCGATCCAGCGTCGCCACATCACCCGGCGCCGCCATGGCCCCGACGCTCAACAGCCACGCGGTGAATAAAAGAACAATGCGCAAAGGGGTGTCTCCATAACCAAACCCGCGCGGCACTATATCGCGGGTGGCCGCAGGACAATCAAAAGAAAGATCAAAAGATCGCAGCCTTCGGCAGCTCCTGCAAAGGCAGCCAACAGTCGACCGTAACCTGTAGGAGCTGCCGAAGGCTGCGATCTTTTCCAGCACACCATCGATCACCTATGGGCTTGATAGCTGGAGTCAACCCGGCCAACCCCCTAGAATCGCCCCCACGATTAAAGGAGACGACTTCATGCTGATGGTGATTTCCCCCGCCAAGACCCTCGATTACGAAACACCGCCGGCGACCCAGCGCTTCACCCAGCCGCAATACTTGGACCATTCCCAGGAGCTTATCCAGCAACTGCGTGAACTGAGCCCGGCACAGATCAGCGAACTGATGCATGTGTCCGACAAGATCGGCGGCCTCAACGCCGCGCGTTTCGGCAGCTGGACGCCCGCCTTCACCCCGGAAAACGCCAAGCAGGCCCTGCTCGCGTTCAAGGGTGACGTGTACACCGGGCTCGACGCGCAATCATTCAGCGAAGCCCAGTTCGACTACGCGCAAAAGCATCTGCGCATGCTGTCCGGCCTCTACGGCCTGCTGCGTCCACTGGACCTGATGCAACCCTATCGTCTGGAAATGGGCACCAAACTGGCTAACGCCCGCGGCAAGGATCTGTATGCCTTCTGGGGCACGCGCATCAGCGAATGGCTCAACGAAGCGCTCGCCGAACAGGGCGATGACGTGCTGCTGAACCTGGCCTCCAACGAGTACTTCTCGGCGGTCAAGCGCAGCGCCCTGAATGCGCGAATCATCAACACTGATTTCAAGGATCTGAAGAACGGTCAGTACAAGATCATCAGTTTCTACGCGAAAAAGGCCCGCGGCCTGATGAGCCGTTTCGTGATTCAGGAAAAAATCAACGATCCTGCCCTTCTCGAGCAGTTCGATGTGCAGGGTTATCGCTACAGCGCCGAGCAATCGAAACCGGACAAGCTGGTGTTTCTGCGCGACCACGCCCCGGAATAAAGCATGCCCATTGCACGACTCTTTATAGAAGGAGTCGTGCAGCTCGCACGACGTCAAAAATCCCTCGCCACATTTCGCCGCTTTATTGGCGCCATAAAATCGTCCTCCCCGATTCTAATTTTAGTTTCACTCGACAGCTGCACTTTTTTTCAGTAGTGGCACATAAATTTTTTTACGGTAGTGGCACAAAACTATCTAGCTCGATTTCGCACCGATTTATAAAGGCCCAAATCGAAAGTGCTATCAAATTGAGACCAGTGCCATCTTTGTCAATATTTCAAAAAATTTCAGATTTCGCGATGAGCGGGTAGGAACTATGTCCAAATGCATAGCTCATACCACCGGTAACGATTCTCGCCGAGTTTGTACGAGATAACTTACGCAGAGCAGAGAACCATGTAACCAAGTTGTCACAGCAACTTGCCTAGATGGTTCACTCATCTGATCGATTAACGATGGATAGGTGATACGCACCATAAACATCCTCTACAAGGCCAAGGCTGCGCCCCTGTAAACGTGCTCGCCTGAGCACCCAACCCCTTGATCTACGGGCGTTACGTCCGACATCAAGCGGACAAGACACATGCGCCAGAGTCTTCCACAAAGAAGATCGGCTGCATAACAGGGCAAGTCATAACAACTAAGGCCTAGTTGCGCACATCTTGAGTGCACTTATTTAGACACTCGGAACTTAGTATGCCTGCACACGGCATTGTGGCGCCTGTATGCCGCACTTTCGAGTGCACTATGACCGCTGAACACCATTAACTCCGGCCATCTAATGGCTTGATAAAACACAGAGGTAATTGCGATGCGCATCAGCATATTTGGTTTGGGTTACGTTGGCGCAGTGTGTGCCGGTTGCCTGTCTGCACGGGGCCATGACGTGGTTGGCGTCGATGTTGCCAAAGACAAGATCGACATGATCAACGCCGGCAAATCGCCGATCGTTGAACCGGGTCTGGGCGAACTTCTGGCTCAGGGTATCGAGACCGGTCGTCTGCGCGGTACAACCAACTTCGCCGAGGCGATCCGTGACACCGACCTGTCGATGATCTGCGTCGGTACGCCGAGCAAGAAGAACGGCGACCTGGAACTGAACTACATCGAGGCGGTGTGCCGCGAGATCGGTTTTGTCCTGCGTGAAAAAACCACCCGCCACACCATCGTCGTGCGCAGCACCGTATTGCCAGGCACCGTCGCCAACGTGGTGATTCCGATCCTCGAAGACTGCTCGGGCAAGAAGGCTGGTGTCGATTTCGGCGTCGCGGTCAACCCGGAATTCCTGCGTGAATCCACCGCGATCAAGGACTACGACCTGCCACCGATGACCGTCATCGGCGAGTTCGACAAGGCCTCGGGCGACGTTCTGCAATCGCTGTACGAAGAACTCGACGCACCGATCATCCGCAAGGACATCGCGGTCGCCGAGATGATCAAGTACACCTGCAACGTCTGGCACGCGACCAAAGTGACCTTCGCCAACGAGATCGGCAACATCGCCAAAGCGGTCGGCGTCGATGGCCGTGAAGTGATGGACGTGGTCTGCCAGGACAAGACCCTCAACCTGTCCCAGTACTACATGCGCCCGGGCTTCGCCTTTGGCGGTTCGTGCCTGCCCAAAGACGTGCGCGCCCTGACCTACCGCGCCGGTTCCCTGGACGTCGAAGCGCCGCTGCTCAACTCGCTGATGCGCAGCAACGAATCGCAAGTGCAGAACGCCTTCGACATCGTTGAAAGCCACGACAAACGCAAAGTCGCCCTGCTCGGTCTGAGCTTCAAAGCCGGTACCGACGACCTGCGCGAAAGTCCGCTGGTGGAACTGGCCGAAATGCTGATCGGCAAGGGTTACGACCTGAGCATCTACGACAGCAACGTCGAGTACGCCCGTGTTCACGGCGCGAACAAGGACTACATCGAGTCGAAGATCCCGCACGTGTCGTCCCTGCTCAACTCGGACTTCGATTCGGTGATCGACAACTCCGACGTGATCATCCTCGGCAACCGCGACGAGAAGTTCCGCGCGCTGGCCCAGGAAGCACCGCAAGGCAAACAGGTCATCGACCTGGTCGGCTTCATGGCCAAAGCCACCAACCCAGGTACTCGTACCGAAGGGATCTGCTGGTAACACAGATGTTGCGCGCCGCCGCGTAACCCATAGGCGGCGCACAACCAATGTGTGACCCCGGAATGTAGGAGCTGCCGCAGGCTGCGATCTTTACCCGGCTCACTCGAATCCTGAGTGAACCCGTAAAGATCAAAAGATCGCAGCCTTCGGCAGCTCCTACACAGGGTTCGCCCGATTCCGACGCCCCCTGTAGGAGCTGACGAGTGAAACGAGGCTGCGATCTTTACCCGGCGCACTTGAGTTCTGAGTGAACCGGGGAAGATCAAAAGATCGCAGCCTTCGGCAGCTCCTACACAGGGTTCGCCCGAATTGCGCGTGACATTGCAGTTCTTTGTAAGCCTGCCTTAACCCCATCGGGCCCGGCCCGAGATAGAGACGGATGCAGATTATGCACAGGCTAAAGCACGGCCTACTTCAGGCCGCCGGTTGGCTGTTTTACCTCAGTGTGTTGATGGGCCTGGCCTTGATGCTGCCCACGTCCACGTTCGACTCCGAGTCGAAGGACTTCATTTTCCTGATTGGCGCCGTGGGTATCTGGCGCTACTCGATGGGTGCAACGCACTTTGTGCGCGGCATGATTTTTCTCTACATCGTTTACCCGCACCTGCGCCGCAAAGTGCGCAAGCTGGGTAAGGCGGCGGATCCGTCGCATGTGTTTCTGATGGTCACCAGTTTCCGCATCGACGCGCTGACCACTGCGCAGGTCTACAGCTCGGTGATCCGGGAAGCCATCGACTGCGAACTGCCGACCACCGTGGTCTGCTCGATCGTGGAAATGTCCGATGAGCTGCTGGTCAAAGCGCTGTGGGCGCGGATGAATCCGCCGGACCGCGTGAAGCTCGACTTCGTGCGCATTCCCGGCACCGGCAAGCGCGATGGCCTGGCCTACGGTTTCCGCGCGATCTCCCGTCACCTGCCGGACGACCGCGCCGTAGTGGCGGTGATCGACGGCGACACCGTGCTCGGCGAAGGCACCGTGCGCAAGACCGTGCCGTGGTTCCAGCTGTTCGGCAACGTCGGCGGCCTGACCACCAACGAATTCTGCGAAGTGCGCGGCGGCTACATCATGAGCGAATGGCACAAGCTGCGTTTCGCCCAGCGCCACATCAACATGTGCTCGATGGCCCTGTCCAAGCGCGTACTGACCATGACCGGGCGCATGTCGGTATTCCGCGCCACTGTGGTGACCGACCCGGAATTCATCGCCGACGTCGAAAGCGACTCGCTGCAACACTGGCGCCTGGGCCGTTTCAAGTTCCTCACCGGCGACGACAAGTCGAGCTGGTTCAGCCTGATGCGCCTGGGCTACGACACCTTTTATGTGCCGGACGCCGCGATCAACACCGTTGAACACCCGCCGGAAAAGAGCTTCATCAAGGCCAGCCGCAAACTGATGTTCCGCTGGTACGGCAACAACCTGCGCCAGAACTCGCGAGCGCTGGGCCTGGGTGTGAAACGCCTTGGCGCCTTCACCTCGGTAGTGCTGTTCGACCAGCGCGTATCGATGTGGACGTCCCTGCTGGGCCTGACCGTGGCGATCATCGCCAGCTTCAAGTACGGCGGCGCGTTCATCCTCGCCTACCTGCTGTGGATCGGCATCACCCGCCTGATTCTGACCTTGCTGCTGTCGTGCTCCGGTCACCGGATCGGCCCGGCCTATCCCGCGATTCTCTATTACAACCAGATCGTCGGTGCGCTGGTGAAGATCTACGTGTTCTTCCGCCTCGACCAGCAATCCTGGACGCGCCAACCCACTTCCCTGACCCGTGATCTCGCCAGCTTTCAACGTTGGTTCAACACCTGGTCGTCTCGGACCATGACCTTCTCCGCCGGCAGCATTTTCGTCGCCGTGCTGCTGATGATGGTCTGACCTGCCCCTATTGAATTAACAAGGAAATCGCCCCCATGAATACCGCCGTCAACGCCAACGTAGTGCATGAATCCGAAGCCCAGCGTCAGCACGCCCGAGTGAAAATCCCGGCCAAACTGCGCTTCTTCGGCCCGGACCGGACGCCGGTCGAAGCGCGGGTCCTGGACCTGTCCGCCGGTGGTCTGGCGTTCAACGCCGGGCAACTGCCGCTGACCCTCGGCGAGGTGTACAAGGCACGCCTGCAATTCGTCATCGACAACCTTGGCCTGGCCATGGACGTCGAGCTGCAGGTGCGCTCCTACGACCGCCAGACCGGCCGCGCCGGTTGCCAGTTCCAGAACCTGGAGCCGCAGGACATCTCGACCCTGCGCCATCTGATCACTTCGCACCTGGCCGGCGACATCGTCAGCATGGGTGAAGTGCTGGCGACCCTGCAGCGCGACAACTTCACCAAGGCGCGCAAGGTCAAGGACGGCGGCAGCGGCATGACTCCGTTCGGGCGTCTGAAAGCCGTGACCTTCAGCGCCGGCATTTTCGCCATCGGCCTGGTCGCGTTCGGTTTCGTGTTCAAGTCGGTGTACGGCATGTACTTCGTCAGCCATGCGCAGGCCGGTCTGGTCAGCGTGCCGGGGATGAACATCACCATGCCCCGTGACGGCACTGTGCAGAGCCTGGTCAAGTCCGACGGCGTGGCGGCAAAAGGCGCCCCGCTGGCGACCTTCAGCACCAGCATGCTCGACGTACTCAAGGGTCATCTCGACGAAGACCAGTTGCAACCGGCCAAGGTTGAAGAACTGTTCGGCAAGCAGATGACCGGCACCCTGACCTCGCCTTGCGATTGCACCGTGGCCCAGCAACTGGTGGCTGACGGTCAGTACGCGAGCAAGGGCGACGTGATCTTCACCCTGGTGCCGCGCAACACCCAGGCCACCGTCGATGCACGCTTCTCCTATCGCCAGTTCGGCGACGTGCGTCCGGGTACGCCAGTGAGCTTCCAGATCGCCGGCGAAGACAAGAGCCGCACCGGCAAGATCGTCAGCAGCACCAGCCTGAAAAGCGCCGACCTGTCCTCCGACATCCGCGTGCAGATCCAGCCGGACGAACCGCTGGACAGCAGCTTCGCCGGGCGCCCGGTGGAAGTGAACAGCGACCGTGGCCCGAACCTGAACTGGCTGATCGACAAAGCCATGGCTGCCGGTCTTTAAGTCGAGGACATGCCTGTGACCATCATCAGTCTCCTGAGAACACCGCGATCCCTGTGGGAGCTGGCTTGCCAGCGATTGGATCAACGCGGTCTGTCTGACACACCGAGCCGCCTGAATCGCTGGCAAGCCAGCTCCCACAAAGGTCATATGGTGTGCTCGCTGGCACTGGCGGTCAGTCTGGCCGGTTGCGCGGGCCTGCCCGACCAGCGTCTGGCCAACGAAGCGCTCAAGCGTGGCGACACCGCCACCGCCGCGCAGAACTACCGCGCACTGGCGGATCTGGGTTACAGCGAGGCGCAAGTGGGCCTGGCCGATATCCAGGTCGACAGCCGCGACCCCGAGCAGATCAAACAGGCCGAGGCGACTTACCGTGCCGCCGCCGACGTGTCGCCACGGGCTCAGGCCCGTCTCGGTCGCCTGCTGGTAGCCAAACCGGGTTCCACCGAAGCCGAGCACCACGAAGCCGAAAGCCTGCTGAAAAAAGCCGCTGCCAATGGCGAAGGCAACACGTTGATCCCGCTGGCGATGCTGTACCTGCAATACCCGCACAGCTTCCCGAATATCAACGCGCAGCAGCAGATCGATCAGTGGCGCAAATCCGGCTACCCGGAAGCGGGTCTGGCGCAGGTGCTGCTGTATCGCACTCAAGGCACCTACGACCAGCATCTGGATGACGTGGAAAAAATCTGCAAAGCCGCGCTCAACACCACCGACATCTGCTACGTCGAACTGGCCACGGTCTATCAGAAACGAGCCCAGCCTGAGCAACAGGCCGAGCTGATCAAGCAGATGCAGGCCGGTTACAGCCGTGGCACGGTCAGCGCGCAGCGCGTTGATTCGGTGGCCCGCGTGCTGGCCGATTCGACCCTGGGCAAGACCGACGAGAAAACCGCGCAGTCGCTGCTCGAACCGATCGCCCCGGGCTACCCGGCGTCGTGGGTGACCCTCGCGCAACTGCTTTACGACTTCCCGGAACTGGGCGACGTCGATCAGATGATGAAGTACCTGGACAACGGCCGCGCCGCCGACCAGCCGCGCGCCGAACTGTTGCTGGGCAAGCTCTACTACGAAGGCAAACTGGTGCCGGCCGACGCGAAAGTCGCCGAAGAACACTTCCAGAAAGCCGTCGGCCGCGAAGTCGCCGCCGACTACTACCTCGGCCAGATCTATCGCCGTGGTTACCTGGGCAAGGTCTACCCGCAGAAGGCCCTCGACCACCTCCTGACCGCTGCGCGCAACGGCCAGAACAGCGCCGATTTCGCCATCGCCCAACTGTTTTCCCAAGGCAAGGGCACCAAGCCCGACCCGCTCAACGCCTACGTGTTCAGCCAATTGGCCAAGGCGCAGAACACCCCGCAAGCCGATGAACTGGCGACCACTCTGGCAGCGCAATTGCCGCCCGAGCGTCTGGCCGAAGCCCAGCGCCTGCTGCAACAGGAACAGGCCAGTCGTGGCGCCCTGAACCAGAACACGCTGCAACTGCACGCCCTGCAAGAAGAAGACGGCGAGGAATCCCTATGAAGTTGAATCCCTTTGTGAAGGCCGGCATTGGCCTCACGTTCGCGCTGATCTGGTCTTGCCCGACACTGGCCGCGATCACTGAAACCAAGAACTTCGGCCTGGAAGTGAAAATCACCGGCCAGTCCGAAGACGACCGCGACCTCGGCACCGCCAGCGGCGGCGACGTCAACGGTGTGGGCCTCGACCTGCGTCCGTGGATCTACGGCGAAAGCGGTGCATGGAGTGCTTACGCCATGGGCCAGGCCGTGACCTCGACCGACATCATCGAGACCGACACCCTGCAGCAGTCCGATGGCGCCGAAACCACCGACAGCGGTGACCGCCAGACCAAGAAAAACTACCTGGCGATGCGCGAGTTCTGGGTCGGCTACAGCGGCTTCACGCCGTACCCGGGCGAGATGCTCAAGTTCGGTCGCCAGCGCCTGCGCAATGACGACGGGCAATGGCGCGACACCAACATCGAAGCCCTGAACTGGACTTTCGACACCACCCTGTTGCGCGCCAACGTCGGTGTTGCCGAGCGCTTCAGCGAATACCGCACCGACCTCAAAGAGCTGGCGCCCAAAGACAAGGATCGCCTGCACGCCTACGCCGATGCCGCCTATCAGTGGACACCGGGTAACTGGGTCGGCATTCGCGGCCACCACACCCACGACAACGGCAAGCTCGATTACGCCGAACCGGGCGTGCCCCGCGACACCCTCGACAAGACCCAGAACGGCGACATCAGCTGGCTCGGCCTGACCGCCGACAGCGACGCCTACAACTGGCGCAACACCAACACCGTCAACTACTGGGGCAGCATCACCGGCATGAGCGGCGACCTCGATTCGGTCAACCCGCTGAACGCCGATGGCAGCCGCCCGGCGCAAGCCAAACACAGCGATGACATCAACGGCTGGGCCACCGATCTGGGCGTGCGTCTGCGCCTCGATCCGCAGTGGCAGGTCGGTGCGGCCTACGCCCGCGCCAGTGCCGATTACCAGCAGAACGGTCTGGAGAGCAACCGCTCCAACTACACCGGTACCCGCTCGCGCGTGCACCGTTTCGGCGAAGCGTTCCGTGGCGAAATGAACAACATGC
This sequence comes from Pseudomonas sp. HMWF021, assembly GCF_003061005.1. Taxonomy (GTDB): domain Bacteria; phylum Pseudomonadota; class Gammaproteobacteria; order Pseudomonadales; family Pseudomonadaceae; genus Aquipseudomonas. Next base: position 39,621 of record NZ_QAIK01000059.1, on the reverse strand, counting down.
AGACCGCGACCCTGTTCGGTTCGTGGATGCTCAACGACCAGTACGACGCCAGTCTGATCTACCACAAGTTCTGGCGCGTGGACGGCAACAAGCCGGTGGGCAGCAACGGCATCAACGCCGTGGAAAACAACACCGACGACGTCACCGGCGCGATCCTCTCCAGCACCTCGCTGCCGCTGCAGGATGGCAACAAGGATCTGGGTCAGGAAATGGACCTGGTGGTGACCAAGTACTTCAAGCAAGGCCTGTTGCCAGCGGCGTTGAGCCAGTCGATCGACGAACCGTCGGCGCTGGTGCGTTTCCGTGGCGGCGTGTTCAAGCCCGGTGATGCCTATGGCAGCCAGGTCGATTCGTACATGCACCGCGCGTTCATCGACGTGATCTGGCGCTTCTGATGCAAACCGCCAAGGGAGTGCCCGACATGCACCATGCAAGGAAAGGCTCGCTCAGCCTGTTGGCCGGCGCCATGCTGCTGGCCTCCGCTGGCGCCTTCGCCACGGTGGAACCGGCCGTGCCTCAACAGGGCAAACCGGTGACCGTCGCCAAAGAGCTGCAACAAGCCAAGACCTACACCGTCAGCAGCGCGCCGACCGAGGCGCTGGAACTGGCCAAGCCGAAACTGCCCGACCTCTCCGGCTTCACCGCCGAGGCTGCTGCCGCGAAAATCAATCGCAGCAAACCGGGCAAGATCAGCGTGCGCCGGATGATGCAGGAAGACGCGCTGAAGGACTTCATCGGCGGCGACAACAAGATGGCCGAATGGGTGGTGCGTCAGCACGGCATCCCGCAGGCGATCTTCGTTGACGACGGCTATATGAATTTGAAGGATCTGGCGCAAAAACTGCCCAAGCAGTACTTCAGCGAAACCGCGCCGGGCGTGTATCTGGCGAAGCTGCCGATCGTGGTCGGCCGCAAAGGCATCCTCGAAATCGACGGCCAGACCCAGGAGTTGCGCCTGTCGCAAGAGGCCGGTTCGTTCCTGGTCAACGACGGTCAGCTGTTCGTGCGTGACACCAAAGTCACTGGCTGGCGCGAGAAGGACAACGGCCCGGCGACCTTCCGTTCGCCGAAGGAATTCCGGCCGTTCCTGCTGGCCTGGGGCGGCACCGAGACCTACATCGTCAACAGCAAGATGGCCAGCTTCGGCTACGCCAACAGCAAGTCGTACGGGGTGAGTATTTCCCAGTACACGCCGAACATGGCCAAGGTGCTCAAGCGCCCTGAACCGACCGGCTGGATCGTCGGCTCCGAGTTCTCCGACATGTGGTACGGCTTCTACTGCTACGAAACCCGCGACTTCGTGGTCAAGGGCAATACCTACAAGGACAACATCGTCTACGGCATCGACCCGCACGACCGTTCCCACGGTCTGATCATTGCCGAAAACACCGTCCACGGTACGAAGAAGAAGCACGGCATCATCATTTCCCGTGAAGTGAACGACAGCTTCATCTTCAACAACAAGAGCTACGACAACCACCTCTCGGGCCTGGTGATCGACCGTAACAGCGTCAACAACATCATTGCCTACAACGAGATCTACAAGAACCACACCGACGGCATCACGCTTTACGAGTCCGCCGACAACCTGCTGTGGGGCAACAAGGTCATCAGCAACAAGCGCCACGGCATCCGCATTCGTAACAGCGTGAACATCCGCCTCTACGAAAACGTCGCCATGGCCAACGGCCTGACCGGCGTCTACGGCCACATCAAGGACCTGACCGACACCGACCGTGACATCAAGCTCGACCCGTTTGACGCGCAAGTCTCGCTGATCGTGGTCGGCGGTGAACTGGCGGCCAACGGCAGCGGCCCGATGGCCATCGACTCGCCATTGAGCGTCGAGCTGTATCGGGTATCGATGCTGGCGCCGACCAAATCCAGCGGCATCAGCTTCAACGGCATCCTCGGCGAGCGCCAGGATGAAATTCTCGACCTGCTGGTGCGCCAGCAGAAAGCCGTGCTGATCGACCCTGTCGAACGCCAGACCGAATTGCAGGACTGAGGATAATTTTATGCACCCACACTTGATCAGATTACTCAGCCTGTCGGCCCTGACCGTGGGCATTCTGGCGGCCAGCCAAAGCGCTCGCGCCGATGAAGCGGCGGGCGCCACGCCGCCAAAATTCAGCGCCGAACCGTGCTGCAACCTGTGCCCGGCCGCCCATGACGCGAAGAACTACACCACGCGTTATCAGCAGAACTTCACCACCCTGGTGCAGGCGCAGGGCGACTGGCTGTTCCGTACCCAGGAAGATCTGCGCACCGAGTTCAACACCACCCCGGCCGGCTATAAACGCCTGCAGCAACTGCACGATGCGTTCAAGGCCAAAGGCGTCGAACTGGTGATTGTCTACCAGCCGACCCGTGGCCTGGTGAACCGCAACAAGCTCAACCCGCAGGAAAAAGCCGCGTTCGATTACGAGAAAGCGCTGGGCAACTACAAGACCATGCTCGGGCGTTTCGCGCAGATGGGTTACGTGGTGCCGGACCTGTCACCGCTGACCAACGAATCGCTGCCGGACACCCTGCCCGCCCACGATTTTTACTTCCGCGGCGACCAGCACTGGACCCCGTACGGCGCGCAGCGCACGGCGAAAATCGTTGCCGAGAAGGTCAAGCAGATTCCGGCCTTCGCCGACATTCCCAAGCGTGAATTCGAGACCAAGCGTACCGGGCGCATGGGCAAGACCGGCACCCTGCACAACATGGCCGGGCAGCTGTGCGGCACCAGTTACGCGATCCAGTACATGGACCAGTTCACCACCGAGCCCAAAGGCGAAGCCGGTGACGGCGACCTGTTCGGTGACTCCGGCAACCCGCAGATCACCCTCGTGGGCACCTCGCACAGCGGCAAGAACTACAACTTCGCCGGCTTCCTCGAAGAAGCCATTGGCGCCGACATTCTCAACGTCGCCTTCCCCGGCGGTGGTCTGGAAGGTTCGATGCTGCAGTACCTCGGTAGCGATGAATTCCAGAAGACTCCGCCGAAGATTCTGATCTGGGAATTCTCGCCGCTGTACCGCCTCGATCAGGAGACCATCTACCGCCAGATGATGTCGCTGCTCGACAACGGCTGCGAAGGCAAAGACACGCAAATGTCCGCCAGCACCACGCTCAAGCCTGGCGGCAAACAGGAACTGCTGGTCAACAGCAAGAACCTGAACCTGCAGAACAGCAGCCATCAGGTCGACATCCGCTTCGCCGACACCTCGGTGAAAACCCTGCAAGCCACCCTCTGGTACATGAACGGTCGCCACGAGGACATCAAGATCGAGAAACCGGAAACCTCCGACACCGACGGTCGTTTCGCCTTTGAGTTGCGCACGGACGAAGACTGGGCCTCGCAAAAACTGCTGGCAGTCGAAGTCCAGGGCCCGGAAGCGGGCACCGCGCCACAAAAAGTTGAAGCGAAAATCTGCAAACGCAACGTATTCCCGGGCGCTGGGCCACAAACCGCTCAGGTCGGGCAATGAGGTCTGCTATGCGAAATCGAACGATCAAACACTTGCTTGCGCCATCCCTGCTGAGCCTGGCGATGTTCGCCGGGGCCACTCAGGCCGCCGCGCCACTGCGTCCGCCACAGGGCTACTTTGCGCCGGTGGATAAATTCAAGACCGGTGACAAGAGCGAAGGCTGCGACGCGATGCCGGCGCCGTACACCGGGCCGCTGCAATTTCGCAGCAAATACGAAGGCTCGGACAAGGCCCGCGCGACCCTGAACGTGCAGTCGGAAAAAGCCTTCCGCGACACCACCAAGGACATCACCACGCTGGAGCGCGGCACCGCCAAACGGGTGATGCAGTTCATGCGCGACGGTCGCCCGGAGCAGCTCGACTGCACGCTCAACTGGCTGACCGCGTGGGCCAAGGCCGATGCGTTGATGTCCAAGGATTTCAACCACACCGGCAAGTCGATGCGCAAATGGGCGCTGGGCAGCATGGCCTCGTCGTACATTCGCCTGAAATTCTCCGACTCGCATCCGCTGGCCGCGCATCAGCAAGAGGCGCAGCAGATCGAGGCGTGGTTCAGCAAGATGGCCGATCAGGTAGTCAGCGACTGGGACAACCTGCCGCTGGAAAAAACCAACAACCACTCGTACTGGGCGGCATGGTCGGTGATGGCTACCGCCGTCGCCACCAACCGCCGCGACCTGTTCGACTGGGCGGTGAAGGAATACAAGGTCGGAGTCAATCAAATCGACGCCGACGGTTTCCTGCCCAACGAACTCAAGCGCCAGCAACGCGCCCTCGCCTATCACAACTACGCCCTTCCGCCGCTGGCGATGATCGCCAGTTTCGCCCAGGTCAACGGTGTCGATCTGCGTCAGGAAAACAACAGCGCGCTCAAGCGTCTCGGTGACCGAGTGCTGGCCGGGGTGAAAGACCCGGATCAGTTCGAGAAGAAGAACGGCAAAGAGCAGGACATGACCGATCTGAAAGAGGACATGAAATTCGCCTGGCTCGAACCGTTCTGCACCCTCTACACCTGCCCGGCGGATGTGATCGAGAAGAAGCACGGCATGCAACCGTTCAAGACCTTCCGTCTGGGTGGCGACCTGACCAAGGTCTACGACCCGTCCCACGAGAAGGGCAACAAGGGTTTATAAGGCCAACCCCTGTAGGAGCTGCGGCACGCTGCGATCTTTTGATCTGGCTTTCAAGGATCAAGATCAAAAGATCGCAGCCTTCGGCAGCTCCTACAGGGGGGCAGCGAGATTTGAGTTGGCCCTCCGGTTTGGCGTGGGGGGTTTGGGGGGGCTTTGGCCCTTGACTGTTGGTTCAAACATGGAGAGATCGGGATGGTATTTTCATCCAACGTGTTCCTGTTTCTGTTCTTGCCGATCTTTCTCGGCTTGTACTACCTGAGCGGGCAACGCTATCGCAACCTGTTGCTGCTGATCGCCAGCTACGTGTTCTACGCGTGGTGGCGGGTGGACTTCCTGGCGCTGTTCGCCGGCGTCACCCTGTGGAACTACTGGATCGGCCTGAAAGTCGGTGCCGCCGGCGTGCGCACCAAACCGGCACAGCGCTGGCTGCTGCTCGGTGTCGCGGTCGACCTGTGCATCCTCGGCTACTTCAAGTACGCCAACTTCGGCGTGGACAGCATCAACGCGATCATGACCTCGTTCGGTCTGGAACCGTTCATCCTGACCCACGTGCTGCTGCCGATCGGCATCTCGTTCTACATCTTCGAATCGATCAGCTACATCATCGACGTGTATCGCGGCGACACCCCGGCCACGCGTAACCTGATCGACTTCGCGGCGTTCGTGGCGATCTTCCCGCACCTGATTGCCGGCCCGGTCCTGCGCTTTCGCGACCTCGCCGATCAGTTCAACAACCGCACCCACACCCTCGACAAGTTCTCCGAAGGTTGCACGCGGTTCATGCAGGGTTTCATCAAGAAGGTCTTCATCGCCGACACCCTCGCGGTGGTGGCCGACCACTGCTTCGCCCTGCAAAACCCGACCACCGGGGATGCCTGGCTCGGCGCGCTGGCGTACACCGCGCAGCTGTATTTCGACTTCTCCGGTTACAGCGACATGGCCATCGGTCTGGGCCTGATGATGGGTTTCCGCTTCATGGAAAACTTCAAGCAGCCGTACATCAGCCAGTCGATCACCGAGTTCTGGCGCCGCTGGCACATCAGCCTGTCGACCTGGCTGCGTGACTACCTGTACATCACCCTCGGCGGTAACCGCAAAGGCACGCTGATGACCTATCGCAACCTGTTCCTGACCATGCTGCTGGGTGGTCTGTGGCACGGCGCGAACATCACTTACATCGTCTGGGGCGCCTGGCACGGCATGTGGCTGGCGATCGAAAAAATGCTCGGCATCAACACCTCGCCGCGCAGCCTCAACCCGATCCGCTGGGCGCTGACCTTCCTGCTGGTGGTGATGGGCTGGGTGATCTTCCGTGCCGAAAACCTGCACGTCGCCGGGCGCATGTACGGCGCGATGTTCAGCTTCGGCGACTGGTCGCTGTCGGAACTCAACCGCGCCAGCCTCACCGGTCTGCAAGTGGCAACTCTGGTGGTGGCGTACGCAACGCTGGCGTTCTTTGGTCTGCGTGATCTGTACACCAATCAGCCTCCGGTCAAAACCAAGCCAGTGGTCAACGTCGAAACCGACGGCCCTGCCGCTGCGACCCCCGGCATGATCAAGGCAGCCCCCGGCGAAAACCCGGCGAGCATCCACGAGCCTGGCTACACCGTCGGCGTCGAAGCCCAGGTGCAACCGGCCTACTGGACGGCGGACTGGTCACGCTACGTGATGCGCGGGCTGATCCTGCTGCTGTTCATCGCCTCGATTCTCAAACTCTCGGCGCAAAGCTTCTCGCCGTTCCTTTACTTCCAGTTCTGAGGGATCTGACATGACCCGCTCATTACGCATCTTCTACATCGCGCTGTTTCTGCTGACCCTGCTGGTGCTCGGTCTGTGGTCGGTGCGCAGCTTCTTCGGCTTCAGCACCAACGCCGATGCGACGGTGCTCAACGGTCGCTGGACCAAAGCCGTGGAAACCCACTACGACGATCAGTTTCCGATCAAGCGTCTGGGCACCAACCTCTGGGCCGCGCTGGATTTCAAACTGTTCAACGAAGGTCGTCCGGGTGTGGTGCTCGGTCGCGATCAGTGGCTGTACAGCGACGAAGAATTCAACCCGATCGTCAACGAAGAGCTGAACCTGCAAGGCAACTACGCGCTGGTTGAAGGCGTGCGCCAGACCCTGAAAGAGAAAGGCGTGAAACTGGTAATGGCGATCGTTCCGGCCAAGGTACGCCTGTACCCGGAACACCTGGGTGAAGTGAAACCGGCGAGCATCCACGCCAACCTCTATCAGGATTTCCACGCCCGTGTCGCGGCGGACAAGATCCTCGCCCCGGACCTGCTCGGCCCGCTGCAAAAAGCCAAGCAGAACGGTCAGCAAGTGTTCCTGCGCACCGACACCCACTGGACCCCGGAAGGCGCCGAAATCGCGGCCAACACCCTGGCGAAAACCATCGCCGACAAGTTCCCGCTCAGTGGCGAGCCGCAGCGCTTCGTCACCACGCCGGCGGAGAAGGTCACGCACAAGGGCGACTTGCGTCTGTTTCTGCCGCTGGATCCGCTGTTCGAAAACCTGATGCCGGCGCAAGAGCCGCTGCAAAAGCGCAACACCGTGGCCGCCGAGCAACCTGCCGGTGACGACGCGCTGTTCGCCAGCAGCGAAGTACCGGTCGCACTGATCGGCACCAGCTACAGCGCCAACCCCAACTGGAACTTCGTCGGTGCGCTGAAACAGGCGCTGCACAGCGACGTCGTGAACTACGCCGAGGACGGCCACGGCCCGATCCTGCCGATGCTCAGCTACCTGAAAAGCGATGACTTCAAGAACAGCCCGCCACAGGTGCTGATCTGGGAGTTTCCTGAACGATATCTGCCTGTGAACAACGAAATCGGCGACGCCGACCCGCAGTGGGTCGCAGAGCTCAAACAAGCCGGTGCTCGCCAACAAAACGTAGCCATCAACACTAAATCCGAGACGCCCGATCGGGCGCAAAACTGAAAGAGAGGTAACACCATGACTTTCACTACTACTCCTCGTCGTCTCGCAAAACGCTTCGCACTGGTTGCTGGTCTGAGCGTGCTGTCGGTCCAGGCGTTCGCCGGTGGTGACGCCGCGCTGTACGGCCCGACCGCACCGAAAGGCTCGACTTTCGTGCGGGTCTACAACGCCAGCAACGCCGAAGTCAGCGCCACCGTCGGCAGCACTAACCTGAGCGATGTTGCGCCACTGGCCAGCAGCGACTTCAGCTTCATGCCGGGCGGTGATTACAGCGCCAAAATCGGCAGCCAGACCCTGCCGGTCAAACTCGCCGGCGACCACTACTACACCCTGGTCAACAACGCATCCGGCGCGCCGCAACTGATCGAAGAGCCGCCGTTCAAGAACAAGCAGAAATCCCTGGTGCGCGTGCAGAACCTCAGCGACAAGCCGCTGACCCTGAAGACTGCCGACGGCAAGACCGACGTGGTGCCGAACGTGGCCGCCAAGGGCCGTGGCGAACGTGAGATCAACCCGGTGAAAGTCAGCCTGGCGCTGTACGAAGGCGACAAGAAAGTCGGCGACGTAAAACCGGTCGCGCTGGAGCGTGGTGAGGCAGCCGTGCTGTACGTCACCGGCAACGGCAGCAACCTGTCGCCAGTCTGGGTGAAACGCCCGGTATCGACTCGCTAACACATTTCCCGCAGAGACGCTGATCCCTGTAGGAGCTGTCGAGTGAAACGAGGCTGCGATCTTTTGATCTTCGGCGTCATTAAAGACGCCAAAAGATCGCAGCCCTTCGGCAGCTCCTACAGGAAATCGCGGCGGCCTCTCGGTACGAGACAAAAACAAGAGTGAAACGACACAACGTTCGTGCCTCTAACCAATCGATTTTTATGGAGTAAACAACATGATTCCGGTGATCTTGTCAGGTGGTAGCGGTTCACGTCTTTGGCCGCTTTCGCGCAAGCAATTCCCTAAACAATTCCTGGCCCTGACCGGTGAGCACACGCTGTTCCAGCAAACCCTGGAGCGTCTGGTGTTCGAAGGCATGGACACGCCGATCGTGGTCTGCAACAAGGATCACCGCTTTATCGTCAACGAACAGCTGGCCAACCGTAACCTCGAATGCCAGCGCATCCTCATGGAACCGTTCGGCCGCAACACCGCACCAGCGGTGGCGCTGACCGCGATGATGCTGGTCAACGAAGGGCGTGACGAACTGATGCTGGTGCTGCCGGCGGACCACGTGCTGGAAGACCAGAAAGCCCTGCAACGCGCCCTCGCCCTGGCGACTGTCGCCGCCGAAAACGGCGAGATGGTGCTGTTCGGCGTGCCGGCGACCAAACCGGAAACCGGTTACGGCTACATCAAATCCACTGGCGATTCGCTACTGCCTGAAGGCGTCAGCCGCGTCTCGCACTTCGTCGAAAAACCTGACGTCAAACGCGCCACCGAGTACGTCGAATCCGGCGGCTACTACTGGAACAGCGGCATGTTCCTGTTCCGCGCCAGTCGCTTCCTCGAAGAACTGAAAAAGCACGATCCGGACATCTACGACACCTGCCTGCTGACCCTCGAACGCAGCCAGCAGGACGCCGACACCATCACCTTTGACGAAGCCACCTTCGCCTGCTGCCCGGACAATTCCATCGACTACTCCGTCATGGAAAAAACCCAGCGCGCCTGCGTGGTGCCACTGACCGCCGGCTGGAGCGATGTCGGTTGCTGGTCGTCGCTGTGGGAAGTCAACGAGAAAGACGCCAACGGCAACGTCAGCAAGGGCGACGTGGTGATCCAGGACAGCAAGAACTGCATGATCCACGGCAACGGCAAACTGGTGTCGGTGATCGGCCTGGAAAACATCGTCGTGGTGGAAACCAAGGACGCCATGATGATCGCCCACAAAGACAAGGTTCAGGGCGTCAAGCAGATGGTCAACACGCTCAACGAGCAGGGCCGCAGCGAAACCCAGAACCACTGCGAGGTCTACCGTCCGTGGGGCTCGTATGACTCGGTGGACATGGGCGGGCGTTTCCAGGTCAAGCACATCTCGGTCAAACCGGGCGCGTGCCTGTCGCTGCAGATGCACCACCACCGCGCCGAGCACTGGATCGTGGTCAGCGGCACTGCCGAGGTGACCTGCGATGAAAACGTGTTCCTGCTCTGCGAAAACCAGTCGACCTACATACCGATCGCCTCGGTGCACCGCCTGCGCAACCCGGGCAAGATCCCGCTGGAAATCATCGAAGTGCAGTCCGGTTCGTACCTGGGTGAAGACGACATCGAACGCTTCGAAGACATCTACGGTCGCTCCACCCCGATTGAACGCGGCGTGTCGGTGAAAACCATCGCGCAATAACGTTCAGCAAGACAAGAAGCCCCCGTCCAGCCCGCTGCGTCCCCTATCCGCAGTGGGTTGGGCGGGGGCTTTTTTTCAGCCGTGGTGCGAACCACGACGAGGCCGCATCAGCAATCGATCCTCGCGTTGCAGGTCATCAGTGGGTTGCATCGCCAACAAACCCGGTGGGAAAGCAGCATCCAGCAATTGTTGTGCAAAAAGGCTCGGTTCTGGCGCTTGCTCGCTAATTAGCGGGCGCTGTTGCACAGAGAACGCCTGACCGAGTGAATGCAAGGAAGCTTTCGGTTTGTTCGGCGAAGCCAGAGGTGGCAGGTTAGCCGGAGCACTCAACAACTTGTATTGCGCGCGCGTCTGAGCTTCAGAAATCTCCATGACGTTGCCCAAGGTTAGACTCGCCGCCCCGACCAGTTTTAAAGCAGGATTCGACACGTGCATCAGTAATTGGCCACCCAGTTTCATACCGTTGGACACAGCCCCACGCCGAGCAGCGAGCACATTTGGATCTTCGACCGGGCTGTTGAACGCAACGGACATCGGCCCCATGACCCGACTGGTGGCTTCCTCCCCCACCACCCGACTCATGGCTGATGAAATCAGCTCACCGGAGTGGTACAGCACGGCCCCCGAAGGTGACGCGGTATTGGTCCGGGCGGCCGCAATCACGTGAGCCTGGTGGGTATTGAGCGGCGAACTGCTTTGGGCACCGAGTTGCGCCAGCGCCTTGGGTATTTCGTGGCGATAAGCCTGAACATCCGGGTTCGGATCATTTTCAAAGTAACGTCGAACAGGCTGCATACCCGCAGCTTGCAGAGGATGGACCAGATTCTGCTCGGCCAGATCGTGATACACCCGATCCACAGGTTTTTTACTCGGTTGGCGTCCGTCACGGTCACGATAGACCAAAGGGCAGTTGCGCATCGCCCGATAGCGGTTATGCCCATCGACAGCCCCGGCAGGATCCGGGTTCAGCCAACGCTGCAGCCACGGCATGTAATACCGATAGCCGAAGTAATACAGGCCCGTCGCATCCCGCTCCTTACCCGAATATCGAACCGTCCGGTAACTGACTTCGGACTCCCGGCTCCACGCCGTTTCGCCGAATGGATAATAGTTTTCCTGACTGATGATCCGGGCGTCTTCGCCCAGCTCCAGACTGGTCGACCCAAGGTGATCGCAAAGGTTGTACCGATAGCTGTCATTGTCGCCCGGGGGCGATCCATCCCAATGCACAACCTGGACGCTGTTGAGCCCGGTCTGTACCGAGATGACCTGCAGTGTCTTGCCTGCGCTGTCAGTACGCAACTCCAGGCCCGGCAGATAGCGCACCTCGGTGAGGGTCGTGCGTCCGTTGGTGCGCAATGCACGAATCTTGCGCATACGTTGACCGTCCGCGTCGTACATATAAATTTCCTGATCGTTGAGCCCACTCGCGCGCTCCACCGAGCTGACCGACTGCAACTGGTTGCGTAGATCCCACCTTACAGAGCGACCCAGCTCAAGCAAATTGCCCCGAGCATCGAAGGCCGCTTCAATTTGCTCTTCAGTGGGAGGCACGCCGTTGTGCCAGGGCAGGCTACGATTACTGTAGAGGGCTGTCTTGAGTTGGCGTCCGTGGCGTTGCGCACCGACATGCGTCAACTCAAGCAAATTGCCGCTGGCGTCGTAGTGATAGGTTTGTCGGTAGTTGGCCAACGCTGAAGAGTCAACGCGGCCAGCCGAATCGGGGCCTTTATTCGCAGCGCCCGCCTCCCATCCTCTGGCGTCGCTCAGTTGATACAGACTGTCGTAAATGAAATGGCTCACTGGCTCGATACGCTGGTTGGCAAAGTAGCGGATAGGCAGGGCCTGGTCTTCGATGCTCAGCACATTGCCCATCGGGTCATAGGTGTAACCAAGTTGCTGCAACTTTTCCTCATTGGCGCTGACGGCACTGCGCGTCATCAGGCGACCATCCTCAGGTCTGTACACCAGCGTGGTGCGCACCCCATTGGCCGCGAGCTCATGCTCGATCTGCCCGTCAGCGTTGTAGCGAATGTCGAACACCAGTGGACGTGCAACGGTTTGCTGCTTCAGCTGCAAATGCGCCTCACGCAAATGACCATCAAAAGTCATTTCAAATCTCTGGCGATTGCCCCGTGCATCGACTTGCTCAAGCATTTGCCCCAATGCCGAGAAGCGCCACTGACTGATGGCACCTTCGCCTGGCTCCAGCAGGTGTTGGCGATCCTGCACCGGTAGCGGCCAGTCAGGGCTGACAGGGTCGCGGGTAAAATGACGGGTATTCTCGATGCATTGTCCGGTAATCGCGAACTGGTCGAAGAACACGCTTCCAGCCGGATCGTCGTGACGAATCAGTTGGCCGGCCTGATTGCGTGCCTGCCCACCCTCGGCCGCACGCCCATAGGTCAACCGTTCGACACAGCGTCTACGTAGACCTGTGCCCGTTTCATACACTGCAACAGCACGCAGCAACTCATCGTATTCAGCTTCACGCCGCGTACCTCGACCGTCCCAGCCGAACACCACTTCGCCCCCCAGGCCATGCAGCTCGATCTGTAAACCGGCATCACAACTCTCCGAGCGCAGTACGTTCTGGCTCAATGAATACACGGTGCTCAGGCTCGGTGGAGCCAACGGGTCGATCGCTTGCAGTGCCCACAATCGCGGATCCCATTGTTTTACCGCGCGCCCGGCGGGATCACGGACGGTACCGTTAACGCGAGCTTCGGCTGACAAACTTTCATCGGCACGCCAGTAATCGATCGTACGAATCATCAACCCACGAGGATCTATCGCCTGCAGTGTCGGTGTTTTGCTATGCATCCCCATGATTCCTGACCACTCTCTACGTGCTCCGGTCATCTGAACAGGGGACGGCAATTGTGCCTACTGTCAGAAATTACAGTGCCGACCAACGGCAGGGTCGTTTGATTCGCCAATGTCCATTCCCGCAACCCTTCGGTAGGATGGTGTTCATGAGTTCAAGGAGCGTTCAAACATGTTCATCGGCGTTTTGCTGGTCATCACCTGGCTGATCCTGTTGCTGCGCTATCCGGCCAAGGCTGTGCCGGTATCCGTCGCGGCTGCCATTGGTTTGGGATTGGTCGCGGTCTGGGTGGTGTGGCTGGACAACCGCGAACTCAAGCAACTGGCGCGTCTGGAGATGCGCATTGCCTATGCGCCTGACCAGTGCCCGGCGGATCGCCCGTTGCAACTGAAAATGAAAAACGGCAACGACGTGCCGCTGACCGAACTGCGCTGGCGCATCGCAGCCTATGCGCCGGGCGACACGGTGAATCTGGCCGACAACCAATACACCGCGCCACGCTATCGCGGCCCCGGTGAATTGCAGGCCGGCGGCGACTGGGAGGACTGCCTGCCAATGCCACCGCTGCGTCCGGGTTATCGCCCGCAAACCCTGGAATTCCGCGCCGAGCGTTTGCAAGGCAGCTTCTCCGACTGATCCCCTTCCCAACTTTTTTGCACAAGGAATGCGCCATGCCCGTTGCGTTGATTACCGGTTGCTCCAGCGGCATTGGCCGCGCCCTCGCCGATGCGTTCAAAGCCGCCGGTTACGAAGTCTGGGCCAGTGCGCGCAAGGCTGAAGACGTGGCGACCCTCGCCGCTGCGGGGTTCACCGCTATTGCGTTGGACGTCAATGACAGCGTGGCACTGGGCCAACTCGCTGAGCGCATCAACCAGCAACACGGCGGCCTCGACGTGCTGATCAACAACGCCGGATATGGCGCCATGGGCCCGCTGCTCGACGGCGGCGTACCGGCCATGCAGCGCCAGTTCGAAACCAACGTGTTCTCGATTGTCGGGGTTACCCGCGCACTGTTTCCGGTGCTGCGCCGGGCCAAGGGGCTGGTGGTGAATATCGGCAGTGTGTCGGGGGTTTTGGTGACGCCGTTCGCTGGCGCCTACTGCGCGTCGAAAGCCGCGGTGCATGCCTTGAGCGATGCGTTGCGCATGGAACTGGCGCCGTTCGGCATTCGGGTGATGGAGGTCCAGCCGGGGGCGATCCAGTCGAGCTTCGCCAAGAATGCCGGGCATGAAGCGGAGCAGTTGATCAACGAGCAGTCGCCGTGGTTTCCGTTGCGTGAGGGGATTCGCGCGCGGGCCAAGGCTTCGCAGGACAAGCCGACGCCGGCCAGTGAGTTTGCGGCCGAGTTGCTCAAGGCTGTGCAGCAGGGCACGCCGCCAAGATTGATCCGCATTGGTAATGGCAGCCGCGCGTTGCCGTTGCTGGCGACGTTGTTGCCCAAGGGGTTGCTGGAGACGGCGTTGATGAAGCGGTTCGGCTTGCGCGCAAAGCTCTGAGACCGAGGTGCTCCTATCGCAGGCAAGCCACGCTCCCACAGGGTTTTGCGGCGTACATAAATATCCAGAACGACACAAAATCTGTGGGAGCGTGGCTTGCCCGCGAAGAGGCCGGAACAATCACTCGAGATCCTCAGCCCCAACCCTTCATGAAATCGATAAACGCCCGCACCTTCAGCGGCAGGTGCCGGGTATCCGGATACAGCGCGTAAACACCCTGCTGAGCAAAGCGGCAATCGGCGAGCAACCGCACCAGCTGATCTATCTGTTTGTTCCCGGCGTTTTTACCGGCACCAACATGATTGCCGTGCTGTATCTGCACGACCTCGGCTTCGGCGCAGCGCAGACCGGTGCGCTGATGTTGTCCTGGGCGGCAACGGTTTCCGCTACTGCTTTCTCGCCGCCGCGCTGCTGACGCTGTTGCCGATGGTCGCTGTGCTGCGTTTCGACGCCTCCAGAGTGCTCGCCCTTTTGAGCTCACCTTCCCTCCAGGAAAAATCCACATGACTGACTACAACGAATATTTTGATGAAGTGCTCCAGGCCCACCTGGTCATCGAACGCTGGTTTGCCGTGGAACAGGATTCGGCGGAACTTGCGCGCTTGCTGAGCCGGTTCGCGGCGGATTTTTCCATGGTCACGCCGCTGGGTCGGGCGCTGGATATCGAAGCCTTGCGTGCGCTGTTTCAAGCGGCGGGCGGGAACAAGCCCGGGTTCCGGATCGAGCTCAGTGAGCTGCGCGGGATTGCGCTGCATGCGCATGGCGCGACGCTGAGTTATCGCGAGCGGCAGAGCGATGCGAGCGGGTTGCACACCGATCGCCGCTCGACGGTGGTGTTTGAAAAGACCGGGGCCGGGCGGGTGCTGTGGCGGCATTTGCAGGAGACGTTTTGCCAAGGTTGATGGAATCCCATTGTGGCGA
>NZ_QAIK01000059.1:16436-24473 GCF_003061005.1 Pseudomonas sp. HMWF021 | reverse complement strand
GGTGCGTAGCAGTCGCCAAACCTGTCTACGCGGTGTGTCTGACCTCACTGGCGAGCAGGTTTTGGGGCTGCTGCGCAGCCCAGCGGGAGCAAGCTCCCTCGCCACAGGGTTACTCGACAGCGTCCTGCTTCACCACCACCGTGCAAGTAATCCCCGCCGCCAAGAGCACACCCTCCGGCACTTCATCGATGTGAATGCGCACCGGCACCCGCTGCGCCAGACGCACCCAGTTGAACGTCGGGTTGACGTCAGCGATCAGCTCGCGGCTTTCCGGGTTGTCGCGGTCGTAGATGCCGCGAGAGATGCTCTCCACGTGGCCCTTCAACACTTCGCCGCTCATCAGTTGCATGTCGGCCTTGTCGCCTACGCGCACGTGCGGCAGTTTGGTCTCTTCGAAGAAGCCATAGACCCAGAACGAGTTCATGTCGACCACGGCCATTTTCGCTTCGCCGATGCGCGCGTAATCGCCGCGATGCACGTTGAGGTTGGTCACGTAGCCGTCCACCGCCGCGCGCACTTCGGTGCGTTTGAGGTTGAGTTCGGCGGCTTCCAGTTGCGCTTGCGCGTGTTGGTAATCGGCCAGTGCGGCGTCGGCGATGTTGCTGGCGTCGTCGCGGTTTTCCTTGGAGATCACCAGGTTGTCCAGATCAGCGCGGCGATGGGCGTTGACTTTGCGCATCTCCCACGTCGACTTGCGCGAAGCCACCAGCGACTGCGCCTGTTTGACCGCGATGCGGTAGTGCTCCGGGTCGATCTGCATCAGCAGGTCGCCCTTCTTCACCAATTGGTTGTCGCGCACCGGCACATCGATGACTTCACCGGTGACGTCGGCCGCGACGTTGATGATGTCGGCGCGAACGCGGCCGTCACGGGTCCACGGCGTGTTCATGTAATGCACCCACAGGGTCCGGCCGATCCACATCGCCAGGGCCAGCACCAGCAGGGTCGCGAGCAGGCTGAAAAACTTTTTCATCAGAACGTTCTCAACGGTAGACAGTCAGCGCCATGGCGCCGAACAGACAGGTAAACAGACTCAGGCGCAGCAGCGCCGGGTGCCAGAAAAAACGGTAGAGGTCGAACCCCGAGAGGAACCGGTCCAGCGCCCAGGCCAGCGCCGCAGCGACAAAAAACATCAGGGTCATGGTCGGCATGTACACGCCGTGGAAGGCGATTTCACGAGGCATGGGCAAGTCCTTCGGGCTTGGCGACGGCATAGGTGGCGAGTGGTGATTGCGGGTCGAGCAACGAGGTGCGGATGAAGTGCAGGTAGCTCTTCACCCGACGCAGCGCGGACGTGTCGAAATGCGGCGCGAACGGCTCATCGGTCGCGGCGACCCGGCTGATCGCGTGATCGACCGCCACCAGTGCGCGCTCCAGATTGCTCGGGTTCGGCTGCAGGAACAGCCGCACCAGCGCCCGGCCCATCACCCGGATCGCCTGACGCCACGGTTGCGATTCGGCGTACGCCGGGTGCACCGGGAGGATCGCCTGTTCCTTGCGCAACTCGATGATCGCGTGGCCGACTTCCAGCACCACGAACATCCAGCGCAGCAGGTTTTTCTGCACCTTCGGCTGACCGGCAGCCAGGCCATAAGCCTGATGCAACAGGTCGCGGGTACGGCTCTCGAAACTCGACGCCAGGCCTTTGAGTCTGCCGCTGATGGTGTAGACCACCTGGCCGCGCAGGTCCTGCTCCAGACGCTTCCATAACCAGCGACTGTTCGGCGGCAGAATGATCGCTCCCGCTGCCGCGCACACCAGCATGCCCATGACCATGGCGATGTAGTCGTTGATGAAGGTGTAGGGGTTGTAAATGGTCAGGTTGTCCGGCACCGAACCGGTGCTGAAGAAGATCAACAACCCAAGGCCCACACCTGCGTATTGCGGCCGCGACGCGAGGAACGAGCCGAGTACGATCACCGGCGCGAGCATCACGCACAACAGTGGAAAACCGTCGATCCACGGGAAGATGAAAAACATCTCGACGAAGCCGATCAGCGCCCCGAGGAACGTCCCGCAGGCCATTTGAAAAGCCATGCGTTTCGGGTTCGGCGTGGCGGCAGACAGGCCCACGGTGGCGGCAGCGATCAGGGTCATGGTCGCGCCGCTCGGCCACGCGGTGGCGACCCAGTAACTGCCCAACACAATCAGGATGAACGACGCGCGAATCCCCGAAGCGGCAGCAGCCCACCAGTTGGTTTGCGGGGTGAACGGCTCGTCCCAGCGCTCGCGTTCGTGGCGGTGATCAGCCAGGGATGCGTGGGTCTGTGCATAACTGTGCAGGTCATCGACGAAGCGATAGAGCAGTTCGTACGCGGTGTGGAAATCCAGTTGCTCGGCTTCACTCGGACCGGTTTCCTGGAAAATGCCGCGCAAGGTTCGCACGCGCGTCGGCAGGCCTTCCTTGTACGCGGCCAATGCCGTCGCCAGACGTGCGGCATCCGGGCTGGTCAGGGCGCGGCCACTGAAGCCGTCGAGCACTTCGGCCAGATCCTGCAGACCCGGCCGGATCGCGGCCACCACGTGTTCTTCACCATTGCCACGCAGACGTTCGAGCAACTGATGCAGCGCGTTGAAGCGGGTGGTGATGCCCATGAATTCGCTGTTCAAGCGACTGAGGCGACCGTTGCGCCGACGCATGTGCGGGTCTTCGAACACGGTCACGCTGCGCAGCCCTTCCAGGCCCACGGCTTCGGCGATGAAGCGCACGTTGCTCGCTTCGAACGACTCGGCTTTGCTGCGCCCGCGCAGGCCATCGGTGACGAACAGTGCGAATACACCGAAGCGCTGATACAAGGCGTTGCGCATCGCCGCGCTGGCGGTTTGCGGCAGGATCGCGGCGCTGACCACGGTCGAGCAGAGAATCCCCAGCGAGATCTCCAGCACCCGCCACACGGCGGCCATGAACGCACCGTCTGGATGCGCCAGCGCCGGCAATCCGACCATCGCGGCGGTGTAGCCCGCAAGGACAAAACCGTAGGCACGAAAGTTACGGCAACGCGCTGCACCCGCCGAGCAGATACCGACCCAGATCGCCAGCGAACCGAGGAACAACTCGGTGTTCTGCGCGAACAGCGCGATCAGCGTGACCATCATCGCCGACCCGGCCAGGGTGCCAAGGAAGCGATAGAAACTCTTGGCGAACACCTGCCCGCTCTGCGGCTGCATGACGATGAACACGGTGATCATCGCCGTGCGCGGTTGCGGCAGTTCCAGGCGCATCGCCAGCCACAGCGTGAGGAACGCGGCGAGCAAGACCTTGAAGATATACACCCAGGTCACGCCATCGCTGCGCGCCCAGTCAAACAAACCCCGACGCCATTCCAGGGAGTAGAGCCAGCGTAGAGGTGCGGGCAAGGGAGTCATTAAATTTTGCTCAAGAATTCAGTCGAACCGGAGAACCTGTGGGAGCGGGCTTGCTCGCGAATACGGTGTGTCAGACACCCAATGCGCTGGCTGACACACCGCATTCGCGAGCAAGCCCGCTCCCACAAGGGTTGTGTGTTCACCGCAGCAGGGCCGGGGTTTTCGGGGCTGCCGTTTGCTCGGCAGTCGGCACGTCATTGCCAGCCCCGAGGCCGCCACCCAACGCCGTCACCAGCTCGGCATGCGCACTCAAGCGCGCCGCCTGCACCTGCTGCTGCACTTGCTGCTGCTTGAACAGCAAGGTCTGCGCATTGAGCACGTTGAGGTAATCGGTGAGCCCACGCTGATAAGCGATCATCGCGATGTCGTAGGTCTTCTGCGCGGTGGCCACGGATTCGGCGGCGAAGGCCTGCTGCTTGTCCATCGACTCGCGGCGGATCAACTGGTCGGAGATGTTCTTCAGCGCATTGACCAGCGTCTGGTTGTAATGCGCCACGGCGATGTCATACCCGGCGGAGGCTTCGCCCAGCTCACTGCGCAAACGCCCACCGTCGAAGATCGGCAGGGAGATTGCCGGGCCGACGTTGTAGTTGAGCTTCTTGCCGGTCAAAAACTCCAGCGCCCCGCCGCCGGTGGCCATGTAGCCGAGGCTGCCGACCAGATCGACGTTGGGGTAAAACCCGGCGTGCGCCACATCGATGCCGCGCGCCTGCGCCGCCACTTGCCAGCGACTGGCGACCACGTCCGGGCGCTGACCGAGCAACTCGGCGGGTAATGCCGATGGCAGTTTCAGCGCGGCGCCCAACGCCAAAGTCGGCCGCTGTAACTGCGCGCCGGCGCCCGGGCCTTTGCCTGCCAACGCCGCGATCTGGTTACGCGTCAGGGCGATTTCTTCGTCCAGCGCATCCAGTTGCCGATGGGTTTCCGGCAGCGGCGTTTCGGCCTGACTGACTTCGAAGTGCGTGCCGATGCCGCCGTCCAGTCGCTTCTGCGCCAGATCGAGAATCTGCTGTTGCTGCTTGAGCGTAGCGGCGACGATGTCGCGCTGGGCGTAATGCAGCGACAGCTCGATGTAGGCGCGCACGATATTGCTCTGCAATTCCAGCTGCGCCAGCCGCGCTTCGGCAGCGCTCATGTGCGCCAGGTCCACCGCGCGTTCACTGGCATTGCTTTCCCGGCCCCAGAGGTCGAGGGCGTAGCTGAAGCCCAGCGCGGCGTTGTTGTCCCAGGTGGTGGTGTTGGCCAGTTCGCCCGGGCCGTAGAACTGGTCGGTCGGCCAGTTGTGGCGCTTGAGCGTCGACTCGCCCTTGATCTGCAGCGACTCGGCGGCCTCGGCGACACCGGCCAGCGCCCTGGCCTGACGCACTCGTGCAGCGGCCATGGCCATGCTCGGGCTGCCCTGCACGGCGAGGTCGATCCAGTGATTGAGTTGCGGGTCGCCGTAGGCTTGCCACCATTGTGCGGTGGGCCAGTTGGCGTCTTTGGCGGCGTGGGCAATCGCGTCGTCGGTGGCCAGCGTATTGGCCTCCAACGCCTTGTCCTGCGGGGCAATTCCTCCCGTACCGATGCAGCCGCCAAGACCTAAAGTAAAAGCCAGAACACTGAGCGGCATAAGCGCTCTGTTGATGCGACGCGGCACAGCTGCGAATTCCTGAGAAGAGGATAAGGCGGGGCATGTTTCCCTCTGTAGGAGCTGCCGAAGGCTGCGATCTTCTGATCCTGATTCCCTTAAAACAAAATCAAAAGATCGCAGCCTGCGGCAGCTCCTACAGGGAACGGCGCAATTCTAGGGGGCGGCCTGAACGGCGATAAGCTGGGATTCCTGTGAATCTTTGTTACCGTTAACGAGATAATCCCTTGGTCGGGGGTCTCAGCCCCTGAAACTTCGTGTCACAATTTGCCATCTCCCTTGAGAGCACCCCATGGACACATTGCAAAACATGCGCGCCTTCAGTTGTGTGGCCGAAGCCGGCAGCTTCACCGCCGCCGCCGTGCAACTCGACACCACCACGGCCAACGTCTCGCGCGCGGTCTCCAACCTGGAAGCCCACCTGCAAACCCGCCTGCTCAATCGCACGACCCGGCGCATCGCCCTGACCGAGGCCGGCAAGCGCTACCTGCTGCGCTGCGAACAGATCCTGGCCTACGTCGAAGAAGCCGAAGCCGAGGCCAGTCAGGCCCACGCCCGCCCCGCCGGCCAGTTGAAAGTGCACACCATGACAGGCATCGGCCAGCACTTCGTGATCGACGCCATCGCCCGCTACCGCAAGACCCACCCGGACGTGACCTTCGACCTGACCATGGCCAACCGTGTGCCGGACCTGCTCGACGAGGGCTACGACGTGTCCATCGTGCTCGCCAGCGAACTGCCCGACTCGGGCTTCGTCTCGCAACGCCTGGGCATCACCTACAGCATCGTCTGCGCCTCCCCGGCCTACGTGAAAGCCAACGGCTGCGCGCAAAAACCCAGCGACCTGCTGAACCACGCCTGCCTGCGCCTCGTGAGCCCGGTGATCCCCCTGGAAAAATGGGCCTTCAACGGCCCCGAAGGCCAGGAGATGGTCACCATCAACAGCTCGCCGTTTTTGGTGAACTCCGCCGACGCGATGAAAGCCGCGATCATCAGCGGCATGGGCGTCGGCGTCCTGCCGGTGTACGCCGCCATCGAAGGCCTGCGCAACGGCACGCTGGTACGGATGATGCCCAACTACCGCTCGCAGGAACTCAACCTGTACGCGATCTACCCCTCGCGGCAATACCTGGATGCGAAGATCAAGACCTGGGTCGAGTATTTGCGCGGCTCGCTGCCGGAAATCCTTGCCGCGCATCAGGCAGAACTGGCCGCCTACGAACTCAGCGGCAGCCTCGCCGGCGCTCGCGTCGCCACCTGACCTTAAACACACCGCTAAACCTGTAGGAGCTGCCGCAGGCTGCGATCTTTGCTTTTGATGTTTAAAAATCAAAAGATCGCAGCCTACGGCAGCTCCTACAGAAGCGGTGATTTGGAGGGAGTTTTCCGACAGGTTTTGACGGTTGTGGGCCGGAAACGGGGTGGATAGGCTAGCTCGGTCGCTGACACATCAGTGACCGGGTCTGGAAAACCCGAAGGATCACAGCACATGACATAATGCCGCGCTTGTTCAGCACCAGCGTTTGAGTCATGGCGGCTGTACGTGGGAGACCTTCGGGTCTGCCGGGTTTGATCCTTTTCCGGTTTTTCCAGTCCGCGTACAGCTGCCACCCACTTCGCCTGGAAAACGAAAAGTGGCAGTTCCATTTCGTCAAAAGGATCTTTGCCATGATCAAACCCACACCCAATCCGCCTGAAGCGGACACCACTTCCCCCTACACCTCGTCCGTTTCAAAAAAACTCCACGAAGCCGCCGAACGTGCGTTGGACCACTACCTCAAACCAAACACCAGCACCGTGAAATCCCGCGCACCCAGTACCATGTTCCAGGTCGTCCCCGACATGGACAGTGAAAGCCTGCTGGCCCACGCCTGTGAATCACTGGCCTCGGCCAGCGTCATGGCCAGTGACGTGGCAGCCTATGTCGACTCACCACAGCGACACCGGATTCTGGGCATCCAACAAGTCATCATGCTCGCCGAACTCGCCGTGAACCAAGTGTTGGATAACGTCGAAGTACAACGTCATCCCACACACAGCTAAACCGCTCTGACCAATGCGAGCTGCCAGCGACAACTGCATTCGCTGGCAGCTCGGATGGGACGCAGAGCGTCCCCCGGACTGCATTCCCAAGCAGAGCGTGGGAACGATCAAAATAGAGCCGTATTACTTCTTCGCATGCTCAAGACCTGAAACATCTCTGAATGCACCAATCGCTTTTAACCTTGGTTCATCAGGATTGTTTTGAACTTCCAAGTCAAACCCAACTGCCAATGTACCTTTATCATAGTCGAAAGTCACACTTACAATTCCACTACCGTAAACAGCCTGAAACGGCGTATATATTGTCCCCTCATCGACCTTTTCAAACAAAGCATAATTAATATGCAGCCCTGAACCTGCCTCATAATCATGCTTACCATTAGTGATATCAGCTTTAAACCAGAACGTCAGAGACCCTGATCGCCTGGCATCAAATTGCTGATGTGCATTAACGTAAACTGTCTCACCATTCGTTACAAAATTGCCAACTACGCCGTTGAATGGTGCAAGGCTATCAATGAGAACATTGGCTGTACCGCTCACATTTTTTTGTTGATTTGAAAACAGAAAGAATTCATTTTTCATGGGAAGTCCTTTTATGTTGAATGCCGCGAAAATTGCGAAATAAAAGACTGACATTATTATCATTCTACCGCACCTGTCAGAACTGACAGTCTTAGAGACCTGCTCGCAATAAAAGCCTTCATCGACGATTCTTTTTGTTATAAGCGAAGTCATCAAAAGTTCAGCGTAGTTTAGAACAGCAACACTGGAAGAAACTCCAGATGAACACGGAGCCGCCCCCGAAAAACCGTATATTCCCTCAAAAACCCAAGAGGCTGTTCGGCGCACAAGCCGCCAAGACAACCCGGAGCCAGAAATGTTAGCTTGCTTTGCATCAAGCCCGAACAAGAGCCAAAAACGATGAAAAAAACAGTCCTGGCCTTCAGCCGCATCTCCCCCCCCATGATCGAACGCCTGCAACAGGAATTCGACGT
>NZ_QAIK01000059.1:0-16426 GCF_003061005.1 Pseudomonas sp. HMWF021 | reverse complement strand
GCCCAACTCGAAACCGCCGAAAAACTCGAAGTGGTCTCCAGCGTCTCCGTCGGCTACGACAACTACGACCTCGACTACTTCAACCAACGCGGGATCATGCTCACCAACACCCCCGACGTACTCACCGAAAGCACCGCCGACCTCGCCTTCGCCCTGATCATGAGCAGCGCCCGCCGCGTCGCCGAACTCGACGCCTGGACCAAGGCCGGGCAATGGCAGGCCAGCGTCGGTGCGCCGCTGTTCGGTTGTGACGTCCACGGCAAGACTTTGGGCATCGTCGGCATGGGCAACATCGGCGCCGCCGTCGCCCGCCGGGGCCATTTCGGCTTCAACATGCCAATCATCTACAGCGGCAACAGCCGCAAGACCGAACTGGAGCAGCAACTCGGTGCGCAATTTCGCAGCCTCGACCAACTGCTGGCCGAAGCCGACTTCGTCTGCCTGGCGGTCCCGCTCAGCGACAAGACCCGCCACCTGATCAGTCACCGCGAACTGGCCCTGATGAAGCCCGGGGCGATTCTGGTCAACATCTCCCGTGGCCCGGTGGTCGACGAGCCGGCTCTGATCGAAGCACTGCAAAACAATCGCATCCGTGGCGCCGGTCTGGACGTCTACGAGAAAGAACCACTGGCCGAATCGCCGCTGTTCCAGCTGAAAAACGCAGTGACACTGCCGCACATCGGCTCCGCTACGAATGAAACGCGCGAAGCCATGGCCAATCGTGCACTGGTCAATCTGCGCAGCGCGCTGCTCGGCGAACGCCCGCAAGACCTGGTCAACCCACAAGTCTGGCGCGGATAAAAAATGACGGGCAAGTGCAATAACGCACTTGCCCGCCAGTTGTCGCCTTACATAACTTGAAATTGAACAATAAAGCTAATTAAACATCAGCAATATAAGCTCTGCCTGGCAATCTAACGATCGACCATTGCTATGGAGAGCTAACCCCTTGAACAACCTGACAACCGAAAAAGTTATTCGCTACAGCAAAGCCATATTAATGGCCTACATCAGTTTCTTTGGTGTACTGGTGATGATCCACAACTTTACCGACTATAACTCCAACTACACATACGTGGCTCATATCCTGAGCATGGACACCACGACCGCCAGTGAGTCCATAAAGTACCGAGCCATCGATTCACCGATGATCCATCACCGAATCTATTGGTTCATCATCACGCTCGAAGTGACATATACGGCATTATGCCTGATAGGCACCTATCAACTATTTCGGCACATCAACGCCCCTGCAGCGGTATTCCACGAGGCAAAAAAGTTCTCGATCATGGGCATACTGGCGGCAATCTTCATTTATTACGTGTGCCTGCAAACCGTGGGTGTGGAATGGTTTGATATGGATACCTCACAATCATGGAATGCCAAGGACTGGGCACGGCATATCGTAGATTTCATGTTCCCTGTGATGATTTACATCACCTTGAAAGTCGAGCGCTGATGTTCAGCAATCATTGTTTCATACCAACTTTCCCTGCACCGGCGCTACCAGTGTTTTCGGCTTGCGAAACACCAACACATTGCCCAGCATCACCAACACCAGCCCGAGCAACGCCGGTGCCGTCCACTGATAACCTTCAGCGATCGCTGACACGTTCAGCGCGACCACCGGAAACAGCACGGTGCAATATGCCGCACGTTCCGGCCCCATACGCCCGACCAGTGTCAGGTACGCCGTAAAGCCGATCACCGAACCGGGAATCACCAGATACAGCAACGCCCCGACATAGCGCGGCGACCAGTCCATGTCGAACGCAATGCCTTTGACCACACACCACAGCGACAACATCGCCGCCCCGTAAGCCATGCCCCAGGCATTGGTGGTCAACGGTTTCAGACCAGCCTTCTGCTGCAGGCTCGACAGCATGTTGCCCGCCGAGAAACACAGGGTGCCGCACAGCGCCAGGCCAAGGCCGAGCAACGTTTCGGGGCTGGCGTGATGGCCGGCCAGTTCCGGCCAGAACAACATTCCCAGACCGAACAAACCGAGCGCGCCGCCCATCAACACGTTGCGCGCAATGCGCTGGCCGAAGAACACCCGGGCATTGAGCGCGTTCCACAAGGTCGCCGTGGAAAACACCACCGCCACCAGACCGCTGGGAATCCACTGGCTGGCGGTCAGAAAGCACATGAAGTTGACGCAGAACAGGCACAAGCCCTGTGCCACGCAGATCAGATGACCCCGGCGATTCATCGGTTGCAGCCGCCGACTGAGCAGCAACAACCCAAACAGCACCAGCGCGGCGAGGCCGAAGCGATAGACGATCGACACCGGAATCGCTACCACGCCCAATTGCCATTTCAGGGCAATCCAGGTGGTGCCCCAGATCAGCACGGTCAGCAGATACAGCGAAAGGTTCATGACGAAACTCCTGAGGACACCGGACACTCTGTGGCGAGCGAGCTTGCTCGCGCTGGGCTGCGAAGCGGCCCCGTTCATGAGTGCTGCGCACTCGGCGGGAGCAAGCTCCCTCGCCACAGGTTTTGCGTTTAACCGCGATTCAGGGTGCGGCAGCCAGGATCGGCGCGCTTGCAGATTCTTGCGCTTTTGTCGCCCGCCCGGCTGGCAGCGCGACGTCTACGGAGTAGGATGCAAGGCGTTGGAGAGAACCGAACATGGCCGCTATCGATACCCTGCAAGTCTTTCAAACCCTCAACCGCTCGCCGAACGCACGCCTTGTGCACAGCGCCGAGTTCGGTGACGGCTTGTCTGCGGCCCTGTGGACCAACTATCACGATGCTCAGGAATACCAAGCCCCGGGCCACCACACCCTGTCCTGCTACATCGCCGGCGGCACCGGCACGTTTCGGCGCGGACAGCCGGGCCACAAGGGCGGGCCGGACAAGCTGTGCATCCTGCCGGCGGATCATCAATCCGGCTGGGTGATCAACGGCGATATTCGTCTGGCGCACTTGTATTTCAGCGCCGAACAGTTCGCCCTCGGGTGCGTCACGCTGCTCGATCGTGAACCGCGTGAGATGCAATTGCGCGAGCAGACCTTTCTGGAAGATCCGCAGCAGGCCCGACGCTTTCGCCAGTTACTGACGCTGAACTGGGACGAGCCGGCCGAGCGCCTGCTGACCAGCAGCATTGCCCATGAATTGATCAGCCATACCCTGCTCAGTCAGGTCGGCGCGCGCCAGGGTTTGCGCCTCAAGGGCGGACTGGCGCCGCATCAGCGTCGGCAACTGGTGGAGTTCATCGACAGTCAACTGGCCGAGCCGATCAGCCTCGGGCAACTGGCCGGGCTGTGTGCGTTGTCGGAATACCACTTTGCCCGGATGTTTCGCGTGAGCTTCGGTTTGCCGCCGCATCAGTACGTGCTGGCGCGCCGCTTGAGTCGGGCGCGGGAGTTGTTGCGTGCAACGGCGTTGCCGTTGGGGGAGATTGCGCTGGCGTGCGGGTTTGCCAGTGCCAGCCATTTCACCAACCGGTTTCGGCAGGTATTGGGTGGAACGCCTGGGGAATATCGGCAGGCGTTTTTGCGCTAGAGCCAGATCAAAAGATCGCAGCCAGCGGCAGCTCCTACAGGGGAAACGCATTCCAACTGTAGGAGCTGCCGCAGGCTGCGATCTTTTGCTGTTTTCGGATCAGAACTCCAGCGTACTGGAGAGCGAAATCTGCCGCGAATCGCCCATCGACACAAAGAACCGGCTCGCCGCCGAGGTGTAGTAGGTGCGGTCAAACAGGTTCTTCACGTTGAGCTGGAACTTGACCTTCTGCCCTTCGACTTTGGTGTCGTAAGTGGCGAACGCATCGGCCACGGTGTAGCTCGGCAGGTCGAAATCATTCACCGCGTTGCCCGCCCGCTCCCCAACATACCGCGCCCCGGCGCCGACCCGCAGTTGATCGCCGCCGATCACGCTGCCGAAGTCATACACCGCCGACAATGAGCCGCTGTTCTTCGCCACGTTTTGCAGGCGATTGCCTTTGTAGTCCGGGTCTTCGGTGACCTCGGCATCGGTGTAGGCATAGGCGCCGATCAGGCTCCAGCGGTCGGTCAGTTGACCGGTCAGATCCAGTTCCAGCCCCCGCGAGCGCACTTCGCCGGCGGCGCTGTAGATCGTGGTCGGGCCTTCGGCGTTGGCCACCAGCACGTTGCGCTTCTTGATGTCGAACAGTGCGATGTTGCCGGTGATGCGCCCGGGAATATCCAGCCGCGCCCCCAGCTCCCACGACTTGGCTTCTTCCGGGGCAATGCTGCCGTCGAGCACGGTGCTGCTGCCGCTGAGCGGGGCGATAGTCGAGTTGGGTTTGAACGATTCGGTGTAGCTGCCGTAGAACGACAACTCGTCGGTGTAGCGATACACCAGACCGGCACGCGGCACGAACTTCTGCCCGTTGCTGTCGGTGTTGGCCTTGAACGGCACGCCTTTACCGGCGTACTGGTCGTACTCCTGAAAACGCCCGCCAGCGACCAGAATCCACTGATCGTTGAGGTGAATGGAGTCCTGCATAAACACCGAATCGCTGCGCAGCAGATCGGTCTGCGCGCTGTCCGCCGGGCTGACCGTGGTGCCTTCGACTTCACGGCCATAGACCGGATTGACGTAGCTGAAGGTGCTCAGGCTTTTCTGGCGGATCAGGTCGGCGCGGTAGATCTTGCGGTACTCGTCGTCGACGCCGAACACCAGGTCATGCTGCATGCCCAGCACGTTGACCTTGCCTTCGAGGCTGGCGGTGGTGAAACGGTCGGTGCTGATCGCGCCTTGCGTGCCGTCCATGCTGCGGGTCAGCGTGCCTTTTTTGGTGTCGATGGCGGTCACGCGCACCTGGCTGGCGTCGTAGGTTTCGCGGCTCCAGCTGTAGCCGAAGTGGGCTTTCCAGTCGTCGTTGAGTTCATGGTCGGCTTCGAAGTGGTACAGATCGGAACGGCCTTCCATGTCGTTGAACGGCTCGTCCAGACGCTCGTTGCGCGAGATGTCCAGCGGGTGGTTGGTGCGCGGATCGATCAGGGTGCCACGGTCGAATGGCGTGAGAAATTCGCGATGTTCGTAGGAGAACAGCAACTTGGTCCGTTCGCCATACCAGGCCAGCGATGGCGCGATCAGCGTCTCGCGGTGAGTGCCGAAATTGCGCCAGTAATCTTCATCTTCGTGATCCAGCACCATGCGATACGCCAGGCCGGAATCGCCCAGCGCGCCGGTGCTGTCGAAGCTGCCGCCGCTGCCGTTCTTGCCGTCGCCGTAGGTGGAGCCACGCAGGGTCAGGGCGTTGTATTGGGTCAGTTCGGGTTTCTTGCTGACCAGATTGACCACGCCGCCCGGATCCTGGATTCCGTAGAGCAACGAGGCCGGGCCCTTGAGCACTTCGACGCGATCAACGGTTTCGTTCATCCCGCGGCCCTGCACGATCGGCATGCCGTCGCGCATGATCGAGCCGTTGCGGTTGTCGCCGAAACCGCGGGTCATCACCGAATCCTGGGTGCTGCCCAGGGTGTTGCCCTGAGTGATGCCGCTGACGTTGGCCAGCGCATCGTCGAGATTGCGCGGGGTCTGATCGCGGATCACTTGGGCCGGGATCACGTTGACGGTCTGCGGGATTTCCTGCAGCGACGCCGACGAGCGCATCACCGAACTGGTTTGCGGCGGCTGGTAGCTCATCGAGTCGTCGCGCATCGAGGTGATGGTGGTTGCGCCAAGATTCAGCGCCCCCTCGGTAGGCTGCGGTTCCAGCGCCAAGGTGTGGCTGTCGGTGCGGCGGAAGGTCATGCCGGAGCCGCTGAGCAGGCGTTGCAGCGCCTGTTCGGCACTCATCTGACCGCTGACGGCCGGGGCGTTAATGCCGTACGGCGCTTCGTCGGTGTAAACCACGCTTTGCCCGGTGACGCGGCTGAAGTCGTTCAAGGCTTGCGGCAGCGGTTTGGCGCTCAGGGAAAAATTGAACTGCTTTTGCGCCTGGCTGCTAACGGTTTCAGCGGCCAGCGCCACGCTCATCGGCAGCACCGCCAATGCCGAAAAACTCAACGCCGAAACGCCCAACCACTGTTTGACCGAACCCGATTTTGCCCTGGACTTCATTGCTCAATGACCTGTGTAGAACCGCAACGGATGCGAATGACTCGCAGTTTCAGTCACTACACGGATGGGGCTGTGGTTTACCTCACCACAATTTTGAAAATATTTTTGAAGATCAAAAGATCGCAGCCTGCGGCAGCTCCTACAGGTATACGCGATCCCCTGTAGGAGCTGCCGCAGGCTGCGATCTTTTGACGTTGATTCACCGCAGAATAATCAGATGCCCCAACACCTGATGCTGCTCAAACCCCATCACCCCTTGCAGCGAACTCAACACCGCCTGCGGATCCTTGCTCGGAAAACTGCCGCTCACCTTGCGTGCCGCCAGCTCATCGTTGAGCACAACAATCCGCCCCGGGTAATAGCGTCGCAAATCCTGCACCACGTCGGCCAGCGAGGCCTTGTAGTAAGTCAGCCAGCCCTGCCGCCAGGCCAGTTGTGCTTCGCTGTCCACCGCGTGCAGTTTCTCCGCTGTGCCCTGCCCGTAAGCCACTTGCTGGCCAGCCGTCAGAATCTGCTGCTGTGCGTCGCGAGTCGCCGTCACGCCAACGCGCCCCGACAGTACCGTGACCTGCGCACCGTGAGGTTGCAGTCGCACTTCGAATTGCGTGCCGAGTACCCGCGCCTCGCCCTTCTCCGCCGCGACCACAAACGGATCCCCCGTATGCGTGACGCTGAAGAAAGCGGCGCCGCGACGTAACCGCACATGCCGCTCGCCATGGCTGAAATCCACGGCGATGGCGCTGTCGGCATCCAGCGTGACTTGCGACTGATCGGCCAGCGTCACCGTGCGGATTTCCCCCGGTGTCGAAACGTAATCGGCGCCCAGATCATCAATCCAGCGCTGCGGCTGCCAGCCCGTGCCGAGGCTGACCATCAGCAACAGGCACGCGGCCATCGCCAATGCACCCGCCCAGCGCACAAGCGGTAAGCGCCCCGGACGATCCATCGCATTGAGATAGCCCTGCAATGCAAAAGCGTCCTCATCGGCCAATGTTCGCGCCGGGCTTTCGCTCAATTCCCACAGCACTTGCGCCTGGGCATAAGCCTCGGCATGGGCCGGGTCAGCACGCAGCCATTGGCTGAAGGTCAGTTGATCGCCGGTGCTTGGGCGGTCGTGCAGAAGACTCAACCAAGCGAGCGCGGCCTGTTCCTGAGCGGGCGTCGGAGTGACGCAATCGGTGTGTTTCACGGTGCTTTCCCTGGCAGGCGTGGCGCGGGTTCGCGCAGGCTGGCCTTGCAGGACTCGAGGGCGCGCATCATATGTTTTTCCACGGCGCTTTGGGACAGGCCCATGGCTTTGGCGATGTCCGCGTACTTGCGCCCGTGGATGCGATTGAGCAAAAAGATCTGCCGGGTGCGCTCGGGCAAGGCGCGCAAGGCCGCTTCGACATGGCGCAGATCATTGCCCGCTTCGAGCGCGGCTTGCGGCTCGCTGCCTTGGCTGTCCGGCTCGTCCGGTTGCCAGCCCTCGTTGACCCGCACTCGCGTGCCTTCGCTGCGCAAATGATCGATGGCGATGTTGCCGGCGCAGCGCAAAAGGTAGGTGCTGAGTTCTTCGACTTGCACCAGCGGCCGCCGCCAGAAACGCAGGAACAGATCCTGCACCAGATCCGCCGCCGTGGCCCGGCAACCGACGCGCCGGTTCACCAGTGCTTCCATCTGCGAGCGCTGCGACAGGAACACCTGGAGGAAATGCGCACGCGCCCCGTGTGGTTCGTCGTCGCGGGATTCCGGGGGATGGCCGATCAGCATGTCAGCACTGCGCCCAGGCGGCGACCGGGCTGGCCAGCAGACTCAACCCGGCCAGTGCGAGGGCCAGACGTGGGCGATACGGTAGCAACAGCACCAACGCCAAGGCGCTGAGCATGAGTACCGCGAACCAGTCGACCAGACCGAAACTCCAACCGTGTGCAGCGACTGCCGCCCATAGCGACAGCCCGAGCAACAGCCAACCGGCGAGTTTCAAAACCCTTGAGCGTCGGGCCGAAGGTTTGTTGCCGAGCAGCTTATCGTGGTGCCGAGGCATCGACAGACACAGCGCGCTGAACCCGGCGTAGCACAGCAACAACGCCAGCAACATCAGCTCACCTCCTGCTCAAGCGCGATCGGTCGCGGCTTTTCCCGGGGAGTTTTTTTCACGCTGACGGCGCTGCCGGCACGCTGCATTTTCCATGCGGCCCAGCCGAGGAACAGGCCTGCGCCCAGGCACGTCAGATCAAAACCCGCCAGCGTCCAGTCACCTCGCACCAGCGTTACGCCGAGGCTCCATGGCGTGGTCAAATCGATCAGTGGCACGGCAATAAACAGCACCGCAGCCAGCCCCAGCTGTTCGACCCAGGCCTTGCGCCCTTCGCGCAGCAACGCATGCACCGCGCTCAACGCCCAGGCAATGAAAAACGCATTCACTTCCTGATCAGCGCGCCCGGCCAGATCCGCCGGCAACAGGCGATTGGCCAAAAAGAACACTGCCACCGCAGCTGTCAGCCCGGCCATGCTGGCGATGTTCAGCACTTCCACCAGACGCAACTCGAACGGCATCACGTCGCTCCTGGTGTGTTTGAGCTGGCGCTTGCCAAGCCAGATCACAAGCCCGGTGCCGATCATCGCGGTACTCGCCAGACCGCAGATGAAATACAGCCAGCGCAACGTCGCCCCGGCGAAGTGGCCCATGTGCAAACCGTAGAACATGCCGCCGACCGCCATCGCCCCGGGCTGCTCCGGGGTACTGCCGAGGCGCTCGCCGGTGACACCGTTGAACGTCACCGCGCGACCGAAATCATGGACGACGCCGTCGCCACGGCGCGACAGCACCACCGAGGCATTCGCATCGCCTGGGTTGTTCACCGTCAGCCGCGCGGTACGGCCTCCCGCCCACTGCTCGCTGGCCTTGGCCAGCAGTGGCGCCATAGGACTCAGCGGCGCAGCCCGGTCGGCCCGCTCAGGGGTCTTCGATGCCGGAAAAACTTCGTCGTAAAAAGCGCGCACGTCGCCGTTGTAGGACGCCAGAATACTCGCCGGCATGACCATCGCCATGAAGATCACCAGACTGCTGTAGGTGATCATCAGGTGAAACGGCAGCACCAGCACGCCGACCGCGTTATGCCCGTCGAGCCATGAGCGCTGGCCTTTGCGCGGGCGAAAGGTGAAGAAGTCCTTGAAGATTTTCTTGTGGGTGATGATGCCGGTGATCAGCCCGATGAACATCACCATCGCGGCCATCGTCGCCAGCCAGCGACCCCACGGATAAGGCATTTGCAACTGAAAATGGAAGCGGTAGAAGAACTCGCCGCCCAGGCTTTCCCGGGCCTGGACTTCGCTGCCGGTTTGCGCGTCGAGTGTTCTGGATTCGAACTTGCCGCGCTCGCCCGGTGTGTTCGGCGCCTGTTGCCAGCGCACCGTCAGGCCGGGATCGCGGGCGTCGGGCAAGTCGATCAGCCAGCGCGAGGCGCCCGCGGCGTGTTGTTGCAGATAACTTTGCGCCAGGGTCAGGCTCGCTTCGGCATTGATGGGCCGCGCGGGAATTTCCGGCTGCATCCAGTGGCTGATCTCATCCTTGAAATAGGCCAGCGTCCCGGTCAGAAAAATCGCAAACAGCAGCCAGCCGAACACCAGCCCCGTCCAGGTGTGCAGCCAGGCCATCGACTGACGAAAGCCCTCCTTCATGCGTAGCCCAAGCCCCGTGCGGCACCCGAGACCGTCGCCAGAATCACGCTCGGCACCAGCAAACCGACCCACGCCGACCACGCCGTGCGGCAAGCGAAGCACCACAGCACCGCCACCAGATAGACCAGAAAGGAAATGGTCATGCCGGTCACCACGGCTTCGGCGCGGCTCAACGGCAGCCACAGCGTCAGGGTGACACTGGCCAGCGCCGCAACCAGATAGCCACCGAACACCGCCGCCAGCACCCGCGAGGTGACCGCCAGACGATAGGACATGGGAAGTGAGGCGAGTTTGCCTTTCATGTTTCGACCCTGAAACGAAAAACGTCCGGCCGACAAGCCGAACCAACAGGCGAGCAATATTAATGATAAATATTCTCATACGCAAAAGCATCTGATTGCCGGACACCACCGCGCACACCTACAATGCGAACAGTTCTTGTTCTCTAACGCATCGAATATGCGCCCGGAGTAATACCCTTGTCGTCCGCCCATCCCGTCGAATCGCTCTACCTTGACCACCACAGCTGGCTCACCGGCTGGTTGCGGCGCAGACTCGGCTGCCCGGACAGTGCGGCGGATCTGGCGCAGGACACCTTCATCCGCGTGCTCAGCGCTCGTGAACAACCGGTGATCATCGAGCCGCGCGCGTTCCTGACCACCCTCGCCAAACGTGTGCTGTTCAATCATTACCGTCGCCAGGATCTGGAACGCGCCTACCTCGAGACCCTGGCGCAGATGCCGGAAATGCTTGCGCCGTCGGAAGAAGACAAAGCGATCATCCTGCAAACCCTGATCGAACTGGATCAGTTGCTCGACGGCTTGCCGCGCCTGGTCAAACGCGCCTTTCTGCTGGCGCAGGTTGATGGCCTGACCTATCCGCAAATCGCCGCCGAACTGGGCATCTCCGTAGCCACAGTCAAACGTCATCTGCACAAAGCCGCCCTACGCTGCTATTTCGCCCTATGAACCGCATCCCGGATTTCTCTGCGCAAGTGGCCGAACAGGCCGTGCACTGGCTGATGGAAATGCAGCAAGGCACGCTCTCCCCACGCCAGCAACAGGCCTGGCAGCAATGGCTGGACGCCCACAGCGAACACCGTCGGGCGTGGGAGCACATGCAGCGGGTCAACCAGCGCTTGCGCGGTGTGGCTTCGCCATTGGCCCATGCCGCGTTGGCCGGACCGAAGCCTTCCAGCCGACGTCAGGCACTCAAGTTGCTGCTGCTTCTGGGCGCGGGTTCTGCCGCCACCTGGAGCATGCGCGAGCACAACCCGCTGCCCTCGCTGCTCGCCGATTACCGCAGCCCGGTGGGCGAGCGACGCAAGGTTGCGCTGGGCGCGGGCAGCCAGTTGCAACTCAACACGGCGAGCGCAGCAGATGTGGATGTCGGACAACGGCTGATCCGTTTGCTGGAAGGCGAGATTCTGCTCAGCACCGTACACGCGTTCGAAGTGCACACGGCCCAAGGTGTATTGAAAACAAACGCTGCCCGACTCAACGTGCGGCAATTCGCCGAGCGCACGCAGGTGGCGTTGTTTGAAGGTCAGGCCGAACTCATCGCCCATGGCCGCGCACCAATGTCATTGCCCGTCGCCCGTCAGCTGAGCTTCAGCTCGACAGCGATCAGCGAAGCCAGACCCTTGGATGCCAACAGCGGCGCCTGGGCCGAGGGCATGCTGGTTGCCGCGCATATGCGTCTGGGCGACTTCCTCGATGAACTCGGCCGTTATCGTCGGGGGCAGTTGCATTGTGATGCGAAGGTGGCCGACCTGCTGATCTCCGGGACCTATCCGCTGGACGACAGCGAGCGGATTCTTGATCTGCTGCAAATCAGTCTGCCGGTGAAAGTGCGGCGGTTTACCCGTTATTGGGTGAGCGTCGAGGCGCGGGCTTAGAAGCAAGATCAAAAGATCGCAGCCTTCGGCAGCTCCTACAGGCTGAACAAATGTAGGAGCTGCCGAAGGCTGCGATCTTTTGCTTTCAAAAAAAAATGAGCCGTTTTTCAGATCTGGCGTGACAGAGAAGGAAAGCCCCCTTGATTCAACCTTCTCAGGATCATCGTCCATGCACCCCACCCGCCTCACGCCACTGGCCCGCAGCCTGCGCAATCTCGTACTGGGCGCCAGCCTGAGCCTCTGCGCCCTGCCCGCTTTGGCTACCGAAACCAAGGTTTACCACATTGCCCCGGCGTCACTGGAAAACGCCCTCAACCAGTTTGGTCGTGAAGCCGGCGTGCTGATTTCCTTCGGCTCGCAAATCACCAGCGGCGTGCAAAGCCGTGGCCTGGAAGGCAGCTACACCGCCGAGCAAGGTCTCGATGCGTTGCTTGAAGGCACCAGCCTGCAAGCCCGCGCCGAAGGTAACAACGCGTTCAGTCTGCAACCTGTCGGCGACACAGCGCTGGAACTGGACACCTCGAAAGTCGTCGGTGACTGGCTTGGCGATGCGGCGCAGGTCAACGTCTTCGAGCATCCCGGCGCCCGCGATGTAATCCGCCGCGAAGAATTCGAACGCCAGGGTGCGACCCAGGCCCGCGACGTGCTCAACCGCATCCCCGGCGTCAACGCCCCGGAAAACAACGGCACCGGCAGCCACGACATGGCGCTGAACTTCGGCATTCGCGGTCTCAATCCACGCCTGGCGGCGCGTTCGACCGTGCTGATGGACGGCATTCCCGTGCCGTTCGCCCCTTACGGCCAGCCACAGTTGTCGTTCGCGCCGATCAGCATGGGCAACATGGATGCGGTGGACGTGGTGCGTGGCGGTGGCGCGGTGCGTTACGGCCCGCAGAACGTCGGCGGTGTGGTCAACTTCGTGACCCGTGCCATTCCCGACGCACCGACGGTCAAGGGTGGCTTCCAGACTGAGACCAGCCCGTCGTCGAGTCACGATGGCTTCAAGACCAGTGCCAACCTGCTGGCCGGCGGCACCAGTGAAAATGGTCTGGGCGGCGCGCTGCTGTATTCCGGCACCCGTGGCGGCGACTGGCGCGAACACAGCGACACCGAGATCGACGACTTGATCCTCAAGGGCAAATACCAGCTCGACGAAGCCAACAGTTTCAACGCCATGGCCCAGTATTACGAGGGCAAGGCCGACATGCCCGGCGGCCTCAACGTTGCCGATTACGATGCCGATCCGTACCAGTCGACGCGCCCGAAAGACCAGTTCTGGGGCCGTCGCACAATGTTCAACTTCGGCTATCGCTATCAGGAAGATCGCCGCGAATTCACCGCCAACACCTTCTTCACCAAGACCTTGCGCAGCGGCTATCTGGATCAGGGCACGTTCCTCTCACTGTCGCCGCGCGAATATTGGGTTCGCGGTTTCGAAACGCGTTTCGCCCAGGGCTTCGACCTCGGCCCGACCAGCCACGAAGTCGGCGTTGGTTACCGCTACATCAACGAGGCCGGCCACGAGCTGCGCTATCGCACGCCGATCAGCAGCAATGAATACCCGACCACCAACAGCCGCAACGACCGCGACACCCGCGGTGGCACCGAAGCCAATGCGTTCTTCGTCGACGACCGCATCGACATCGGCAAGTGGACCATCACTCCGGGCGTGCGCTACGAGATGATCGAATCACAGCAGACCAACAACCTGACCAACGTCAAATACAAAGGCGACTACAACACCGCGCTGCCGGCATTGAACGTGCTGTATCACCTGACCGACAGCTGGAACCTGTACGCCAACACCGAAGGCTCGTTCGGCAGCGTTCAGTACAGCCAGATGCCCAACCGCGTGAGCAGCGGCGAAGTGAAACCGGAGAAGGCCCGCACCTGGGAACTCGGCACCCGTTACGACAACGGCGCACTGCGCGCGGAAATCGGTGCGTTCCTGATCAACTTCGACAACCAGTACGAAAGCAACCAGACCAACGATTCGGTGATCGCCCGTGGCGAGACCCGCCATCAGGGGATCGAGACCAGTGTCAATTACGCGCTGGATGACTTGAGCCCGGCACTGGCCGGTTTCGATGTCTACGCGACCTACGCCTACGTTGACGCGACCATCCGGGAAGACGGGCCGAACAAAGGCAATCGCGTGCCGTTCTCCTCGAAACATAAAGGCACGATTGGCGTCGGTTACACCGAAGGGCCATGGAAACTCAACGTCGATAGCAGCTTCCAGAGCGACCAGTTCGCCGACAACGCCAACACGTCCAGGGAAAGCGCCGACGGCAGCACCGGCAAGATTCCGGGCTATATGCTGTTCAGCAGCCGCGCCGGCTACGACTTTGGCCCGCAGTTGTCGGACCTGAATGTCGCAGTGGGGGTGAAGAACATCTTCAACACTCAGTACTTTACCCGCTCGTTCGATGACAACAACAAGGGCAAGTACGTGGGTGAGCCGCGTACGGTGTATGTACAAACGTCTATAGCTTTCTAACAAAACTGTGGCGAGGGAGCTTGCTCCCGCTCGGCTGCGAAGCAGCCGTAAATTCTGCCGATGCGGTCTGACTGTTGAACGGCGTTGCAGGTTTTGGGGCCGCTTCGCAGCCCGGCGGGAGCAAGCTCCCTCACCACACTGTTGATCACAAGACACAAAAAAAACGGGCCTGCTTTCGCAGGCCCGTTCTCATTGGGTGGCTTGAAAAATCAGCGTATCAACTGTTGATCGCTGCCTGTTCGTTCTCCAGAAACTCTTCCTCCAGCAGTGCATCATTCGCCTTGCTGAATGGCACGATGGCGGCGCGGGGTTTGCCCCGCAGTTTGCCAAACAGGTGCTCCAGCGCGTGCTCCAGTTTTTCGGCTGCACCGTCGATCGCCTGTTCCAGCGAATCGGCTTTATGGGTGACGGAAATCGGTTGGTGGCCTTTTGGCCGCGCTTCCAGTTGGCAGCGCAAGTCATGGGGACCTGGTTTGTCGCCGTTCTCGTCGCTCAGGTGGACTTCGACACGGGTCAGGTCTTCTTCATAACGGTCGAGCGTGCTCTCAATGGTTGTACGTACCCACTCCTCCAGTCGTTTACTGCTTTGAATATGGTTATCGCTGTTGACTTGGATTTGCATAGTTCATCCCTTATTTCAGCTAGCTCGCAAGGGGCCTGGAACAGGATTTCGTGACCCCTTGATTACAACAATCGGCCCGACTGCCGAACATTTCAACCCCTGAAAAAAGATAAATATTCATTCGCAAAAAAAGCCGGACAACCGGGCAAGTCACTGGTAAGGTCGGGAGTTGGGTCGCCTGGCAACCCTGCAAAATTTGCTCACAATTGCCCGTCGTTCAACGGGTGCAAACTACGAAAAATCCCCGCCTCCTCCACCAGCCAGTCATGCACGGCGCGCACGCCCGGATGGCTCAACGCCCCCGGCGCATAAAGCAACACGTAACGTTTGTGGTTGGGCACCGACAGTCCGAACGGCACGATCAACGTCCCGCGCTCCAGCTCATCGTTGAGCAATGTGCGCCGGGCAATCGCCACGCCCATGCCGGCAATCGCCGCTTCGATGGTCAGGTGGTTGCGATTGAACGTGTGCCCGCGCCGCACATCGGCGCCTTCAAAACCAATCGCATTCAGATAGAACTCCCATTCCGCGTATTCGTAACTGCCGCGCCAGGCGGTGATGTCGTGCAACAACGGGAAATGCACCAGATCCGCCGGCCCATGCAGCGGCGGACGTCCGCGCAGCAAACTCGGCGCGCACACCGGGAAAATCTGCTCATCGAGCAAGGCTGTGGATAACAGCCCCGGGTAGCTGCCGTCGTTCAGATCGATCGCCAGATCAAAGTCGCCCTCGTGCAATGGCACGCTGCTGTCCTCGGCCACCAGGCGCAACTGGATGTCCGGATAACGCTGTTGCAGACGCGGCAAACGCGGGGTCAGCCATTTACTGAGGAACGACGGGATCGAGCGCACTCGCAGAATCCCGCTGATCATCCCTGCATCCAGTCGACGCAATTCGGCATCGATGCTGCCGTAGGCTTCATTAACGGTGATGGCCAGTCGCTGGCCTTCCGCACTCAACTCCACGCCCCGCGCCCGGCGATGGAACAGGCGAAAACCGAGGCGCTCTTCCAACTGGCGAATCTGCTGACTGACCGCCCCCGGGGTGATGTGCAGCTCTTCCGCGCAGCGGGTGAACGACAGGTGCCGCGCGGCACAGGAAAACACCTGCAGCCAGACGTAGGTCTGGGCGTGCAATTGACGACTCATCGTTTAGTCCTGCTAAAGGCTTTCTTAGGAAGTTTCGTTGGTCACGTAGGACCGAGGTAGGCAGTATCGCCGACATTGCGCTTGTCCTACAAAAAATGGCAGCGATTCCTACTCCATTGCTTGTAAGGGTTTAGCATGGCTATCAGTGTTTTCGATCTATTCAAAGTCGGCATCGGTCCGTCCAGTTCCCACACCGTCGGCCCGATGCGTGCCGCCGCGACCTTCGCCCAGGCACTGATCGACCAACGCCTGCTCAACGATGTGCGTCGCGTGGAAATCCGTTTGTACGGTTCACTGTCGGCCACCGGCGTCGGCCACGCCACCGACCGCGCCACGGTCATGGGCCTGATGGGCGAATGGCCGGACAGCATCGATCCGGCGACCATCGATCCACGCATTCAGCAACTGCGCGAAAGCGGCCTGTTGCTACTGGCCGGTCGCAGAGAAATTTCCTTCAACTGGCAGCACGATCTCCTGCTGTTGGACGAGAGCCTGCCCTACCATCCCAACGCCATGTCCCTGACAGCCTTTGGCGAAAGCGCCGAGCTGTTTACGCA
>NZ_QAIK01000192.1:423-19411 GCF_003061005.1 Pseudomonas sp. HMWF021 | reverse complement strand
GGTCAACACCGCCCGTGGCGGCTTGATTGACGAACAAGCGCTGGCTGATGCTTTGCGCAACGGTCACCTCGGCGGTGCAGCTACCGATGTGCTCAGCGTTGAACCGCCAGTCAACGGCAATCCGTTGCTGGCCGCCGACATTCCCCGACTGATCGTCACCCCGCACAATGCCTGGGGCAGCCGTGAAGCGCGGCAACGTATCGTCGGCCAATTGACCGAAAACGCACAGGCGTTCTTCAGCGGTGAAGCGCTGCGGGTCGTCAGTTGATAAACTGCGGCACTTTTTTTCCAGGGAGCAGTTATGGATCCGCGCAGTGAAGTACTGCTTCGTCAGGCCGAGTTATTCCAGGGTTCGCTGCTGTTGGCCGGTTTGCCCGCCGATGATTTGCTCGGGCGCCTGCCCAATGCGTTCGGCTGGTGCTGGCATGCCGGCGATCAGGCCGCCCTCGATGCGCGCTTCGAAGGTCGCAGCCATTTCGGCGTGAACGTGCCGGAGCGCGAGTTCGACAGCGCCGTGGTGTTTTTGCCCAAGTCCAAGGATTTGACCGACTACATTCTCAACGCCGTGGCAGCACGTCTGGCCGGGCGCGAGGTGTTTCTGGTCGGGGAAAAACGCAGCGGCATCGAAGGCGCATCGAAGCAGCTCAACCCGTTCGGCAAACCACGCAAACTCGACAGCGCCCGTCATTGCCAACTGTGGCAGGTCACCGTGGCCAACGCACCTGAAGCCAAATCACTGGAAAGCCTGGCGCAGACCTATGAGTTGCCACTGGCCGAAGGCCCATTGAAAGTCATCAGCCTGCCGGGCGTGTTCAGCCACGGGCGGCTGGATCGCGGCAGCGCCCTGCTGCTGGAGCATCTGGACAAACTGCCGAGCGGCCACCTGCTCGACTTCGGCTGTGGCGCCGGTGTTTTGGGCGCGGCGGTCAAGCGGCGCTATCCGCATAACCAGGTGACCCTGCTCGACGTCGATGCGTTCGCCGCCGCCAGCAGCCGCCTCACCTTGGCCGCCAACGGTCTGGAAGCCGAGGTGCTGACCGGTGACGGCATCGACGCCGCGCCGATGGGTTTGAACGCGATTCTGAGCAATCCGCCGTTCCATGTCGGCGTGCACACCGACTATTTCGCCACCGAGAACTTGCTGCGAAAAGCGGCCAAACATCTGAAAAACGGTGGCGAACTGCGCCTGGTGGCGAACAGCTTCCTGAAATATCAACCACTGATCGAAGAGCATCTGGGCGTATGCGCGATCAAGGCCGAAGGCAATGGTTTCCGGATTTACCGGGCCAAGCGCGGCTGAAAAATTTGTACTTGCTCTATCGGATTTGCCTAGGCAGAATCCGCTCCGTCCTAGGGGAGTAGTCTCCCACGAGCGCCAAGCTCGTCCGGCATACGTCAACATACTTGATCCTCAGATCATGGCGTATGCGACCCAAGCGTCCGCACCAGACGGATCGCAGGGTTTGACAAGACCTATGACACGCACACCTTACCCGGGGCGGGAAGGCTGTACGTGTCATAGCCGTGTCGACCCGCCCCTTAGGAAAATCCTGATGCTGGACTCGTTACTCGTTCCCACCGCAATCGTTGCCTTGGCCGAAATCGGCGACAAGACGCAACTGCTCGCGCTGATTCTCGCCGCTCGCTTTCGCAAGCCCTGGCCGATCATCGCCGGTATCGTCGCTGCGACCCTGGCCAACCACGCGGCAGCCGGTGCAGTAGGCGCCTGGTTCGGCAGTTTCTTCTCCGATTCGGTGCTGCACTGGATTCTCGCCGCAAGCTTCACCGCCACAGCGCTGTGGACACTGGTCCCGGACAAGATGGATGACGATGAAGCCAGCACCGCGCGCAAGTTCGGGCCATTTCTGACCACGCTGATTGCGTTCTTCCTGGCGGAAATCGGTGACAAGACGCAGATCGCCACGGTGATGCTGGCGGCGCAATATCCGGAACTGTGGCTGGTGATCATCGGGACGACGGCGGGCATGCTGATTGCCAACGTGCCGGTGGTATTGGCCGGTAACTTTGCTGCGGAGAAATTGCCACTGACCTTGATCCGTCGCCTGGCGGCTTCGGCGTTCTTCATTCTGGCGATCGTTGCGGTGTACAAGGCGATGCAGAGTAGTGGCTGGGTTTAACCCAATCTACTGAACCCCACAAAATCTGTGGTGAGGGGATTTATCCCCGATGGGGCGCGAAGCGCCCCCAAACCTGCTGCCTCAGAGTGTCAGACATAACGCATTTGCAGGTTTTGGGGCTGCTTCGCAGCCCATCGGGGATAAATCCCCTCGCCACACCAGCCCTCCCAACCTGAAGAATCGTTGTGTCCTTCGACTCTCAGGACTTCGGCGCTTTCTCGTACAGCGGCATGACTTTCGGAATCGCTGCCTGCAACGAGGCGATGCGGCTGGCCGAGGCCGGGTGAGTGCTCATGAACTCCGGCGGTGCACCTTCAGAAGCCTTGCTCATCTTGTTCCACAAGGTGATCGCCGCATTCGGGTTGTAGCCGGCGCGCGCGGCCAGTTCCAGACCGATCAGGTCGGCTTCGTTTTCATTGGCACGGCTGTTGGGCAGCGTCATGCCGTAGTTGGCCACGGTGTCCGCCAGCGCCAGGCTGTCCTGACCCAGACCGAACAACGCACCGGCACCCTGTTTGGCCATTTCAATACCATAAGCCTTGGACATCGCTTCACGACCGTGCTCGCGCAGGGCGTGGGCGATTTCATGGCCCATGACCGCCGCGATTTCATCGTCGGTCAGCTTCAGACTGTCGATCAGCCCGGTGTAGAAAATGATCTTGCCGCCAGGGCCGCAGTTGGCGTTGAGTTCGTCGCTCTTGATCAGGTTGACTTCCCACTGCCATTGCGCCGCATCCGGGCGGAAGGTCGGCGCCTGAGCGATCAGCCGGTTGGCAATCGCCTGAACCCGCTTGGCTTCCGGGCTGGTCTTGTCCAGCACGCCCTTGCTCGACGCCTCGCCAACGGTCTTCTGATAGGACTGGGCATACATCTGGTCGACCTCTTGCGAGGACAGCATGCTGAACATGTACTGCTTGCGCTCCACACCGACGGCTCCGCCGCTGGTGGTGTTGACCGACTGACAACCGGCCAGCAACAGCGCTGCGCTCAGTGCACTTACAACCAATGTCTTGTTCATTCAAAAGCTCCCTGAAAACCTGCCGCGTATCCTAGGGGGTGAATTGTATCGGCGCCAGATACAACAGACGTGTTGCAGCGTCTTTCGGAAATTTCCCACCCCTGCTGTCGTAAA
This sequence comes from Pseudomonas sp. HMWF021, assembly GCF_003061005.1. Classification (GTDB taxonomy): domain Bacteria; phylum Pseudomonadota; class Gammaproteobacteria; order Pseudomonadales; family Pseudomonadaceae; genus Aquipseudomonas. Next base: position 16,141 of record NZ_QAIK01000192.1, on the reverse strand, counting down.
AAATTCACAGCGCCGTTCAGACCCGCTGCCACTGCGTCGCGCACTGATCCATTTGCGACATCGCCCGCCCAATATTCCGCTCGCCACTCATGGCGCAATGCCTGCTGCCGATACAACAGCGCAGACGTCCTCTTGCGTGCGGAGCTCCCATGAAGTTCAAGTCGATCCAGTTTTCCGTCGCCGCCCTGGCCGGCGCCATCGTGCTCAGCGTGGTTGCCGCGCTGGTGCTGTACGCGCTGTTTTCCGGTGCCCGCACCCAGGACATGGTGCAACAGCGCACCCAGGCGCAGTTCGAGCAGGTCATCGAACAACGCCTGACCTCGCTGGCACAGACGCAGGTCAGCCAGATCCAGCGTGAACTCGAAGCGCCACTGCTGATTGCCGGCGGACTGGTGCGGGTCAACGCGCTGCTCGGCACACCGGGCGCCGACGGCCAGCCAAAACTGACCGTCAGCCGCGAGCAATTGATCAGCCTGATCAAGGAAAACGTCGAGAAGAACCCGAAGATTCTCGGCACCTACATTGGTTGGGAAAAAAACGCACTGGATCACAATGACGCGGCCTACATCGGCACCAGCGTCGTCGGTATCGATACCGCCAACGGGCGCTTCCTGCCATGGTGGTTTCGCAATGACGACGGCACCCTGGGCCTGGACAAACTGGTGGACGTCGACGACCAGAAAGTCCTGTCCACCGGCGTGCGCGCCAGCGAGTACTACCTGTGCTCGAAAGAGAGCAAGAAATCCTGCGTGATCGATCCGGCGCCGTACAAGGTCGGCGACAAAGTCGTGATGCTCGCCTCGTTCATTGAACCGATCATGCTCAACGGCGCGTTCCAGGGCATCGTCGGCGCCGACCTGTCGGTGAACTTCATCCAGGAAATGCTCCTCGCTGCCAACCAGAAGCTGTACGGCGGCGCCGGGCAGATGGCCCTGATCGGCGGCAATGGCCGGATCGTTGCCTACACCCAGGACCCGAGCAAATTCGGCGAGAAGGTCAGCGACATTCTCGACGCCGAACAGATTGCCAACATGGCCAATCTCAAGCGCGGCGAAGTCACCTACTCGGTCAACAAGGAAAAGGGCCGTATCGAGCTGTACCTGCCGTTCGGCATCGGCCAGACCGACGCGCGCTGGACGCTGATGCTGCAACTGCCGCTGAACGCGGTGATGGCGGATCTGCAGAAGCTGCAGGCCGACCTCGATGCCCAACGCAAATCCGACACCTTCGGCATGGCCATGGTTGGCCTGATCATCGCCGCCATCGGCTTGCTGGTGATCTGGCTGGTGGGCCACGGTATCGCCCGACCGCTCAAGCAAATGGTCGCCATGCTCGATGACATCGCCAAAGGTGAAGGCGATCTGACCCGCCGCTTGAGCAGTGATCGCAGTGATGAACTCGGCTCGATCGCCAAGGGCTTCAACACCTTCCTCGCCAAGTTGCAGGCGATGATCACGCAGGTGGTGACGTCGGTGCAGAGCGTCAGCGATTCCTCGGAGCACACTGCCGATATCGCCATTCGCACCAACATCGGCATTCAGAAGCAAATGGCCGAGATCGATCAGGTCGCCACGGCGGTGCAGGAGATGACCGCCACCGCGCAAGACGTGGCACGCAACGCCACTCAGGCTGCGCAAGCCGCCAGCCATGCGGATCAGGCCGCCGGTCAGGGCATGCAGATTGTCCGTGACACCTCGAATTCGATTGGTGTGCTGGCGGTGGAAATCGGCAAGGCCGTGGAGGTGGTGCAGACCCTGGCCAAGGACAGCGAGAACATCAACGCGATCCTCACTGCGATTCGCGGGATCGCCGAGCAGACCAACCTATTGGCACTGAACGCGGCAATCGAGGCAGCGCGGGCCGGCGAACAGGGCCGCGGCTTTGCGGTGGTGGCGGACGAGGTGCGCAATCTGGCGCAGAAAACCCAGAAGGCCACCGAAGAAATCCAGAGCATGATCCAGCAACTGCAACAGGGCACCCGCGATGTGGTGCGGGTCATGGAAGACAGCCAGAACCGCACCGACGAAAGCGTACAGCACGCGGCGAAAGCGGCCGAGGCGCTGGAGACGATTACCCAGGCGGTGTCGGTGATCAATGACATGAACACGCAGATCGCGAGTGCCGCTGAAGAGCAAAGTGCAGTGGCGGATGACATCAACCGTAACGTGATCAATATCGGTCAGGTGGCCAATGAGGTCGCGGGGGGTGCGGATGAGTCGAGTTCGGCGAGTGCCGGCCTGACCAAACTGGCGGAGCAGCAGCGGCGGTTGATCAATCAGTTCAAGGTCTGATCCAAAGGCCCCTTCGCGAGCAAGCCCGCTCCCACAGTGATTTTGCGGCGTTCACAAAACCTGTGGGAGCGAGCTTGCTCGCGAAGAGGGCCGCACAGCATCACATCAACCCGGGGTCAGGCACTCCGGCCCATTGAGCTTCGGATCATTCACCAGATTCGCCAGCACCCGCTCGCGCAACGCTGCCGGCTCACTGGCGAGCAAGCCCTGCAGCACATGCAGCGGCGTCTCGGGATCGAGCCAGGCCGCCTGCCCCGCCTCATCGAGAATCAGCGGTCGGCGCTGACTGGCCGCCGGCTGAGTGATGACCGCGGTGCTCAGCCACACTTGCTCCTGCACCGGATACGCTTCCCAGATCGCCGCGAAAAACAGCGACGAGCCCTCACCCGGCGTCAGCCAGTACGGGCGCTTGCGCAGGTTGCCGCGCCATTCGTAGAAACCGTTGGCCGGCAGCAGGCAACGGCGCAGTCGCAACGCTTCGCGAAACATCGGCTGTTCGGCCACGGTTTCGGCCCGGGCATGCGCCGGTGTTTTAGACAGATCGGTCAGCCACGGCGGCGTCAGGCCCCAACGGGCGCGGGCCAGCGTGTGCTGGCCGTCGGCCTCGGCACGCAGCATCAACACTGAATCATTGGGGGAAATGTTCCACTGCGCCTGCTGATCGGCGGGAAATCCGGGCAGGGCCGCAAAATCGCGGTTCCAGCGAAACAGGGCATAACGTCCACACATGGGGCAACACGACTCAAAAGTAAAACGAACGTCAGCCTAACAGACCAGCGTGCCGGGGAAGCTCTCCGGTTCATCGCCGGGCAGCGGCAGCGCGGCATTGTACGCGGTGATCAGCTCGCGGGCGTACTCGGCCTGATCGTTATCGACCGACAGCCCCAGCAGGCCGAAAATCGGCAATTCACCGGTGCCACCGAGCAGATCCCGGCCCACCAGATGCGCCTCGATGCCCTCGCTGGCGAGCATGCCCTTGAGCATCTCGCCTTCCATCAGGTTTTCCGGCTCGTAGATTCGCTGCATGGGCGCCCCTCACTCGTTTTCGCTGAAGACTTCCAGAAACCAGTCCTCGCCATGTACCTGCAAGACAAACGTGATCGGTCGACAACACACCTGGCAGTCCTCGATGTAGGTCTGATCACCGCCGGACAGGTCCACTGTCGTCTCGACCGTTTCCCCACAATAAGGACATTCGTATTCAGCGGGTTCCAGCATCGCGGTCTCCCAGGTGACTTGTGCGTATAATCGCCGGTCTATTTGCAGGGCTATTTTTGTCTGGCTACTTTTTCAGACCGTGCCCCGCGGGTTTTCGATCAAAACCTTTACTTACCCTAGCCGTTTCCAACAAGAGAGCATGATGGGCGAATTCGATGCCATCCGACCTTACGACGACAGCGAAGTACCTGTGGTACTGGCAAGACTGCTCGGCGACAAGGCGTTTCTAGATATCCTCACCCACTTCCGCTTCCCGCGTTTTGCCGGTGCCTTCGGCTGGATGCTCAAACCACTTATAGCCCATCGGCTGCGTCGTGAGTTCGCCGGCGTGACCTCGGTGGCGACTTTGCAGGACAAGGTCGAGTCCTACGTCGACCACACCATCGAGCGCGCCACCGATGGCGTGACCTACACCGGTGTCGAGCAATTCAAGTCCGGCAGCGCCTACCTGTTCATCGCCAACCACCGCGACATCGTGATGGACCCGGCCTTCGTCAACTACGCCGTGTACCACGCCGGCCTGCCGACCCCGCGCATCGCGATTGGCGACAACCTGCTGCAAAAGCCGTTTGTCAGCGATCTGATGCGCCTGAACAAGAGCTTTATCGTGCATCGCTCGATCACCGGGCGCCGCGAGAAAATGGCCGCGTATCAATTGCTGTCGGCGTACATCAACCACTCGATCCGCAACGATTGCGCTTCGATCTGGATCGCTCAGGCCGAAGGCCGGGCCAAGGACGGCGACGACCGTACCGAGTCGGCGATCCTCAAGATGTTCCACATGAGCCGCAAAGACGAGCCATTTGGCGAGGTTATCCAGTCGCTGAACCTGACCCCGGTGTCGATCAGCTACGAATACGACCCGTGCGACCAGGCCAAGGCCCGCGAGCTGTACATCCGCGCTACCACCGGCACTTACGCCAAGGCGCCGGGCGAGGATGACGTGAGCATCGCCAAGGGCATTACCGGCTACAAGGGCCGGGTGCACGTGAACTTCGCCGCGCCGATCACCGAGCTGTTCGAAGACACCAAGCAATTGGCGGTCGAGATGGACAAGCAGATTCTCGGCGGTTATCGCCTGTTCCCCGTGCATTACCTGGCGTATGCGATGTGGGCCGATGCCGATCCGCAACTGAACGTGCCGAAGGCAGCCGAGGTGTTCCCGGCCGATGAACTGGCCAAGGCGCAGGAAGAATGGCAGAGCCGACTGGACGCCTGCCCGCAGGAGCATCGTCCGTATCTGGTGCTGCAATATGCGACGCCGGTGCGTAATCAGTACCGGGTGAAGGCTGCGATCTTTTGCTTTCAGAAGCGGGTACTGATCCAGGAAACGATCAGGGCCAGGCCCAGGCAGGCAAAACCGAAACGGTAAAAAAAGCGGTTCATGCGCAGCGTCGCCCAATCCAGGATCGGTTCGGCGTTCGGTTGGGCCTGGCGTTGAGCGGCGATGCTGGCCATGGCGCGTTGTTCACGACGGCGGGTCGCGTGCAGCAGCCAACTGCCCGGGAAGGCCAGGGCCAGCGCCAGCAGGTTGATCAATTTGGCGGGATGGGCGGTAAACAGCGTCATCAAGTGCAGCGACATCACAGACCTCGGAACTGAATCGGTGTGGCAGACGCCCGATCGACGACTGCGGCGCGGATTCTACCGAAACACGCCTGCACTCCCCTACTCTTTGCGACAAATAGCCTGACAATCGACCGATGGCTGTCCTGTGTCACGGCTTCGTCATTTACATCGGCCACCATGCGCGCCTCGAAACACACATGGAACGCGACATGCTGCACGCCGAAAACCAGGATCGCCTGTACCTCATCACCCCGACCGACGAACAACAGAGCCTTGTCGGCAGCCTTGCCTTCAATGTGCAGGATCGGCACTGGCTGGTGTATTGCGCCCTGGGCGGGCATCAGCATGCGGATTTGCCGGAAACCGATCTGCTGACGGGCGTGAGCGTGCTCGACTTCTACTCGCAAGCCGCCTGACCCACATCGCCCCCCTGTAGGAGCTGCCGAAGGCTGCGATCTTTTGATCTTGTTTTTAAAAATCAAAGTCAAAAGATCGCAGCCTGCGGCAGCTCCTACAGGGGAAACTGCAGACATGAAAAAGCCCGGGCCATCACTGGCACCGGGCTTTTTCACATCAGCCGAACAGCTTACTCGGCGAGGATCTGACCCACGGTCGGGTCCTTGAACAGACGGGTCAGGGCATCGCTCAACACATCGCTGACCAGCTTGGTGTTGGTTTCCTGATTCGGCGCCATGCCGAAACGCTGGTCCAGCGAAGCACCGTAGCGGCCGCTGTAGCGACGGTTGCCGCTCTGCACGTCGGAGCGGAAGGTCGCGCCGATGGTGGCTTCGGTCACGTACATGCCTTCTTTGGGCGACTGGTACTTCAGCTCGGTCAGGGTCACGGTCAGTTGCGGTGCGTTCATCCCGTTGCTGGTCGGGGTGAAGCCGAGCAGACGCACGGCGGCTTCAGCCTGAGCCTGCAGCTTGGGAAGGATCTGCTCGCGCTGCACGGTGATCGCGCTGGTTTCCGGGTACAGGCCGCCACGGGTGCCGAGGGTTGGCGACGGACGACCGTCAACCACGCGCACCACCACTTGCTGGCCATGGCCAACCGGTGCCAGCTGCGTGGTCAGCTTTGGTTCCGGGCTCAGTTGTTGCGGGCTGTGGGCGCAGCCAACCAGGGTCAAACTGGTCACAGTGATCAAACCGAACAACAGGCGTTGCAACATGCTCTTTTCTCCAGAATCAGGCACAGACAGGCCGGCAGTATAGCGGTGGGCCACTGCGGGTCACCAGCACTGGACAGCGAATACTGAAATGTCTGACAAACCCTCGGGAAAGCGGTTCCTGTCACAGATTATTCACCGCCCATACACCTTGGCGTCACGGCCCTTTGCCAAGCTTCACACCAGCCCTCCAACAAGGTATTCGGCCATGCGTTATCTGATCTCGTTGTTCGCTCCACGCCCGTTGCACCGCAGCTTTGCCTTGCTTGATCGCAATGGTCATTGCCAGGCTTTCAAGCAGTGCAGCCTGCAACCGATGGGTGACGGCTGGGTGGAAATCGAAGAAATCCGTCTCAACTGGTTGCACCAGCCACTGCCCGCCAGCGCCCGCGTCATACCGTCGCAGCCCCGTGCACGCGTACAAGCGATGTTGAGCATCTGACCGGATGCCTAATAAAAGTCATTAAACTCGACCAACTGCCCGCATTTCTTCGATACAATCTCCCCCCGATTATAAGGACGTCTCCTGATCGGGCCCCGCAACACCGTTGATGCCCAGGCATTGGCACTCAAAATCGCCCACAGAGAGCCGCCCACACGGATCGAGTGAAGCTGGCGCGCTTGCCTGTTCTTGCGGCAAAACCCCGCTTTTCGCGAATCTGCAGAGCTGTCATACGCTCGGCCACCGCGTTGTTTTGCCCCTGCGGGCACGGTGCCAGGCCTGGACAGCCCTTTTTGAGGTTCACGTCTTCAAAAGAGCGTGAAAAAAACGGGTTTTCACAACTTCACAAGAGTGTGGCGAGCAAATGAATAGTTTTGCGTCTGAACATGCACCATTAGCGTCTGAAACAGCCCAACGACACAGGACCGGGGATACCTCGAACATCGGAGCCTGAAGCCTGTCCGCTACGGATTTGGTTGCACAAAACGGATGTCTCGACCATAAGTCGAATTGCCAGCCGCGTGCTGAAATGAGTTCATGGAGCTCTTGAAGCCAGGCCGCATGCATCCGTCGAAGTTGCGAAAAATTGCGAAGATTCGGACATGACGAACCTGACCACGGGTATCCGGGGCGCAACTGACCTGCCCCGTCACTCCCTGGCAGCCATGCCGACAATTTGGTGCTGCAGATTTTGGAGACGCGTTAAATGGCGCATAACGAAGCAGTCGACGTAGTTCTGGTTGGGGCCGGCATCATGAGTGCCACCCTGGCGGTACTGCTCAAAGAGCTCGACCCGGCGATCAAGCTGGAAGTCGTCGAGTTGATGGATTCCGGTGCTGCGGAGAGTTCCAACCCGTGGAACAACGCCGGCACCGGCCACGCCGGCCTGTGCGAGCTGAACTACACGCCGCAGGCGGCCGACGGCAGCGTCGACATCAAGAAAGCCGTGCACATCAACACCCAGTTCGAAGTGTCCAAGCAGTTCTGGTCGTACCTGACCAAGAAAGGCACCTTCGGCTCGTGCAAATCCTTCATCAGCCCGGTGCCGCACCTGAGCTTCGTTCAGGGTGACAAAGGCGTGTCGTTCCTCAAGGAACGCTTCAACGTGCTGCACAAGCACCACGCCTTCGCCGACATGGAATACACCGAAGACAAGGCCAAGATGGCCGAGTGGATGCCGCTGATGATGCCGGGCCGCTCGCCGGACGAAGTCCTGGCCGCCACCCGCGTGATGAACGGCACCGACGTCAACTTCGGCGCGCTGACCAATCAGTTGCTCAAGCACCTGACCAGCGCTCCGGACACCCAGGTCAAATACTGCAAGCGCGTGACCGGCCTCAAGCGTAACGGCAACGGCTGGACCGTCAGCATCAAGGACGTCAACAGCGGCAACAGCCGTGAAGTCGACGCCAAATTTGTCTTCCTCGGCGCCGGTGGCGCAGCCCTGCCGTTGCTGCAGGCTTCGGGCATCGAAGAAAGCAAAGGTTTCGGCGGCTTCCCGATCAGCGGCCAGTGGCTGCGTTGCGACAACCCCGAAGTGGTCAAGCACCATCAGGCCAAGGTCTACAGCCAGGCCGCCGTGGGTTCGCCACCGATGTCCGTGCCGCACCTGGACACCCGTGTAGTCGACGGCAAGAAATCCCTGCTGTTCGGGCCATATGCCGGTTTCACCACCAAATTCCTCAAGCACGGTTCCTTCATGGACCTGCCGATGTCGGTTCGCGCCGGCAACATCGGGCCGATGCTGGCGGTGGCGAAGAACAACATGGACCTGACCAAGTACCTGGTCAGCGAAGTGATGCAGTCGATGGAGCAGCGCCTGGATTCCCTGCGTCGCTTCTACCCACAGGCGAAAGCCGAAGACTGGCGCCTGGAAGTGGCCGGCCAGCGGGTACAGATCATCAAGAAAGACCCGAAAAAGGGCGGTATCCTGCAATTCGGTACCGAACTGGTTGCTGCGAAGGACGGCTCCCTCGCCGCCCTGCTCGGCGCTTCGCCAGGCGCTTCGGTGACCGTTTCGATCATGCTGGAACTGATCGAGAAATGCTTCCCGGCCAAGGCCAAGGGTGAGTGGGCAGCCAAACTGGCAGAGATCTTCCCGGCCCGCGAGAAAGTCCTGGAAACCGATGCTGCGCTGTATCGCAAGATCAACACGCAGAACAATATCGCTCTGGAACTGGTTGAAGAAAGCAGCGAGACCCCAAGCTTTGCTTGATCTCGCGACATAAAAAACGCCCCATCCGGGGCGTTTTTTTATGCCAGAAGCAAAAGATCGCAGCCTTCGGCAGCTCCTACAGGTTGAACACACACCCTGTGTAGGAGCTGCCGAAGGCTGCGATCTTTTGATCTTGTCTTTTGATCTTAACCGCGAGCCTTGTCAATCAGCTCAATGTACTCGGCCGCATTACGCTGATCCTTGATCTGATCAACAAACGTCTGGCCCTGCTCATCCTTGCCATCCACGTCATAACCGGCCGCCACGAAGAACGTCAGGAAGCGCTCGAAGTCGTCGATGCGCAGGCCACGATAGGCCTTGACCAGTTTGTGCAGCGACGGCGAAGTGGCGTCGACCGGCTCAAAATCGAGGAACAGCTTGATCTGCTCATCGCCGATCTCGTCACCAATCACCTGTTTCTTGTCTTTACGCATTGCCGACTCCAGCTCGCAGATCATTACACGGGGCGGGCAGTTTACCCCTGCCCCGCCACAAGGCTCAACGCGAACGAACCGCCCCGGTGTGCAGATCGGCCCAGATATGGCCGTTGGCGTAACTGAGGAACTGCACATACACGGTGTCGTTGCGCAGCAGATCGATCACCACCCGATACTGGGCCAGCGGGTAGAACAGGGTCAGGGTTTTGCTCTTGTCGTCGTAAACCGGTTTTTTCAGGCTTTTGCTTTCGCCATCGAAATTGAGCAAGACCTGGGTGATGGTCGCCCCCTTGTTCAGGGATTTGCCCTTGAGGCGGATCATCAGCGGTGAGGTGACCGGAATCGGCTGCTGGTTGGACTGGCGTTGTGCGCCGACCACCACCGAATAATCGGTGACTTGCAGCAATTGTTGCTGCTCGGGTTCGGCATCGCGCAGGGTCAGGTCGTCCGGCGGCAGGAATTGGCTGTGCATCGGGGCGGCGGCCAGAGGCAGGCTGAGGGTCAGCAACAGGGCGGCAAGGCTGCGGAACAGAAGGCTCATGACAGGCTCCGGGAGGCGGGGCCGAGCACTCTAGCCGGGTTTTGCGCAGTCCTGCAAAGCAAAAAAGGTGCAGGTCGCGTTGTCGGCAACCTGCACCTTTTCTGTTCCAGCCTCGGATCAATCGAACTGCGCGCGCATCCAGGCCTGGTATTCAGCCACACCGGCCTCGCCTTCTCGCGGCGCCCAATGAGCGAGTTCGCCTTCACCCACCGGACGATACGGGCCGGCCTTGCACTCGAACATCAGGCTGTCGGCTTCCAGAGCCACCAGACCATGGAAGATGCCCGTCGGCAGATCCACGCCGACACACTCGCCACCCGCCTTGAGAATCTGTTTTTTCACCACGACACCGGTTTCGTCGAAGATCAGCAACCCCAATTGCCCCTTGAGCACCAGCAATGTTTCCGCCTTGTTCTCACCCAGGTGCCGATGCGGTGGAATATAAGTGCTCGGTTGCAAGCCCACCGCCATGCGGTGACAGGCCTCTTCCATCTGGTGGAAATTGTGGTGCTGACGTCCACGAGGACTGGCCGCCGCTTTCTCGGCCAATTCAGCGAACAGCGTTTGATCAAGAAAGCCCGGTGTGTTCATGGATTACATTCCTTTAACGGCAAAGATCCCGTTAGCGTTGCGCCAGTAACCTTTGTAGTCCATGCCATAACCGAAGATGTAACGGTCAACGCATGGCAGGCCGACGAAGTCTGCTTTCAGGTCAGGCCGCGCCTTGCGGTCGTGATCTTTGTCGATCAGCACGGCGGTGTGCACTTTGCGCGCGCCGGCGTGTTTGCAGAAGTCGATGATCGCGCCCAGGGTGTGACCTTCGTCGAGGATGTCGTCGATGATCAGCACGTCGCGGTCGATGAACGAAACTTCCGGCTTGGCTTTCCAGAACAGATCGCCGCCGCTGGTTTCATTGCGATAGCGGGTCGCGTGCAGGTAGGACGCTTCCAGCGGGAATTGCAGGTGAGTCAGCAGTTTTCCGGAGAAGATCAGGCCGCCGTTCATCACGCAGAACACCACCGGGTTGCTGTCAGCCAGTTGTTCGTTGATTTGCGCACCGACGCGGGCGATGGCGGCCTCGACTTCAGCTTCGGTGTACAGGCAGTCAGCCTCTCGCATGATTTGACGGATATGCTCGAGATCAGCGGACATGGCGCTCTCCAGGGGGGATGTTTTCGGAAAAGCGGGCAAAGGTACGCATCCCGTGAGGTCGAATCAAGCCTTAATGGACTAACGTACTCAATGTCCTATAGGACATCACCCTCGGATAGATTAATCTAGGCCGGTTTTTTTGCCCGCCGCCGGAGTTTTTCCATGCCCATCCTCGAGATCCGCCATCCGCTGATCCGCCATAAACTCGGCCTGATGCGCCGCGCCGATATCAGCACCAAGAATTTCCGTGAGCTTGCTCAGGAAGTCGGCGCTCTGTTGACCTATGAAGCTACAAAAGATCTGCCGCTCGAATCCTACGATATCGCAGGTTGGTGCGGCACCGTGTCGGTGGAGAAAATCGCCGGCAAGAAGATCACCGTCGTGCCGATCCTGCGCGCCGGCATCGGCATGCTTGAAGGCGTGCTGAGCCTGATCCCGGGTGCCAAGGTTTCCGCGGTGGGCGTTGCCCGCAACGAAGAAACCCTGCAAGCGCACACCTATCTGGAGAAACTGGTTCCGGAAATCGACGAACGGTTGGCGATGATCATCGACCCGATGCTCGCCACCGGCAGCTCCATGGTCGCGACCATCGACCTGCTGAAGAAGGCCGGCTGCAAGGACATCCGCGCCATGGTGCTGGTTGCCGCGCCGGAAGGCATTGCTGCTGTGGAACAGGCTCACCCGGACGTGACCATCTACACCGCGTCCATTGATGAGCGTCTGAACGAACACGGCTACATCATTCCTGGGCTTGGCGACGCCGGTGACAAGATCTTCGGCACCAAGCAGAAGGACGCGTAAGCATGCAGCAAGAGTTCAACGATCCGCTCTGGCGCACGGTGCTGTCCGGCGCCCAGATGCTGTTCGTGGCTTTCGGCGCTCTGGTGCTGATGCCGCTGATCACGGGCCTGGACCCGAACGTGGCACTGTTTACCGCAGGTCTGGGAACGATCCTGTTCCAGATCGTCACCGGGCGTCAGGTGCCGGTGTTTCTTGCGTCGAGCTTCGCCTTCATCACCCCGATCATTCTCGCCAAGGGCCAGTTCGGCCTCGCCGCGACCATGGGCGGCGTGATGGCTGCCGGTTTCGTCTACACCTTCCTGGGCCTGGCCGTGAAGATCAAGGGCACCGGTTTCATCGACCGTCTGCTGCCGCCCGTGGTGATTGGCCCGGTGATCATTTCGATCGGTCTGGCCATGGCGCCGATTGCCGCGAACATGGCGATGGGCAAGGCTGGCGACGGTTCTGAACTGATCCACTACCAGACCGCGATGATGATCTCGATGCCGGCGCTGCTGACCACGTTGATCGTGGCGGTGTTCGGCAAAGGCATCTTCCGCCTGGTGCCGATCATTTCCGGCGTGTTGGTGGGTTTTGCCATGTCGTTCTATTTCGGCGTGGTCGATACCGCGAAGATTGCCGCTGCACCATGGTTCGCACTGCCGCATTTCACCGCGCCGGAATTCAACTGGCAGGCGATCCTGTTCATCGTTCCGGTGGCGCTGGCCCCGGCTATCGAGCACATCGGTGGTGTGATTGCGGTGGGCAGCGTGACCGGTCGCGATTATCTGAAGAAGCCTGGCCTGCATCGCACCCTGCTCGGTGACGGCATCGCCACCACCGCCGCCGGCCTGTTCGGCGGCCCGCCCAACACCACTTACGCCGAAGTGACCGGCGCGGTGATGCTGACCAAGAACTACAACCCGAAAATCATGACCTGGGCGGCGATCTTCGCCATCACCCTGGCGTTCATCGGCAAGTTCGGCGCGCTGCTGCAAAGCATTCCGGTGCCGGTGATGGGCGGGATTCTGTGCTTGCTGTTCGGTTCGATCGCAGCGGTGGGGATGAACACCCTGATCCGTCACAAGATCGATCTGGGCGAGGCGCGCAATCTGGTGATCGTGTCGGTGACTCTGGTATTCGGTATCGGTGGTGTGCTGGTCGGCACCGGCACTGGCCCGGACGACTTCGGCCTCAAAGGCATCGCGCTGTGCGCGGTGGTGGCGATTGCGCTGAACCTGATACTGCCGGGCAATGATGGCTGGAAGAACAAGAAGGCGGATGAGCCGCTGATCTAAGGGTCTGGATCCTTGTTGTCTGACAGATAGCTTTCGCGAGCAAGCCCGCTCCCACATTTGATCTTCAGCGCACCGTAGATCAAATGTGGGAGCGGGCTTGCTCGCGAAGCTTTTGGCTTTAAAGCGCCAACGGTGCTCGTTCACACAGGGTGGCCAACGCCTTCGCCCATTGCGGGTCGTCATTCAGGCATGGCACCAGCACCAACTCCTCTCCCCCCGCTTCGCGGAACTGTTCCTGGCCACGATCACCGATCTCTTCCAGTGTCTCGATGCAATCGGCGACAAACGCCGGGCACATCACCAGAATCTTCTTCACCCCGCTTTTCGCCAACTCATCGAGCCGCGCTTCGGTGTAGGGCTCGATCCACTTGGCCCGCCCCAGACGCGACTGAAACGACACCGACCATTTGCCATCGGCAATGCCCGCACGCCTGGCGAACTCGGAGGCGGTGCGTATGCATTGGGCGCGGTAACAGGTGGCGAGGACTGCCGGCGAAGCATTCTTGCAGCAATCCGCATTTTTCAAACAGTGACTGCCGGTCGGATCAAGCTTGGTCAGGTGCCGTTCGGGTAAGCCGTGGAAACTCAACAGCAAATGATCGTAGTCCTGCTGCAAATGCGGTTGGGCACTGGCAACCAGGGCGTCGAGGTATTCCGGCTGATCGTAAAACGGTTGCAGGATCGAGAGCTGCACATCGAGCTTATGCTCGCGGATCACCCGCTTGGCTTCTTCGATCACCGTGGTGGTGGTGCTGTCGGCGAACTGTGGATAAAGCGGCGCCAGGGTGATGCGCTTGTGCCCGGCGCCGACCAGTTGCAGCAACTTCGTTTCAATCGACGGCTCACCGTAACGCATCGCCAGCTCCACCGGGCCGTGGCTCCACTGCGAGGTCATCTGCTGCTGCAGACGGCGGCTGAGCACTACCAGCGGCGAACCCTCCTCCCACCAGATGGAGGCATAGGCATGCGCCGACTGCCCGGGGCGCTTGATCAGGATCAGCGACACCAGCAAGCGCCGCACCGGCCACGGCAGGTCTATTACATACGGGTCCATCAGAAATTGATTGAGGTAGCTGCGTACGTCGGCCACCGAGGTAGAAGCCGGGGAACCCAGGTTGACCAGAAGCAAGGCGTGATCGGTCATGCATCGTCCTATTTCAAAGGCGGCCGGAGAGATCATCCAGGGCCGCGCGCAAATCCGTGAACTGGAAAGTGAATCCCGCTTCCAGCAAGCGTGTCGGCACGGCGCGTTGGCCGCCCAGCAACAGCAATGACATTTCGCCAAGCCCGACCTTCAGCGCCAGGGCCGGCATCGGCATGAACGCCGGGCGGTGCAGCACGCTGCCCAGTGTCTTGGCAAACTCGCGGTTGCGCACCGGTTTCGGTGCGCACGCATTATAAGGACCGCTCGCCTGAATCCGGTGCAGAAGAAAATCAATCAGGGCGATTTGATCGTTGACATGAATCCACGGCATCCACTGCCGGCCATTGCCCAAAGGCCCGCCCAGCCCGAGTTTGAACGGCAGCAACAGCCGCGACAAAAAGCCGCCCTCCGCCGACAGCACCAGCCCGGTTCGCACCAGCACCACACGAATGCCCTGAGCCTCGGCGCGTTGTGCGGTTTCTTCCCAGGCGATGCACAACTGGCTGGCGAAATCGTCGATGACCGGCGGTGAATCTTCCGTCAGTTCACGCTCACCGCCGTCACCGTACCAGCCGATAGCCGAGCCGGAAATCAACAACTGCGGTTTCTGCTCGCGCGTGTCCAGCCATGCCAGCAGGGTTTCGGTCAGGGTGATGCGGCTGCTCCACAACAACGCCTTGCGCCGATGGGTCCATGGCCGATCAGCGATGGGCGCACCCGCCAGGTTGACGATTGCGTCCAGCGGCTCGTCGCCGAAATCTTCCAGACGCGCAATCCCGCGCACTTGCGCTCCGCAGATTCGTGCAACCTTTTCCGGGCGCCGGCTCCACACCGTCAACTGATGGCCCTGCCCTGACCAGTAATGACAGAGCTGACGTCCGATCAAACCAGTACCGCCGGTCAGCAATATGCGCATGACGTCTTCCTCGCGTAGCGTTTTACCCGGATCACTAGTCTATTTTTATAAACAGGGATCTTTTCTATCGGGCAGGCTCTATTGTTTAACCATAGGCCAAGCTGTCAGATCGAGAACGCTAGAAGTTATACCAAAAAACAAAATTGTACAGGTTTGATCGACGGCGTAGTCTGTACAGAAAGGTAAACGAGGCCCCTATGACTGTACCTATCGCAATCATCGGCACCGGCATCGCCGGACTTTCTGCAGCCCAGGCGCTGACAGAGTCCGGACATACCGTCCAGCTCTTCGACAAAAGCCGCGGCAGCGGCGGACGCATGTCGAGCAAACGCAGCGACGCCGGTTCGCTGGACATGGGCGCGCAATACTTCACCGCTCGCGACCGCCGCTTCGTCACTGAAGTGCAACGCTGGCAAGGCCTGGGCTGGGTTGCCGAGTGGACGCCGCTGCTCTACACCTTTCAGGGCGGGCAACTGAATCTTTCGCCGGACGAGCAGACCCGCTGGGTTGGCACGCCACGCATGAGCGCCATCACCCGAGGCCTGCT
>NZ_QAIK01000192.1:0-413 GCF_003061005.1 Pseudomonas sp. HMWF021 | reverse complement strand
CCTGCCGCATCACTGAAGTCTTTCGCGGCGAAGAGCACTGGCATCTGCAGGACGCCGAAGGCTTCACCCACGGCCCGTTCAGCCACGTGGTGATCGCCACGCCGGCGCCGCAAGCCACTGCACTGCTGGCCGCGGCACCGAAACTCGCCGGTGCCGCGGCCGGGGTGAAAATGGACCCGACCTGGGCCGTCGCCCTTGCCTTCGACACGCCACTGGATACCCCCATCGAAGGTTGCTTCGTGCAGGACAGCCCCCTCGACTGGCTGGCGCGCAACCGCAGCAAACCGGGACGCGACACCACGTGCGACACCTGGGTGCTGCACGCCAGCAGCGCCTGGAGCCGACAACACATCGACCTGCCCAAGGAAGCGGTAATCGAGCAACTGCACGGCGCTTTCGCGGAACTGCTGCAC
>NZ_QAIK01000007.1:55591-71756 GCF_003061005.1 Pseudomonas sp. HMWF021 | reverse complement strand
AGTAGCGGGTGACGATGCCGCTGCCGATGAAGCGCTGTTGCAGGGTTTCACGGCTCAGCTTGCGGTAGGCCGGGTTTGTCGACCCCCAGGCGAAGGTCATCGATCCGCCGATGTAGGTCGGCACGGCCGCCTGATAGAAGTGCCAGTCCGGGAACAGGCTGCGCAGGCGACCGGCGGTGGTTTTGACTTCGTCGATCTGCATGAACGGCGTGCCGTTCTGGGTCACGAGGATGCCGCCCTCGTTCAGGCAGCGGTGGCAGGCCTGGTAGAAGTTCTCCGAGAACAGCACTTCGCCCGGACCGATCGGGTCGGTGGAGTCGGAGATGATCACGTCGAATTTTTCCGTGGTGGTGGCGACGAAACGCATGCCGTCGTCGATCACCAGGTTCAGCCGTGGGTCGTCGTAAGCGCCCTTGGAGTGGTTCGGCAGGAATTCCTTGCACATGTCGACCACGGTGCCGTCGATCTCGACCATGGTGATGTGCTCGACGCTGGCGTGCTTGGTCACTTCGCGCAGCATGCCACCGTCGCCGCCGCCGATGATCAGCACGCGCTTGGCAGTGCCGTGGGCGAGGATCGGCACGTGGGTGAGCATTTCGTGGTAGATGAATTCATCGGCTTCAGTGGTCTGGATCACGCCGTCCAGCGCCATTACCCGACCCATGCGCGGGTTCTGGAAGATCACCAGGTGCTGGTGTTCGGTGCGCACTTCGTGCAGCAGTTTTTCCATGCGAAAACGCTGGCCGTAGCCTTCGTAGAGGGTTTCCAGGTACTCGCTGGTCTTGGTGACGGTCATGGTCAAGTGCTCCGATGAATGCGCGGGCGTCGATCGTGGGGGACGATTGCCCGGGAAAGGCGCGCATTCTACGTTGCCGAAGATGACAGGTCGAACCTCTGTTCATCGGCAATCCGCATAACCTTGTGGGAGCTGGCTTGCCAGCGATGCAATCAACGCGGTCTGTCAGTGAAACCGCTGCGATGCTATCGCTGGCAAGCCAGCTCCCACAGGTTATGGGGTACTTTCAAAGTTGTGGTCAGACCCGCACGTTGCCCCGTGGCCCGGCAATCGCCCAGATGATCAGGCCCAGCACCGGCAGGAGGATGATCAGCAGGACCCAGAGGATTTTCATCCCGGTCTCGGCGCCGCTTTTCAGTACGTTGATGATGGCCCAGATATCGAGGGCAAGAATGATCAGGCCAATCAGACCGTTGAACGTGGAACCCATGGTGTCGCTCCAGATTAGTGGCATGCACTTTTAGGATAGACGGTCGCGCGCAGGGTTCCCTTTTATTGCGTTCAGACGTGAACGGCGACCTTCAGCGCTTCCAGCGAAGGCGCCGCAGCGATGCCGACTTCGGCGCACAGTTCCAGCACGCGCGGCACGTCGTTGCCGTAGACCAGCACCACTTGCAGCTCGTCGTCGAGCAACTGGCTGAAGTTCATCAGCGTGTAACCGCCGTTTTCCTTGTTCAGGCTGCTCATCTGCACCTGAATGCGGTTGAGTGCGGTCAGCGCTTCGGTCTTGGCCAGTTGCTTGGGCTTGAGGTTGAAATCCACGCCCGGGCCAAACGAGGCGACGATCTGCGCGAACAGGTCAACGTAGGTGTCGGCCTGGAACAGCACGGTTTCCGGCAGGCTGCCGACCACCACCCATTCACCCAGCGGGATCGGGAAGGTGTCGTCGTAGTTGATATCGGGGTTGGCCGCCAGAAAGGCATCGGCATCGGCGTAGGCCTGCGCCGCTTCGTCCGCCACCTTCAGGATCTCGTCCTCGGCCATGCAGCCTGAGCTGATTTTGCTGATGAGTTCGACGAGGGCGGCTTTCATGAGGGTGGATCCTGTGGCAGGTGAATATGAGGGCGCGGAGGATAGCGCACAAACCAAAAGATCGCAGCCTGCGGCAGCTCCTACAGAAGAACGCAATCTCATGTAGGAGCTGCCGCAGGCTGCGATCTTTTGACCTTATCAGGCCAGCAATTTTTCCAGCTGCGCCGTGGTATCAACCGCACCCATGGTGCGAGCCGCATCCAGCGCAGTGACACCGTTGGCGTCCTTGGCTTGCGGGTTCGCACCTTTGCCGATCAGGTAATCAACGATTTCAACACGGTTGAACATCGCCGCCATCATCAGCGCCGTACGACCATCGAAGGACGAACCTTCAATTTCCGCGCCCGCCTCCACCAACGCCTTGACCACCGCCAGATCGCCCTTGAATGCCGCACCGGCGATCGGGCTCTGGCCATTGCCGTTGCGCATTTCCGGGTCGGCCTTGTGCTTGAGCAGCACCTGTACCGCATCGACGTGACCGTAGTAGCTGGCGAGCATCAGCAGGGTGTCGCCCTTGCTGTTTTTCAGGTTGACCGGCAAACCGGCGCTGATCAGCCGATCGAGCATCAGCGCATCACCTTCGCGCGCCTTGTTGAACACCTGCTCGGTGAATTCGGCAGCTTCTTCAGGGGTCATCTGGCGGCTTTGGTCAGACATGGGCAACTCCAATTTCGGTTATTCGCAAAGCCGACAGTTTCCCGAGCGCGACCATAGCTGTCACCCCCTTTTTCTCAAGTCGTGCCATAGGCAATCTCAATAGCGGTATTTGCCCTGATGAATATCGGCCAGAACTTCGTCCGTCACCTGCACGTAAGTCTGGGTGCCGGGCAGCCAGGCGTAGATCGGGTCATCGCCCGTCTGGCCGGGGTCGAAGCCTTCGTTTTTCAGCCGCGTCTTCTGGTATTTGAATGTCCCGGTGGTTTCCATCTTCACCTTCACCCGCAAAAACAACGGCACGGCATAGGCCGGCATGCGCTCACGGGCGAACGCGAGCAATTCGGCGAAATCCAGGGTTGCCAGTGACTCGGTCGGAGTGATCGCAGCCATGCCGGCGCGACCATTGGTGTTGCGCACTTCGACGCCATAGGCGACGGCCTCGCAGATGTGCGGGTGCTGCAGCAGCAGGTTTTCCACCTCGGTGGTGGAGACGTTTTCGCCCTTCCAGCGATAGGTGTCGCCGAGTCGATCGACGAATTGCGCATGGCCGAAACCGATATTGCGCAGCAGGTCACCGGTGTTGAAAAAGCGGTCGCCCTTGCTGAACACATCGTGCAGCACCACCTTGGCGGTTTTCTGTGGATCGGTGTAACCGTCCAGTGGGGCTTTTTCGTCGATCCGCGCCAGCAGCAAGCCCTGCTCGCCCTTGCTGACCTTGCGCATGAAGCCATCGGCGCCGCGCTGCGGCTGCCCGCTGTCGTGGTCGTACGCCACCAGCTCCCAGGCCATCAGCGAGAAACCGATGGTGTTGTCGAAATTGAGAATATTGCTGAAGCCGATGTTGCCGTCGCTCGCCGCGTACAGCTCACAGATATGCTCGACGGCAAACCGGGTCTTGAACTCGGCCCAGGCACCAGGGCGCAAACCGTTGCCGATCATCTTGCGCACCGCGTGACGGCTGTCATCGGCGCTGGCCGGTTGATCAACCAGATAGCGGCACAATTCCCCGACATAACCGAGGGTGGTTGCGTTGTAGCGACGCACGTCCGGCCAGAACTGGCTGGCGCTGAACTTGCGGCGGATGGCGAATCCGGAAGCACCGTTGATCGCCGAGCCCCAGCACACACAGAGGCCGGTGGCGTGGTACAGCGGCAAGGTGCAATAGACGACATCGTCGGGGCCCATGTTCAGGGCGATCATGCCGAAGCTGGCGGAGCTGCGCATCCAGCGCCCGTGCTTGAACACGCCGGCCTTGGGCAGGCCGGTGGTGCCGGAGGTGTAGATGTAAAAGCACGGATCGTCGAAGAACACTTCGCGGCTGCTGGGCGGGTTGTCAGCGCAGGCATCGGCACTGGCGCTGATCAGGTTGATGTAGCCCTCGGGCGCAATGCCCGGGTGGCTGTAGGTGTCGCGGTCGGCGATGAACCAGGTGCGTTGTGCCGCAATCGATACTTGCTCGCGGATCGCCGCAAACGCCGGCTGCAATTCCTCCCCGAGCACGACCGCCACCGGCGCTACCAGATTCACGCTGTGGATCAACGTGTCGCGGGTCTGCGAAGTATTGAGCAGCGCGCTGACCGCCCCCACCTTGGCCAGCGCCAGAATGGTCACCAGCAGTTCCGGGCGGTTTTCGATGAACACCGCCACCACATCACCCTTGCCGATGCCCTGCGCACTCAGATAGTGGGCAATCCTGTTGGCCCATTGGTTGACCTGCGAATAGGTCAGCAAGACGTTGTCCTGCAGCAATGCCAGGCCGTCGGGATTGCGCAACGTGGCTTGCTCGAAGGTCCAGCCGAGGCCACACGTTTGGGTCGGATCCGTGACATTGGCGACTTTCATGCCCTTGACCACCCGAGGGATGGCCTTGGCGATTGCCGGCAATTTGCGGAGCATCATGCTCCAGGTAATCGTGTCGCTCGGCGCGTGACTCATGGCAGCTCCCCGTTCGGCCTGGTCGGCCGGTTTTTTATTGTTCGGGCTGTGGGCATGACCTGCATCGTGAGCAGGGTCGAGATCGAAAATACGTCAGCGCTTCTCGGGCTGTACACGCGGTTTTTGCAATGTTTTGTATCCGTCCTGTCACTCGCGATGATGGCGATTGCGACTTTGTCATTTGGTTCCGTTGAATCGGTAACGATCCCGCAAAATGCAGGATGCACGATGGCCATTCATGCAGATTGCACGACCCCTGAAAATTTCATGACTTTCAACCTACTGATTTATAAGGATTTTTTATTTTTCAAATGCTGGCACAATCGCTGCAACCTCCTCTGCATGCTTGCCATTCAAGTGCATACGGAGCTGAAAGACATGAGCCTGATCCAAGAGAAATTTACCTCGCTGTTCTCCAACTTCACCGTTACCACTGCGCCACGCCCCGATGGCGGGATCCTGCTGACCCTGCGCAGCAGTGAAGGCAAAGTGTTCAAGCGCGCCCTGACGTATCAGCAAATGCACAACGCCGACCAACTGTCGTGGGCGATCAGCGCGATTCGTCGTGACCTGGCGGAAGAAGCCAGCGAGCTGCCGCAAATTGCAATGCTGCAAAGCCAGCAGCGTTTTGCGTTGCCGACGTATCACTCGCTGTAATTGATTCGAAGCTTTAAACAGCTTTAAACAAAAACAGGCCGGACAGTTTTCACTGCCGGCCTGTTTTTTTGTGCGCGCGTTTTATGTAGGAGCTGCGGAACGCTGCGATCTTTTGATCTTGATCTTTAATACCGAAATCAAGATCAAAAGATCGCAGCGTTCCGCAGCTCCTACAGCGAATTGTGTGGTTAGAAGGCTTCGGGCTCGATGCCGGTGAAGCTGTCGACGGTGATATGGCTTCCCAGTTCTCCACCCTCACGGGCCAGGCCACAGGTCTGCAAACCGGCAGCCTGCGCGGCATCCAGTTCCTCGACGATGTCCGACAGAAACAGAACCTCCCCCGGCTCGACGCCAATCGCCTGTTGAATGTTGCGATAGGACTGTTCTTCGCGTTTAGGCCCCGACGTGGTGTCGAAGTAACCGCTGAACAGCGGCGTCAGATCCCCCGCTTCGGAGCAGCCGAAGATCAGCTTCTGCGCCTGGATCGAACCCGACGAATACACAAACAGTTGATAACCCGCCGCGTGCCAGCGTTGCAGCGCTTCAACGGCATCCGGGTAAACATGCCCCTTCAACTGCCCGGCGTGATAACCCTGGGCCCAGACCATGCCTTGCAAGGCTTTGAGCGGCGTGGCTTTGCGATCTTCCTCGATCCAGCTCAAGAGAATTTCAACAACCCGTTCAACATCGGCCTGCGGTGCATTGCTGTCACGGCGCACGGCGTCGAGTTGCTCGGCGACATCGGCACGTTCGGCGTTCTGTCGCACGAAGTCCGGCAGGTGTTTGGCGGCGTACGGGAACAGCACGTCGAACACGAAACTCACCGCGCTGGTGGTGCCTTCAATGTCAGTGACAATGGCTTTGATCGACATCGCCTCAGTCCTCCAGTCGCGGGAAGCGCCCGGCGATGTCTTCGCCGGTGAAATTGGCGACCCAGCCTTCAGGGTTGTTGAACAGGCGAATCGCCACGAAGTGCGGGTGCTCGCCCATGTCGAACCAGTGTTTGGTACCGGCTGGCACCGAGATCAGGTCATTCTTCTCGCACAACACCGCGTAGACGTAATCGTCGATGTGCAAAGTAAACAGGCCACGACCGGCGACGAAAAAGCGCACTTCGTCTTCGCCATGGCGGTGTTCCTCAAGGAACCTGGCGCGCAGTTCGGCTTTTTGCGGGTGATCGCTATTGAGGCTGATCACATCGACGGTGATGTAACCGCGCTCGGTCATCAGTTTGTCGATCTGCTCCTGATAGGCGCTGATCACCTCTTCCTGGCTGGCACCGGGCTGGATCTTCGCCGCGGCTTGCCAGCGGTCGAAGCGTACGCCCTGCTCGGCGAGCGTCGAGGCGATGTCTTCGAAATGGGTCAGCACCTTGTTCGGAATCTCGGGGCTGGAAACGTGATAGACGGACAGGCTGCTCATGGGCAATTCCTCGGTATCGGCCTTGCCGTCCGGTTCTTGCAGACCGGTCGGGCAGTGCATTTGATCAGGCAAATGGGCGGCTTCTGGTGAAGTCAGCCTTGGCGGTTCATGACGCTGCGGGTTTTCAACTCGCATTCAAACAGGAATTCGAAGGCCTCGATCTGCCGCAGGGCATCGCTCATCTGCGCGCCCCAGGTGTAGAGGCCGTGGCCGCGAATCAGATAACCGACGCAATCGGGATGGGCGTCGAGCCAAGGCTGCACCTTGGCGGCGAGGCGTGCAATGTCCTGATCGTTGTCGAAAATCGGCACGCGCACCCGGGATTCGTGGGTCGAGATGCCGCTGAAGGCCTTTTGCAGTTCGTAGTCTTCGAACTCGATAAAGTCTTGCGGCGTCAGGCGCGACAGCACGGTGGCGTTCACCGAATGGGTGTGCAGCACCGCACCGATTTCCGCGCGCCAGCTATAGAGTTGGGTGTGCAGCAGGGTTTCGGCGGAGGGCTTTTTGCCCGGTTCCAGGCTGTTGCCGGACAAATCCGTGGCGAGCACGTCGTCCACACCCAACTGGCCCTTGTGCTTGCCGGACACAGTCAGCAGCGCTTCGCTCGGCGACAGGCGCGTCGAGTAATTGCTGCTGGTGGCCGGCGACCAGCCGCGACCATAAAGAAAACGCCCGGCGTCGACGATCTGCTGGGCGAGCTGTTCACGCGTAAGGCTCATGGCCTGTCCTCTTGCATACGTGTGGCAATGATAACGGCAGCAGCGAGCGCCGCGAGACTGGCAATACTAAAGGTCAATGTGGCGCCGAGGGCATTCCAGCTGTAACCGGAATACAACGCGCCGAGCGCACCACCGGTGCCGGCCAGCGCCGCGTACAGCGCCTGACCCTGACCTTGTTGACGCGCACCGAAGCTACGTTGCACGAAGGCGATGGCAGCCGCATGAAAGCTGCCGAAAGTCGCCGCGTGCAGCACCTGGGCCAACAACAGCACCCAGAGGAATTCGGCGAATGAACCTAGCAGCAACCAGCGCAGCGCCGCCAGCAGAAAACTCGCCATCAGCACGCGGCGCAGGGAAAACCGCGCGAGAATCCGGCTCATCGCCATGAACATCAGCACTTCCGCCACCACACCCACGGCCCAGAGCATGCCGATCGTGCCACGGCTGTAACCGAGTCGTTCAAGGTGCAAAGTCAGAAAGGTGTAATACGGCCCATGACTCATTTGCATCAGCGCAACGCAGGCGTAAAACGCCAGCACACCGGGGCTGCGCAGTTGCTTGAGGAAGCCCTCCCCGCTCGGCCGATTGCCTTGCGGCGGTTGCGCGTTCGGCACCCACAGGCTGCTGAGAACGATGCCGGCCATGATCAGCACCAGCGCCGCCGGGTAGATATCGAGGCTCAGCCATTCGAACAGCCGGCCCAGCGCGACCACGGTGATGATGAAACCGATCGAGCCCCACAGGCGAATCTGGCTGTAGCGCGAGGTTTGCCCCTGCAAATGCGCGAGAGTGATGACTTCGAACTGCGGCAGTACCGCATGCCAGAAGAACGCATGCAGCGCCATGACCATCGCCAGCCAGGCGTAGGTCTTGCTGACGAAAATCAGCGAGAACGTCAGCAGCGTACACACCGCGCCAAAGCGCACGATGGCCAGGCGTCTGCCGGTGTAATCGCCGAGCCAGCCCCAGATGTTCGGCGCCACGCAGCGCATCAACATCGGGATCGCCACCAGTTCGCCGATGCGCGCGGGACTGAACCCAAGGTGATCGAAGTACAGCGCCAGAAACGGCGCTGTCGAACCGAGCAAGGCGAAATAGAACAGATAGAAACTGGACAGCCGCCAGTACGGGAGCGCCGCCACGGTCAGGCCGCGACGGCTTGGCGATCAACCATCAAAGCTGACCCAGCACCGGGGTGCTGACGCGCACGTCGGCGTTCTGTCCACGGTGACGCAGCAGGTGGTCCATCAGCACGATGGCCATCATTGCTTCGGCAATCGGTGTGGCGCGGATGCCGACGCACGGGTCGTGACGGCCCTTGGTGATCACGTCCACCGGGTTGCCGTGGATGTCGATCGAACGGCCCGGGGTGGTGATGCTCGACGTCGGCTTGAGCGCCAGATGCGCGACGATCGGCTGACCGGACGAGATGCCACCGAGAATGCCGCCGGCGTTGTTGCTAAGGAAACCTTCCGGGGTCAGTTCGTCGCGATGCTCGGTGCCGCGCTGGGCGACGCAGGCGAAACCGGCGCCGATTTCCACGCCTTTCACCGCGTTGATGCTCATCAGTGCATGCGCCAGTTCAGCGTCGAGGCGGTCGAAAATCGGTTCGCCGAGCCCCGGCATCACGCCTTCGGCGACCACGGTGATCTTCGCCCCGACCGAGTCCTGATCGCGGCGCAACTGGTCCATGTAGGCTTCCAGTTCCGGAACCTTGTCCGGATCAGGGCTGAAGAAGGCGTTCTGTTCCACCGAATCCCAGGTCTTGAACGGGATTTCAATCGGGCCGAGCTGGCTCATGTAGCCACGGATGACGATGCCCTGGCTGGCCAGATACTTTTTGGCAATCGCACCTGCCGCCACACGCATCGCGGTTTCCCGCGCCGAGCTGCGACCGCCACCACGGTAGTCGCGCTCGCCGTATTTGTGGTGGTAGGTGTAGTCGGCGTGCGCCGGGCGGAACAGATCCTTGATCGCCGAGTAGTCCTTGGACTTCTGGTCGGTGTTGCGGATCAGCAGGCCGATGGAGCAACCGGTGGTGCGGCCTTCGAACACGCCGGAGAGGATTTCGACTTCATCGGCTTCCTGGCGCTGGGTGGTGTGGCGGCTGGTGCCGGGCTTGCGGCGATCGAGGTCGCGCTGCAGGTCGTCGAGGGAGATCTCCAGGCCCGGCGGGCAGCCGTCGACAATGGCGACCAACGCCGGACCATGGCTCTCGCCAGCGGTGGTGACAGTGAACAACTTGCCGTAGGTATTGCCGGACATGCAGGACGCTCCGTGAAATCAAACCCGAATTCGTGATGCGCGCCAGTATACGCAGGCTAACCGAGTAGTTCATCCTCGAACCTTAGCGGTGTTGGTGAGTCCAACCGGCACCTTGGCGAATGATGGCGTGATGATGCTGCGAGTTCTGATTTTGAGTCTTACCCTGTTTACCGGCTTTGCCCACGCGACTGTCCTGCAGCGCCCGATCTCTCTGGATACCGGGAGCGGTGAACTTTTCGGCTCGCTGTTGCTGCCAAAATCCGACAAGCCGGTGCCGATTGTCCTGATCATTTCTGGCTCGGGCCCTACGGATCGTGACGGAAACAACCCCGACGGCGGGCGTAATGACAGCCTCAAGCGCCTGGCCTGGGTGCTGGCCAAACACAACATCGCCAGCGTGCGCTACGACAAGCGCGGGGTGGCTGCGAGCCGCCCGGCCACGCCTGACGAGCGCAATCTGTCGGTGGAAGGCTACGTTGACGACGCTGTAGCGTGGAGCCAGAAGCTGAAAAGCGATCCGCGCTTCGGCCCGTTGATTGTGCTCGGCCACAGTGAAGGCGCACTGATTGCCACCCTCGCCGCTCCGCGTGCCGACGCTGCTGCGCTGATTTCGCTGTCCGGCAGTGCCCGCCCGGTGGATCAGGTGATTCGCGAGCAACTGGCGCGCAGCCTGCCGCCGCCGTTGATGCTGCGCAGTAACCAGATTCTCGACAGTCTCAAGGCCGGTCACACCGATGCCGACGTGCCGGCGCCGTTGCAACCGATCTTCCGTGCGAGTGTGCAGCCGTACCTGATTTCGCTGTTCCGCCAGGATCCGGCCAAGGCTTTTGCGCATCTGAAAATGCCGGCACTGATCGTTCAGGGCAGCAACGACATGCAGGTCGGCGTCGGCGATGCGCAGGCGCTGAAAGCCGCGAAACCCGACGCCGAACTGGTGGTGATCGAAGGCATGAACCACGTCATGCGCATCGTCCCCGCCGATGTGAAGCGGCAATTGGCCTCCTACAAGGACCCGAATTTGCCACTGGCGGCGGAACTGGGCGGCAAACTCATCGATTTTATTGACGGCATTCGCAACCGTTAACCGTAGTTTGCCCTCCAGTCCTGCAAAAAACGGCCGATAAGCCTTTGTCGCCAGCGTATCGGCTGGCGACAAGCAGGGCTTGGACAGGATCTCGCCGTTATGACTGATACCCCGACTTCACCCGACACCACCGCTGAAAAAGACGCACCGCCAGCGGTCGAGCTGCCATGGGCGGACGTCAGCGTCGAGCACCACAAGATGCTCCGCCTGGCCCCGCTGCAGACTGACCGTCACACCGGTGGCCGGCCATTGCGCTTTGTCGAGTTCGGCTATGCCGAGCGCAACAGCAAGGAACACAGCCTGATGCGCATGGCGATCAAACTGCCCGGTCAGCGCGTGCGCAAAGAACAGAACCATCTGGACGTGTGGGTCAATCACACCAGCAAACGTGTGCACTTCGGCCCCGACAGCGGCTTGCAGATCGAACCGTTGAACCGTGGCATCGGCCGCTTCATGGCCGCGCAAGGCATCAACTGGGCGAAAAAACGCTGGCCCGCCTACACCGTCGACGGCATGGACCTGAACAACAAGGACGCGCTGAACGAAGACACCCGTCTGCGCCGCGATCACTTCTTGCGCGTGCACGGTTTTGATGTGGTGTACGCCGATGCCCAGCATTTGAAGGGCAGCGTCAAAGAGGTGCAGGTCGGTGACTTGCTGGGCGACTGGAACAGCGAAAAGCTGCAAATCGTCGAGATTCTCGAAGCGGCGCAGATGCTGCAACAGGCCGAGCAGAATCTGGCCGAGCAGGAAGTGAAGCTGAAGAAGCAGGAAGACAAAGTCAGCAAGTTCAAGCGTGAAGACGCCGGGCTGCGCTTCACCATTACGTGTCTGGTGGCGTTCGCGGTGTTTCAGGCGGGGTTGTTGATCTGGATTGCTACGCACCGGTAGATCAAAAGATCGCAGCGTGCGACAGTTCCTACAGGGGATCCATGTAGGAGCTGGCGAAGCCTGCGATCTTTTGCTTTTCGCCCTTAAACGCGGGAGGCGAACAAGGCCTGATGAGCGCGGCACTGCTCCGCCGTCAGCATGAACACGCCATGCCCGCCGCGCTCGAAATCGAGCCAGGCGAAGTCGACTTCCGGGTACAGCGCTTCGACGTGCACCTGGCTGTTGCCCACTTCGACAATCAACAAGCCCTTCTCGGTCAGGTGATCCGCCGCTTCGGCGAGCATCCGCCGTACCAGGTTCAAGCCATCATCGCCGCAGGCCAGGCCCAGCTCCGGTTCGTGCTGGTATTCGTCCGGCATGTCGGCGAAATCTTCGGCATCGACGTATGGCGGGTTCGACACGATCAGGTCGAAACGCTGCCCCGGCAAGCCATCAAAACCATCGCCCTGCACAGTGTAAACACGCTCATCGACGCCATGACGCTCGATGTTCTGATTGGCCACTTCCAGCGCTTCGAACGACAAGTCCGCCAGCACCACTTCAGCGTTCTGGAATTCGTAGGCGCAGGCAATGCCGATGCAGCCGGAACCGGTGCACAGGTCGAGAATGCGCGCAGGCTCGTCGCCGATCCACGGCGCGAAGCGGTTTTCGATCAGCTCGCCAATCGGCGAACGCGGAATCAGCACGCGCTCATCGACGATGAACGACATGCCGCAGAACCACGCTTCGCCCAACAGGTACGCGGTCGGGATGCGTTCTTCGATGCGGCGCTTGAGCAGGCGTTGCAGGTTGACCAGTTCGTCGTCTTCCAGCGCACAGTCGAGGTAGCTGTCGGCGATTTCCCACGGCAGGTGCAACGCGCCGAGCACAAGCTGGCGGGCTTCATCCCAGGCGTTGTCGGTGCCATGACCGAAAAACAGATCCTCCCCATGGAAGCGGCTGACGGCCCAACGGATGTGGTCGCGCAGGGTACGAAGTCGGGAAGTGATCACGGTGCAGAACTCCAGAAAAAACGACTGGCGATTCTACCAGCCAAAACGCGCGACGACGACGCAGGAAAACTAACGGGGCGACAGTAGGAGTTTTCTGTTTTTTGCATCGGCTCTTGAACAGAACGTGTAACTTGACAAGGCTGCAGGCCAGTAACGACGGTGCCTACGATGGTAGCGGTTCACAGAACCGCTCAGCCAGAGGACAATGCCGCAAAAGCCCCACCCCAAGGAGCCCCGAATGTCCGTTCCAAAAACGATGTTTCAACTCAGCGGCCGCGGTTACGCAGCGGCCACACTGAGCCATGCCACCGTGGTCATCATCGATGCCCAGAAAGAGTACCTCAGTGGCCCGCTGGCCCTGAGCGGCATGGACGCGGCCGTCGCGAACATCAAACAACTGGTCGCCGCGGCCCGTGCAGCCGGTCGGCCGATCGTGCACGTGCGTCATCTCGGCACCGTCGGAGGCCTGTTCGACCCGCAGGGCGAACGCGGCGAATTCATCCCGGGCCTTGAGCCGCAGGGTGATGAAACCATCATCGGCAAACTGCTGCCGAGCGCGTTCCACGGCACCGAACTGCTGGACCGTTTGCAGAATCTCGGCTCGCTGGACCTGATCGTCTGCGGCTTCATGAGCCATTCCAGCGTCAGCACCACCGTGCGCGCGGCAAAGAACCTGGGCTTCCGTTGCACCCTGGTCGAAGATGCCTGCGCCACCCGGGACCTGCCGTTCAAGGGCCGCGTGCTCAGCGCCGCTGTGGTGCAGGAAGCGGAAATGGCAATCATGGCCGACAACTTCGCCACCCTCGCCCTGACTCAAGACCTGATCTGATCTGATCTGATGAGCGGCTCACCGCGCCGCTCATCCGCAAAAGCCTCGCATTTGCTTCAATTGCCTTAGCCTCAGGAACAACCCGGTCAACTCCCGGTCGAAGGGCCGATACCCATTGAGGAAGGTCGGAATGAAGTTATCCGATGGATTTGACGCACGCCGCTTGCGGCCCAAAGGCCAAAGCAACTGGCGTTTTCGATTCGGCGCAACGATCGCCGCCATTCTGGCGACGTTCGGTGTGCTGCTGGCGATGGCCGGGGCCGCCAGCCTGCTGGGGCGTCCACCGGCGCTCGGCGACCTGAATGCCACGCCGATGGGTTCGGCGATCATTCTCGCGGTCGGCTTGTTGTTCCTGTATTTCGGCGTGGCACTGTGGCGTCGTTGCCGGCGTCGCGCCCGGCAATCGCGGGAACTGAACATGTCCCCGCACCTGATGAAAAAACACGACTGAGGTGATGGCCTGGCTTTTTGCCGGGCCGTTTTGTTTCGACTTGGGTAAACTGGCCGCCCTTCGCGGAGGCTGACATGCAAGACGACGATTTTTCCCTGTTCAAAAGTGCGATCCAAGGCGTCAAGCCGATCAAGCACGACCGCGCCGACACCGGCAAACCCAAGGCCGACCGCGCGCAAATCGCCAAGCTGCGCCAGTCCGCCACCGTGCGCACCGAGACCACCACCGTGGATGGCCTGTCCGATCAGTTCGTGATCGACGTCGGCCCCGAAGACGAGTTGATGTGGGCCCGCGACGGGGTGCAGGAAAGTCAGATGCGCAAGCTCAAGGTCGGCCAGATTCCGTTCGAAGGCAGCCTCGACCTGCACGGCATGACCGTCGAAAAAGCCCGCGAGACCCTCTGGGCCTTTCTCGCCGAAGCGACCCGATTCGAAATCCGCTGCGTGCGCGTCACCCATGGCAAGGCCGTGCGCCTGGACGGTAAACGGCCGATGATCAAAAGCCACGTCAACACCTGGCTGCGCCAGCATCCGCAAGTGCTCGGTTTCTGCTCGTGCCAGGCCAGACATGGCGGTGCCGGCGCGGTGTACGTGATGCTCAAACGCACCATGATGGAAGGCCGCGACGAATAATCGCGTTACACCGAACTTGCAGGGTCGTGTCCGCCACCGTACCCTTGCCCTTTGCGAAAATCCCCACAGGTAGTTTCATGTCCCTGGAACAGAATTACACCGCGATTCTCGGCCAACTGGGCGAGGACGTCTCCCGCGAGGGCCTGCTCGACACGCCAAAGCGTGCCGCCAAAGCCATGCAGTACCTCTGCCGCGGTTATGAACAGACGCTCGAAGAGGTCACCAACGGTGCCCTGTTCAGCTCCGACAACAGCGAAATGGTGCTGGTCAAGGACATCGAGTTGTACTCGCTGTGCGAACACCACCTGCTGCCGTTCATCGGCAAGGCCCACGTCGCATACATCCCGAGCGGCAAGGTGCTGGGCCTGTCGAAGGTCGCGCGCATCGTCGACATGTACGCCCGTCGCCTGCAGATCCAGGAAAACCTCAGCCGCCAGATCGCTGATGCGGTGATGCAGGTCACCGGTGCGCTGGGCGTTGCCGTGGTGATCGAGGCCAAGCACATGTGCATGATGATGCGCGGTGTCGAGAAACAGAATTCGTCGATGATCACCTCGGTGATGCTGGGTGAATTCCGCGAGAACGCGGCGACCCGCAGCGAATTTCTCAGCCTGATCAAGTAACTCGCAACACAAAAAAACCGGCGTTGATCGCCGGTTTTTTTTCGTCCGTGAAAAATCGGGTAAGCTGCGCGCCCTTCTCTCTTTGCACCGTGAGGCTTTCAACGTGTTCGTAAAAGCGCTTCGTGTCGGCCTTGGCCAACTGATCATCTTCATCGACTTCATCACTCGTCCGGGCAAGAAACAGCGCCCGGCCGAAGCCCAGGCGCAAGTCAACGCTGCCGCCAAAGACCTGACCCTGTATCAGTTCCACGCCTGCCCGTTCTGCGTGAAAACCCGCCGCACCCTGCGCCGCCTGAATGTGCCGGTCGCACTGAAGGACGCGAAAAACAACGAACAGGATCGCCAGACCCTGCTGGATCAGGGCGGCAAGATCAAGGTGCCGTGCTTGCGCATTGAAGAGAATGGGCAGACGACGTGGATGTATGAGTCCAAGGTGATCATTGATTATCTGGATAAGCGCTTCGCGGCGGTCTGATATTGATGTTTTGTTGCTTATGGCCCCATCGCTGGCAAGCCAGCTCCCACAGTGATCTGTGGCGTTCACAAACCCTGTGGGAGCTGGCTTGCCAGCGATGAAGCCCGCAAGAACAACACATTACACAGACAAAAATAAACCGGCCCTCAAGCCGGTTTATTTTTTCAGGCTGCTTTGTCTATTTGCGCCTGCCTCACCACCACCGCCAATCGCTTGAGCCCCTCATCCAATCGCGCCGGGTCGATATGGCTGAAGTTCAGGCGCAAATGCCCGAGATTTTTATCCGGTTCGGGAAAAAACGGCTCGCCCGGCATGAACGCCACGTCATTGGCCAGCGCCTCGCTGAGCAACGTCCGTGTATCCAGCGGTTGCTTCAGCGTCAGCCAGAAAAACAACCCGCCCTGCGGCATGCTCCAGTCCGCCAGATCGGAAAAATGCGTTTCCAGCGCTGACTGGAAAGCATCGCGCCGCTCACGGTAGAACCCACGCAGCTCACTCAAATGCTGCTGATATTTTTCCGTGCCGATCCATTGCAGCGCCTGCCACTGGCCGATGCGGTTAGTGTGCAGATCCGCCGATTGTTTCAGCTTGAGCAGGTGCGGGAACAGATCCGGGCTGGCGATCAGATAGCCGATGCGCAAGCCCGGCAGCAGGGTTTTCGACACGGTGCCGGTGTAGATCCAGCTGGCCTTTTTCAGACGCCCG
>NZ_QAIK01000007.1:11886-55571 GCF_003061005.1 Pseudomonas sp. HMWF021 | reverse complement strand
ATCAGGGTTACGCCGAACTCATCCAGCAACGCAGCGACGGCAGCGCGCTTGGCTTCGCTGTAGCGCACGGCGGACGGATTCTGGAACGTCGGGATCAAGTAGATGAACGCTGGGCGATGCTGCTCAAGGCGACTGCGCAGTTGCGCGAGATTCGGACCATCGGACTCTTGCGGCACGGTCAGGCAATCGGCGCCGAACAGCTGGAAGATCTGCAATGCGGCCAGGTAGGTCGGCGCCTCCAGCAGGATTTCGGTGCCTTTGTCGATGTACAACTTGGCGGCCAGATCGAGGGTTTGCTGGGAACCGCTGACCACCAGCACCTGACTCGCCGTGCAATCCAGACCCAACGCCCTCGCCTGCGCCGCCAGCGCTTCACGCAGCGCCGGCTCGCCTTCGCTCATGCCGTATTGGCCGAGGGCCAGCGGCATGTCGGCCCATTCCACTTTCGGCAACATGGCTTCGGCCGGCAGACCTCCGGCGAACGACATCACTTCCGGGCGCTGGGCGGCGGCGAGGATTTCACGGATCAGAGAACTTTTGAGGCGCGAGACACGTTCGGAAAAAGCCATGGGAGTCACCGGTAGCGAGGTCTGGGAAAAATGAGTCAAACTGCTTGACCGAAACTACGACAGCTTGAGCGAGTACGTCAACATGCTTGACCTTAAAAACCCTGCCAGCCAGCAACAGGCGATGGAAGCGTTTTTCTTCAGCTATCAGGCGTTCACCGCCAAGGCCGATGAAATGCTGGAGCGGCGTGGCCTTTCGCGGGTGCATCAGCGCATCGTGTTTTTCATCGCGCGTTATCCGAATTTGAGTGTGAAGCAATTGCTGGCGTTGCTCGGCGTGAGCAAGCAGGCGCTGAACATGCCGCTGCGTCAGTTGCAGGAAATGCATCTGGTGGACAGCGTTGCTTCGCAGGAGGACAAGCGCAAGCGCCTGCTGGAGCTGACCGCCGAGGGTGCGAAGTTCGAGCAGACATTGCGCCGTGAACAGGTGAAATTGCTGGAGAAGGTGTTTGCCGAGGCTGGGGAGGCGGCGGTGAATGGGTGGTTGGCGGTGAATATGGCGCTCGGGAGCACTCAGTCACCTCTGGAATGACTGGACCGGCCTCATCGCTGGCAAGCCAGCTCCCACAATGATCGGTGGTGTACACAAAACCTGGGGGAGCTGGCTTGCCAGCGATGGGGCCTTTGGGGGCGATATATCCCTATCGCCTGACCTTTCGTAAACAAAACCAAAAACAATATTTGCTTTATTTGTACACAAAAGCATAATCCACTGCGTGCGAGTTCCTGACCGCATGGTCAACAAATTCGCGTATGCCTCAAAGGGCTGCTGCCACCCCTCATGGGTCCGGCCCTGGAAATAACAATAAAACTCTTGAGGAGTACTCGCTGTGGAAAGCCGCAAATCCGAAGCATCGACGCTGGAACTCTCACCGCCCTTACGCACCGGCGTGCTGGAGCGCATCTTCAAACTCAGCTTGCATGGCACCACGGTGAAGACCGAGCTGATTGCCGGTCTGACAACCTTCATCACCATGGCTTACATCATCTTCGTCAACCCGAACATCATGGCCGATGCCGGGATCGATCACGGTGCAGCCTTCGTCGCCACCTGCATCGCCGCCGCGCTCGGCTGCCTGCTGATGGGCCTGTACGCCAACTGGCCAGTGGGCCTGGCGCCGGGCATGGGCCTCAACGCATTCTTTACCTACACCGTGGTCGGCACCATGGGCTACAACTGGGAAACCGCGCTCGGTGCGGTGTTCGTCTCCGGTGTGCTGTTCATGATCCTGACCTTCTCGCGGATTCGCGAATGGCTGCTCAACAGCATCCCGGTCAGCCTGCGCTTTGCGATGGGTGCTGGCGTCGGTCTGTTCCTCGGGCTGATTGGTCTGAAAACCGCGGGCATTGTCGTCGACAGCCCGGCCACTCTGATCAAACTCGGCTCCCTGCGTGAACCCGGCCCGCTGCTGGCGGCGATCTGCTTCCTGATGATCGCGATCCTCAGCTACCACAAAGTCTTCGGTGCGATCCTCATCAGCATCATCACCGTGACCCTGGCCGGTTGGGGCCTGGGCATCGTGCACTACGAAGGGATCATGTCGACCCCGCCAAGCCTGGCGCCGACCTTCATGGCGATGAACGTCGCGGGCGTGTTCAACGTCAGCATGATCAGCGTGGTGCTGGCCTTCCTCTTCGTACACATGTTCGACACCGCCGGCACCCTGATGGGCGTCGCCCAGCGCGCCAATCTGGTCAACGCTGACGGGCGTATCGAAAACCTCTCCCGCGCGATGAAAGCCGACAGTGCCTCCAGCGTCTTCGGCGCAGTCGTCGGTGTCCCTCCGGTAACAAGCTATGTGGAAAGTGCCGCGGGTGTAGCCGCTGGTGGTCGGACTGGTCTTACCGCCGTCACCGTAGGTGTGCTATTTATAGCCGCAATGTTTTTCGCACCGCTGGCCGGGATGATTCCGGCCTACGCCACCGCCGGTGCGCTGATTTATGTCGCGATGCTGATGATGGGCGGCATGGCCCACATCGAGTGGGACGAAGCCACTGATGCAATTCCGGCAATCGTCACCGCGATCATGATGCCGCTGACCTTCTCGGTCGCCGACGGCATCGCACTGGGCTTCATCACCTATGTGGCGTTGAAGGCCGGAGCCGGCAAGTACAAGGAAATTTCCGTGAGCCTGTGGGTGCTCTGCGCGAT
Organism: Pseudomonas sp. HMWF021; assembly: GCF_003061005.1. Lineage (GTDB taxonomy): Bacteria > Pseudomonadota > Gammaproteobacteria > Pseudomonadales > Pseudomonadaceae > Aquipseudomonas. The sequence goes on along the minus strand of NZ_QAIK01000007.1, from coordinate 52,853 downwards.
CTTCATCGCCAAGTTCATCTTCCTGTAAGCGCTACGCGGTTCAGGCTTCAAAATAGCCTCACCCTCACGGGTGGGGCTTTTGTGCATTTTTCAATACAACAAAAAGGAGGAAAGTGATGAGTCTGGAAACCTGGCTGCTGTTCAGCGGCGCTGCATTGGTGGTGATCCTGATCCCTGGGCCGCTGTCATTGCTGATGATCAGCAACAGTCTGAATTACGGTCTGCGCCGCTCTTACCCGGCGTTTCTGGGTGGCGTGATTGCTTCGATCTGCCTGCTCAGTGCATCGGCATTGGGGCTGGGCGCCCTGCTGCTGGCGTCGGAGCAATTGTTCAGCGCGTTAAAGATCGTTGGTGCGCTGTACCTGTTCTACCTCGCGTGGCAGAGCTGGCAACAATCGCTTCAGCCGTCGGTGGGCGCCGAAGTGCCGCAGGCTGCTCCGGTACCGCGTTTTCGCACACTGTTCGGGCGCGCCTTTGTGTTGGGTGCGAGCAACCCGAAAGACATTCTGTTCTTCGCTGCGTTTCTGCCGCAGTTCCTCAGCGCGCAACAACCGTTCCTGCCGCAATTGCTGATCATGATCGCGACCTGGGTGGTGCTGGATCTGTGCTGCAAACTGGCTTACGGGCTGGGTGCACATGGCGCAGCGCGCTATCTGCGCAGCGGCAAGGGGCAGAGCTGGTTCAACCGGGTGAGTGCCGGGTTGTTCAGTGGTGCGGGCGCTGCGTCGCTGTTGAGCCGTTAAAGAGCAAAAGATCGCAGCCTGCGGCAGCTCCTACAGGGGATTGCATTGCAAACTGTAGGAGCTGCCGCAGGCTGCGATCTTTTGACTTTAAGGCAGACGAAAAAAAGCCCGCAGTGTGAGCGGGCGAAAGACCAAAGAAGCTATATGCGCAGTCGCTTCCCGGTGGGGGCAGCTGCTTGGGGGTCAGCTGCCCCGGTAGGTGGAATAGCTGTAAGGCGAGATCAGCAGTGGCACGTGGTAGTGATCCTGCTCGGCGGAGATGCCGAAACGCAGCACCACCACATCCAGAAACGCCGGCTCCGGCAGCTGTACACCACGGGCGCGGTAGTAATCGCCGGCGTGGAACTGCACCTGATAGACCCCGGTGCGGTAGTCATCGCCTTGCAGCAATGGCGCATCGACCCGGCCATCGCTGTTGGTTATTGCACTGGCGACCAATTCCAGATGCGAACCTTCAACGCGGTACAGCTCGACCTTGATCGAGCTGCCCGGGCAACCGTGTGCAGCGTCCAAAACGTGTGTTGTCAAACGTCCCATTGATTCTGCGCGCCTGGCCGCAAAGAGCAGTCAGACTTCGCGCCTCCCGAAGTCAGGTAAAAAGGAGACCGCACCGATTCGGAGCACGAAAAGTTGCGGCGAGCGACTGATTAAGACACTTTTCAAAAAAATTGTACACAATAAAAACGACATTTTTCACCTCACCCCCGCCATTCGGGCGTTTACCCCTGATCTGCCCCTCAAGCGCCTGCGTATTGAACCTTACATCCATTAGCTGACTGGTCAGGCAGGTTTCTTGCAGGTTCACGCCATTAGCAGCAAAAGATGACAGTCGGTGAAAAATGCGAAAATTCAGGCTTACAAATTGAGAATAAAGTTGTATACAATCAGCCCATCGCTGTGACGCCAGCCTGTGCAGGCCGTTACACAAAACTGTCAACGAATAAGAAGGAAGACTGCAGTGAGCGCTGACTACCCACGCGACCTGATCGGTTACGGCAGTAACCCTCCTCACCCACACTGGCCGGGCAATGCCCGCATCGCCCTGTCCTTCGTGCTCAATTACGAAGAAGGCGGCGAACGCAACATCCTGCACGGCGACAAAGAATCCGAAGCCTTCCTCTCCGAAATGGTTGCTGCTCAACCGCTGCAAGGCGCGCGCAACATGAGCATGGAATCTCTTTACGAGTATGGCAGCCGTGCCGGTGTCTGGCGGATCCTCAAGCTGTTCAAGGAATTCGACATTCCGCTGACCATCTTCGCCGTGGCCATGGCCGCCCAGCGCCACCCGGACGTGATCCGCGCGATGGTCGAAGCCGGTCACGAGATCTGCAGCCACGGCTACCGCTGGATCGACTACCAGTACATGGATGAGGCGCAGGAGCGCGAGCACATGCTCGAAGCGATCCGCATCCTCACCGAACTCACCGGCGAACGCCCACTGGGCTGGTACACCGGCCGCACCGGCCCGAACACCCGGCGCCTGGTGATGGAAGAAGGCGGCTTCCTCTACGACTGCGACACCTACGACGACGACCTGCCCTACTGGGAACCGAACAACCCGACCGGCAAGCCGCATCTGGTGATCCCGTACACCCTCGACACCAACGACATGCGCTTCACCCAGGTGCAGGGTTTCAACAAGGGCGACGATTTCTTCGAATACCTCAAAGACGCATTCGACGTGCTCTACGCCGAGGGCGCCGAAGCGCCGAAGATGCTTTCGATCGGTCTGCACTGCCGGCTGATCGGCCGTCCGGCGCGTCTGGCGTCGCTCAAGCGCTTCATCGAATACGTCAAAGGTCATGAACAGGTGTGGTTCAGCCGTCGCGTCGACATCGCACGTCACTGGCAAGAAACCCATCCGTACCAAGGGGCTGGCAAATGAGCACCTTTCAAACGCTGAAACCGTCGACCCTGAGCCGCGACGCCTTCGTCAAAGCCTTCGCCGACATCTACGAACATTCGCCATGGGTGGCCGAGAAGGCCTACGACCTGGGCGTGGACGCTTCGATCGACGAGATCGAAACCCTGCACCAGCGCATGAGCGACATCCTGTTGAGCGCCGATCACGCCAGTCAACTGGCACTGATCAACGCTCACCCGGACCTGGCCGGCAAAGCTGCCGTCCAGGGCCAACTGACCGAAGCCAGCACCCATGAACAGGCTGGCGCCGGTATTCACCAATGCACGGCCGAAGAGTTCCAGCGCTTCACCGAGCTGAACGACGCCTACAAGGCCAAGTTCAAGTTTCCCTTCATCATGGCGGTAAAAGGCAGCAACCGGCATCAGATCCTCGCGGCGTTCGAAACGCGCATTCACAACCCGGTCGACACCGAATTCAAATGCGCGCTGGCGGAGATCAACAAGATCGCCCTGTTCCGTTTACTGACTCTTTAGCGAGCATGGCCCGAGCGTGTCAGACGCGGAGAACGCCCAGGGCCTCGCAAGCATCCCCAGCCACTTATTTAAAGGCAGACAAGAAGAATGAAAGCTTACGCCGTACCTTTCGAGAAGTTCGTCAACCTGGCCGATGCCCGTCTGGGCACCAAAATCATCTCGGTCACCGATGACTGGTTCGCAGACGCCAATCGTCTGTTTCAGCCGACCCCGGCCGTGTGGAAGGAGGGTGTGTTCGACGACAACGGCAAGTGGATGGACGGCTGGGAATCGCGCCGCAAGCGCTTCGAAGGCTACGACAGCGCGGTGATCCGCCTGGGCGTACCGGGCTCGATCAAGGGCGTGGACATCGACACTTCATTCTTCACCGGCAACTTCCCGCCATCGGCCTCGCTGGAAGCATGCTTCCTGGCCTCCGGCGAGCCGGACGAAAACACCCAGTGGACTGAAGTGCTGTCGGCCGTCGAGCTGCAAGGCAACAGCCACCACTACCACGAAATCAGCAACGACAAAGCGTTCAGCCACCTGCGCTTCAACATCTACCCGGACGGCGGTGTCGCCCGTCTGCGCGTGTACGGCATTCCGTTCCGCGACTGGTCCGCTGTTGGCGACAACGAACAGGTTGACCTGGCAGCAGCTCTCAACGGTGGCCGCGCCCTCGCCTGCTCCGACGAACACTTCGGCCGCATGAGCAACATCCTCAACCCGGGCCGTGGCATCAACATGGGCGACGGCTGGGAAACCGCACGTCGTCGCACCCCGGGCAATGACTGGGTGATCGTCGCGCTGGGCCATCCGGGCGAGATCGAAAAAATCATCGTCGACACCCTGCACTTCAAGGGCAACTACCCGGACACCTGCTCGATCCAGGGCGCGTTCGTCAAGGGCGGCACCGACAGCCAGATCGAAACCCAGTCGCTGTTCTGGCGTGAACTGCTGCCAAGCCAGAAGCTGGAAATGCACGCCGAACACACCTTCGTCGAGCAGATCAAGGCACTGGGCCCGATCACCCACATCCGTCTGAACGTGTTCCCGGACGGTGGTGTGAGCCGCCTGCGCGTTTTGGGCAAGGTCGCGAAGTAATGCTGAGCCTGTAGGAGCTGCCGCAGGCTGCGATCTCTTGATCTTGATCTTAAAAAACAAAGTCAAAAGATCGCAGGCTTCGCCAGCTCCTACAGGGATCGCGCAAGACGCACTGACAAGTTGAACAACACAGAATTCGGAAAAGAACAGCATGCGCACACTACAGATTGAACCGCTGACCAAAGAAGCCTTCGCCCCCTTCGGTGACGTGATCGAAACCGACGGCAGCGACCACTTCATGATCAACAACGGTTCGACCATGCGCTTCCACAAACTGGCGACGGTCGAAACCGCTACGCCCGAGGACAACGCGATCATCAGCATCTTCCGCGCCGACGCGCAGGACATGCCGCTGACCGTGAGCATGCTGGAACGCCATCCGCTGGGCAGCCAGGCTTTCATTCCGCTGCTCGGCAACCCCTTTCTGATCGTGGTCGCGCCACTTGGCGATGAACCTGTATCAGGCTTGGTCCGCGCCTTCGTCACCAACGGCAGGCAGGGCATCAATTACCATCGCGGCGTCTGGCACCATCCGGTGCTGACGATCGAAAAGCGGGATGACTTCCTGGTGGTTGATCGCAGTGGCACAGGCAATAACTGCGATGAGCATTTTTTCAAAGAGGATGAGCGTCTGATCCTCGCCCCCCACCAATAAGAGAAGGTCTGATCACTCGACAACAAGAGTGACAGGCGAGAGGTAAAGACTGTGGAAGCACATCTGTTGGAATGGCTGAACCTGAGCGTGCGCTGGGTTCACATGATCACTGGCGTGGCCTGGATCGGCGCGTCGTTCTACTTCGTCTGGCTGGAGAACAACCTCAACCGCGTCAACCCGAAAACCGGCCTGGCCGGTGATCTGTGGGCGATCCACGGCGGCGGTATCTATCACCTGGAAAAATACAAACTGGCCCCACCGTCGATGCCGGAGAACCTGCACTGGTTCAAATGGGAAGCCTACTTCACCTGGATGTCGGGGATCGCGCTGCTGTGCGTGGTGTTCTACTCCAACCCCGTGCTCTACCTCGTGGCACCCGGCAGCGGCCTGACCGGCCCTGAAGGCGTGGCCATCGGCATCGGTTCGCTGATCGCCGGCTGGTTCATCTACGACTTCCTCTGCGATTCGCCACTTGGCAAGAAACCGGCCCTGCTCGGCTTCATCCTGTTCGTGCTGATCATTGGCGCGGCGTATGGCTTCAGCAAGGTGTTCAGCGGTCGTGGTGCGTACCTGCACGTCGGCGCGATCATCGGCACCATCATGGTCGGCAACGTGTTCCGCATCATCATGCCGGCGCAGCGTGCACTGGTCGCGGCGATTGCCGAGAACCGCACGCCGGACCCGGCGCTGCCTGCCAAAGGCCTGCTGCGTTCGCGTCACAACAACTACTTCACCCTGCCGGTGCTGTTCATCATGATCAGCAACCACTTCCCGAGCACCTACGGCAGCCAGTACAACTGGTTGATCCTGGCCGGGATCGCGGTGTTGGCGGTGTTGGTGCGCCACTACTTCAACACCCGTCACGACAGCCACAAGTTTGCCTGGACCCTGCCGGTAGCAGCGGTAGGCATGATCACCCTGGCGTACGTCACCGGCCCTGCGCCGATGCCGACCGCGCCGGACGTGGCCAAGGCACCCGCGAAAATCGAGTACCAGCCGCTGCCGGAAACGGCACTGGGCGGTGGCGCGAAACCGGCTGAAGCGGCGGCACCTGCAGCACCAGCAGCAGCCCCTGCTGCGGCACCGGCGCAGGCGTCCAACGCAGGTCCTGCGTTCGACAAGGTGCACAACGTGATCCAGGAACGCTGCGCGGTCTGCCATTCGGCCAAACCGACCAGCCCGTTGTTCAGCGCGGCACCTGCCGGTGTGATGTTCGACACCCCCGAGCAGATCCGCCAGAACGCGGCGCGGATCCAGGCGCAAGCCATCACCACGCAGATCATGCCGCTGGGCAACATCACCCAGATGACCCAGCAGGAACGTGACCTGATCGGTGCATGGATCGCGCAGGGAGCCCAGACCAACTAAGCAGTAAAAGCATCGCTGGCAAGCCAGCTCCCACAGGGTTTTGCACTGCCTGTGTGGGAGCTGGCTTGCCAGCGATTAGCCGCAACGCGGTTTACCTGATGCAAAGAAACAGCTGTGAGCAACCCAACAGCTGTTAATCACAAGAATAAAAAGATCCGAGGTGTTGCATGTCCGAGCTGTCCAAAGCGCGCATCCCCGACGCACCCGCCATTCAGCGTTTGCCCCTTTTGCAACTGATCCTGGTCGGTTTGCAACATGTTCTGCTGATGTACGGCGGTGCCATCGCGGTGCCGTTGATCATCGGACAGGCCGCTGGCCTGAGTCGTGAAGAAATCGCCTTCCTGATCAACGCCGACCTGCTGGTCGCCGGCATCGCCACCATCGTGCAGTCCTTAGGGATCGGCCCGATGGGCATCCGCATGCCGGTGATGATGGGCGCCAGTTTTGCCGCCGTCGGCAGCATGGTCGCCATGGCCGGCATGCCCGGCATCGGTCTGCAGGGGATCTTCGGTGCGACCATCGCCGCCGGGTTCTTCGGCATGATCATCGCGCCGTTCATGTCCAAGGTTGTGCGTTTCTTCCCGCCGCTGGTGACCGGCACGGTCATCACCTCGATCGGTCTGTCGCTGTTCCCCGTGGCCGTGAACTGGGCCGGTGGCGGAGCCGCCGCTGCACAATTCGGCTCCCCGGTTTATCTCGCCATCGCCGCTCTGGTGCTGGCGACCATTCTGCTGATCCACCGCTTCATGCGCGGTTTCTGGGTCAATATTTCCGTACTGATCGGCATGTGCATCGGTTACGTGCTGTGCGGCGCCATCGGCATGGTTGACCTGAGCGGCATGGCCAACGCGCCGTGGGTTCAGTTCGTCACCCCGCTGCACTTCGGCATGCCGAAATTCGAACTGGCGCCGATCCTGTCGATGTGTCTGGTGGTGGTGATCATCTTCGTCGAGTCCACCGGGATGTTCCTTGCACTGGGCAAGATCACCGGTCAGGAAGTCTGCCCGCGCATGCTGCGTCGCGGCCTGCTGTGCGATGCCGGCGCCTCGTTCGTTGCCGGTTTCTTCAACACCTTCACCCACTCCTCGTTCGCGCAGAACATCGGCCTGGTGCAGATGACCGGCGTGCGCTGCCGTTCGGTGACCATCGTCGCCGGTGGTCTGCTGATCGTGCTGAGCCTGCTGCCGAAAGCCGCATTCCTCGTCGCGTCGATTCCGCCAGCGGTGCTGGGCGGTGCGGCAATCGCCATGTTCGGCATGGTCGCCGCCACCGGGATCAAGATTCTCCAGGAAGCCGACATCGGTGACCGTCGCAACCAGTTGCTGGTGGCGGTGAGCATCGGTATGGGCCTGATCCCGGTGGTGCGTCCAGAGTTCTTCGCGCATCTGCCGATGTGGATGAGCCCGATCACCCACAGCGGCATCGCCATGGCCACCCTCAGCGCCCTGACGCTGAACCTGCTGTTCAACATTCTTGGCGGCAAGGAACGCGCAGCGATCAACGACTGCCACGCGCATCAGCATTAACTGAAAAACGCTACCTCCCTGTAGGAGTGAGCCTGCTCGCGATGACGGTATGACATTCAACACATGAGTTGATTGAAAGAGCGCCATAGCGAGCAGGCTCACTCCTACAAGGGTCAACAGCTCTGCGCCTTAAAAATAAAAACAAGAGGGAGCAACAGATGATTCGCACGCAAACCAACGTTCTGTTGAGTGGCGGCCTGCTGGCCGCGAGTCAGGCCATGGCCGGCGATCTACTGCTGTGGCAGACCAACAGCCTGAGCTACCTGTACGGCAAGAACTTCGCGATCAATCCGTCGATCCAGCAGACGGTGACGTTCGAGCACGCCGACAAATGGAAGTACGGCGACAACTTCCTGTTCGTCGACAAGATCTTCTACAACGGCAAAGAAGACGCGAACAAAGGCCCGCACACCTTCTACGGCGAATTCACCCCACGCTTCTCGTTCGGCAAGATCTTCGACCGCAAGCTCGAGTTCGGCCCGATCAAGGACGTGCTGCTGGCGATGACCTACGAGTACGGCGAAGGCGACAGCGAGGCCTACCTGATCGGCCCCGGCTTCGACCTCAAGGTGCCGGGCTTCAACTACGTCACCCTGAACATTTTCCGCCGCCAGACCGAAGGCCCGCGCCCCGGCGACGGCGTGTGGCAGATCACGCCGGGCTGGTCGTACAGCTTTCCCTTGGGCAATTCGGATGTGCTGATCGACGGCTATCTGGACTGGGTGGTCGACAATGACCAGAACTCGCGCGGCACCTACCACGCCAACCTGCACATCAACCCGCAGATCAAATACGACCTCGGCAAAGCCCTGGGCTGGAGCCAGAAGCAGCTGTACGTCGGCACCGAATACAGTTACTGGAAAAACAAATACGGGATCGAAAGCACGCACAGCTTCGACACCAATCAGAACACCGCCAGCCTGCTGGTGAAGGTGCATTTCTAAGATGGCCCGCAACCGTGCCCCATACCTGTCGTCGGTGCTCTGTTGCGGGGCACTTGAGACCTGGCCGAGGAGTCAGTATTCTCCGCGGCCTCTTGAATTCGGTCTAAAAAAAAGCCCGGATTTAATTCCTGACCAACGGGCCAACTTATCCCGGCCCCGGTCAGTACCGAGGCATCCCGAAAACACGCTCAATCGACTGTTTTTCAGCAGCCGAACGGGCGTTTTTTTGCTTTTCGAAAGCCTTGGCTCAGCTCTTGCTAACAGCATCAAAGCTGACCGGTCGGATGACTTTTGCAGCAACGAAAAAAGGCGCCACACCAGAGCGCCGATCTTAAAAAAATAAACGTGGAACACCTACTTTGGGAGCAACCGAATGAAACGCATGTGCACCAGCCTGATGCTCGCGGGATCGATGCTGGCCGGCGGCCAGGCCATGGCCGATGGCCTGCTGCAATGGCAGAACAACAGCCTGACCTACCTCTACGGCAAAGACTTCAAGGTCAACCCGGCGATCCAGCAGACCGTCACCTTCGAGCACGCCGATGCCTGGAAGTACGGGGACAACTTCCTGTTCATCGACAAGATCTTCTACAACGGCAAGCCTGACTACAACGTCGGCAACAACACCTACTACGGTGAGTTCCAGCCGCGCATCTCGCTGGGCAAGGTGCTGGACCAGAAGCTCGAATTCGGCCCGATCAAAGACGTGCTGCTGGCGATGACCTACGAGTTCGGTGAAGGCGACGTCGAGTCGTACCTGATCGGTCCAGGCTTCGACCTGGCGATCCCGGGCTTCGACTACTTCCAGCTGAACTTCTACCAGCGTCACACCGAAGGCTCGCGCCCGGGTGACAACGTCTGGCAGATCACCCCGGTCTGGTCCTACACCATTCCGGTCGGCAGCTCGAACGTGCTGATCGATGGTTACATGGACTGGGTGGTCGACAACGACGTCAACAGCAAAGGCGAATACCACGCCAACCTGCACTTCAACCCACAGGTCAAATACGATCTGGGCAAGGCGCTGCATTTCGGCGAGAAGCAACTGTACGTCGGTGTGGAATACGACTACTGGAAAGACAAGTACGGGATCGACGACACCCGTGGGTTTACCACAAATCAGAACGTGACCAGCTTCCTGGTGAAGTTCCACTTCTGATAAAAATCAAAAGATCGCAGGCTTCGCCAGCTCCTACAGGGATAGCGCATTCCAATGTAGGAGCTGCCGCAGGCTGCGATCTTTTGCCTTTAAGAGGTTAACCCGAGAAACCGGCACAGCTCCTCACGCTTGGCCAACGCATCACGCCGTCCCAAATCGATCAGCTCGCTGCAATACCCCGCCTCGAACAGCAGATAACTCAACACCCCTGCCCCACTCGTTTTCGTCGCCCCCGGCCCACGCAGGAACAAGCGCAACGCCGCCGGCAATTCCTGACGATGCCGCGCCGCGATCTCGTCGATCGGCTGGCTCGGCGAAATCACCAGCACCTCCACCGGTGCCACTCCCAGCTCACGGGTCGGCGTGCCCTCGGGCATCAGGTGGCTGAACTGGTTCAGACGTTGCAGCAACTCGATGTCGCTCTCCAGGCTGTCAATGAACGTGCTGTTGAGCATGTGCCCGCCGATCTGCGCCAGGGTGGGTTGCTGGCCGGTGTAGGCACGCTCCAGCGGCTGCTGCGGATCAAAACCGCGCGGGTTGCCGCTGACGCCCACCACCAGCACCCGACTCGCACCCAGGTGCAGCGCCGGGCTGATCGGCGCCGATTGGCGGACTGCGCCGTCACCGAAATATTCCTCGCCGATTTTCACCGGGGCAAACAGCAACGGGATCGCCGAACTGGCCAGCAAATGGTCCACCGACAATTGCGTCGGCACGCCGATGCGTCGGTGGCGCAGCCACGCATCGATCTTGCCGCCGCCCTGATAGAACGTCACCGCCTGCCCCGATTCGTAGCCAAACGCGGTCACCGCCACCGCGTGCAATTGCTTGCGCGCGATGGATTCGGCGATGCCGGGCATGTGCAGTTTTTCATTGAGCAGGTCGCGCAGCGGCGAACTGTTGAGCAGCGCCACCGGCAGGTGCCGGCCCATGCCCAACAGGCTGTGGCTGACGAAGCGGCTGGCCTGACGGATCACCCCCGGCCAGTCGCTGCGCAACACCCGATGGCTGCGAAAGCCCTGCCAGAACAGGGTCAGGCGCTCGATAGCCGCGCGAAAATCGGTAGCACCACTGGCCAGGCTGACCGCATTGATCGCCCCGGCGGAGGTGCCGACGATCACCGGAAACGGATTGTCCGCGCCCAGTGGCAGCAATTCGGCAATCGCCGCCAGCACCCCCACCTGATAAGCCGCCCGAGCCCCGCCGCCGGAAAGAATCAAACCTGTGACCGGTTCAGCTGGGCTCATCGCAACGCTCCATGGTGCTTGAAAGGGTGAGTGAATCAGCCGCGCCGTTTCGGGTAAAGCTTCGGCTCACCCGGTGGACGGCTCTTGAAGCGGCGATGCGCCCACAAGTATTGCTCAGGGCAGGCGCGCAACGCACTTTCCACCCACTGGTTGATGCGGATGCAGTCGGCCTCTTCGGTCTCACCGGGGAAGTCTTCCAGCGGTGGATGGATCACCAGCCGGTAACCGCTGCCGTCGGCCAGACGCTCCTGAGTGAACGGCACCACCAGCGCTTTACCCAACCGGGCGAATTTGGTGGTCGCGGTCACGGTCGCTGCCTGAATGCCAAACAGCGGCACGAAAATGCTTTGCTTGGCGCCGTAGTCCTGATCCGGTGCGTACCAGATCGCCCGGCCCGAACGTAGCAACTTGAGCATGCCGCGCACGTCGTCACGTTCCACTGCCAGCGAGTCAAGGTTGTGCCGCTCGCGGCCCCGACGCTGGACGAAGTCGAACAACGGGTTTTTGTGCTCGCGGTACATGCCGTCGATGGTGTGTTGCTGACCGAGCAGCGCCGCGCCGATTTCCAGGGTGGTGAAGTGCGCGGCCATCAGGATCACGCCCTTGCCCTCGCGCTGGGCTTTTTGCAGATGCTCCAGCCCTTCGACGTGGGCCAGCTTGGCCAGACGCTCACGGGACCACCACCAGCTCATCGCCATTTCAAAGAAGGCGATGCCGGTGGAGGCGAAGTTTTCCTTGAGCAAGCGTTTGCGCTCGGCGGCGGATTTTTCCGGGAAGCACAACTCGAGATTGCGCTTGGCGATGCGCCGCCGGTCGCCGGCCACGCGATACATCAAGGCGCCCAGAACACGACCGATCGTCAGTAAAACCGCATATGGCAACTGCACGACCAGCCACAACAGCCCCAGACCGCACCAGAGCGGCCAGAAGCGGGGAGAAAGAAAGGCTCTTCGAAAACGCGGGCGATCCATTAAAGCTTCCGTAAATTCAGTGGCCGCGCATTCTACATCGTTCGACCCGGCTTGCGGCTCGCGGGCGTTCTCGTTATAAGTCTCGGCACTTTTAGTGACAAGCCGTTGTATGCCGATATGAGCCAAAACGATTCGCCAGACCAAGATCCCGTGTTCCAGTTGAAGGGCAGCATGCTGGCCATTACGGTGCTGGAGCTGTCCCGTAACGACCTCGACAGCCTTGATCGGCAACTGGCCGCCAAAGTCGCCCAGGCGCCGAATTTCTTCAGCAATGCACCGCTGGTCCTGGCGCTGGACAAACTGCCGCCCGGCGAAGGCGCGGTGGATTTGCCCGGTCTGATGCGCGTGTGCCGCCAGCATGGCCTGCGCACCCTGGCGATCCGCGCCAGCCGTATCGAAGACATTGCCGCTGCCATCGCCATCGACATTCCGGTGCTGCCGCCGTCCGGCGCCCGCGAGCGACCGCTGGAAGCCCCGGAACCGGAAGTCAAAAAGAAGCCGGAAAAGCCGCCGGAGCCGACCGTCAAACCGACCCGCGTCATCACCACGCCAGTACGTGGTGGCCAACAGATATACGCCCAGGGTGGCGATCTGGTGGTGGTGTCCTCGGTCAGTCCGGGGGCGGAACTTCTGGCCGATGGCAACATCCATGTATACGGCCCGATGCGCGGTCGCGCACTGGCCGGCGTCAAGGGCGACACCAAGGCACGGATTTTCTGTCAGCAATTGAGCGCTGAACTGATCTCCATCGCCGGGCATTACAAGGTTTCCGAAGATTTGCGCCGCGATCCACTGTGGGGCTCCGGCGTACAGGTCAGCCTGTCGGCCGACGTGTTGAACATCATTCGGCTTTAACGGATACTGCCGCATTTTCCAAGCATCTCTAAAACGTAGCGAAAACGGCTCAAACGAAGTAGGAAAAAGGATCAAGGAGCGTTTGCCCCCGGCAATTGCGACTTGCGCCGAATTCCAGCCAAGGCTGTCCGACTGCAGTAGTTTTCAAGAGATGTTTTTCAGGGGCTAAAAAGTCCTTCTTCCTTAGGGGTGAAACACCTTGGCCAAGATTCTCGTGGTTACATCCGGCAAGGGTGGTGTGGGTAAGACCACCACCAGCGCCGCTATCGGTACCGGCCTCGCTCTGCGCGGCCACAAAACAGTGATCGTCGACTTCGACGTGGGCCTGCGTAACCTCGACCTGATCATGGGTTGCGAGCGTCGCGTGGTGTATGACTTCGTCAACGTGGTCAACGGCGAAGCCAACCTGCAGCAGGCGCTGATCAAAGACAAGCGTCTGGAAAACCTCTACGTGCTGGCCGCCAGCCAGACCCGTGACAAAGACGCGCTGACCCAGGAAGGCGTGGAAAAAGTCCTGATGCAGTTGAAGGAAGACTTCGACTTCGTGGTCTGCGACTCCCCGGCGGGCATCGAGAAAGGTGCGCACCTGGCCATGTACTTCGCCGACGAAGCGATCATCGTGACCAACCCGGAAGTGTCCTCGGTACGAGATTCGGACCGCATGCTGGGCCTGCTGGCCAGCAAATCGCGTCGTGCCGAACTCGGCGAAGAGCCGATCAAGGAACACCTCCTGCTGACCCGTTACAACCCGCAGCGCGTCAGCGATGGCGAGATGCTCGGCGTCGAAGACGTGAAGGAAATTCTGGCCGTGACCCTGCTGGGCGTCATCCCTGAGTCGCAGGCGGTCCTGAAGGCTTCCAACTCGGGCGTCCCGGTGATTCTCGACGACCAGAGCGATGCCGGTCAGGCGTACAGCGATGCCGTTGATCGTCTGCTGGGCAAAGAAAAAGAACATCGTTTCCTCGATGTTACGAAGAAGGGATTCTTCGAGCGCCTGTTTGGAGGTAGGTAATGAACCTTTTTGACTTCTTTCGTGCCAACAAAAAGCCAAGTACCGCCTCGGTAGCGAAAGAGCGTCTACAGATCATCGTGGCGCATGAGCGCGGCCAGCGCAGCACGCCGGATTACCTGCCAGCCTTGCAGAAGGAACTGGTCGACGTGATCCGCAAATACGTCAACATCGGCAACGACGACGTACATGTTGCACTGGAAAGCCAGGGCAGTTGCTCGATTCTGGAACTCAACATCACCCTGCCCGATCGCTGAGTCGATCCGGCAGTCGCTACGGCGGCTCAGATCCCTGAAGCCTCTGTAGGAGCTGCCGAAGGCTGCGATCTTTTGATCTTGTTTCTGAACATCAAAAGATCGCAGCCTTCGGCAGCTCCTACAAGGGCATTGGGGTTTCTGAGCCGCCGTTGGCATTTGTTACGAGGCTGTTTTAATGCCGTTGTCCAACATCCGCATCATTCATCAGGACGCCGCCGTGCTGGTGGTCGACAAACCGACGTTGCTGCTCTCGGTGCCCGGTCGTGCCGACGACAACAAGGACTGCCTGATCACCCGCCTGCAGGAAAACGGCTACCCGGAAGCGCGCATTGTCCATCGTCTGGACTGGGAAACCTCCGGCATCATTCTGTTGGCCCGCGACGCCGACACCCACCGCGAACTGTCGCGGCAGTTTCACGATCGTGAAACCGAGAAAGCCTACACCGCCCTCGCCTGGGGCCAGCCGGAACTGGACAGCGGCAGCATCGACCTGCCCCTGCGCTACGATCCGCCGACCAAACCGCGGCACGTGGTCGACCACGAATTCGGCAAACACGCGCTGACCTTCTGGCGCGTACTTGAACGCTGCGGCGACTGGTGCCGCGTCGAACTGACGCCGATTACCGGGCGCTCGCACCAGTTGCGTGTGCACATGCTGTCCATCGGTCACCCGCTGCTGGGCGACGGCCTCTACGCCCACGAACAGGCCCTGGCCGCCTGGCCACGCCTGTGCCTGCACGCGAGCATGCTGAGCTTCACCCACCCGCAAACCGGCGAGCGTTTGCGCTTCGAGTGCCCGGCACCGTTTTAAGCGTTGCCTGAGCGGCAGCGCGTTTTTTGTACAAGGATTTTGTTTTCGGATGAGTTGTATTGATTCCCTGGTAACCCCCCTCACGAAAGTTCGTCACCAACTGCTTTACCTGATTTACGGCAATCAGGATGTGTACCGGCGTGAAGCCAAGTTCAGCATCCTGACCGCGCTGTCCCAAGCCAAAAACGGCGAGCGTCCGGCCATCAGGATTCTCACCGACCGCCCCGAAGACTACGCCGGCTGGCCGGTCGACACGGTGTTGCTGGACGACGCGACCCTGACCCGCTGGCAAGGCACCCACGGCTATCACCATCGTCGCAAGGCCTGCGCCATCGCCGCCGGCATGCAGTGGGCGGAGAAGACCCTGTTCGTCGACACCGATACCCTGTTCACCCGCCACCCGGGCCAACTGTTCAAATTCATCGAGCCGAACCGCTCGGTGATGGATCGCTTCGAGTACGACTGGAAAGATGTGCACCGGCGTCCCGACTATCAAAAGCTTGGCCGCGACCTGCGCAGTCACGGCGTGACGCAGGATAACGGTTTCAAGCTCTACAACAGCGGTCTGTGCGGCGTGACTGACAGTGATTCGGCGCTGTTCGAAGAGTCGATTCAGCTGATCGATGAATGGACCCTCGGCGGCTTCGAAATCCACACCATCGAGCAAATCGCCCTGTCGTACGCCATGCGCAATCGTCAGGTGGTTGAAGCGCGCAAGCACGTCTATCACTACTTCGCGGAAAAACGTTTCTTCCACGCGATGCAGACGTATTTCTTCTCCCAGCATGGTGAACACTTCAGCCAGCGTCTGGTGGATCTGTGCAGCGATGTGCCACGGGTCAAACCGTTTCCATCGGCTTTTCAGCGCCTGAAAATCAAATGGAAGCTGCGTCATCAGAACGGCGCGTTGCGCAAGGTCGGCCGTGATCTGCTGTACGGCAGTGCTGCGCCGGAAGATCCGTACTACAGCGCCTGCCGACACGAATGGTGGGAATGTGCCTCGCGGGAGATTCTGCGTTGGGACGAAAGCCGGCAGAAAAAACTGCTGAGCCAGAAGCCCTGGCCGCAGCAGCTGCCGCGCCCGGACAAACCGGAAGACGAAAAAGTCATCATGAGCTACCTGAAAAAGCGCGTAGCCGCCGCCCGCTGAACACCACCATCCTGTAGGAGCTGCGGCACGCTGCGATCTTTTGATTCTGTTCGTTGAAATCAAAATCAAAAGATCGCAGCGTGCCGCAGCTCCTACAGGAATCCGCTCCGGATTCAATTCCCCGGCCGATGCGTTAAACTCCCGCCCATTGCTGTCTGGAGCTTCTTATGCGCGAAGAGTTGAACCAAGGCCTGATCGACTTCCTCAAGGCCTCCCCTACCCCGTTCCACGCCACCGCCAGCCTTGTTCAGCGTCTGGAGGCCGCCGGTTACGTGCGCCTCGACGAGCGCGAGCCATGGACCACCGAGGCCAACGGCCGCTACTACGTCACCCGCAACGACTCCTCGATTGTCGCGATCAAAATGGGCCGCAACTCGCCGCTGCACGACGGTATCCGCCTGGTCGGCGCCCATACCGACAGCCCTTGCCTGCGGGTCAAACCGCAACCGGAACTGCAACGCCAGGGCTTCTGGCAACTGGGCGTTGAAGTCTACGGCGGCGCGCTGCTGGCGCCGTGGTTCGACCGTGATCTGTCGCTGGCCGGTCGCGTCACCTTCCGTCGCGACGGCAAGGTCGAAAGCCAGTTGATCGACTTCAAGGCACCGATCGCGATCATTCCCAACCTGGCCATTCACCTCAACCGTGAAGCCAATCAGGGCTGGGCGATCAACGCACAGACCGAGCTGCCACCAATCCTCGCGCAGTTCGCCGGTGACGAACGTGTCGACTTCCGCGCCGTCCTCACCGATCAATTGGCCCGCGAACATGGCCTGAACGCCGACGTGGTGCTGGATTACGAGCTGAGCTTCTACGACACCCAAAGCGCGGCAATCATCGGCCTGCACGGCGATTTCATCGCCGGTGCGCGCCTCGACAACCTGCTGTCCTGCTACGCCGGCCTGCAAGCCTTGCTCAACGCCGACACCGAAGAAACCTGCGTGCTGGTGTGCAACGACCACGAAGAAGTCGGCTCCTGCTCGGCTTGCGGCGCCGATGGCCCGATGCTCGAACAGACCCTGCGTCGCCTGCTGCCGGAGGGTGACGAGTTCGTCCGCACCATCCAGAAATCGCTGCTGGTCTCGGCCGACAACGCCCACGGCGTGCACCCGAACTACGCCGAGAAGCACGACGCCAACCACGGCCCGAAACTCAACGCCGGCCCGGTGATCAAGGTCAACAGCAACCAGCGCTACGCCACCAATAGCGAAACTGCCGGATTCTTCCGCCACCTGTGCATGGCCGAAGAAGTGCCGGTGCAAAGCTTCGTGGTGCGCAGCGACATGGGTTGCGGCTCGACCATCGGCCCGATCACCGCCAGCCACCTGGGCGTGCGCACCGTCGACATCGGCCTGCCGACCTTCGCCATGCACTCGATCCGCGAACTGTGCGGCAGCCACGACCTGGCGCACCTGGTCAAAGTGCTGAGCGCGTTCTACGCCAGCCGCGAGTTACCGTAAGCTCATCGCAACCCCCTGTAGGAGCTGCCGCAGGCTGCGATCTTTTGATCTTGCTTTTGAATTGCAAACCCAGGATCAAAAGATCGCAGCCTGCGGCAGCTCCTGCAGGTCGAAAGCGACCTAGACTTAAATCATCCCCTATGACAAGGCAGTCTCCATGATCTCGATGTCCTCCTTCCACGCCATGCTCGTCCCGATCCTGTCCGGGATGATCCTGCTCGCCATCGGCTTCAACTTCCGCGACAAGAACGCCGGTGTCTTCGCCATGTGGATCGGCATGCTGATGATCCTGGCCACCGTGGTCTACAAAATCCTCGCCAAACTCAACGAATAAATCGGCGCCCGGCTCGCATTGATTCTGGCTGCCTCGTACACTCGCTCAATTCGCCCCTTTGCGAGGTTGACCGCCTAGTGTTCGCTCGTCTGTTTGCTCTGCCCTGCTTGTTCCTTGTCTGCCTGATGACGCTGCTGCCACTGGCCCCTGCCCACGCGGTCGGCTTGCCGGGGCTGCTCAACTCCACCAAGGCGCAGCCCGAGGCGCAGGAGCCGCTGGGCCAGTCGCTGGATGAAGTCATCAAGTCGCTGGAAAACGACAAGCAGCGCGCGCAGTTGCTGAGCGATCTGAAAAAGCTGCGTGACGCCACAAAGAAAGCCCAAGCCTCGCCGGAAGAAGGCGTGCTGGGCCTGATCGGCGGCACCTTGGCGAGTTTCGAGAAGCAGTTCTCCGGTGACGACAGCCCGCTGACCCGCTGGTCCGACGAGTTCGATCTGGCCCGAGACGAACTCGATAACCTGATGCTGCCGGCCAGCGAATGGCTGCCGATCATCTTCGCCTTTGCCGTGATTCTGATGGTCTGGAGCCTGCTCGCCGCCGCACTGATCTGGCTCGGCCACCGGGTGCGCATGCGTTTCGGCCTGACCGAAGAACTGCCGCAGCACCCCAAGGCCCTCGACATGCTGCGCTTCGCCCTGCGCAAGCTCGGGCCGTGGCTGATTGCGTTGGTCATCACTGTTTACATGAGCTACGCGCTGCCCTCCTCGTTGGGCAAAAGCCTGGCGATGGTGCTGGCTTATGCATTGGTGGTCGGCACCTGTTTCTCGGCGATCTGCGTGATCGCGTTTTCCCTGCTCGACGGCCCGCACCGGCACCGGGCGCTGTACATCCTGCGGCATCAGGCGTTCCGCCCTTTGTGGCTGATTGGCAGCTTCGCCGCATTCGGTGAAGCGCTGAGTGACCCGCGCCTGGTCGAAGGCCTTGGCGTGCACCTGGCGCACACCACCGCGACCATCACCAATGTCCTCGCGGCGCTGTTCACCGGGCTGTTCATCCTGCGCTTCCGCCGGCCGATCGCCCATCTGATCCGCAATCAGCCGTTGTCCCGCCGCCTGACCCGCCGCGCCCTCAGCGACACCATCGATATCCTCGGCACCTTCTGGTACGTGCCGGCGCTGGTGCTGGTCGGGATCTCGCTGTTTGCCACTTTCGTCTCCGCCGGCGACACCAGCACCGCCCTGCGCCAGTCGCTGATCTGCACGGTGTTGCTGGTGATGTGCATGGTGATCAACGGTCTCGTGCGCCGTCACTCGCTCAAACCGCAGCGCGGGCCGAAGCGCCATGCGTTGTACTCCGAGCGCCTGAAAAGCTTCTTCTACACCCTCGCCCACCTACTGGTGTGGCTGACCTTCATCGAGCTCGGCCTGCGCGTGTGGGGCAAATCGCTGATCGGTTTCGCCGAGGGCGAAGGGCATGACGTCAGCGTCAAACTGTTCAGCCTGATCGGCACGCTGATTTTCTCCTGGCTGATCTGGATCCTCGCCGACACCGCCGTGCATCACGCCCTCACCCGCTCGCGCAAAGGCCTGGCCAACGCCCGCGCACAGACGATGATGCCGCTGATCCGCAACGTGCTGTTCGTGGCGATTTTCATCATTGCGCTGATCGTCGCTTTGGCGAACATGGGCATGAACGTCACGCCGTTGCTGGCCGGTGCCGGTGTCATCGGTCTGGCCATCGGTTTTGGTGCGCAGTCACTGGTGGCGGATTTGATCACCGGTCTGTTCATCATCATCGAAGACTCCCTGGCGATCGACGATTACGTAGACGTCGGCGGCCACCTCGGCACCGTCGAAGGCCTGACGATCCGCACCGTGCGCCTGCGCGACATCGATGGCATCGTTCACACCATTCCGTTCAGCGAAATCAAAAGCATCAAGAACTACTCCCGGGAATTCGGCTACGCGATCTTCCGGGTGGCCGTGCCGTACAACATGGAAATCGACGACGCGATCAAACTGATGCGCGAAGTCGGTCAGAAAATGCGCACCGACCCGCTGCAGCGGCGCAATATCTGGTCGCCGCTGGAGATCCAGGGTGTGGAAAGTTTCGAGTCCGGCAGCGCGATTCTGCGAGCGCGATTCAAGACTGCGCCGATCAAACAATGGGAAGTTTCCCGGGCCTTCAACCTGTCGCTCAAACGTCACCTGGATGAGGCAGGACTGGATCTGGCGACGCCGCGGATGAGTGTGCAGGTGATCACGCCGGGCACGGAGCGCAAGAAGGACGACTAAGTCTTGGTGAGCCCCCTATCGGCAGGTTGCGCCAATAGGGGACCGTGCTTACTGGTCTTTGAAACCAGGTTTGCCGTGGGCGGCCCGCCACCGTTTTACTTCCGCCACGATGTTTTCCGGACCACTTTTGCCCGGTTCCGGGTAATAGAATAAATCGGAACGGGCTGGATGCTCGCTCAGTCGTTCAAACTCCATAACCGCTGAGGTGTGCCCCTTTTCAGTCGCGTAATCCGATTGACATATCTTTTGTACAAAATGCAAAAATTGTTCTTCGGACATATCACTGATCATTAACTTTTTCATTACTCGACTCCCTTATGAATTGCCAAATGCTGCTTTATAGTTAGCACGAGCAGATTATTCATCTGATACAACCCCTCCATTTCTGGACGGGCTCGACCTGGCAACACTACGCATGAGTGTGATCGCACCGAACGCTGAGTACAAAAAGGAAAACTGATCCAGCCTCCCCTATTGGAAGTCAACGCCAATACGGGAGGGGGTATTTCTATTGGTCTTTGAAGCCGGGCTTGCCGTGAGCGGCCCGCCATTTTTTTACCGTTTCAAGAATACCTTCGGGACTGTCATTATCTTCCGCACTTGGATAATAAATAACGCCGCTACGTTCAGGATGCTCGGACGCTTTTTCGAACTGTTCGACAAGTTTCATATGAGCCTTATCACTTGGAGACCTCATAAAACATATATCCCTGAGTAATTCAAAAAACTCGAACTCGGTAAAATCTTCAAATTTACGGTACATGGTCAAATTTCTCCTGCACGAGAGTGCGTTTGATAATGATGCCTCGGCGTTAGCACCTTCAAATTATCCAAGTCGAATATCTCTCCCCCATTTTTTATATATTCCACATGATGCAATTCAAAAACTTTATTACCCCCCAATTGCTCGGAGGGGATAGTGAATGTTGATTTACCTGGAGCTAGGCGCGCTCGATTGTTCGCCGCAAATTATCCATTTCACGCAAACACCCACTATTTCTGGACGAAGCCGGGCCGGATTTGGCAACGCCACGGATGAGCGTGCAGGTAATTACGCCGGGCACGGAGCGCAAGAAGGACGATTAAGTCTTGGTGAGCCCCCTATCGGCGGGTTGCGCCAATAGGGGGCTGTGCTTACTGGTCTTTGAAACCAGGTTTACCGTTAGCGGAGCGCCATTTCTTCACCTCGATTACAACTTTCTCAGGCCCATCCTTACCTTCTTCCGGGTAGTAGATCAAATCTGAGCCAGAAGGGTGCTCAACCAGCCGACTAAACTCAAGAATGGCGGCAATTTGCTGTTTTTCTGTACGAAACCCTGAGTTATAGATTTTTCTGACAAACTCAAGAAAATTTTCTTCACTCATTTCCTGTATCGATTTCACATCAAAGCCCTTTATGAATTTCAATATGCGCCTTAGGGGTGACAATACTTATATTGTCGGCATTATATAAATCCCCACCCTCTGCCAACCCCAACTTATGATGCAGTTCGTACTTCACTCTTGCTCCCACAAAATCACTCTCCCTTACTATCGGAGCTTTCCCTTTTTTCATTTCGCTTAAACTCGCTGCATTAAACAACTCAGCTAACCTTTCCTCGTGAAAAACTGCCTTCCACAATCTCTCTCTAAAAGCTCTGAAGCTTTTGAACTGCCTTCCTCTCAACTTCTCAGCGATCTCCGATGGAATCGCCGCCCCCTCACCTTGCGCAGCCGCTTCAAGCCATCGACCCACAACCGGCTCCCCATAACCATTGGCCACTCCCGGATCATTCCGGCGATCCCGGAACATGACGTACTGCGGTGGCAGCCCCGATTCCGGCGGGAAGACGAGAATGAAGTCGTCGAAGTGAATGTTGCCCGGGACGGGATAGGTATCGATCCGCCCTTCAATCGGGACGAGATTGCCACCGAAGTATCGTGGTGGAGCTGACTCCTCGGCGGGCGACTGCGTTGAACTGTCGGTCGGCGCAATTATTGGCGTCCAGACCACAGTTGTTGGCGGTCGGTCAGTGAGCGTGGTTCCGTAAGTGTTATCCCCGGGGTTATAGCCCGCTGCAATCACCCGCACACCGGAAGGAAGTCTTTTGCCGCCTACCGGAACAACGAGCAGTTCCGCCAGATTGCCTGCCAATGGCCGGGGGCTTAAACGTACGGGTAAATCCACCAAGGCCCTTTCGCTTGCCAGCCTGTGCAGATCCGGCAGAGGCCCGGATAGCAGGTCCGACAACGGATGGCTGAGCAAGAAGCGCTCGGGCAACTCACCATTGCCCAATGTCGGTGAGTAGATGAACGCACTCACACCCACCATCAGGCCCGACGCCGTTCCTGCAGTCAGTCCAGCCAAGCGCCCAACCGCCGAACGAATGGCGGCCGCTGATCCCGCCATCAGGTTGTCAGCAATGGCCACCGCGCCACGGGATGTCGCAAAGACCAACTGGGCATTGGCGACATTGCCCTGTAGGCGCAGGGGCATGCCATGACTCAGACTTGGTCGCTGGTCTTCAAGCGAGCGATTGGCCTGTTCGACTTCTTGCAGTCGGCGCTTTTCCTCTGCGAGCCTGTGTGCTTCAGCTTCCGCCTCAAGTGCTGCCCGTTCCTCGGCGAGCTTTTGCTCCCGGGCTTGCGCCGCCAAACGGGCTTGCTCTTCTGCCAGTCGCTTGACTTCATTGGCGGCGGCAATACGCGCTAACTCTTCCGCCATCCGGCGCGCTTGATCCTGTGCTGCACGGACCTGTTCCTGAGCAAGCTGCCGGGCGTGTTCCGCCGCCAATCGCGCCTGCTCCTGGGCAATTCGCTCGGCCTCTTGCGCTTGTACTACCGCGATCATGCCCCTGACCGTGACAGACTGCGTGTTCAACAAGGCGATACCGTCAACCAGCAATTTGGCATTGAATAGCGAACTGTAGGCTTGCCGGGCGGATACGTTCGCATCGCGTCGATTGATCTGCGGTAGCCGTCCTCCGTTGAAAAATATTTCAACCTGGGCATGACCAAATCGCGTGACAGCGATATCTCTTGCCGAAAGTAGGGCAATAAACTTCCGGGTGATCAACGCATCCCGAAATTGCATTTCGCGCATCAGCGATTCCAGTGCAGGCAGCACACGGGAGTCGCCCTCGGCCCTTACTTGTGCAAGTTCAACCTCAATGACTTGCGCAATACTTTCTGAAACCGCCTTAAAGGCGATCTCCATATCCAGAATTTCTACCAGCGGAGCAAAATCAATATTCGGCCCCGAGCCATTACCCGTTCCTAAATAGTGTAAATACTCATCTTTTTTATCCGGGCGCACCACGGTAGGCGGCAGCGTTATTCCATTACGCGACATTTTTACTCTCCATAAAATTTATCCAACTTCCCACCAGGAAACTTCAGCGCTCGAAAGCAGTTCCCGGCGCCTGGAGAAACTTATGGAAATAAATGCGGCGGGGTGCGGTACATATTTATCCTATGGGGCTTTTCTGTCATGCCAGACCCAACTGATAAAGCCGTAGGACGTTTCCTTAGTTGATTTTTTGTGTCGTCAACTTAATGGAAAACCTCAGTTCCAGAGATCGAACTGGTCTACGGCGTTGCACTAACCCGCTATGCTTTTGTCCCACTCAGGGAAGCCAGAAAAACAATAACCATGGAGAAATCCGATGCAGCTGACACGCATTGCCCAGACCGTTCTGCTCACTCTGCTGGCCGGCACCGCCAGCGCCGCCACCCTGGACAGCACCCGCGAACAGATCGCCACCCAAGCCAAGGCACTTGAACCGCAACTGCTGGAAACCCGCCGCGACATTCACGCCCACCCGGAACTGGGCAACACCGAAACACGCACCGCGGAACTGGTCGCCAAACAGCTCAAGGCCATGGGCCTGGAAGTCAAAACCAATGTCGCCCGCACCGGCGTGGTCGCCATCCTCAAAGGCGCGCTGCCCGGCCCGACCGTGGCCCTGCGCGCCGACATGGACGCATTGCCGGTCAAGGAAGTCGCCGACCTGCCCTTCGCCTCGAAAGCCAAAGGCACTTATCTGGGCAAAGAAGTCGACGTGATGCACGCCTGCGGCCACGACGCCCACACCGCGATCCTGCTGAGCACGGCGAAAATTCTCACAGGCTTGCGCGACACTCTGCCGGGCACCGTGGTGTTCTACTTCCAGCCCGCCGAAGAAGGCCCCAGCGACTTCATCCCCGACGGTAAAAACACCTGGGGCGCGAAAATGATGGTCGAAGAAGGCGTGATGAAATCACCGAAACCCGACGCCGTGTTCGGCCTGCACGTCTGGGCCGGCGTCTCCGCCGGCCAGATCGCCTATCGCCCGGGCCCAACCCTGGCCAGCTCCGACGACCTGCGTATCAAAATCCTCGGCAAACAGACCCACGCCGGTCGCCCCTGGGACGGCATCGACCCGATTACCGTCGGCGCGCAAACTATCGTCGGCCTGCAAACCGTGGTCAGCCGCCGCACCGACATTTCGTCCTACCCGTCGGTGGTCAGCATCGGCACCATCAACGGCGGCACCCGCTACAACATCATTCCCGAGTCCGTGGACATGAGCGGCACCATCCGCTCCTACGACTACGGCATCCGCCAGAAACTGCACAGCGACGTTCGCCAGACCATCGAAAAAATTGCCGAAAGCGGCGGCGCGAAAGCCGACGTGACCATCATCGAAAAATACGACCCTACGATCAACAACCCGGCACTGACGGAAAAAATGCTGCCGACGTTGAAGTGGGCGGCGAAGGATGACGTGGTGAACGCACCGCTGGTGGGCGGCGCGGAAGACTTCTCGTTCTTTGCCAAGGAAGTGCCCGGGCTATTTGTGTTTCTGGGGGTGACGCCACGGGATCAGGACATGAGCAAGGCGGCGCCGAATCATAATCCGGGGTTCTTTGTGGATGAGTCGGCGCTGGTGGTGGGCGTACGCACACTGGCCTCACTGGCAACAGACTACCTCTACACCAACACCCACTGACCTGTAGGAGCTGACGAGTGCAACGAGGCTGCGATCTTTTAGTCTGCTGACGATCAAGATCAAAAGATCGCAGCCTTCGGCAGCTCCTACAGGGCGGGGTGTATCAGAAGGTGGTTGGCAGCTCGCAGGCTGCCATCGCTGACTACACCAACACCGACCAGCCTGTAGGAGCTGACGAGTGCAACGAGGCTGCGATCTTTTAGTCTGCTCACGATCAAGATCAAAAGATCGCAGCCTTCGGCAGCTCCTACACAGGATGAGCGTTAGCTCGGCTGCAGCTCTTGATCTTGCCGTGCCGGCCCCTTCGGCAGGCTGAGTGGAGGGGTTCATCCGGGGGTTGGGAGCGCAGCGACCGTTCGACGAAGTCGAACACATCGAGAGGAGGTGCAGCGAAGCAAACCGGAGGCGATGCCCCCGGATGAATCCCGCAACGAAGGAACCCGAGCCTAAGCGAGGGCCGTACGCCGGGGCCAAGACCTTTGGTTACTTTGGGGCGTTTGCCAAAGTGACTCGCCGTAAGGGCGAAACCCTAAGCAGCCGTTACCGCAGCAACGGATATTCACCCAAAACCCCAAGAACCTGGTCGGCTCAACGGCCGCCAAGGTCAAACAACATCAACCCCAACATGAATCGCATCATGTCGCCAAAACTCCAGATCACAATCAATCAACCGCTCATGCTGATCATAATTGACCCGAGCAATCCTCAATCCCGGACTCCCGACAGAAACCCGCAAAGCCGCCGCCGCGTCCACCGACAATGACGTCGGCACAATCTCGAACCGCACCCGCCCGTAGTGCAAATCGTAATGCCGCGCATACAACTCGGTCATCGACTGATTCAAATCAAACTCGAGAATCCCCGGAAAATATTGCGGATTCAGATAATGCTCCACATACAACACCAGCCGCCCGTCAATACGCCGCGACCGACAAATCTGAATCACGCTCGACAAGGCAGGCAACTGCAACAACGCACACACAGCCGCCGACGCCGGCTGCAACCGCGCCGAAATCACCTCGGTCGAAGGCACCCGCCCCTGCGCACTGACCATGGCGTGAAAGTGACTGCGCTGCATCAGGTTGTAGGCCAGACGTGGCGGCGAAACGAACCAGCCACGACGCTCCTCGCGATAAATCTGCCCCTGCGCCTCCAGTTGCAACAACGCCTCGCGCACCGTAATCCGCGTGGTGCCGAACAACTCACTGAGCTTGCGCTCGGCCGGCAACTTGCTCCCGGGCGAAAGCAGTCCGTGATCAAGTTGCTCTTGCAACACCTGGCCGATGGCTGTCACCGCTTTTGTTGCCTCATCGCGCATCAACGTTACCTATCTGGACTAGACCAGCACTGTTTCGGGGCAAAAACCGCACGGCCTGCAAGCCGTTTGCATGTATTGCAAGCCTAGGCAGTGCAGATGACCGAGAGATGACAAACCCGCCCGACGGTCGCCTTCATGACTTGCAATACATCGGCCAAGTCCCTTGCCAGCCGGGGCTTTGGCATTGGTCTACGCTTACCGGGCAAACGCCAGAACCGGGCAAATAAAGGCCCTGTCGGGCGACCGCCGACATCAAAGTGTCATCCAGCCCCCTTAAATTGGCTCAGGTATTGCTGACCTAGACCAACACAAACCGCAATCGCAGCGTTGAACACGACCAAGGAGCTTCGGAATGAAACAGCTTTTCCTGGCAACACTGTTAGGCTCGACCATTGCAATGTGCACCTCGGCCATGGCCGCCGGCACCGATCTGAAAACCCTCGAAGCCGCTGCGAAAGCGGAAGGCGCCGTCAACAGCGTCGGCATGCCCGATGACTGGGCCAACTGGAAAGGCACCTGGGAAGACCTGGCGAAAACCTACGGCCTGAAACACATCGACACCGACATGAGCTCGGCCCAGGAAATCGCCAAGTTCGCCGCTGAAAAAGACAACGCCACCGCCGACATCGGCGACGTCGGCGCGGCGTTCGGCCCGATCGCAGTCAAGCAAGGCGTGGTGCAACCGTACAAGCCAAGCACCTGGGATCAGGTCCCGGACTGGGCCAAGGACAAGGACGGCAACTGGGCACTGGCCTACACCGGCACCATCGCCTTCATCGTCAACAAGAAGCTGCTGCACGGCTCCGAAGTACCGACCAAATGGGCTGACCTCAAGGGCGGCAAATACAAGGTTTCCATCGGTGACGTGAGCACCGCCGCGCAAGCCGCCAACGGTGTACTGGCCGCAGCCCTGGCCAACGGTGGCGACGAGAAGAACATCCAGCCGGCCCTGCTGCTGTTTGCAGACATCGCCAAGCAGGGTCGCCTGTCGATGGCCAACCCGACCATCGCCACCATGGAAAAAGGCGAGATCGAAGTCGGCGTGGTCTGGGACTTCAACGGCCTGAGCTACAAGGCCAAGATGGCCAACCCGGATGACTACGTGGTGCTGATCCCGTCCGACGGATCGGTGATTTCCGGCTACACCACCATCATCAACAAGTACGCGAAAAACCCGAACGCCGCCAAGCTGACCCGCGAATACATCTTCAGCGACGCCGGCCAGACCAACCTCGCTCGCGGCAACGCCCGTCCGATCCGTGCCGATCACCTGCAACTGCCGGAAGACGTGAAAGCCAAGCTGCTGCCCAACGAGCAGTACAAGAAGGTCACGCCGATCAAGGACGCCGACGCTTGGGAAAAAACCTCCAAGGCCCTGCCACAGAAGTGGAACGAAGAAGTCATCGTAGAGATGAAGTAATCCTTCATCTGTAGGAGCTGCCGCAGGCTGCGATCTTTTGATCTGGTTTTTAGAATCAAAATCAAAAGATCGCAGCCTGCGGCAGCTCCTACATGGGTTGGTTCCAGTTTAGTTTTCGGAGTTTTTGCCCCTATGAAGCACAACGTCATCCTTGTCGTGCTCGACGGTCTCAATTACGAGGTCGCGCGTCACGCCATGGGGCATCTGCAGGCTTACGTTGGCGCAGGACGCGCCGCGCTCTATCAGTTGGAGTGCGAGTTGCCGGCCTTGTCCCGACCGCTTTACGAATGCATTCTCACCGGCGTGCCGCCGATCGACAGCGGCATCGTCCACAACAACGTTGCGCGCCTGTCCAACCAGCGCAGCATCTATCACTACGCCCGAGACGCCGGCCTGAAAACCGCCGCGGCGGCGTATCACTGGGTCAGCGAGTTGTACAACCGGTCGCCGTTCGTGGCCGCTCGCGACCGGCATACCGAGAACCTGTCGCTGCCGATCCAGCACGGACACTTCTACTGGAGTGACCACTACCCGGACTCGCACCTGTTCGCCGACGCGGAAAACCTGCGCCTGCGCCACGCGCCGAACTTCCTGCTGATCCATCCAATGAACATCGACGACGCCGGCCACAAGCACGGCCTCGATTCTACGCAATACCGCAACAGCGCACGCTCGGCAGACATCATCCTCGCCGATTACCTGCAAGGCTGGCTCGACGCCGGCTATCAGGTGCTGGTGACCGCCGACCACGGCATGAACAACGACCGCTCGCACAACGGCTTGCTGCCCGAAGAACGCCAGGTGCCCTTGTTCGTCCTCGGCGACGCCTTCAGCCTCAATGCTGACGCCACGCCGAAGCAAATTGATATCTGCGGCACGGTCTGCGAGCTGCTCGGCGTGCCCCACGACAAACCTGTGTGCCGGGAGCTGCTCAAGTGAATGCCATGACGCGCGGCAAATGGCTGGCGGCCCTGTGTCTGGTGCCGTTCGCCCTGTTCTTTATCGTGTTCGAAATCGCCCCGCTGGTCTGGGTGATGATCAACAGTCTGCAGTCGGAAGAGTTCGGTTGGGGCTTTGCCAACTTCAGCAAGATCTTCAGTTCGAAGTTCTATCTGCAGGCGATCCAGTACAGCCTGGAGATCAGTTTCTGGTCCAGTGTGTTCGGCATCATCATCGCCGTGCTCGGGGCGTATTCATTGCGCCGGGTCGACTCGAAGCTGCGCAACTTCGTGAATGCCTTTGCCAACATGACCAGCAACTTCGCCGGTGTACCGCTGGCCTTCGCATTCATCATTCTGCTCGGGTTCAACGGCAGCATCACCATCATGCTCAAGCAGGCCGGGATCATTCAGGACTTCAACCTGTACTCGAAAACCGGTCTGATCATCCTCTACACGTACTTCCAGATTCCCCTCGGCGTGCTGCTGCTCTACCCGGCCTTCGACGCCTTACGTGAAGACTGGCGCGAATCCGCTGCGCTGCTCGGCGCCAACGGCTGGCAATTCTGGCGGCACATCGGTCTGCCGGTGCTGACCCCGGCCCTGCTCGGCACTTTCGTGATTCTGCTGGCCAACGCCCTCGGCGCCTACGCCACGGTGTACGCGCTGACCACCGGTAACTTCAACGTGCTGCCGATCCGCATTGCAGCGATGGTTTCCGGGGATATTTCGCTGGATCCGAATCTGGCCAGCGCCCTGGCCGTGGTGCTGGTGGCGTTGATGACCATTGTCACCGTCGTGCATCAACTGCTGCTGAAGAGGAGCTACCATGTCTCGCGCTGAATCCGGCCCGGCCGGCGTCTACCACCGCGTCGTGGTTTATCTGCTGTTCGCGATCCTGCTGCTGCCGCTGGTGGGCACGCTGATCTACTCGATTGCCAGCAGCTGGTCGGCGACCATCCTGCCCAGCGGTTTCACCTTCAAGTGGTATCTCCAGTTGTGGAGCGATCCGCGCTTCCTGCACGCCTTCGGCCAGTCGCTGCTGGTGTGCGTCGGTGCGCTGGTGCTGTCGGTGGTGCTGATTCTGCCGCTGCTGTTCGTGGTGCATTACCACTTCCCGAAACTCGATGCGCTGATGAACATCCTCATCCTGCTGCCCTTCGCGGTGCCGCCGGTGGTGTCGTCGGTAGGCCTGTTGCAACTGTACGGTTCCGGGCCGCTGGCGATGGTCGGTACGCCGTGGATTCTGATCGGTTGCTACTTCACCGTGGCGCTGCCGTTCATGTACCGGGCGATCACCAACAACCTGCAGGCGATCAACCTGCGCGACCTGATGGACGCCGCGCAGTTACTCGGTGCCAGCACCTTTCAGGCGGCATTTCTGGTGGTGCTGCCAAACCTGCGCAAAGGCCTGATGGTCGCTTTGCTGCTCTCGTTCTCGTTCCTGTTCGGTGAGTTCGTGTTCGCCAATATTCTCGTCGGCACGCGCTACGAAACCCTGCAGGTGTATCTGAACAACATGCGCAACAGCAGCGGCCACTTCACAAGTGCGCTGGTGATCTCGTACTTCTTTTTCGTGCTGGTCCTGACCTGGATCGCCAACATCTTGAACAAGGACAAAAGCGAATGAGCTATGTCAGCGTCCAGAACCTGAAGAAAAACTACGCGGGCACCACGGTGTTCAGCGACATCAATTGCGAGATCAACAAGGGCGAGTTCGTCACCCTGCTCGGCCCGTCCGGTTGCGGCAAGTCCACGCTGCTGCGCTGCATTGCCGGGCTGACGCCGGTGGATGGCGGCAAGATCCTGCTCGATGGCGTCGACATCGTGCCGCTGAGTCCGCAGAAACGCGGGATCGGCATGGTGTTCCAGAGCTATGCGCTGTTCCCCAACATGACCGTCGAACAGAACGTCGCCTTCGGGCTGCGCATGCAAAAGGTCAATGCCGACGACAGCCACAAGCGTGTCGCTGAAGTGTTGAAACTGGTCGAGCTCAACGACTTCGCCAGCCGTTATCCGCACCAGCTCTCCGGCGGTCAGTGCCAACGCGTAGCCCTCGCCCGCTCGCTGGTGACTCGCCCTCGCCTGTTGTTGCTGGATGAACCGCTGTCGGCGCTGGATGCGCGGATTCGCAAACACCTGCGCGAGCAGATCCGGCAGATCCAGCGCGAACTCGGTCTGACCACGATTTTCGTTACCCACGATCAGGAAGAAGCGCTGACCATGTCCGACCGGATTTTCCTGATGAACCAAGGGAAGATCGTGCAGAGCGGCGATGCCGAAACCCTCTACACTGCGCCGGTGGATCTGTTCGCTGCGAGCTTCATCGGCAACTACAACTTGCTCGACGCCGACAGCGCCTCGAAGCTGCTGCAACGGCCAATCAACCACCGCATCGCGATTCGCCCGGAAGCCATCGAGCTGAGCCTCAATGGCGAACTCGATGCGCAGATCCGCAGCCACAGCCTGCTGGGCAACGTGATCCGCTACCGGGTCGAAGCCCGCGGCGTGAAGTTGGTGGTGGACGTGCTCAACCGTTCGGCGGCGGATCTGCATCCCGACGGTCAGCGTCTGGCGCTTTCCATCGATCCGACGGCCCTGTGTGAGGTAGCCTGATGACTTTGCTGACGTTGAAGAGAGAACTGCACTGATGGCCCTGGCAATTTTTGATCTGGACGAAACCCTGATCCACGGCGACTGCGCCACTCTTTGGAGCGAGCAGATGGGGCGCCTGGGCTGGGTCGATCCCGAGTCGTTCATGCGCAAGAACAACGAGCTGATGGACGCCTACAGCCATGGCAAATTGCGCATGGAAGAATTCATGACGTTCAGCCTCGAACCGCTGATCGGCCGCACCCCGGAAGAAGTCGAGCATCTGGTCGGCCCGTGGGTGGAAGACTTCATCGAACCAATCATCTTCAGTGACGCCACCAAAACCATCGCCGCCCACCGCAAGGCCGGTGACCGGATTCTGGTGATCTCGGCTTCCGGCACGCACCTGGTCAAACCGATCGCCGAGCGCTTGGGCATCGACGAAATTCTGGGCATCGAGCTGGAGGTCGCGCACGGCGTTTACAGCGGCCAGACTGTCGGCACCCTCACCTACCGCGAAGGCAAGATCACCCGTTTGCTGGAATGGCTGGACGCCGAAGAAGAAAACCTTGAAGGCGCGAGTTTCTACTCCGACTCACGCAACGATTTACCGTTGCTGCTGAAGGTGGATTTCCCGCATGTGGTGAATCCGGATCCGGTACTGCTGGAGCACGCCGAAAAAGCCGGCTGGCCGATTCATCACTGGAAATAAAAGCAGAAGATCGCAGCCTGCGGCAGCTCCTACAGGGTGTACACCCTCCCACTGTAGGAGCTGCCGCAGGCTGCGATCTTTTGATCTTGTTCTGCCAGTCAGCTCAGGCTGTCGTCAATCACCACTACCACCTTCCCTGAAACCGTATTGCTCGCCAGCTCGGCAAACGCCGCTTCGGCATCCTTCACCGAAAACGTTTTCGCCAGTTGCGGACTCAACCGCCCTTCGGCAAACAGCGGCCAGACATGCTGTCCCAGGTCACTGAGCAGGTCGGCCTTGAACTGATCGTCGCGACTGCGCAAGGTCGAACCAAGCAACTGCACGCGCTTGCCCAGCACCTGCGCCAGGTCCAGTTTCGCCTCACGCCCGCCCATCAAACCGATCAGCACCCAACGTCCGTCCAGCGCGGTCAACTTGAGGTTCAGCGCCGCGTAGTTGCCGCCGACCGGATCAAGGATCACGTCAAACGGCCCGAAGTCGCGCAGGCTTTCTAGGTCATCGCTACGCACCACTCCGCCCTGGGCTCCCAGCGCCTCACAGTAGGCCAATCGCTCAGCCGACCCGACGCTGACCCAACAGGGATTGCCGAACGCCTTGCACAGCTGAATAGCGGCTGAACCAATTCCACTTGCGCCGGCGTGCAGGAGGACTTTTTCGCCGGGTTTCAGCGCCGCCAGTTGAAACACGTTCAGCCAGACCGTTGCATAAACCTCGGGTAATGCTGCAGCCTCGACCAACGAAACGCCCTCGGGCACCGGCAACACGTGCCGTCCGTCGACGACCACTTCTTCAGCCATCCCGCCCCCGGCCAGCAAGGCGCAGACGCGGTCGCCGACCTGCCAGGACGACCCGGCGCCGACCTCGCTGATCACCCCGGAGCACTCAAGACCGAGCACCTGACTGGCACCGGGCGGCGGTGGATAAAGCCCGGCTTTCTGTAATAAATCGGCGCGATTGAGGCCCGCAGCCGCCACGCGAATGCGCACTTGTCCTGCATCACATGCCGGACTCGGCTCTTCAAGCCATGCCACTTGACCTTCAACGCCTTGCAATGCCTTCACAGTGCCTCCATAGTGAGTCTGGACTGAGCCCGAAGCTGTAGCGCCGGGCTTTTTGCATTATGCGACCGGCTCTCGTAGAACCGGCGACTTCAAAGACGGCCTAATATGCGTTATCAATTGTCCCCGCGTCGAATCAGCATGAAGCATTTGCTCCCCAGCACCGCCCTCGCTCTTTTCATCGGTATCGGCCTGTTGCCGGTGTCGGGCAAAACATTCGCAGCCAACAGCTGGGACAACTTGCAGCCTGACCGCGACGAAGTGATCGCCAGTCTCAACGTCGTCGAGTTGCTCAAGCGCCACCACTACAGCAAGCCGCCGCTCGACGATGCGCGCTCGGTGATCATCTACGACAGCTACATCAAGCTGCTGGACCCGTCGCGCAGCTACTTCATGGCCAGCGACATCGCCGAATTCGACAAGTGGAAGACCCAGTTCGACGACTTCCTCAAAAGCGGCGACCTCAACGCCGGGTTCACCATCTACAAACGCTATCTGGACCGCGTCAAGGCGCGTCTGGACTTCGCCATTGCGGAGCTGAACAAGGGCGTCGACAAGATGGACTTCACCACCAAGGAAACCTTGCTGATCGATCGCAAGGACGCCCCTTGGCTCAAATCCACCGCTGAACTCGACGACCTGTGGCGCAAACGCGTCAAGGACGAAGTGCTGCGGCAGAAGATTGCCGGCAAGGATTCCAAGCAGATCCAGGAAACCCTGACCAAGCGCTACAAGAACCAGCTGGCGCGCCTGGACCAGACCCGTGCGGAAGACATCTTCCAGGCGTACATCAACACCTTCGCCATGTCCTACGACCCGCACACCAACTATCTGTCGCCGGATAACGCGGAGAACTTCGACATCAACATGAGCCTGTCCCTCGAGGGCATCGGCGCCGTGTTGCAGAGCGACAACGACCAGGTGAAAGTCGTGCGTCTGGTGCCGGCAGGTCCGGCCGACAAGACCAAGCAGGTTGCACCGGCCGACAAGATCATCGGCGTTGCCCAGGGCAACAAAGAGATGGTCGACGTGGTGGGCTGGCGCCTGGACGAAGTGGTCAAGCTGATCCGCGGCCCGAAAGGCACCGTGGTGCGCCTGGAAGTGATTCCGGCCAGCAATGCGCCGAACGACCAGACCAGCAAGATCGTGCCGATCACCCGTGAAGCGGTGAAGCTTGAAGACCAGGCGGTGAAAAAATCCGTACTGAACCTGAAACAGGACGGCAAGGATTACAAGCTCGGCATCATCGAGATCCCGGCCTTCTACCTCGACTTCAAGGCGTTCCGTGCCGGTGATCCGGACTACAAGAGCACCACCCGTGACGTCAAGAAACTTCTGACCGAACTGCAGAAAGAAAAAGTCGACGGCGTGGTCATCGACCTGCGCAACAACGGCGGCGGCTCCCTGCAGGAAGCCACCGAGCTGACCAGCCTGTTCATCGACAAGGGCCCGACCGTCCTCGTGCGTAACGCCGATGGCCGCGTCGACGTGCTTGAAGATGAAAACCCGGGCGCGTTCTACAAAGGCCCGATGGCCCTGCTGGTCAACCGCCTGTCCGCCTCGGCTTCGGAGATCTTCGCCGGCGCCATGCAGGACTACCATCGCGCATTGATCATCGGTGGCCAGACCTTCGGCAAAGGCACCGTGCAGACCATTCAGCCGCTGAACCATGGCGAACTGAAACTGACCCTGGCCAAGTTCTACCGGGTTTCCGGGCAGAGCACCCAGCATCAGGGCGTGCTGCCGGACATCGACTATCCGTCGATCATCGACACCAAGGAAATCGGCGAGAGCGCCCTGCCGGAAGCGATGCCGTGGGACACCATCAAGGCGGCGATCAAACCTGCGGTCGATCCGTTCAAGCCGTATCTGGCGCAGCTCAAATCCGAGCATGACGCACGCAGTTCCAAGGATGCCGAGTTCGTGTTCATCCGCGACAAGCTGGCCCTGGCGCAGAAGCTGATGGAAGAGAAAACCGTCAGCCTCAATGAAGCCGAACGCCGTGCCCAGCACGCGGACATCGATGCCAAGCAACTGGCGATGGAGAACATCCGTCGCAAGGCAAAAGGCGAAGAGCCGCTCAAAGAGCTGAAGAAAGAAGACGACGACGCACTTGCGGCGGCCGAGCCGGACAAGGTCAAACCCGAGGACGACGCCTACCTGAGCGAGACCGGGCGCGTTCTGCTGGATTACCTGAAGCTGAGCAATCAGGTGGCCAAGAAGTAAGATGATGGCAATTTAGTTCTGACGCTCCCCGGATCGTCATCAAACAGTCATCATTCTGTCGTGCAATAAAGGACTGGGAGCGACTCTCTTCATCGAGAGCGCTCCCAGTCCTTTTTTTATCGCCAGAGATTGCCATGACCACGACCGAACAGCTGAGTGCCTTGAGCTCGATCCTGACTCAAAGCGGTTTGCACAGTCTGTTCCAGCCGATCATCTGTCTCTCCGAGCGTCGTATTCTCGGCTACGAAGCCCTCACCCGTGGCCCGTCCAACAGCCCTTTGCACTCGCCTATCGCGCTGTTCGCGGTGGCGCGTCAGGCCGGCCGTTTGAGCGAACTGGAAATTGCCTGCCGCCAGTCTGCCTGCCGTCGGTTCAACGAGCAGCAACTGCCGGGCAAGCTGTTCCTCAACGTCTCCCCGGAATCACTGCTCGAAGCGGCGCATCAACCGGGACGGACTCTGCAACTGCTGCAGGACTTCGGCATTCCACCAAGCCAGGTAGTGATCGAACTCACCGAACAGACGCCGATCGACGATTTCCAGTTGCTGCAAACCGCCCTGCATCACTACCGGGCGATGGGTTTTTCGATTGCACTGGATGATCTGGGTGCCGGCTATTCGAGCCTGCGCCTGTGGTCGGAACTGCGTCCGGATTA
Organism: Pseudomonas sp. HMWF021; assembly: GCF_003061005.1. Taxonomy (GTDB): domain Bacteria; phylum Pseudomonadota; class Gammaproteobacteria; order Pseudomonadales; family Pseudomonadaceae; genus Aquipseudomonas. The sequence continues at coordinate 16,764 of NZ_QAIK01000007.1, read as the reverse complement.
CGTGAAAATCGACCGGCACTTCATCGACGGCATTCATCAGGATGCGCTGAAACGCGAGTTCGTCGGCTCGATCCTGCAAATCGCCAAGGCTTCGCGGGCGCAGGTGATCGCCGAAGGTATCGAGTTGCCGGAGGAACTGGCGGTGTTGACCGAGATGGGCGTCGATCTGGTGCAGGGTTACCTGCTCGGCCGCCCTCAGGAACATCCACCCCGCGATGCTCGCGCCCTGATGCCGAAACACGACAGCAGCGCCGTGGCGCTAAATGACGAAGGCAGCGACCTCAGCGCCCTGCTCAACGATCAACCGGCGGTGCATCGCGACACACCGACTGCCACGGTGCTGGAAGCCTTCCGCCGCCAGGCCAATCTCAACTCGCTGGCAGTGCTCGACGAGCAGGGTCAGCCGTGCGGCATCGTTCACCGGCATTCACTGTCCGACGCGCTGCTCAAACCGTTTGCGACTGACCTGTTCGCGCGAAAACCGATCAGCCGCCTGATGAACGACGATTTCCTCGCCGTGGAGATGAGCCAGTCGCTGCAACAGGTCAGCCGCCTGATCACCAGCCGCGCCCGGCAGCGCATCGAAGAAGATTTCATCATCACCCTCAATGGCGGTTATCTGGGCCTTGGCCGGGTGATCGATGTACTCAAACTGATCACCGAACTGAAAATCCAGCAGGCCCGCTACGCCAACCCGCTGACCCTGCTGCCCGGCAACGTGCCGATCCAGCAATGCCTGACGCGCCTGCTGCAACAGGGCCGCGAATCGATCATCTGTTACGTCGACATCGACAGTTTCAAACCCTTCAACGACATCTATGGCTACGGCCGTGGCGACGAAGTCCTGCTGTGCCTGGCGCAATGCCTGAACGAACGCGTCGACCCGTCCCGCGACTTCGTCGGCCACATTGGCGGCGACGACTTCCTGCTGGTGCTCGGCCCGGAAGACTGGCGCAAACGTCTCAACCAATTGCTCGACGACTTCCAGAGCCAATGTCGGCGCTTCTATCGCCCTGAGCATCTTGAAGCTGGCTGCTTCATTGCACCGAATCGCCAAGGCGTACGCCAGGAATTCCCGTTGCTGTCACTGTCCATCGGCGTCGTCCACCTGCACCCAGAAGCCTGCGCCGAACTCGATGCGAGTCAGCTGGCGGAAATGGCTTCCCAGGCGAAGCATCATGCGAAGAATGTTCCAGGGTATAGCGTGCATGTGATTGATAGTCTCGCTGCTGCTGACCTGCAACCGCCGCAACTGATTGGCCAACGCTGATTCCACAGACGATACAGATCCCTGTGGGAGCGGGCTTGCTCGCGAAGGCGTCAGTTGAATTAACCCAGCTGTTTCATCCTTACCGCATATCTGAATCATCGACGTGATACTTCAATAAACAACTTAACAAAACCTGCATGAACTGACGCTGGTCCTCTACGTCGTCATCAAAATAAGTAGTTATTCTTGTAAACACCTCATCAAAGCTATCACCGACTTCCAAATAGTACTTCAGCGTGTCAATACACCACTCTCGCTCTTCAAGACTATAAGAAAGAAACTCAGGCCTCATAAGAATATCAAACAGATCACTAAGCTCTTGCTTGTCATTGACGTTCTTCGAGACGATGATTTTTTCTCGAGCATCATCATGAGTATTTTCTATATCGAATAGGAAAAGCAGACCACGCAAAACAAAATATTCAGGCTTACGTTTCAATTCAAAAACTCCGTGTAAGAGGTTATCGGCTTAGCTGCTCTATTGAGAATTACTACCGCATGTGTTTGCTGTCCATAAATAACCCCTCCCCTTTTGTACCCCTCGCCAACCACCTTACCCATATGCATTGGTTCTTTGGACGCGATTTGACCATTCCGCCTAAAAATAAGCTGAGCACGATGTATTGCGTTAAGTTGATCTCGATAACTAAAAAAGTGAGTAGCCGCACTGGGTATTTTTGGCTGCCCTGCTCGTCTCCCATTGGTGTAAACCTCAATAATTCCAGTTGTTGGATTTCTTCCCGTCAATGAGCGTTCCTGCTGAGAAGCTAGTGTGGTCTGTTTGCCATGTTTTTCTAAGAAGTGTGCATCTTGTGTGGCTTTCTCCATTTCATCCAAACGCCGATGAGCATTTTCTTCTGCCACCTCATCAAGCCTCGCCCGCCGCTCCTGCGCTGTCATCTTTGGCAGAGGGGGCTCGCCTTCTTCGACAACTACGCGGCCAGCCTCGTACCGCATCGGACGGCGCGGTGTCGGCGGAGGACAGGTGCAAGTCAACCCCAACGGATCCACCCACCCCGTCGGATTCGGCACGTACTGGTACTGATTCAACCCACCCGCCAACTTGATGGGATCCGGCGTCAGAAACCGCCCCAACCGCGGGTCGTAATACCGATGCCGGTTGTAATGCAGCCCACTTTCCGCATCGAAATACTGCCCCTGAAAGCGCAGCGGCTGGTCCAGGTAGTCCTCGCCGGCGAGGGTGATGGCGGCCACTTTGCCGTAGGCGTCGTATTGCGCGGACCAGACGATTTCGCCGCTGTAGTCCGTGAGTTCCTGCGGGGTGCCAAGGTGGTCGAGTTGGTAGTAGAACGGGCAGGCGCGTTTCGGGCCTTTGCCGTCGAGCAGTGCCAGTGGGCGGAAGGTGCCGGGTTCGTAGACGTAGCTGCGGTACTGGGCTTTGCTGCTTTCGGCGACGAGGTGGTCGCCTTGCCAGAAGAAATCGGTGCTGAGGCCGTCGACGGTTTTGCGGATGCGTCGACCAAAAGCGTCGTATTGGTAGGTCGCGGTTTTGCCGTCGGGGCGGGTCAGGCCGATCAGACGGTGCTGGCAGTCGTAGCGGTATTCGGTGACCTGTTGCTGATCGCGGCCACGGCGTTCGCGGATCAGGTTGCCGAAGGCGTCGTAGTCATAGTGGCGGTCGCCCTGCATCAGCAGGCGGTTGCCCTTGATCCGGTTAGGGCCGGGGCGGTCCTGCATCAGCAGGTTGCCGGCCGGGTCGTGGGCGAAGGATTCCGGCAGTTCGTCACGCGAGTGACGTACGCGGATCAGGCGGTCGAGGGCGTCGTAGGCGTAGGTACGCTGGCCGTGACGAGTGTCGGCAATGTGCTCGAGGTTGCCGTTGGCGCTGTAAGCATAATCGCGGCGATACAGCGATGCGTGCTGATGGCCTACAGCGTGGGCCAGTAAACGGCCCTGATCATCGTAGGCATAATCGCTGCGCAACAGACCTTGCTGGCGTTGTTGCTCACGACCGGACTGGTAGACGTGGCTGGTCAGCCGCGCGCCATTGAGGTCGATGGCCGTCAGCGCGCCGCCCTTGGCGTAGTGGAAATCGAGCTTGCTGTTGTCCGGCAGACGCTGGCGTTTGAGCTGACCGCAGGCGTCATAGGCATAACGCAAGGTGCCCCAGCCCTGGTGCTCGGTGATCAGCCGGTCCTGCAGGTCGTACTCGAAGGCCAGCGGATGTTGCTGGCCGTCATCAACCCCGGTCAGCCGGCCCAGGCGGTCGTAGCGGTAAGCCACCTGCACCCCGTCGGGCAGGGTTTTGAGCAGCAGACGTCCGGCCGCATCACGCTCATAACCGGTGACCAGCGTCGAGCCGTCATCGCCGACTTCGGTCTTTTCCAGCAGATGACCGTCAGGGTCGTAGGCGTACGCGGTGCGCCGCCCGTCGAAGCCGGTTTCCTGTCGGATCAATCCGGTCGGCGTGTAGTCCAGGCGATATTTTTCTCCGGACTCGTTCTCGATTTCTGTCAGCAGCAGTTGCGCGTGGTCGTAGCGGTACTGCACCCGCGTGCCGTCGGGGTTGATCTTGCGCGAGACCAGGTGCAGGTCGTCGTCATACTCGTAACGGGTGATGCGTCCGAGTTCATCGCGCTCGGCGGTGACCTGGCCGTAGGCGCCGTAGCTGTAGGCGCGGGTGGCGCCTGTAGGAAAGGTCGTCTGAACCAGTCGGCCAACGGCGTCCCACTGCTGGCGAGTAACGGCACCGTGTTCGTCGCACGTGGTGGTCCGTCGCCCCAGCGCATCGTAGGAAAAGCGCCGCACACCGCCGTCGGGCAGGGTTTCTTCGGTCAGTTGCCCGAGGTCGTTCCAGACCAACATGTGCCGGCTGCTGTCCGGGTAACGGATCGACAGCAACTGCCCGCGAATGTCGTAGTAGTAATGGGTGACCTGGCCGTCGGGATCGACCGCCTCGGTGACATCCCCCTCAGCATTGCGCCGGTACGTCCACACCGCCTGGCCGCGGGAACGGCTGTGCAGGAAACCGTTGCGATACTCGTAGGACGTCGGCTCGTCTTCCGGTGGAAGCAGCGCGATCAGCCGTCCGGCTTCGTCGTAGCGGTATTCGGTCACGGCACCGAGCGGCCCTTGCTCGGCAATCAGGCGGCCCTGAGCGTCATAAGCCTTGAGGTGTTCCGCGCCATCGGCCTGGACCTTGCGCACCAGCCGCGCATGGTCATCGTGGACGTAGGTCTCTACGCTGCCATCGACGTAATGCACCGTGACCCGGCCGCTGTCGTCCCAGACGTAGCGGGTGTCCATCTGCGAGAACGAGGCCCAGTGGCGCACGCAGCGCGCGGCCTTGCCCGAGCGCTCCCATTCCCAGAAGAAACTCGCGCCACCGGTCAACTGCCGCTGCAGGATGACGTGCTGATCGTCGTAGTCGTAGCGCTCGCTGTCACCGACCGCGTTGGTGGCTTCCAGCAGACGCTGGCGGGCGTCGTAGCGATAACTGGCGAGGGTCTGTTCGGTGCACCAGCCATCGACTGCCAGCACCTGGTAATCAACCGCGACCAGATGCGCGCGGTCATAACGCAACAACAGCGAGCGGCCCGCGCCATTGTCGAGCCGGACAATCCGCTGATGATGATCGCGAGACACGC
>NZ_QAIK01000007.1:2952-11876 GCF_003061005.1 Pseudomonas sp. HMWF021 | reverse complement strand
GCGATCAGCCGTCCGGCTTCGTCGTAGCGGTATTCGGTCACGGCACCGAGCGGCCCTTGCTCGGCAATCAGGCGGCCCTGAGCGTCATAAGCCTTGAGATGTTCAGCGCCATCGGCCTGGACCTTGCGCACCAGTCGCGCGTGGTCATCGTGGACGTAGGTCTCTACGCTGCCATCGACGTAATGCACCGTGACCCGGCCGCTGCCGTCCCAGACGTAGCGGGTGTCCATCTGCGAGAACGAGGCCCAGTGGCGCACGCAGCGCGCGGCCTTGCCCGAGCGCTCCCATTCCCAGAAGAAACTCGCGCCACCGGTCAACTGCCGCTGCAGGATGACGTGCTGATCGTCGTAGTCGTAGCGCTCGCTGTCACCGACCGCGTTGGTGGCTTCCAGCAGGCGCTGGCGGGCGTCGTAGCGATAGCTGGCGAGGGTCTGTTCGGTGCGCCAGCCATCGCCTGCCAGCACCTGGTAATCAACCGCGACCAGATGCGCGCGGTCGTAACGCAACAACAGCGAGCGCCCGGCCCCGTTATCCAGGCGCTGCACACGCTCGGCATAATCGCGATGCAGCGTCAGCCGATTGCCATGCGCATCACTGACTGCCACCAGCCGGCCCGCGCGAAAGTGATAAAACCGCGCCGTATCCCCCGCCAGCGCGAGGATCAATTCCTCCGGCTCATCCCCGAGAAAAATCGCCGCCCGCGACAGGCTGTTGTGAATCGCCGGGCGCTCAACACTGGGTAGCGGAAACCGTGTGCGGCGGTTTTCGTGATCGACCCAGACCACTGCATCGCCATCGAACTCCAGCCGATGCGCCAGCGAATGGCTCCAGCCAAACCCCAGCCCGACATCGATCTCCACCGCGCTGGTGCGGTACAGCCGGGTGAACTCGAACGGCAACACCCCATCGAGCGTGCCATCGCTCAGGGTCAGCAGTTCTTCACCGGTAACCATCGACACCGGGCAGCCGTTGGTGCAGGTCAGCGGCGCGCAATCGGCACTGTCGCCGTTGGGGTTTTTGGCTTGATCGGGAGCGTTATCGTGATGCTCGTTTTGCTTCAGGGCGGTATTGCGCTTCGCATCCCAGCGCAACTGCATGCGACCCTTTTTAACGCCGGCAGCAACGCCCCGCGCTGCGACGGTTTTGTACTGATCGACATAATGGATGAACGTGTTGACGATGCCGAAAATCGACTTGACCAGGCGCTTCGCAACCGAAAGAAGCTGGGCGGCGCGATCTGCCAGGCGAAGCGTCAGATAAGCGATCCCTGCGCCAGCCCCGACGAATGTCAACACAACGCTGATCAACACATCGATCAGCACCTGCACGATCATCATCGACGCCGTTTCAGCGGTTTTTCCGGCGATCTGGCTGGGCGGCAACATCTCCAGCCAGAGACTCGCACTGCGCAGCAGCAAACACAGCGCCGCCTCATCGCTGACCAGCAACTGCAGCTTTTGCATGACATCCGGAGCTGATTCTGCGAGGCGGATCAGATCGGCCGCGCCGCTTCCAAGGCGTTCGCCAAACGCCCCTGGATCCTGCAGAATCTCCGACAGCATGCCGATGCTGTCCCATACCCCCTCGATCGCCGCCCAACTCCCGGCGAGCATGCCGTTGCCCGCGGCTGTCGCCACCGACTGCGACCACTGCGGCTTGAACACCTGCCACTCGCTGCGCAACCAGTCATCGAGTTCACGCGTCAGTCCGTCATAGGCGGTAAACAGATCGTTGATCTGCTCGGAGGTGACCTCGCTGCGGACATGAACCCGGTAGAACTTGCCCTCCTCGCCAGTGAATGAGCCTTTACCCTGCGCATCCAGCGTGACAGGCGTGATCTTTCCACCATCCACCGCCACCACATCAACCACGATGTCGCCCAGCGGAATGTCGTACACCGACTCGAACTTGCTCTCGATCGTCATCACCCCGCCCTTCGGGCACTGGACGACGCTGGAGAAGAAATCGTTGTCGCCTGTGCTGACAGCGGTGACGCGATCACCGAAGCGGATCACCCGCTCCATGCCCATCAGCGACGGCAGATCTGCCGCGTGACTGACCTGGTCGGCCGCACTGCTGAACCAGTGTTCAAGCTGCTGGCGATAGAGGTTGAGGGTGTCGGGGAAGCTGTCGAGTTCCTGCTCGATACGGCGGACGGCTTCCATCAGCGCACACAACGATGCGGGGTGGAATGAAAAACCGGGTCAAACATGAGCGTTCCCTCGCGCAGAAATTAGGCGCGGGGACTTTGCGGGGGATTAATCAGGAAAGAAGTCAGGCAAGTAGGCGTTTGCTGTAGGACCAATCTGCAAAAGACCGATTACTACAAAACGTATAGCGATAAACGCAAACGTGGCGTGAAGTTTCCCTCACGCCACGTTTGTCGGACCGACACAAATGGATTTACTGCGTTGAATCCCGAGCGCTCAATTCTTTGAGTTTGAGCTCGGCCAACGGGTGGCCGGCCTTGGCGGCCAAGGTCCACCAGCGCGCCGCTTCTGCCGGATCCGGTGCCTTGCTCGCACTGCCCGCCAGGCTGATCACGCCAACCTGATAGGCCGCTTTGCCATCACCGGCGAGTGCCGCCAGACGCAACAGCCGTACGCCTTCTTCGCGGGCACCCAAGCCTACACCGCGAAACGTCAGAATGTGCCCGTAAAAGCTTTGCGCGCCGACATCGCCGAGGTTGGCCATACGCGCAAACTGCCCTTCGAGCCAGCGCCAGCCTCTGGGCTGGCGGACAAACCACGACCAGTGAAACAGCCTACGGGCCAACCAGTAACTGGCCGACGCCTTGAGTCGTAAAAACACTAGGCCTCCGCCGATTCCGGGTACTCGTATTCGAAGACCCTGACCACTTCCGACGCATGCCAGGAAGCAGCCGCCACGCCATCGGATGGCCCGGAAAAACGTCCCAGACGTTCAACGCACTCAAAAAAACCGGTACGTGGCAGACGACTTGCACCCTGGCTGATCACCAGTGAACTGCGCAATGGCTGCTCGGCCTTGGCGTCCAGTGCAGCCAGATGTTCCAGTGCGGCGGTCAGTGTCTGCATCGCCGGTGTCGGCAGTTGCAAACGTTCAAGCAAGGCTCGGTAGGTCAACAGATGGCGCTGTCTGCGCGCCTGATCCAGCTCCCCCAGCAATCCGTCCCAATGTTGACGACTGATGCGTACGCTCACGATTCATCCCTCCAACCGGGCACCGTCAGTTCCCAGGCCAGGCTGCGGCGAATCGCGGCGTCAGGCTGACGCTCGCCACTTTCGATCATGGCCAGATAAGACGGGCTGATGCCTACCGTGCGGGCCAGCGCCTCGATGGCGATGCCCTTCCCTTCGCGCAAACTGCGTAATTGATCCAGACCTGGAAGAATCGGGTCCGGCGATGCTGCGACCGGCGCTGGCGCCTGCTGTTGCGGTGTTTCCTTGATGCCTGCTGCTTTCAGTAGAGCCTGATACTGGACCCATGGCAGAACCGCGTATTCGGGTTCGCCATCGCGTGCAATTATCTGAATATCCATGACTACCCCGTAGGACAACAACACTTAGCGAGTCAGCACTTTTCCCTAGAAGTGTAATCCTAACAGCGGCCAAGGTCGCGGGGGGTATCTATCTGTGTGCAGGCAAGGTGAATCAGGGCTTTTTCGGGGCCTGAAGCTGAAGTTGCTCGGGGGTATCAGGAAGACGTTCGACCACCACGAGTTTTTCCGGCCTCTGCCGGTCGCGCCAGAGTCTGAAAGCACTGAGCTCGTCGTCGAGGGTTTTCATCACCCACGCCAGAACAGCGATGTCATCGAGCATGCCGAATACGGGGATGAAATCCGGGATCGCATCCACCGGGCTGAGGAAATACATCAGACCCGCCACCACCGAAACGATGGCTTTCGGACTGATCGCCCGATATTCGCCACGCCAGTAAGCCAGACACAACGCCTGAAGCAAACGCAGATCGTCCTTGAGCTTGCCCAGCCGATTGCCCTGCGCGGCACTTTTGCTTGCCACTGCAAACAACAGGGTTGGCAAACGTCCACGGGCCAGCAGTCGTCCCGCCAGAGGCAGAAACCGGGCGAAATTCCACGGAGCTTTCATCTATTTCTCCCGTTGAAATGTTATCCACACAAATTGTGGATAACCTTGTGAACAGAGCTGCATTTCAGCGCTGAAAGCCCCGTTTCATAAGGGCTGCGCTCAGATCGGGCGTTTTTTACTCACATAAAAAACCCCAATATTTCATTGACTTGGCGGCTCAGGGCGTCTAGCGCTGGCGGCCTTAATCTCTAGGACTGCTGCCAGCGGCATCCGTTCGCTCTGTTTACCCTCGCCATCCTCCAGATGCAACAACGCCCCGCATAAGCGAGGCGTTGTTGGCGAAGCCGTTACCGATTACTTGGCAGCAGCAGCGTCTTCTTTGCTCGGATCCTTGATGGCCAGCAGTTCCAGGTCGAAAACCAGAACCGAATTGGCCGGGATAGCCGGGCTTGGCGATTGCGCGCCATAGGCCAGATCGCTAGGGATGTACAGTTTGTACTTCTCGCCAACGTGCATCAGTTGCAGACCTTCAACCCAACCCGGGATCACGCCGCTGACCGGCAAATCGATCGGGCTGCCACGTTCAACGGAGCTGTCGAACACGGTACCGTTGGTCAGCTTGCCGGTGTAGTGAACGGTCACTACGTCAGTCGGCTTGGGCTGTGGGCCATCGGCTTTCTTGACCACTTCGTACTGCAGACCGGAAGCAGTGGTGGTGACACCAGGCTTCTTGCCGTTTTCTTCGAGGAATTTCTTGCCGGCAGCTGCCGACTCTTCGCTCATCTTGGCCATGCGCTCTTCGGCACGCTTTTGCAGCGCGGCGAAGGCTTCGACCAATTCTTCATCCTTCAGCTTCTGTTCTTTCTTGCCGACGGCATCTTCGATGCCCTGGGCTACCGCTTTGGAGTCCAGATCATCCATGCCTTCCTGAGCAAGGCTCTTGCCCATGTTCAGGCCGATACCGTAGGAAGCTTTTTGCGCCGGGGTTTTCAGCTCTACGCTGGTCTGCGAATCACAACCCGCGAGGACCAGGCTAACCAGGGCAACCGCCGCCGCCAACCGATGCTGTTTCATGCTATTTCCTTGTTCATGCGCCGAAAGGGCAATCGAGTAAAGCCGCGAGCTTATCAGGCCGCCACGACCAATGGCTACCGGCATGAGAGCAGGAAACGTCCGATAAGTTCAGGGATTAAAACGCATTCGGGCAATGCGACGATGAAGCTTCTGTCATCTTGGCCTGACAAAGGCAGACGAGACTTCCTACGACAGTTGGCGTAATGGCCACTTGCCGCACCCCAACGGCTCAGGCATAACAGCGCAACAACTCGACAAGGATGTTTATCTTGCGCCTCTTATACCGTGTACTGATCCTGATCATCGTGCTGCTGGGCCTGGCCCTTACAGTCATTTTGTACTATGTCGCCAACCCGAAATTGCCGTTCTACACCCCCGCCCGACAGGTGCATTACCTGAACCAGTGGAGCGCTGAAGAACGCCAGACCTACTACTTCACCCCGCAAGGCACGCAAGTCAAAGGCCTGCGCTACGAATGGTTCCAGGCGCTGGAACTGCCCTTCTCACAGGAGCGCTTCGCGTCCCCGGAATACCTCGCACGCTTCGGTTTTCTGATCGATCCGCAGCAGAAGGCCACGTCGAGCAACCCCGGCAATCTGCCGGTCGGCTTCGCCCGCCATCAGAATCCTGGCGGCACCGAACAATTTCTCGATATCACCTGCGCCGCCTGCCACACCGGCGAATTGCGTTTCAACGGCCAAGCCGTGCGGATTGATGGCGGCTCGGCGCAACATGTCCTGCCTTCCAGCGTTCCTACCTTGCGCGGAGGCAGTTTCGGACAGGCCTTGGTCGCCAGTCTGACCTCGACTTACTACAACCCGTGGAAATTCGAACGTTTCGCTCGCAATGTGCTGGGCAACGACTACGACGTGCGCCATGAACAACTTCGCAAGGACTTCAAGCATTCGCTGAACACCTTCCTCAAAGTCGCCTGGAACGACACCCATCGCGGCCTCTACCCGACCGAAGAAGGCCCGGGACGCACCGACGCCTTCGGCCGCATCGCCAACGCCACCTTCGGCGACGCGATTTCCCCCGCCAACTACCGCGTGGCCGACGCTCCGGTGGACTACCCGCAACTGTGGGACATGTGGACGTTCGACTGGGTGCAATGGAACGGCTCGGCGCAGCAACCGATGGCGCGCAACATCGGTGAAGCGCTGGGGGTCGGCGCCACGCTGAATTTCTTCGACAACAACGGCCAGCCGCTGCAAGGCGACGCGCGTTATGCGTCCAGTGTGCGCGTGCGTGATCTGCACAAGATCGAAGAAACCCTGCAACGCCTGCAACCACCCGCCTGGCCGGAGGAGGTGCTGGGAGCTATCGACAAACCGCTGGCCGCCAAGGGCCGAGCGCTGTTTGCCGAAAACTGCGCCGGTTGCCACGTGCCACGCAAAACTCAGGAGGGTGAGCGCTGGGTGCAGCATTTGCACATGCTGCCAGTAGACGTCATCGGCACCGATCCGAATGCCGCGACCAACATCGCCAGCCACCGTTTCGACCTGACGCCGCTGCAGTGGAACCTGAAGGAACTGGAGCAGATGGATGTAAAGCTGCATCCGACGCCAACTGAACCACTGGATCTGAGCCAGCTATCGGTGGCCAAGGGTCTGGCTTACGTCACCGCTTTCGTCGAAAACCGGGCCTATCGCGAGGCTGGCGTCACCGCGCAGGAGAAACCGCAGCTCGATGGTTTCGGCCTGCCGATCGGCGTACGCGAAAAACTTGCCTACAAGGCCAGGCCATTGGCCGGTGTCTGGGCCACCGCGCCGTTTCTGCACAACGGTTCGGTGCCGAGCCTTTATCAGTTGCTGTCGCCGCAGGATGAACGCGCCGCCACCTTCTATAAAGGCACGTTCGAGTACGATCCGCGCCACTTGGGTTACCGCACAGAAGCTTTCACTAATGGCTTTTTGTTCGACACGCGCATCAGCGGCAACCACAACAGCGGCCACGAATTCCGCGCTGGCGAGCGGGGTAATGGCGTGATCGGTCGACTGCTGCAACCAGAAGAACGCTGGGCCTTGCTGGAGTACCTCAAAGTGCTGGGCGGACCGCTGGAGGCGCAATTGCCATGATGATCAATTCGTACAAAAAACCGTCGATGCCTGCCCGCATCTGGCTGTGGCTGGGACGACTGCTGGGCAAAACCCTGCTGGTTTTATTGGTTGTCGGCCTGCTGGGCTGGGCCGTTGCCAGCGCATGGTTCGCCTGGCAACACCGCGGCCCGGTGTCGGCGCAGGAACAGATTCCCGCCGGTGAAGCGGCCATGACCCAGGACGTGATCCAGACTGCCGTACGCATCGTCGATCAACACCGCGAAGGCACGCGTTACCTGCGCGACGCCCACGCCAAGGCCCACGGATGCGTGAAAGCTGAAGTAACGGTATTGCCGGAACTGACGCCAACGCTGCGCCAGGGCGTCTTCAGCGAACCGGGCAAAACCTGGCAGGCGTTGATTCGCCTGTCCAATGGCAACGCCTACCCGCAGTTCGACAGTATCCGCGACGCCCGGGGCATGGCGATCAAGTTACTTGATGTGCCCGGCAAGCCGTTGCTCGCCGACCGTCAGGAGCGCCACGAGCAAGACTTCGTGATGTTCAGCCACCCGAATTTCTTTGTCAGCGATGTCGCCGAATATCGTCAGAATGTGGCCGCTCAAGCCGACGGCAAGAAGATCATGGCGTTTTTCCCCGGTTGGGATCCGCGCACCTGGCAGGTCCGCCATTTGTTCATCGCGCTGGCAACCTTGTCGCCAGCACCGGAGAGCCCGACCGCGACCACCTACTTTTCGGTATCGCCTTACAAATTTGGCGAGGCCAATGCCAAGTTTCGCGTTGCGCCGGATCCGGACAACTGCCCGGCCTACACCCTGCCCCCGCAAAATCACGACCTGCCGAATTTCCTGCGCAGTGCGTTGAATCAGCAGTTGTCCACGGATCGGGTGCCGGCGTGTTTTGTGCTGCAGATTCAGCGACAGGATGCGAACACCTACATGCCGATCGAGGACACCAGCATCCAGTGGCGCGAGCAGGATTCAGCGTTCGAAACAGTCGCGCGGATCACTCTGCCTGCGCAGGACTTCGACACGCCTGCGCTGAATCTGGCGTGCGACAACCTGTCGTTCAATCCGTGGTTTGGTATTGAGGCGCATCGGCCGATCGGCGGGATCAACCGCTTGCGCAAAGCGGTGTATGAGGCGGTAAGCGATTATCGCCATAGCCGCAATGCCGAACAGTAAAAATCACCCCCCCTGTAGGAGCTGCCGAGTGAAACGAGGCTGCGATCTTTTGATCTTTGCAATCAAGGTCAAAAGATCGCAGCGTGCCGCAGCTCCTACAGGGGCGAACGAGTGATTTCACAAATCGCAGACAGCAAAAAGCCCGCACTAGGCGGGCTTTCTGTGGTGACCTGGCGTTCAGTGGGTCCAGGTGACCGAATATGGCGCAGCGGACGGGACTCGAACCCGCGACCCCCGGCGTGACAGGCCGGTATTCTAACCGACTGAACTACCGCTGCGCGAAACGCTTGAAACGAATGGTGGGCGATGACGGGATCGAACCGCCGACATTCTGCTTGTAAGGCAGACGCTCTCCCAGCTGAGCTAATCACCCTTCGCTTCGTTACGGGGCGCATTATGCCACAAGTTTTCGTAATGTGTTGATTTAATTGAAGTTTTTTTCAAAAAAATCCGAAAACCGGTGAAACGACACAAACCCGATGGAACAAGGTACAAACTTGAGACAGAAAAAAACCCGCTTAGGCGGGTTTTTCCGTGGTGACCTGGCGTTCAGTGGTCCAGGTTACCGAATATGGCGCAGC
>NZ_QAIK01000007.1:0-2918 GCF_003061005.1 Pseudomonas sp. HMWF021 | reverse complement strand
ACAGGCCGGTATTCTAACCGACTGAACTACCGCTGCGCTAAACACTTGAAACGAATGGTGGGTGATGACGGGATCGAACCGCCGACATTCTGCTTGTAAGGCAGACGCTCTCCCAGCTGAGCTAATCACCCTTCGCTTCGGTGTGGCGCGCATTCTACGGAGCGACCCAACCTCTGGCAAGCACTTTTTTAAATAATTTTCTCAGGCCTTCCAAAGGCTTAGAGAAGGGTTGGCCTATGCCACGGCGAAGACAATAATGCCCCCCTTTGTATAAAGGAGAGACTCACCCCATGTGGTTCAAAAACCTGCTTATCTATCGCCTGACCCAAGACCTGCCTGTCGATGCCGAGGCGCTGGAGACTGCACTGGCCACCAAACTGGCGCGTCCATGTGCAAGCCAGGAGTTGACCACCTACGGTTTCGTCGCGCCATTCGGCAAAGGCGAAGATGCTCCACTGGTGCACGTCAGCGGTGACTTCCTGCTGATCGCTGCGCGTAAAGAAGAACGCATTCTGCCGGGCAGTGTCGTGCGCGACGCGGTCAAGGAGAAGGTCGAAGAGATCGAAGCCGAGCAGATGCGCAAGGTCTACAAGAAGGAACGCGATCAGATCAAGGATGAAATCATCCAGGCCTTCCTGCCGCGCGCCTTTATTCGTCGTTCGTCGACCTTCGCTGCCATCGCGCCGAAACAGGGCTTGATTCTGGTGAACTCGGCCAGCCCGAAACGCGCCGAAGACCTGCTCTCCACAATGCGTGAAGTGCTCGGCACCCTGCCCGTGCGTCCGCTGACCGTGAAAACCGCGCCGACCGCGGTGATGACCGAGTGGGTCACCACCCAGCAAGCCGCCCCGGACTTCTTCGTTCTGGACGAGTGCGAGCTGCGCGATACCCACGAAGACGGCGGCATTGTGCGTTGCAAGCGTCAGGACCTGACCAGCGAAGAAATCCAGCTGCACCTGAGCACTGGCAAAGTCGTGACTCAACTGTCGCTGGCCTGGCAGGACAAGCTGTCGTTCATGCTCGACGACAAGATGACCGTCAAACGTCTGAAGTTCGAAGACCTGCTGCAGGATCAGGCCGAACAGGACGGTGGCGACGAGGCCCTGGGCCAACTGGACGCCAGCTTCACCCTGATGATGCTGACCTTCGGCGACTTCCTGCCGGCGCTGGTTGAAGCGTTGGGCGGTGAAGAGACGCCGCAGGGGATCTAAGGCCCTAGGCATGCACCTTCTTCTTAAAGAAGGTGCCTGAAAAGCAAAGATCGCAGCCTTCGGCAGCTCCTACATTTGGAATGTGTTTTTCCTGTAGGAGCTGCCGAAGGCTGCGATCTTTTTGCTGTCACCGTATGCTTAGCTTCCTAACGCTTTCACATAATAAGGAACACGCCATGCGCGCACTGGCTGCACTGAGTCGTTTTGTTGGCAACACCTTCGCATACTGGGTGCTGATCTTCGCGGTGATCGCGTTCCTGCAACCGGCGTGGTTCCTCGGCCTCAAGGGCGCGATCGTGCCGCTGCTGGGGCTGGTGATGTTCGGCATGGGCCTGACACTCAAACTCGATGACTTCGCTGCCGTCGCCCGCCATCCATGGCGCGTGGCCTTGGGCGTGGTTGCGCATTTCGTGATCATGCCCGGTGTGGCGTGGTTGCTCTGCCAGATCTTCCACCTGCCGCCGGAAATTGCCGTCGGGGTGATTCTGGTCGGCTGCTGCCCAAGCGGCACCTCTTCCAACGTGATGACCTGGCTGGCCCGCGGCGATCTGGCGCTGTCGGTGGCGATTGCTGCCGTCACCACCCTCCTCGCCCCGCTGCTGACCCCGGCGCTGATCTGGCTGCTGGCGTCGGCGTGGTTGCCGGTGTCGTTCATGGAGTTGTTCTGGTCGATCCTGCAAGTGGTGTTGTTGCCGATCGTGCTCGGCGTGGTTGCGCAACGCCTGCTCGGCGACAAGGTGCGCCACGCGGTGGACGTGCTGCCGCTGGTGTCGGTGGTCAGCATCGTGATCATCGTCACCGCCGTGGTGGCCGCCAGTCAGGCGAAAATCGCCGAGTCCGGTCTGCTGATCATGGCCGTAGTGATGCTGCATAACAGCTTCGGCTACTTGCTGGGCTACTTCACCGGCCGCCTGTTCAAGTTGCCGCTGGCGCAGCGCAAGTCGCTGGCGCTGGAAGTCGGCATGCAGAACTCGGGTCTGGGTGCGGCGCTGGCGAGTGCGCACTTCTCGCCGCTGGCGGCGGTGCCGAGTGCGTTGTTCAGTGTCTGGCACAACATTTCCGGGGCACTGCTTTCGACATATTTCCGCCGGATGAGCGAGAAAGAAGACCGCGCAACGGCAGCTCAACAGGCTGCCGATTGAGCGCGAACTTGATCCCCGGAGTGATGCTCGTCAATATATTGCGCAACGCGGGGACGACCCTGCGGCTCGATCGAGTTATCAATCTGGGGACGGCCCCGTCAATCGATGGAGGTCTCTCATGTCCTGGATCATTCTGTTTTTCGCCGGCCTGTTTGAAGTCGGCTGGGCCGTCGGCCTGAAATACACCGACGGCTTCACCCGCCCGCTCCCCACCGTCCTGACCGTTGCGGCCATGGCCATCAGCCTTGGCCTGCTGGGGCTGGCGATGAAGGAGTTGCCGCTGGGTACGGCTTATGCGATCTGGACCGGCGTCGGTGCCGTGGGCACGGTGATCGCCGGGATCATTCTGTTTGGCGAATCGATGGCGTTGATTCGTCTGGCCAGTGTGGCGTTGATCGTTACCGGGTTGATTGGCCTGAAAGTCAGCGCTTAGGCCACTGGCCCCATCGCTGGCAAGCCAGCTCCCACAGGGATCTGCGGTGAACACAAATCTTGTGTAAATCCAGAAAACCTGTGGGAGCTGGCTTGCCAGCGATGGGGCCAATTCAGGCAACAACTATCTGAC
>NZ_QAIK01000058.1 GCF_003061005.1 Pseudomonas sp. HMWF021 | reverse complement strand
TCCTTGCCCCCGGACAGGCAGACCATGACCTTGTCGCCGTCTTCGATCATGTTGAAATCGGCGACCGCTTCGCCGGCCAGGCGGCGCAGGCGCTTTTGCAGTTTGTTCTGGTTGACCGTAAGAGTGCCCATGACGCGAAATCCGTGAGGTGTGACGAAAGGCGGGCATTTTACGCAAAAACCCACCAGCGGCGAAGCGTCCTGACGGACGCACCTGTAGGAGCTGCCGAAGGCTGCGATCCTTTGATTGTAAAAAACCAGGATCAAAAGATCGCTGCCTCGTTTCACTCGTCAGCTCCTCCAGGGATCAATACAAGAGCAGACGGCGATTACGCCCTGCATTTACAGCGCGATTTGCTCTAAGCCCCTATCACCTGTGCGGTTAAGTCCTTTCTATACTGCGTCATAAGGTCGCACACGTCTGAAGACCTGAATTTGCTCGGCCTCATTGGCCCGTAGGCGCTCCGCTGGGGGGCGATGGCAATAACAAGAGGAGTGACTGGCATGATCCATCACGTAGTGGGACTTTTTACCCACCCCGATCAGGAATGGAAGGAAATCCGTGGCGACCAAGAGGAAAGCATCAGCCACATGTACCTGACGCACACGCTGATTCTGGCGGCGATTCCGGCCGTTTCGGCGTTTATCGGCACCACTCAGGTCGGCTGGGTGATCGGCAACCGCGCGCCGGTGATGCTCACCGTCGAAAGCGCGATCTGGATGACCGTGATGTCGTACCTGGCGATGCTCGGCGGGGTCGCGGTGATGGGCGCCTTCGTGCACTGGATGGCACGCACCTACGACGCCAACCCGAGCCTGGCCCGTTGCGTGGCCTTCGCCACCTACACCGCGACGCCGTTGTTCGTCGGCGGGCTGGCGGCGCTGTATCCGCACATGTGGCTGGGGATGATCGTCGGCACGGCGGCCATCTGCTACACGGTGTATCTGCTGTACGTGGGGCTGCCGACGTTCATGAACATTCCATCGGACGAAGGCTTCCTGTTTTCCAGCTCGGTGCTGGCGGTGGGCCTGGTGGTACTGGTGGCCATCATGGCGTTCACCGTGATTGTCTGGGGCCTGGGCGTAGGGCCGGTGTACACCAACTGACAGGTTTCACCC
>NZ_QAIK01000057.1 GCF_003061005.1 Pseudomonas sp. HMWF021 | reverse complement strand
ATCTGCAACCGGAGCGGCTGGATTCGATGATCGCCGAGGTCAAGCAAGTCATCGACGCCACTTGCGAAGAGCACGGATTGACCTATGAACTGACCCCGACTGCCGACTTCCCGCCGCTGTACTTCGAAAAAGGCTGCGTCGAGGCCGTGCGCGGCGCTGCGAAAGGCCTGGGCCTGTCGCACATGGACATTGTTAGCGGCGCCGGCCACGACGCCATCTTCCTCGCCGAACTCGGCCCGGCGGGGATGATCTTCGTGCCGTGCGAAGGCGGCATCAGCCACAACGAAATCGAGAACGCCGCGCCGGACGATCTGGCGGCCGGGTGTGCGGTGTTGTTGCGGGCGATGCTGGCGGCTTCGGCGATGGTGGCCGCCGGTAAAGCCGCGGCTTGAAGATCAAAAGATCGCAGCCTGCGGCAGCTCCTACAGGGGATTTGTATCCATCTCTGTAGGAGCTGCCGAAGGCTGCGATCTTTTTATGTCACCCCAAAGTCATGGAAATGTGCGACTTTTGCGCCCCATGAAAATCATCACATCCGGCGCGTCCTATCTGGACATCGACGCCTACGCCTGCTGTATCGCTTACGCAGAATTGCTCAACCTGCAAGGCATCCCCGCCCGTGCTGTCAGCAGTGCCAGACCCAACGGCAGCGTGTCGCCGACCGTTCTGAGCTGGGGTGCCGAGTTTCACCGCTACTCTCCACAAGCAAACGACGAATTCGTGCTGGTCGATGTGTCCGACTATCAGCACTTCGACCCGCTGGTGGTGCTCGGCCAAGTGGTGGAGGTCATTGACCATCATCCCGGTTTTGAACGGTACTGGGCTGAGCGACTGGGTCGCGCCGCCGATATTCGCCCGATCGGTGCGGCAGCGACACTGGTTTTTCAGCGCTGGCGAACCGCCGGCCTGCTACCGCGAATCAGCGTGCAAAGCGCAGCATTGCTGGCCACGGCAATCCTCGACAACACACTCGACTTCAGCGGGCAGATGACCACCGAACTGGATATCGAGGCTTATGAAATATTGGCGCCGCGGGCGAATCTGCCGGCGAATTGGCCCGAGCAGTATTTCCTCGAATGTCAGGCCGCCATCGAAGCAGACCTGCAGGCAGCGTTAGCGGCGGATCTGAAGCGATTCAATCCGGACAGCAACCTGCCGCAGGTTTTCGCACAGATGACCGTATGGGATGCCGATGCCCTGATTGAAAAACAGCACGTCGAGATCAGCAACTGGATGGCCGGGCAGGGCGATGACTGGTTGCTGAATGTCATCAGCATCCGCGACGGCAAGAGTTGTTTGCTGGCTGAGCCGGTGCTCAGCCAGCATAAGCTGGATCGATTGTTACCGCTGCAATGGCAGGCGGGGATGGCGGTTGTGAAACCGTCGATGCTGCGCAAGGAACTGCTGAAGCTGGGGTTGCACCTCGACCCGGTCTGATCCGCTGATCAACCGGGTCGGTCATTTTTGCCCGCAATGCCCTGGCGTCTGTCAGGGCCGTTGGGGTTGCCCACATCCAGCAACCTTCGTTCGACCAAAACATTCTCCAGCGCCTGACGCTCGACCGGCGCCATTTGGTGTTCGCGCTTTTTCAGCTCCAGCAGAATCGGGCTGGACCAGGTGCGATAAGTCTGTTCGATGTTGCGACGCGACGTCATCAGTCTCTCCTTGATCAAGAGCCCGGTGTAACTGGCAGGGGCTCAATCCGATGAGGGAGTAACCTTAGTCGAGATTCCCTGAAGTCGCGAATGCAGCACTCTTTTGTGGGAGCTGGCTTGCCAGCGATAGCGGTGGATCAGTCACTGCTGCATTGACTGACAGCCCGCCTTCGCTGGCAAGCCAGCTCCCACAGGGTTTTGCATTGCATGCGGATTCGGGATCAATCCTCGATATTCATCATCGCCTGCACACCTTCCCACGCCTCGGCGCGCATCCGTTCGATATCCAGCCCCGGAATCACGCCGTTATCCACCACGATCCGGCCGCCAACGAGGCTGTATTTCACGGTGATCGGTTCACCGGCCACCACTGGCGCAACCGCGCAATCGTGGAAACCGAAGAACCGTGGATGATCGAGGCTGTAGATCACCAGATCTGCCGCTTGCCCGACTTCCAGCGTACCGACCGCGCCCAACCCCAACACCTGCGCACCGCCCGCCGTGCCCCAGTGGATCACGTCTTCGGCGGTGGTGGCCGAGGCGCCTTGTTCGGCGCGGTGGATCAGCCATGCGGTGTTGGCTTCGCCGATCATGCTTCCGGATTCGTTGGACGCCACGCCGTCGACGCCGAGAGAAATCGGCACGCCGGCTTCATACATTTGCGGCACCGGGGCGACGCCGCTGCCCAGGCGCGCGTTGCTTACCGGGCAATGGGAAACGCCGGTGCCGGTTTGGGCGAGCATGCGGATTTCGCCCGGTTGCAGGTGCACGGCGTGGGCGAACCACACGTCGGGGCCGAGCCATTCGTGTTCGGCGACGAATTCCACCGGCAGGCAGTTGTATTTTTCGCGGCAGAAATTCACGTAGTTCTGCGTTTCCGACAGGTGCGTGTGCAGACGCAAACCGAGGCCGCGCGCGGTGTGCGCCAGTTCGCGCAGCAGGGTCGGCGGCAGCGAGAAGGTCGGTGTGGTGGGCGCTACCACCACCCGACGCAGGGCGTCCGGGGTGTCCTGGTGATACAGCGATTTCAGCCGCTCGATGTCGCCGACCATTTGCTCGAGGCTTTCCGGTTGCAGCGCGGTTTTCGAGAAGCCCGGATGCGCACTGGCCGATTCCAGCGCGCCACCGCGACAGAGCACGAAACGCAAGCCGAACTCGTCGGCCAGATCGAACAGCAGATCCCCGGTCTCGGTGGTGCCGTGGGCGTGGTAGAGGTAGTGGTGATCGGCGCAGGTGGTCACGCCGGACAGCAGCAACTCGACCATGCCCAGACGGGCGGCGATCCGCGCCAGTGGCGGGGTAAAGCGGTTCAACCTTGGGTAAGGCACGCTCGCCAGCCAGCCTTGCAGATCCTGATTCAAGCCTTCGGGCACAGCTTTGAGCAGGTTCTGGAACAGGTGATGGTGGGTGTTGATCCAGCCCGGATAGACCACGCAGTTGCGCGCATCGATCACCCGCTCACCGGGTTGTGGCTCAAGGTTGGCGGCCATTTCGGCGATGCGTCCGTTGACCACGCGAATGTCCACCGCCCCGGCGCGGGCACGGGGGCCGCGCAGGCCGGTCATCACCGCCACGGGGTTTTTGATCAGGATGTTTTGAAGTTGAGTCATGGGCAGGCTCCAGTCAGAGAATGTGCGAGGCGGATTTGCCGGGTGTGGTGTCTGGCACGCTGACGCCGTTGAGCGCCGCGTTGAGCAGCACCGACACCAGGCAGGCGATGACCACGCTGCTGTGCAGGAACGGCTGTGACCACTCGGGCATTTGTTTGAACAGGGAAGGGGCGAGCACCGGCACCAGCGCGGCGGCGATGGTGAAACCGACGATCAGCACGTTGAAGCGATTGCGTTCGTAATCGACCTTTGCCAGGGTCTGGATGCCCGCCGCCGCGACCACGCCGAACATCGCGATACCGGCGCCGCCCAGCGCTGCGGTCGGCATTGACGCGATGATCGCCCCGGCCTTGGGCACCAGCGCAATCGAGCACATCAGCAGGCCGCTGACCGCCACCACCCAGCGGCTGCGCACACCGGTCAGGATCACCAGGCCGACGTTTTCCATGAAGGC
Source organism: Pseudomonas sp. HMWF021 (assembly GCF_003061005.1). Classification (GTDB taxonomy): domain Bacteria; phylum Pseudomonadota; class Gammaproteobacteria; order Pseudomonadales; family Pseudomonadaceae; genus Aquipseudomonas. The sequence continues at coordinate 447 of NZ_QAIK01000057.1, read as the reverse complement.
GATGAACGGGAATGCAGCGAACATCCCGGCGATGGTGCTCGCCAGGCCGTTGGCGCGCAGGCCGTTGATCACCTGTTTGTCTTCCACCGGTTTGTCGACGATGTCGCCGATGGCCACGAACAGCCCCATGGACTCGACCATCTGCACGATCATCACCACCACCATGGTCAGAATGGGGATCAGGCTGAAGGTCGGCAGGCCGAAGTAGAACGGATAGGGCACGGTCAGCCACGGTGCGTCTTCGACGCTGTGGAAGTTGCCCATGCCCAGACCGTAAGCCAGACCGGCGCCGATCAGCATGCCCACCAGCACCGCCATGTTGCGCAATAACGGGCTGCCGTAGCGATTGACCAGCAAAATGGTCAGCAACACCACCACCGCCACGCCGAGAAACGCCGGGGCGCCAAAGTTGCTCGCGTTGCGCCCGCCACCGACCCACTCATAGGC
>NZ_QAIK01000056.1 GCF_003061005.1 Pseudomonas sp. HMWF021 | reverse complement strand
AACCACCACCACCGAAACCGCCTCCGCCACCGGAGCCACCCCGGCCGGCGGGAAGGATACCGAGCATCTGGCAGACAAACACGGTCAGGATGAACAACACCACCAGAAAAACGAACAACAGCGGATGACGCGAGACAAAATCGCTCTGCGGATCACCGCTCGACTCGTACACCGTCGAAGGTTCGTCCAGCGGATTGCCGCCGAGCACCACCAGCATCGCCGCCACACCGTCGCTGATGCCCTTGCTGAAATTGCCGGCCTTGAACGCCGGGGTGATCACTTGATGGATGATCACCGAACTCTGCGCATCGGTCAGCCGATCCTCCAGACCGTAGCCGACTTCGATGCGCAATTTGCGCTCGTCCCGGGCGACGATCAGCAGCGCGCCGTTGTTCTTGTCCTTCTGGCCGATGCCCCAGTGCCGGCCCAGTTGCACGCCGTAATCCTCGATGGTGGTGCCCTGCAGATCAGGCACCGTGACCACCACCAATTGCTCGCCGGTCGCCTGTTCATGGGCCTGCAATTGCTGGCTCAACTGGGCGCGCACCGACGGTTCGATCATCTGCGCCTCGTCCACCACCCGCCCGCTCAACGCCGGGAACGTCAACTCGGCCCGGGCACTGACGGCGAACAGCCAGAGCATCAGCACCAGGCCTATCTTCAACACACGCATGAAAACCCTCCACCGATCCTCCTGTAGGAGCTGCCGCAGGCTGCGATCTTTTGCTTTTAAAAAATCAAGATCAAAAGATCGCAGCCTGCGGCAGCTCCTACACGGGAGTTGTCAGAACTTCACTTCCGGGGCCTTTTCCGCACCGGGGGTGGTGGCCTCGAAGGTTTCGCGGATCGGCAGATCGCTGTACATCACGCTGTGCCAGAGGCGACCGGGAAAGGTGCGGATCTCGGTGTTGTACTTCTGCACCGCCAGAATGAAATCACGCCGCGCCACGGCAATGCGGTTTTCCGTGCCTTCGAGTTGCGATTGCAGGGCCAGAAAGTTCTGGTTGGCCTTGAGGTCCGGGTAGCGCTCGGAGACCACCATCAAACGGCTGAGCGCGCCGCTCAACTGATCCTGAGCCTGCTGGAACTGCTTGAGTTTTTCCGGGTTGTCGAGGGTGCTGGCATCGACCTGGATCGACGTCGCCTTGGCCCGCGCCTCGACCACGGCGGTCAGGGTCGCCTCCTCATGCTTGGCGTAACCCCGGACGGTCTCCACCAGATTGGGGATCAGGTCGGCACGGCGCTGATACTGGTTCTGTACCTGGCCCCAGGCGGCTTTCGCCTGTTCATCGAGGGTCGGGATATTGTTGATGCCGCAGGCGGTCAACAAGGTGGCGAGGACCAGCAGCGTGGCGACCTGCAGACGCGAGCGGTAGGTTGGACTGACATTCATCAAAGTGATGCTCCCTGGCGTATTTCATAAAAAACCGACCGTGAAACCTTCTGCATCGGCGGTTGGGGCATAATCGGCCGCGCCACTGGATTGCAACGGGCCGATGGGCTAAAAAGAGGCCCTGCGCAAACGCTGCCGAAGGTCGGCGGGCGTTTTTGGCTCGGTCATTTTGAGCCTGCACCCGAACAACAATAGTCGCTCCCTAACTTTTGGCTGGCCGGCATTGCATTGCCGCTTGGGCCCTTGAGAAAAATATTCATGAAGAAGCTGTGTTTGCTGGGCCTGTTCGTCAGCCTGGCCAGTCATCAAGTATTGGCCGCCACGACCCCGGTCCCGCTGGAAAACAAGGACGCGTTCATCAGCAATCTGATGAAACAAATGACCCTCGACGAAAAGATCGGCCAGTTGCGCCTGATCAGCATCGGCCCGGAAATGCCCCGCGAGTTGATCCGCAAAGAGATCGCCGCCGGCAATATCGGCGGTACGTTCAACTCGATCACTCGCCCGGAAAACCGTCCGATGCAGGACGCGGCGATGCGCAGCCGCCTGAAGATTCCGATGTTTTTTGCGTACGACGTGATCCACGGTCACCGTACGATTTTCCCGATTCCGCTGGCCCTGGCCTCGAGCTGGGACATGGACGCCATCGGCCAGTCCGGGCGCATTGCCGCCAAAGAGGCCGCCGCCGACAGCCTCGACATCACCTTCGCGCCGATGGTCGACATCTCCCGCGATCCGCGCTGGGGCCGCAGCTCCGAAGGTTTCGGTGAAGACACCTACCTGACCTCGCGCATTGCCAAAGTGATGGTCAAGGCTTATCAGGGCGACACGCCGAGCGCGGCCGACAGCATCATGGCCAGTGTCAAACATTTCGCCCTGTATGGCGCGGTCGAGGGCGGTCGTGACTACAACACCGTCGACATGAGCCCGGTGAAGATGTACCAGGACTACCTGCCACCGTACCGCGCGGCGATCGACGCCGGTGCCGGCGGGGTAATGGTGGCGTTGAACTCGATCAACGGTATCCCGGCCACGGCCAATACCTGGCTGATGAACGATCTGCTGCGCAAAGACTGGGGCTTCAAGGGCCTGGCGGTCAGCGACCACGGAGCGATCTTCGAACTGATCAAGCACGGCGTGGCCGCCGACGGTCGCGAAGCGGCGAAGCTGGCGATCAAGGCCGGCATCGACATGAGCATGAACGACACGCTGTACGGCAAAGAGCTGCCGGGGCTGCTCAAGTCCGGCGAGATCGAACAGAAAGACATCGACAACGCGGTGCGCGAAGTCCTTGCCGCCAAGTACGACATGGGCCTGTTCAAGGACCCGTACCTGCGCATCGGCAAGGCCGAGGATGATCCGGCCGACACCTACGCCGAAAGCCGTCTGCACCGCGCCGAGGCCCGTGAAGTGGCGCGTCGCAGCCTGGTGCTGCTGAAAAATCAGAATGACACCCTGCCGCTGAAGAAAACCGCAAAGGTCGCGCTGGTCGGCCCGCTGGCGAAGGCGCCTATCGACATGATGGGTAGCTGGGCCGCCGCTGGTCGCCCGGCGCAATCGGTCACGCTGTTCGACGGCATGAGTTCGGTGATTGGCGATAAAGCCAACCTGATCTACGCCCGCGGCGCCAACATCACCAGCGACAAGAAGGTTCTGGATTACCTGAACTTCCTCAACTTCGACGCCCCGGAAGTGGTCGATGATCCGCGCCCGGCCAACGTGCTGATCGACGAAGCGGTGAAAGCAGCCAAGGACGCCGACGTGATCGTCGCCGCCGTTGGCGAGTCCCGTGGCATGTCCCACGAGTCCTCCAGCCGCACCGACCTGAACATCCCGGAAAACCAGCGCGAGCTGATTCGCGCCTTGAAAGCCACCGGAAAACCGCTGGTACTGGTGTTGATGAACGGCCGTCCGCTGACCATTCTCGAAGAGAATCAGTCGGCTGACGCGATTCTGGAAACCTGGTTCAGCGGCACCGAAGGTGGCAACGCCATCGCTGACGTGCTGTTCGGCGACTACAACCCGTCGGGCAAACTGCCGGTGACCTTCCCGCGTTCCGTGGGCCAGATCCCGACTTACTACAACCATCTGAGCATCGGCCGGCCGTTCACGCCGGGCAAACCCGGCAACTACACCTCGCAGTATTTCGATGACACCACCGGCCCGCTGTTCCCGTTCGGTTACGGCTTGAGCTACACCCAGTTCGCCCTGAGCGACATGGCGCTGTCCTCGACCACGCTGAACAAGACCGGCAAGCTCGACGCCAGTGTCACCCTGAAAAACACCGGCCAGCGTGACGGCGAAACCGTGGTGCAGTTGTACATTCAGGACGTCACCGGCTCGATGATCCGCCCGGTGAAAGAGCTGAAGAACTTCCAGAAAATCATGCTCAAGGCCGGCGAACAGAAAGTCGTGCACTTCACCATCACCGAGGATGAGCTGAAGTTCTACAACGCCCAGCTCAAGTACGCGGCAGAGCCTGGCAAGTTCAACGTGCAGATCGGCCTGGACTCGCAGGATGTGACGCAGCAGAGTTTTGAGTTGCTGTAACAAACACCGCAATGCCCTGTAGGAGCTGCCGAAGGCTGCGATCTTTTGATCTTGATTTTGGTTTAGAAACCCAAGATCAAAAGATCGCAGCCTTCGGCAGCTCCTACAGGGGAATGGTGTTTGGCGGTTATCCGCGCCGATCGAGAATGTTGACCACCACCCGATCCACCCACCCCCAGATCCGCTGCTTCACCC
>NZ_QAIK01000055.1:52232-59774 GCF_003061005.1 Pseudomonas sp. HMWF021 | reverse complement strand
GTCTAATCATGTACAAAGTGATACCCGAAACGGGCGCGGGCGGGCAAGGGAAATTTTGGGGAAGGTGACGAGAGGCGGGAGAACGGCGCGATCTATTGTGGGAGTGAGCCTGCTCGCGATGACGTCGGTACATCCAGCAACGATGTGACTGAAAGGACGCTATCGCGAGCAGGCTCACTCCTACATGGGAATGCGGTTTACCGTTGTTTCAGGCGATCGATGACGACGGCCAGCAACAGAATCGAACCGCGAATCACATACTGATAAAACGTGTCGATGTTCTTCAGGTTCATCGCATTCTCGATGATCGCCAGAATCAGCACCCCGGCAATCACGTGGCGGATCATGCCGATCCCGCCGCTCAACGACACCCCGCCCAATACGCACGCCGAGATCACGGTCAATTCGAAACCCTGGCCGATCATCGGCTGCCCGGAAGTCATGCGCGAGGCCAGTATCACCCCGGCCAGCGCACCGATCACGCCGTGCACGGCGAAAATGATGATCTTGGTCCGGTCGACGTTCACCCCGGCAAGCAACGCCGCTTCCTGGTTACCGCCGATGGCCATGGTGTTGCGCCCGTAGGTGGTGTAGTTCAGCAGCCAGCCGAAAAACAGGAAGCAGACGATGGTGATCAGGATCGGCACCGGCACGCCGAACAACTGGCCGTTGCCGAAAACGAAGAATGATTCCTGCGACACGCCCACCGCTTTGCCGTTGGCAAAAATGTAGGCCAGGCCACGAACGATCTGCATGGTCGCCAGCGTGGTGATCAGCGCGTTGACCCGCAGCTTGGCAATCACGATGCCGTTGATCAGCCCGACAATCAGGCCCATCACCAGCGCCGCGCTGACGCCGAGGAACACGCTGTTGGTGTCGCGCATCACCACTGCCGCCACCACCCCGGCGCAGGCGATCACCGAACCCACCGACAGGTCGAAATGCCCCGACGCCAGGCAATACAGCATGGTGCACGCGGCAATGCCGGTGGTGGAAATCGCCAGCCCCAGCCCCCGCATGTTCAGTGGCGAGAGGAAGTTGTCGATCAGCAAGGTGCAGGCGACGAAGATGCCAATGGCCGCCAGCAGCATGACCCAGTCATCGAGGAAGCGCCGCAGGTCCAGCGGTTTGCGGGGAGTCGGCAACGCCTTGTTTTGGATGGTCATCATGTTCACCTCTCAGTTCGCCACGCCGTCAGCGCGATGGCGCGGCAAAGCCAGTTGCAACAGGTTGGATTCATTGGCCTGGTCGCGGCTGACTTCGCCGCGCAACGCGCCTTCGCAGAGCACCAGAATGCGGTCGGAAATGCCCATCACCTCCATCAGGTCGCTGGACACCACGATCACCGAAATACCGTCGGCGGCCAGGTTATGGATGATCTGGTAGATCTCGGCTTTGGCGCCGATGTCGATGCCGCGAGTCGGCTCGTCGAGCAGCAGCACCTTCATCGGCATCGACAGCCAGCGCCCGAGAATGGCCTTCTGCTGATTGCCGCCGGAGAGGAATTTGATCGGCTGACCGGCGTGCGGAGTTTTGACTTTCAGCGCCTTGATCTGCTTGTCGGCGTTGCCCTTCTCCCACAGCCCGCGCAGCAGGCAGCCGAGGCTGGCATTGGCGCCGCGCGCGCTGATGTTGATGTTCTCGGCGACGCTGGCCAGCGGGATGATTCCCTCCTTCTTGCGGTCCTCGGGGCACAGCAGGATCCCGGCGGCAATCGCATCACGCGGTGAGCGCAACTTCAATTCATGCCCGCGCAATTCGAGGCGCCCGGCGGTGTTGCGTTCAAGCCCGCTGAGCAAGCGAAACAGCTCGGTGCGCCCGGCCCCGACCAGACCAAACAAGCCGAGAATCTCGCCCTTGTGCGCCTCGAAACTCACCGGCTCACGCAGCCCCGGGCCGAGCAAACCGTCGACCTTCAACGCCACCGCGCCGCGTGGACGACTGCGGTAATCGTAGATGTCCTGAATGTCGCGCCCGACCATGCAGGTCACCAGTTGATCGTGGGTCAACTGGCTCATGTCATCGAAGGTGCGCACGTAACGGCCGTCCTTGAACACCGTCACCGCGTCGCAAATGCGGAACACTTCTTCCATGCGATGGGAGACGTAGAGCACCACTTTGCCCTCATCGCGCAAGCGGCTGATGATCGCCATCAAACGGTCGATTTCGCGGGCCGAGAGGCTGCTGGTCGGCTCATCGAAAGCGATCACATGCGCGCCACGGGACAGCGCCTTGGCGATTTCCACCAGTTGCCGCTGGCCGAGCGACAGGCGCCCGACCTTGGTCTGCGGATCGATTTCATCGGCCAGCCCCTTGAGGCAGGCCAGGGCGTTCTGGCGCAGCACGCCACGATTGATCAGGCCGAAACTGGCCGGCAGATGACCGAGAAACAGGTTCTCGGCCACGCTCATTTCCGGCACCAGATGCAGCTCCTGGTGAATCACCGCGACGCCGTTGCCAATACTGTCGGCGGTCGACTTGAAGGCCATGGTCTGCTCGCCGATCTGCAACTCGCCACTGCTGGGAATGTAGGCGCCGCCAAGAATTTTCAGCAGCGTCGATTTGCCAGCGCCGTTCTCGCCCATCAAGGCGTGTACCTGCCCCGGATGGGCGACGAAGCTGATGGCGTCCAGCGCCTTGACCCCGGGAAAGGTCTTGCCGATCCCGTTGAAGCGCAGGCTGCCGCCGGCGCTGCTTTCATGTGTGTGTACTTGCGCGTGCATCTGAGTCACCTCTTCACACCGATCGAGCAGCCATCAATTCCACAGGCCGATTTTTTCCAGCTCTTGCTTGAAGTTCTCGCGGGTGATCAGGGTGACGTCGTCCATCGCCGTGTATTTCGGCGGTTCTTTGCCAGTGGTGACCCACTCGTACATCATCTCGGCGGTCTTGTAGCCTTCGATGTGCGGGCTTGGCAGCATCGAACCGAAGAAACCGCTGTTGGGCTTTTTCAGTTCGCCAATGGCGTCGGTGCCGTTGATGCCGATACCGATCACGTTGGCGGCGGCAAACCCTGCCGCTTCGGTGGCGCGCACGCCGCCCAGCACCGTGTTGTCGTTCATGCCGCCAATGATCAGGTTCTTCGCCGCACCGGGCAGCTTGACCAGCGCCGAGTTGGTGGCGTCCATGCTGCCCGGTACGTCGAGGGTTTTCAGGGCGGCAGTCAGGATGTGGTCTTTCGGCAGGCCGGCGTCTTCGAGCGCCTTCATCGAGCCGTCGGTGCGCTTCTTGCCGGTGTCGAGTTCGTTGTAGGTGTTGACCACCGCGTAGGTGTCTTTCCAGTCCCAGTTGCGTTTCTTCGCTTCGGCGACCATCGCGTTGCCCTGTTTCTGGCCAACTTCGAATGCGGCCATGCCGAGGTACGGCACGTCTTCCATGAACTTGCCGCTGGCGTCGACGAAACGGTCGTCGACGGCGATCACTTTCAGGTCATTGAGCTTGGCTTTGGCCATGATCGCCGGGCCGAGCGAGACATCCGGCGGGCAGATCACGAAGCCCTTGGCCCCATTGGCGGCGAGGCTGTCGATGGCCGAGAGGGTTTTCTCGCCGTCCGGCACGGCGATCTTGATCAGTTCGAAGCCTTTGTCCTTGGCCGCTTTTTCAGCGAAGGCCCATTCGGTCTGGAACCACGGCTCTTCAGCCTGCTTGACCAGAAAACCGATTTTCACGGTGTCGGCAGCCAGCAGCGTACTGCTCAGGCTGAACGCGGTGACCGCCAGCGCGGCACTGCACAAGGTACGAATCCCGAAACGACGTTTCATAAGCTGACTCCTTGTTATTTTTCTTGAGCAAATTAAACAGCTTGTGGCGTGACACGTACTGCTGCAAAGCCTGTGAAAATAGTCATATCGTATGATGATTGGATTTCAGGCGGACTTCTGCGCTGCAAACCCGATCCGTTCAGTCGTGGTACATCACCGAACGTCCACCATCGATGGTGATGCACGAGGCGTTGATGAACGGCGCTTCATCACTGGCCAGAAACACGGCGGTCATCGCCACTTCGATCGGCTGGCCGATGCGTTTCGGCGGGTGCAGATCAAAGGCGCGCTGACGCTCGGCGTGCGGGTCGGCAAAACCGTTCCAGTAATCGACGTTCAGTTGCGTCTCGATGTAACCCGGGGCGATGGCGTTGACCCGAACGCCCTTGGACGCGTACTCGATGCCCAGCGCCCGGGTCAGCCCCAGCAGGCCGTGCTTGGCCACCGGATACGGGAAGCAGCCGGGAATGATGTGGGTGGAATGGGTCGAGGCGATGTTGATGATGCTGCCGACACCCTGCTCGATCATCTGCGGCAACACGGCTTTGCAGCCGTACCAGGCGCCGTCCAGGTCAATGGCGAAGCAGCGACGCCAGTCTTCTTCGGTCATTTGCAGCGGGTCGCGGAACACGTTGACCCCGGCGCAGTTGACCAGCACGTCGATGCGCCCGTGCAGTTCGATCGCCAGTTCGGCCATGGCGTGCAAATCTTGCTGGCGCGAGACGTCGGCCTTGATCGCCTGCACGTCGGCCCCCTGCTCGCGCCAGTGAGCGGCGACCTTCTCGACTTTTTCCGCCTGAATATCGCTGATCACCAGTTTGGCCTGCTGCGAGGCGAAGGTAGCAACGATGGCTTCGCCGATGCCTTGAGCGGCGCCGGTCAGCAATACGACTTTGTTTTTCAGACGCTCACCCTTCGGCGGCGCGGGCACCGGCGGCAAGGAAAGAGGTTCAGCCATGGATCAGGACTCCTGTTCGTAAGCACAAAAAAACCGGGCATCTGACGATGTCCGGTCTGGAAGACTGTGAAAACAAAACAGGCAGGCGCGGCGAGCGACACCGGGCCGTTGCGAGACGCTGACTCCGTTACGGAGTGCGATAGAGATTCGCTGCATCACTTCACCTGTTTTGTTCTTTTTAAGTGTGAGTGCGTGTTACTGCTGGAGCCGACTATAAACCCGACCACCAAATAATCTCAATATATAATTTTGCATCCCATATTTTGGGATTCAACCTGCAAAGCGAGTGCACAACTTGCCGGGCACATCGACCCGCATCGACAACAGCGCGCCATCCAGTGGATGGTTGTGCGGACTCTGGGCGCTGGTGATGTACAGGGTTTTCAAGCCTTCGCCGCCGAATACGCAACTGGTCGGGCGGCTGACGGGCAGATCGATCTTGCGGTCGATTTGCCCTTCGGGCGTCAGACGCAGCAGGCAGCTGCCGTCCCAGCGGGCATTCCACACGTAGCCTTCGGCGTCCATCGCCGAGCCGTCCGGGCCGCCGTTCTGGTCAGGACCGTACCAGCGGTTGGCGACATCGAGATTGCCATCGGTGTGAATGAAATAGCGATTGAGTGCCCCGTCGAGGCTGTCGCCAAACAGCAGCGTGGTGCCGTCATCGCTCCACAACAGTGTGTTGGGAATGCCCAGGCCGCGCAGCAACGGCGTGACGCGCTGATCGGGATCGATACGGAACAGACCACCGGAGCGGCGCACCACCGGCAGGTCTTCGCCGTGGTCACCGATGTTGTTTTGCATGGTGCCGAGCCACAGCCGACCCTGAACGTCGCAGCGCGCTTCGTTGGGCCGATTGCCCGGTTGCGGGTCGGCGATGCAGAACAATGTCAGGCGTGGCTCCAGACCCGGTGAGTCGAGATCCAGACGATAGACGCCGCTGCTCAGGGTCACCAGCGCATCGCCGCTGGCACACGGGATGAACGCGGAAACGTGCTCGGGCATCTGCCAGATCTGCACGTTGTTGCCGATCAGCCGCAACGCCTGTTTGCCGGCGATATCGACCCAGTACAGCGCCTGGGTGGGGGCGTCCCAGAACGGGCCTTCGCCGAGTCTGGCGCGGTGTTGGGTTACGGCGGTCCAGCTCATGGCAACTCCTTGGTTCTTGTGGCTTTTACTGTGGGAGCGGGCTTGCTCGCGAAAGCGGAGTGTCAGTCAAAGGCGGCGTGTCTGATACGCCGCCTTCGCGAGCAAGCCCGCTCCCACAGGGGAATTTAGGCTTTGTCAGCTGGCTTTTTTGTCGGCCATCACCTGCGGGTAAAAACGCTTGATCGCGAGGTCTGCGTTGTCGATCAGGGTCATGCAGGCCCATACGCCGCGCGCGGAGTCACGGGCGGCGATGGCGTCGGCCATGTCTCTGTGGATCGGCAAGGTTCGACGCAGTTCATCGGGGTCAGCGGCGCTGACTTCAAACGACACGGCCAGCAACGCGCCGAGGGCCGGAACCATTTGCTCGATGAACTGGTTATGGCTGGCGGCCAGAATGCATTCGTGGAAGGCCTGGTCGGCGCGGTTGTAATCAATGCCGCTGTCGACCGCCCGTTCCAGCGCGTTACAGGCCAACTGCACCGCCTGGATCTGCTCCAGAGTGGCGCGCTCGCAGGCCCAGCGCACGGCCATCGGTTCGATGGTGCGGCGCAAATCGAGCAAGTCATCGACGAAGTTTTCCGGCAGGCCATTGCGCGAGAGCCAACCGACGACCTGCGGATCGAACAGATTCCAGCGCCGCACTGGTAATACGCGGGTGCCGACTTTTGGCCCGACTTCGAGCAGGCCTTTGGCGACGAGCGTCTTGATGGCTTCGCGGATCACGGTGCGGCTGACACCGAGCTGTTCACCCAGATCCGCCTCGACCTTGATCGCCTGCCCCGGCTTGACGTGACCGGCGGCAATCCAGCTGCCTAGCCAATCGACCGTTGATGCATGAAAGCTGCTGGACATGAAGACCTCAAAGCGCCTAGCGATGGGTGTTCACGCTAATGATCATATGATTAACAGTCAATCGGGATTTTCTGCTGAAACATAAACCCCTGTAGGAGCGAGCCTGCTCGCGATAGCGGTGGAACAGTCAATGTTGATGGTGACTGACACACCGCTATCGCGAGCAGGCTCACTCCTACAGGGGGATTGTGATCAAGGCTCGAGGCCGATGCGGAAGAACTCGCCGCCGCTCCAAACGCCCAACCAGCGCTGCCCGTCGATTTCGCGGCTGACCGCCAGTTCCACCAGTTGGTAAAACACGTTGCGGTGAATCAGCGCTTCGAGGTTGGTACGCACATGCACGTAAGGCGCAGGTTCCTGAGTGGTCGGGTCGATCTCGACGCGGATCGGATGTTCCGGCCCGGCTTCGGCCGTTTCTTCGACATTGGTAGTGAAGCGCAGCATCTGCGCCTCACCCTCGCCTTCAACTTCCACGGCAATCGCCACGAACGGCGCGTCGTCAACCTTGATCCCGACCTTCTCGACCGGGGTGATCAGGAAATAATCATCGCCGTCGCGGCGAATGATGGTGGAGAACAGCTTGACCATCGGCTTGCGCCCGATCGGCGTACCCAGGTAATACCAGGTGCCGTCACGGGCGATGCGCATGTCGATGTCGCCGCAGAAGTCCGGGTTCCACAAGTGCACCGGCGGCAGGCCTTTGGTTTTGGGGATCTGTCCCAACAGGTCATTGGCTTTTTGCGGGCCACTCATGGCGTACTCCTTGGCTTATTGGTCGCCGACTCCCAGCAGGCTGCGTGCGTATTGCGCCAGCGGCGGGCCGAT
>NZ_QAIK01000055.1:46499-52222 GCF_003061005.1 Pseudomonas sp. HMWF021 | reverse complement strand
CTTCAGGCTTGTTGTCGTGGAACGTCAGTAAACCGCCACGACTCTTGATCCGTGCAGTATCAATCAAATACTGGGTGCTGGTCTCGATCAACATGATCTGAATCACGCCGCCGTCGATGCCCAGGCGATCCACGGCTTCCTGATCGAGCCACTCATCGGAGTTGCCGATACGGTCGTCAGCCTTGGCAAAACGGGTGTACAGCAGGTAGTGCGCGCCGGCATCGCGGGCTTCGCCCATCGCCTGATCGAGGCCTTCCGGCGCCCGGGCGCGACGCACCATCGGGAAATATTCGACAAAACCCTTGAAGGCTTCTTCAGCCACCACGTTCGGGCGCGGATAGGAGCCACCCGGCGGCGCAAACGCGCCCTGAGCGATGTAGATGAACGAGTCCGGCTGAATGCGGAAGTTGTTCACCCGGCGGCTGTCGCTGTGATCCAGCAGCCCCGCGTCGCTCATCTGATAGCGAGTGCCTTCGGCCATATCGCTGACAGTCATACAGCCGCCAAGCGCCAAAACGGCCAGCAGCAAAACCAGGCTACGCATCCTCATCCTCCAGAGGCCGGTGACGGAAAACCGGCGAATGGCCGTTGGATGCAGCTTTTGCGCCAGCTCAGGAAATTCGTTGATTGTAAGATCGTATTCGCGAGCAAGCTCGCTCCCACAGGAGAATGCATTCGAAATGTGGGAGCGAGCTTGCTCGCGAAAGCGGTTGTTCAGCCGCCGATGATCTTCATGACGGTCGCACCACCGGAGAACGCCACTTCCTGCTTGTCGCCCAGCGCCTTGACCAACAGACGCTGCAGCGCCGGCAATGCCTGATGGCGCGGCTTGTCGAGCAGATCACCGACATAGTGACGGTTGCTCGACGACAGGCAGCCGTGCAGCCAGCCCGTCGACGACAGGCGCAAGCGCGAACAGGTTCGGCAGAACGGCACACTTTCGTTGGCGATCACGCCGAAATGGCCGAGACCCGGGATTGCGTAGCGCACAGCCGTGGCGTCCACCGGCGCATCGGCCTGGGCGTACTCATAACGCTCGCCGATCAGGCTCAGCAGTTGCTGCAGGCTGACGAATTGTTGCAGGAAGGCATTGGAGTCGGTGGCGAGGTGGCCCATGCGCATCAGCTCGATGAAACGCAGCTCGTAGCCACGTTCCAGGCAGTAATCGAGCAGCGGCATCACCTGATCCAGATTCTGCCCGCGCAACGGCACCATGTTGACCTTGATCTTCAATCCCGCCGCTTTGGCCTGATCCATGCCGTCGAGCACGGTCGCCAGATCGCCGCCGCGAGCAATGCTGCGAAACGCGCCAGCATCCAGCGTATCGAGGGACACGTTGATCCGACGCAAACCGGCATCCACCAGCAGCGGCAGTTTTTTCGCCAGGAGTTGACCGTTGGTGGTCAGGCTGATGTCTTCCAGGCCCATCTTGCCGACGGCGCTCATGAAAGATTCGAGTTTGGGGCTGACCAGCGGCTCGCCACCGGTGATGCGCAAGCGTTCGATGCCGGCGGCTTCGATCAGATAAGCCACACCGCGGGCCATGGCCTCGGCCGACAGTTCATCCTGCGCAGCCACCAGCCGCTTGCCGTTGGGCACGCAGTAGGTACAGGCGTAATTGCAGGCTGAGGTCAGGCTGATGCGCAAATTGCGAAAACGCCTGCCTTGACGGTCAACGATCATGATCACTCCGGCGATAGAATTTCGAGCCGCTAAAACTTGACTCACAAATCAAGTTTTAGCAAGCCCTATGCCTGAGTATATTCCTGCGGTACTGCGTCATGTAGCGAAATCATGGCGCGATAAAGCCGCTGAATGATTCAGCTGCTCGGGGTTTCCGGGTCGCGCTTGCGCTTGTTGCCCATGCGCACGCCGATGTCCATCAGGAACTGGAAGAAGCCTTCCTGATCTTCCAGCACATTGCTCCAGAACGGCGAGTGATACAGCGCCACCGCGCCGTGCACCAGCGCCCAGGACGCGCAGTAGTGGAAATACGGCGGCACATCTTCAAGCTTGCCTTCGCTGATCCGGCCCTTGATGAGCAAGGTCAGGCGTTCGAAGTTCGAGGCGCGGATCTTGTGCAGCTCCTCGACCATTTCCGGCACCTGATTGCCTTTTACGACCTTCTCTTCGAGCCGGTCGAACAGGCGATAGCGCTGCGGGTCGCGCATGCGGAATTCGAAGTAGGCACGGGACAGCGCTTCCTTGTCCTTGTCGACATCGGCCGAATGCAGCAGCTCGTTCAAATCGCGCTCGTAATCGAGCATCAGCCGCAGATAGATCTCGGCCTTGGATTTGAAATGCTTGTAGATCGTGCCTTTGCCGATACCAACGGCATCAGCAATCATCTCGACGGTGACACTGTCTTCACCTTGTTCGAGGAACAGCTTGAGCGCGGTATCGAGAATTTCTTGCTCGCGGCGACGAAACTCACGGACCTTACGAGGTTCTTTGTGCATAAGAAAAGGTCTGTAGGGGTCAAAATTCGAAGCCGCGTATTATGCCTAACTTGCGCAAAAATGCACGGATCATCCGACCATATCTGTGTTTCTTGTTCATTTTGCGAACGCCAGGGGCGTAATGAGAACTCAACTGAAGCGCACGTATTCCAAATTTGTTTAAAAACCCCAACCACTCAACTGGACTGAACGCCAGACTGATCAATACTTGAACTGTCGGGCGGCATCTCCCCCAAGTGCCGTGCCGGTAAAGGTACCAAGGGACCGCGTGCCTTTGTTTTACTCCTAATGGTCTTAACCCGGATTCACCCCCCAGAACCCGGGTTTTTTTTGCCTGGAATTTGGTGAAAAAACCCTGTCACTTACGTACATCGCACCTGTAGGAGCTGCCGCAGGCTGCGATCTTTTGATTTTGACTCTTTAAAAACAACGTCAAAAGATCGCAGCCTGCGGCAGCTCCTACATGGACGATTTAACACTCGCCAAGGGAAACAGGCGCTTGAAGTTCTCGGTAGTCTGCTCGGCGAATCGCTCGTAGTTTTCGCCGCGCAGCATCGCCAGAAACTCCGCGACTTCGCGCACGTATTGCGGCAGATTCGGCTTGCCGCGATAAGGGATCGGCGCGAGATACGGCGAATCGGTCTCCACCAACAGACGATCGGCCGGCACCTTGCTCGCCACGTCGCGCAGTGCATCGGCATTGCGGAAGGTGACGATGCCGGACAGGGAAATGTAATAACCCATGTCCAGCGCCGCTTTGGCCATGTCCCAGTCTTCGGTGAAGCAATGCAGCACACCGGCCTGGGGCAACGCCGCTTCACGAAGCAACTCGAGGGTATCGGCGCGGGCGCCACGGGTATGGATGATCACCGGTTTGCCGGTCTGCTGCGCCGCTTGCAGGTGCAGGCGGAAGGATGCCTGCTGCAGCTCGGCGGCTTCCGGTTCGTAGTGGTAATCGAGGCCGGTCTCACCGATTGCCACCACTTTCGGGTGATTGAGTTCGTGCAGCAACCAGTCCAGCGCCGGCGCCGCGCCCGGCTGTACATCCAGCGGATGCACGCCGACCGAGCAATCGACGTCGTCATAGCGTTCGGCGAGGGATTTGACGTCAGCAGCGTTATCGGCGCTCACGCCGATGCACAGAAAGTGCCTTACCCCACGCTGGCGAGCGGCATCGAGTGCGGCATCCAGCGAGCCGTCATGGGCGGCGAGGTCGAGGCGATCAAGGTGACAATGGGAATCTACGAGCATAAAAGGGACTGCAACTTACATCGTATGAGTGGGACGGTCGGACTTCAGCGCTCCGGCCAGATGGGTTTCGATGCGACTGCGGGCGGTGTTGTCGCCATCATTGAATTGCACGCCGACACCGGCTGCGCGATTGCCTTGGGCGCCCTTGGGGGTGATCCAGGCGACCTTGCCGGCCACCGGAATTTTCTCCGCCTCGTCCATCAGGTTGAGCAGCATGAACACCTCGTCGCCCAACTTGTAGCTCTTGTTGGTCGGGATGAACAGGCCACCGTTCCTGATGAACGGCATGTAGGCGGCGTACAGCACCGATTTGTCCTTGATGGTCAGGGACAGGATGCCGTTGCGCGGCCCCGGGCTCATGGGTTCATTCATGTTGACCTCCACTGCTGATGTTCAGAGTCTAGGTACACATTCTTATCTTTGACCAGGCAATCCCGCCCATTGCACCAATAACGCTTCCAGCAACAACGCCGGATTGAGGTTGGCTTTGCTCAGGACTTTTTGCCGTTGGGCAAGAATCCAGTCTTGAATATCGAGAACTTTGCCCTGCGCACTTTTCTGCGCCAGATACTGCACCACTTTGCGCATATCGGTCAGCCCTAGGCCATTTTCATCCTGGGTGAGCTGATACCGCAGGATCAGGCTCGACCAGTCGCAGAACCAGTCGAACAGACGCAGCATCGGAATGTTTTTCCATTCTTCGGCCAGTTGCGTCGGCGATTGCTGTTGCTTGAGCAGCTTCTTCACCCCTTCGACCACCTGCGCCCGCTGTTCGCGCACGCCCTGGGACTGCAGGCTGACCGCCGCCAGTGGCGAACCGGCCGCCAGCGTCAGCAATTCGACGCGCTCCTCTGTGGAACACTCCGGCAGCGCCTGCGCCAGCCATTGCAGGCTCATGGCCTCGCCCGGCAACGGACATGCCTGCTGCACGCAACGGCTCTTGATCGTCGGCAGCAAACGGCTCGGCTGGTGGCTGACCAGCAACAACACGGTATCGCCGGAAGGCTCCTCAAGGCTCTTGAGCAAGGCGTTGGCCGCGTTGATGTTCATCGACTCCACCGGTTCGATCAGCACCACCTTGCGCCCGCCCAGTTGCGCGGTCTGCACCACGAAACTGACCAGATCGCGCACCTGATCGACCTTGATCGCCTTGTCGGCTTCTTCCGGCTCCAGGATGTAGTTGTCCGGGTGGCTGCCGGCCTTGAGCAGCAGGCACGATTTACATTCGCCGCATGCCTCGGGCGTCGGACGCTGGCACAGCAGGCTGGCCATCAGGCGTTCGGCCAGCGCGCGCTTGCCGATTCCGGCCGGGCCATGCAGCAGATACGCGTGGGCGTGCTGACTGCGTCCGGCCAGTTGCTGCCAGAGGCTGTCCTGCCATGGATAGGCCTCAGCCACGAGTCAGCTCCAGCAGGTTCGGAATCAAGGTATCCAGCGATTGCTGAACCTTGACCAGAGGCTGACCGGCATCGATGCGTACATAGCGCGCCGGATCGGCTTCGGCACGCTCAAGAAAGGCATTGCGCACCGCTTCGAAAAACGCCCGGCCTTCCAGCTCGAAACGATCCAGACGGCCACGCGCACTGGCGCGGGCCAGGCCGATTTCCACTGGCAGATCGAAAATCAGCGTCAGGTCAGGACGCAGATCGCCCTGTACGAAAGTCTCCAGCGCGGCAATACGCTCCAGCGACAAACCGCGACCGCCGCCCTGATAGGCATACGTCGAGTCGGTAAAGCGGTCGCACAGCACCACCGCACCGCGAGCCAGTGCCGGGCGAATCACTTCAGCCAGATGCTGAGCGCGCGCAGCGAACACCAGCAACAGCTCGGTATCGGGGTTCATGACTTCGTCGGCAGGGGCCAGCAGCACCTCGCGGATGCGCTCGGCCAGCGGCGTGCCGCCAGGCTCACGGGTCAGCACCACCTCGATACCTTCGGCGCGCAGGCGCTCGGCGAGGTACTCGCGGTTGGTGCTCTTGCCGGCGCCTTCCGGGCCTTCCAGGGTAATAAACA
>NZ_QAIK01000055.1:32577-46489 GCF_003061005.1 Pseudomonas sp. HMWF021 | reverse complement strand
TCCTTAATCAAAGTCATTGCGCGTTTTGCGGTGAGGCCGCTCCGGATTCAACCGCAGGAGCCGGCGTCGGCGCGGGTTCCTGAGCGGGAACCTGTGGCAACGCTTCAGGTGCGGTATCAGGCGACGCGGCAGGAATCGCCTCCTCCGTTGCCGTGGCCGGAGCCGACGGCGCATTCGCCGGGGCCGGACTCGAGCGGTAATCGGCACGGCGCTTGAGCTGAAACTCGCGCACCGCACTGTTATGCGCGTCCAGGTCATCGGAGAACACATGGCTGCCGTCACCACGGGCGACAAAATACAGGCTGTTGCCTTCCACCGGATTGAGCGCGGCATGAATCGCCTCGCGACCGACCATGGCAATCGGCGTTGGCGGCAATCCGGGAATCACATAGGTGTTGTACGGCGTCGGCTCCTTGAGATGAGCGCGAGTCAATTTGCCAGTGTAGCGATCGCCCAGGCCGTAAATAACGGTCGGATCGGTCTGCAACTGCATGCCCAGCGCCATACGGCGCACGAACACGCCGGCAATCTGCCCGCGCTCCTGCGGCACACCGGTTTCCTTCTCCACCAGCGAGGCCATGATCAGCGCCTGGTAAGGCTCACTGTACGGGGCATCAGCCGAGCGGTTCTCCCACTCCTTGGCCAACACTTCATCGAGACGATCGAAGGCCTTTTTCAACAATTCAACGTCGGAAAAACCCCGCACGAAGCGATAAGTGTCCGGGAAGAAGCGACCTTCGGGGAACAATCCGCGATGGCCGATTTTCTCCATCACTTCCGCGTCGCTCAGGCCTTTGAGGGTCTGCTCGATCTTTTCATCCTTGGCCAGCGCAGCGCGCACCTGATGGAAGTTCCAGCCCTCGACCAGCGTCAGGCTGTACTGCACCACTTCGCCACGTTTCCACAGGTCGATCAGACCGTTGACGGTCATGCCCGGCTGCATGCGGTATTCGCCGCTGTGGATCGGCGTACCGGCCAGGTTGAAGCGCCAATAAATGCGCAACCAGAAGGCGTCCTTGATGACTCCATCGGTTTCGAGTTCAAGAAAGGTACGGGTCGGTGTCGAGCCTTTCGGCACATCCAGCAGTTCTTCCTGCGTGATGTTCAGGGGCTGTTCCAGCGCCGAATGAATTTTCCAGGCGCTGGCGCCCATCAGCAGCCCTGCCAGAACCAGTCCGGTTTCCAGCAGCAGCAAGAGTTTACGTCTCACGAATCAGGCATCCAGTAGCGCGCGGGCAATGGTTTGCAGTTTACGGGTGAGCGGGCCAACCGGCCAGCTCAGTGCAGCGTAGGCGCGTACCGGCCAGACGCCATACACGCTGTTGCAGATAAAGACTTCATCGGCCCATTGCAGCTGTTCGAGGCTGATGTCGGTGATTTGGGTGGGGATGGCCAACGACTCGGCCTGAAACAATATTTCGGCACGCATCACACCGGCCACGCCACAGCGTTTCAGATCCGGGGTGATCAATACGCCGTCGCGCACCACAAACAGGTTGCTGAACACGCCTTCGATGACCCGCCCGGCCTGATCGAGCATCAAGCCTTCGGCGTGTTCGCTGTCGCGCCATTCGGCACGGGCGAGCACTTGCTCCAAGCGATTGAGATGCTTGAGGCCGGCCAGCAATGGCTGATTCGACAACCGTGTGACGCAGGGAAACAGGCGCACGCCCTGCTCGCCATGCACGGCAGGATAAGCAGCAGGAGGATTGCCTTGCAGAATGCGCCGGCCCTGCGCCGCAGGATCGGGTGCGTAGCCGCGCATGCCGTCGCCTCGGGTGAGAATGAGCTTGAGCACACCCTCAACCATTGCTGCCGCGTAGCTCAGCAGCTCGGTACGAATCAGCTCGATATCCACCGCGATGGCCAGCCGCGAGCAGCCCTCGACCAGACGCGTCAGATGACGGTCCAGCAATACCGGCTGGCCGCCGTGTACGGCAATGGTCTCGAACAGACCATCGCCGTAAGCCAGGCCGCGATCTTTCAGCGACAGAGCGTCAGCCGGCTGACCGTCGACCCAGCAGTCCATCAGCCTGCGAACCGACGGAACGCCAACGTGCCGTTGGTGCCGCCAAACCCGAAGGAGTTGGACAGTACGACGTCGATGTCCATGTTGCGTGCCGTGTGCGGCACGAAATCAAGATCGCAGCCTTCATCCGGCTCGTCGAGGTTGATGGTCGGCGGTGCCACTTGGCTGTTGATCGCCAATACGCTGAAGATCGCCTCGACCGCACCCGCCGCACCCAACAGGTGACCGGTCATGGACTTGGTGGAGCTGACCGCCAGGTTGTAGGCGTGATCACCGAACACGGTCTTGATCGCGTTGGCTTCGGCAAGGTCACCGGCCGGGGTCGAAGTCCCGTGGGCGTTGATGTACTGCACCTGGTCGATATTGATCTTCGCATCGCGCAGGGCATTGGTGATGCAGCGCGCTGCACCAGCGCCATCAGCCGGTGGCGAAGTCATGTGGAACGCATCGCCACTGGTGCCGAAGCCGATCAGCTCGGCGTAGATCGTAGCGCCGCGCGCCTTGGCATGTTCGAGTTCTTCGAGCACCAGCGCACCGGCACCGTCAGACAATACGAAACCATCACGGCCCTTGTCCCACGGACGGCTGGCGCGGGTCGGCTCGTCGTTGCGGGTCGACAGCGCACGGGACGCGCCGAAGCCGCCCATGCCCAGACCGCACGCGGCCATTTCGGCACCGCCGGCAATCATCACGTCGGCTTCGTCGTACATGATGTTGCGCGCCGCCATGCCAATGCAGTGCGTACCGGTGGTACAGGCAGTGGAAATGGCGTAGTTAGGCCCTTGTGCACCCAGATGGATGGACAGGAACCCGGAAATCATATTGATGATCGAGCCTGGCACGAAGAATGGCGAGATTCGACGCGGGCCCGTCTCATGCAGGGTACGGCTGGTTTCTTCGATGTTGGTCAGACCGCCGATGCCCGAACCCATGGCCACGCCAATGCGCTCACGGTTGGCGTCGGTGACTTCCAGACCAGCATTGCGAACAGCCTGAAAACCCGCGGCCAGACCGTACTGAATGAACAGGTCGAGCTTGCGTGCTTCCTTGACCGACAGGTATTCCTCGACATTGAAGCCCTTTACCGAGCCGCCAAAACGGGTGGAATAGGCAGAAAGGTCGGTGTGTTCGATCAGACCAATGCCACTGCGGCCAGCCAGAATGCCCTGCCAACTGCTCGGCACATCCGTGCCCAGTGGCGACAACATACCCATACCGGTGACTACGACGCGTCTACGCGACACAGCACTCTCCTTTTTCAAATGACGACTTTGCATCAGGCCTAAAGAAAAAACCGCACGCCATGATGGCAGTGCGGTTTTTCCATGACAGCAGACAACGATTACAAACTATTACGCCTGGTGGCTAGTAACGTAGTCGATTGCAGCTTGTACAGTAGTGATCTTCTCAGCTTCTTCGTCAGGGATTTCGGTCTCGAATTCCTCTTCCAGAGCCATCACCAGCTCAACGGTGTCAAGGGAGTCGGCACCCAGGTCTTCAACGAAGGAAGCAGTGTTGACCACTTCTTCTTCTTTAACGCCCAGTTGCTCGGCAACGATTTTCTTGACGCGCTCTTCGATGGTGCTCATACCTTGTTTTCACTCCTAATGGACAAATTCAGGCAGCTGGCCAGTGGGTAAGTGTATAGAAAGGCTTTTCAGCTTTTCAACTGAAAGCTTCACTCCTCAAACCCTGCGGCCCTCTGCCTATAAATAGATTGCAGCTTTATAACGGATTTTAGACAGCTCGTATGACATTTTTTTGAAGCAATCCGTCACATTTTACTTACATGTACATCCCACCGTTCACCGGGATTGTAGCCCCGGTGACGTATGCCGCACCGTCGGATGCAAGAAAAGCGACCACCGAGGCGATCTCTTGAGCTTGTCCCAGACGGCCCAGCGGAATCTGCGTCTGCAAGGCTTCACGCTGTGCTTCCGGCAGTTCGCGGGTCATATCGGTGTCGATGAACCCTGGGGTTACCGAGTTGACCGTAATCGAACGCGAACCGACTTCACGCGCCATTGCACGGCTGAAACCTTCCAGGCCGGCCTTGGCGGCTGCATAGTTTACTTGGCCTGCGTTGCCCATGGCACCCACCACCGAGCCAATACTGATAATTCGGCCCCAGCGCGCCTTGGTCATGCCACGCAAAACGCCCTTGGACAGGCGATACAGACTGTTCAGGTTGGTATCGATCACGTCGTACCATTCATCGTCTTTCATGCGCATCATCAGGTTATCGCGGGTGATGCCGGCATTATTGACCAGAATCGCCGGCGCGCCGAACTGCTCCTGAATGCTCGCGATCACGGCGGCAACGGATTCGTCGCTGGTGACGTTCAGTTCCAGACCGGTACCTTGAATGCCGTGCTCCTTGAGCGTGGCAGCAATTGCCTCGGCACCCTTGGCGGAGGTCGCGGTGCCAACAACGATGGCGCCCTGACGACCCAGTTCCAGTGCGATAGCCTGGCCAATACCGCGGCTTGCACCGGTGACCAGTGCAACTTTACCTTGCAGACTCATGCAAGTTTCTCCTGATTCAGGCCAGCGCTGCACGGGCGGCAGCGAAAGCGTCTGGGGTGTTGAGGTTGGAAGTCGAAACGCCTTCGGCGCAACGTTTGTTCAGACCGGCCAGCACTTTGCCCGGGCCGCACTCGACCAGACTGGTAGCGCCTTTGGCAGCCAGGGTCTGGACCGATTCAACCCAGCGAACCGGCTTGTACAGTTGTTCGAGCAGATCACGCTTGAGGGTGTCCAGATCAGCCGGCACTTGCGCGCTGACGTTCTGTACCACCGGGATCTGCGGCGCCTGCCAGTCGATGGCGGCGATGGATTCGGCAAAGCGCTCGGCAGCCGGGCGCATCAGTTCGCAGTGCGAAGGCACGCTCACCGGCAACGGCATGGCACGCTTGGCACCACGGGCCTTGCAGCCTTCGATGGCACGCTCGACCGCAGCCTTGGCACCGGCGATAACCACCTGGCCTGGCGAGTTGAAGTTCACCGCGCTGACCACTTCGCCCTGCGCCGCTTCGGCACAGGCCGCCAGCACATCAGCATCTTCCAGACCAAGGATCGCAGCCATGCCGCCCTGCCCGGCCGGAACAGCTTCCTGCATCAGCTGGCCACGGCGCTCAACGAGCTTCACCGCATCAGCCAGGCTCAGGCTGCCGGCAGCAACCAGTGCGCTGTATTCACCCAGGCTGTGACCGGCAACGAATGCCGGACACGCGCCACCTTCAGCCAGCCACAGACGCCACAGGGCGATCGAGGCGGTCAGAATGGCCGGTTGGGTTTTGTCGGTTTGATTGAGCAGCTCTTCCGGGCCTTGCTGGGTCAGTGCCCACAGGTCATAGCCCAGAGCCTCAGAGGCTTCTTTGAAGGTTTCGAGGATCAACGGATATTCCGCGCCCAGCTCGGCGAGCATGCCGAGGGACTGCGAACCCTGTCCTGGAAAGACGAATGCGAGGGAAGCAGACATGTAACAAGCCCCTAATGATCTTGTCGTCGAAAAATGACGCCCCACTGGGGGACGCAAGAAACTGACAGTTGGATGGCCCTTTGAACCGGGCGGTCACATTTAAGCATTGTCCGACGAAAACGCCTAAGACAACAAATCCTCCAGACGACCGTGGAGACGCTCGGGCAAGTTCTCCTGAATCTCGATCAGCGCCCGCTGAATCGCACTCTGAAAGCCCTGAACCCCGGCCGAACCGTGACTTTTCACCACGATGCCCTGCAAGCCGAGGAAGCTTGCGCCGTTATGTCGCGCCGGCGCCAGATCCGCCTGCAGACGCTTCATCAAAGGCAGTGCCAAGGCACCGACAGCACGGCTCGCCAAGTTCTTTTTGAACAAGGCTTCGATGCGCGCAGCAATCATCGTCGCCAACCCTTCGCTGGACTTGAGCAGGATATTGCCGACAAAACCGTCACAGACCACCACATCCGCCTCGCCGCGATACAGGCCATCGCCCTCGACAAAACCGATGTAATTGATGCCACGCGCAGCCTGCAGCAGAGTCGCCGCCAGCTTGACCTGCTGATTGCCCTTGATGTCTTCGGTGCCAATATTCAGCAACGCGACACGTGGCCGGGCAATGCCCAGCGTCTGCGCGGCCACCGAGCCCATCACCGCGAACTGCAACAGATGCTCGGCGCTGCAATCGACGTTGGCACCCAGGTCGAGCAACTGGCAATAACCCTTCTGCGTCGGGATCGCCGCGACCATCGCCGGCCGATCAATCCCCGGCAAGGTCTTGAGCACGAAACGCGACAACGCCATCAACGCACCGGTATTGCCGGCACTGACACAGGCCTGAGCCTTGCCATCACGCACCAGTTCAAGGGCGACACGCATCGACGAGTCCGGCTTGCCACGCAAGGCCTGGGTCGGCTTTTCGTCCATGGTGATGACTTCAGACGCCGGGACAATCGTCAGGCGCGCGCGATCGGCAGCCGATTGGCCGTTGATCAGTTCTTCAAGAAGGGAGGGTTGACCGACGAGGGTCAGGTACAGCGAGGGCGTAGCAGAAAGGCAAGCAAGGCTGGCCTGAACAATGCTGCGGGGACCGAAGTCCCCGCCCATTGCGTCAATCGCGATGACTTGAGCGGACAAGTGATTACTCGTCAGCGCCCTTGTCGATCACTTTACGGCCACGGTATACGCCTTCTGGCGATACGTGGTGACGCAGGTGAACTTCACCAGTGGTTTTTTCTACAGACAGGGTGCTAGCCTCGAGAGCGTCGTGCGAACGGCGCATGTCACGGGCAGAGCGGGATTTTTTGTTCTGCTGAACAGCCATAATTGATTAACTCCTAAACGTTTGGGTCACGCTTTAACTGCGCCAATACACTGAACGGGTTGGACCGCGTTACCTCGTCCTCGCTCGGTTCGGGCTCATCTGCTCCCGCCGGCTGCTGGCATTCTTCCGGATGATGAGCAGGCACAATGGGCAAGGCGAGCAGAAGCTCCTCCTCGATCAGTGACTGCAGATCCAATGGATCTTCGCCCAGTTCCAGCACGTCATAACCTTTCGGTAACGACTGGGTATTCGCACCCTCCTTCACGACAGCGTAACTGCATTCGCTGTGGATCGGCAGGGTGACCAGCTCAAGACAACGCTGGCAAACCATTTTGACTTCGGTGTCGATAAAGCTGTGGATTACCACAGATTTACGTTCATCTCGTTCAAAAACGAATTTGGCCTGCACCGTACCGACATCGTCGGAAAGCGGGTCGCAGAGTCTCTTCAAATCGGCCAGCAGCAGTTCACCTTGAAGGGTGGTGCCACGGTCAGCCAATTTGCGCGGGTCAACGTGAGGTGGAATCGGGTCATTCAACATAGGCGCAGCATTATAGGGATGCCCCCACCCATGTCAAAGGAAATTGTGCCCTGTCCGTCACTTGCGTGCCTCCGCTAGAATTCGCGCCTGCCTCAGGAGACGCCAATGCTGCCTTTATTACTTGCTTCCAGCTCGACTTATCGCCGGGAATTGCTCGCCCGCCTGCGCCTGCCGTTCGTCTGCAGCTCGCCGGATATCGACGAAAGCCACCAGCCTGGCGAATCGGCCATCGAGCTGGTCAAGCGCCTCGCCGAACAGAAAGCCCGAGCACTGGCTGCCAGCCACCCCGCTCACCTGATCATCGGCTCGGATCAGGTGGCCGTGCTTGGCGAGCGCATCATCGGCAAGCCACACACCTTCGACAAGGCCCGCGAGCAGTTGCTGGCCGCCAGCGGCGCCAGCGTGACCTTCCTCACCGGCCTGGCCCTGCTCAACAGCCAGACCGGCCACTGCCAGGTCGACTGCGTGCCGTTCACCGTACACATGCGCGAGCTCGACGAGGCGCGCATCGAGCGCTACCTGCGCCTGGAGCAACCCTACGACTGCGCCGGCAGCTTCAAGGCCGAGGGTTTGGGCGTGAGCCTGTTTCAGTCCACCGAAGGGCCTGACGCCACCAGCCTGATCGGCTTGCCACTGATTCGCCTGATCGACATGTTGCTGGCCGAGGGCGTGCAAATCCCTTAAAGCAAAAGATCGCAGCCTGCGGCAGCTCCTACAGAATTCATGTCACCGCAAAAAATGCGATCGGACTTGAAACCTGTAGGAGCTGCCGCAGGGTGCGATCTTTTGATCTACCGGTGAATCAACGCAACGAAAGTCCGTGGAACCCCATCCACATCGCCAACTGCTCAGCCACACTGGCGCCGAGCTTCTTCGAGAAGCGATCGAACGGCGATTCCTGCACAGTGAAATCCACCAGCTCTTTCTCGCCAATCACGTCGCGCGCCACCGAACTGGCATTGCCCAGACCATCGATCAAGCCCAACGGCAGCGCCTGCTCGCCAGACCAGACCAGCCCGGAGAACAATTCCGGATGCTCCTTGTCCTTCAGGCGATCGCCACGACCCTGCTTGACGCTGTTGATGAACTGCTTGTGCGTGGTGTCGAGCACGGTCTGCCAGAACGCGGTCTCGTCAGGCTTTTGCGGCTGGAACGGATCCAGGAATGACTTGTGCTCACCCGAGGTGTAAGTGCGACGCTCGACGCCCAGCTTGTCCATGGTGCCGACAAAACCGTAACCCGCCGCCGTCACACCGATGGAGCCGACCAGACTGGCCTTGTCGGCATAGATCTGATCCGCCGCACTGGCGATGTAATAGGCACCGGATGCGCCAAGATCGGAAATCACCGCGTACACCTTGGTATCCGGATGCAGGGCGCGCAAACGCTTGATCTCGTCGTACACGTAACCCGACTGCACCGGACTGCCGCCCGGGCTATTGATCCGCAGGATCACGCCTTTGACTTTCTTGTCCTCAAAGGCTGCACGCAGGCTGCCGACGATATTGTCGGCACTGGCCGGCTCCTTGTCGGCAATCATGCCGGTGACGTCGATCAGCGCGGTGTAGTTCGAGCCACGGGTAGCGCTTTTTTCCATATCCATCAACGGCGTGAACAGGATCAGCGCAACAAACAGATAAACAAACGTCAGCAGCTTGAAGAAAATCCCCCAACGCCGCGAACGACGCTGCTCCTGCACGCTGGCCAGCAGGGTTTTCTCCAACAGCTTCCAGCTCTTTGCGTCACCGTCGTCGGCACTTGCCTTGGCCGGTGCTTTCCATTCGTCGGTCATCCAGTCCACCCCAGAAAAAACTTATTTGGCCTGCTGCCCCAGCCAGGTATGCAACTCACTAAAATGGTCGATAGACAGGCACGGCTCGAACTGCTGCAGCGATTCAATCGACTGCGCACCGTAACTGACCGCCACCGACGCCATGCCGGCATTACGCGCCATCAGCAGGTCGAAGGATGAATCCCCGACCATCAACGCTTGCTCGGGGCGTACGCCGCAATGCTCGAGAATCTGCTCAAGCATCAGCGGGTGCGGTTTGCTCGCGGTCTCGTCGGCGGCGCGGGTGATATCGAAATAATCTTCCCAGCCATTGGCCTTGAGCACTCGATCCAGTCCGCGACGATTCTTGCCGGTCGCCACCGCCAGGTGATAACCCTGCTCACGAAACGACGCCATCGATTCGACTACACCATCGAACAGCGGCGAAGGCACAGCTTCTGCCGCAATGTAGTGATCGGCGTAGTACTCGCGAAACAAGGTCATCTCGGCATCGCTGATGTCCGGGTACAAGGTACGGATTGCCTCGGGCAAGCCCAGACCGATGATGCCCTTGACGGCAAAGTCATCTCGCAACTCGAACCCCGAGCGCCCTGATGCCGAGTGCATCGCCTCGACAATCCGATGAATGGAATCGGCCAGCGTGCCGTCCCAATCGAAAATCAGCAATTTGTAATCAGATGGGCGCACTCAATCGCTCCACGGTCTTGGCCCACATTTCATCGACCGGTGCCTGCAGCTTGAGTTCACCGCCATCGGGCAGCGGCACGGTCAGCATGTAGGCGTGCAGGAACAGGCGCTTGCCGCCCAGATCACGGATTTCCTTGCTGAAACCGTCATCGCCGTACTTGGTGTCGCCGGCAATGCAGTGCCCGGCGTGCAAGGTGTGGACGCGGATCTGGTGGGTGCGACCGGTGATCGGCTTGGCTTCGATCAGGGTGGCAAAGTCGCCGAAGCGACGCAGGACCTTGAACACGGTCACCGACTCCTTGCCCTCCTCCTCGTCAACCTCGACCATGCGCTCGCCGGAACGCAGGTTGCTCTTGCCGAGCGCCGCACGCACCTGCTTGATCGAAGTCGCCCAGTTGCCGCGCACCAAGGCCATATAGCGCTTGTCGACACCATCACCGCGCAATGCCGCGTGCAAATGACGCAACATGCTGCGCTTTTTGGCGATCATCAGCAGGCCGGAGGTGTCACGGTCGAGACGGTGAACCAGCTCCAGCTCCTTGGCATCGGGACGCAACTGACGAAAGGCTTCGATGACGCCGTAATTCAGGCCGCTGCCACCGTGAACCGCAATGCCGGCGGGCTTGTTGATCACGATCAGGGCTTTGTCTTCGTAGACAATCGAGGCTTCCAGGCGCTGCAACAGGCCTTGAGCCAATGGCACCGGCTCGTCGCGTTCAGGCACGCGAACCGGCGGCACGCGCACGATATCGCCGGCCTGCAGCTTGTATTCGGGCTTGATCCGCCCCTTGTTCACGCGCACTTCGCCTTTACGCAAAATGCGGTAAATCAAGGTCTTGGGCACGCCTTTGAGCCGGGCTAGCAGGAAATTGTCGATTCGTTGGCCGGCATACTCCGGCGAGACTTCAAGCAGTTGAACGCCTGGAGTCGAAGGGGCAGTAGTTGTCATGCCGCGGATGATAACAATTTTTATGGAATTGAAGCACTTAATCATTGCTGCTATAGTCGCGAACGCCGCCAAAAGCGGCCTGGACAGCGGAACCACGGTCAAAAACCGGCCCTGACCAACGCAATTCACCAGGACGCGAGGCCGTCCTACGGGGCTTTCGCTACGTAACGGTGGAGTTTGCAGTTGTAACAAGCGCAGGTGACATGAGGCCTGAATTACACCGTCGAGCAGAGTTTTCACTCGCCTGACAGGCAAATATTCGAGGCCAGTTCACAAAGTGCAGTCAGCTGCAGATGACCCCGAGCGAAGGCTTCGGAAACATCGCCTGAATTAGCCATGATGCGTGACCTCCCCTTTCGGAGCTCACGGTAAATGCCAACCCGCTGCGGATTCTGCGCGCGGCAGCACCCGAATTATCAGGGATACGTGTAGGGTGGAGATGCACAACCGCCGGACTGTGTAGCAATAGGCTTTATCAAGACGCTTCATCTCGTCCACAGCCGCTGGTTGATTCCTCCTCCTGACTGAGTGCTTAAGTAGCCACAGCAAGCAGGACGCGTACGTCGCGATATCGGCCCAATTGGCCTGACATCGCTGGACACGGGAATGGCCAACCACTCCCGACGCACCTGACACCGACCGTGAGAAGTCGTGTGTGCCGAACGCCGTTTCCGGCAGCCCGGAAACCGACGGTACTACATGAAAAGAATGCTGATTAACGCAACTCAACCCGAAGAGTTGCGTGTTGCACTGGTAGATGGCCAGCGCCTCTACGACCTGGACATCGAATCCGGTGCACGCGAGCAGAAGAAGGCCAACATCTACAAAGGCCGTATCACTCGCATCGAACCAAGCCTTGAGGCTGCCTTTGTCGATTTCGGCTCCGAGCGCCACGGCTTCCTGCCCCTCAAAGAAATCTCCCGCGAGTACTTCAAGAAGGCTCCTGAAGGCCGCGTCAACATCAAGGACGTCCTGAGCGAAGGCCAGGAAGTCATCGTTCAGGTCGAAAAAGAAGAACGTGGCAACAAGGGCGCCGCCCTGACCACCTTCATCAGCCTGGCCGGTCGTTACCTCGTGCTGATGCCGAACAACCCGCGTGCCGGCGGTATCTCCCGTCGCATCGAAGGCGAAGAGCGCAACGAATTGCGTGAAGCGCTGAACGGCCTGGTTGCCCCAGCCGACATGGGTCTGATCGTGCGCACTGCCGGCCTGGGCCGCAGCAGCGAAGAAATGCAGTGGGACCTCGACTACCTGCTGCAACTGTGGACCGCCATCAAAGAAGCCTCGCTGGATCGCTCCGCGCCATTCCTGATCTACCAGGAAAGCAACGTGATCATCCGCGCCATCCGCGATTACCTGCGCCAGGACATCGGCGAAGTGCTGATCGACAGCGTAGAAGCCCAGGACGAAGCCCTGACCTTCATCCGCCAGGTGATGCCGCAGTACGCCAGCAAGATCAAGCTGTACGAAGACAGCGTGCCGCTGTTCAACCGTTTCCAGATCGAAAGCCAGATCGAGACCGCTTTCCAGCGCGTCGTCGAACTGCCTTCCGGCGGCTCCATCGTCATCGATCCGACCGAAGCCCTGGTGTCCATCGACATCAACTCGGCGCGCGCCACCAAAGGCAGCGACATCGAAGAAACCGCTCTGCAGACCAACCTTGAAGCCGCCGAAGAAATCGCCCGTCAGTTGCGCCTGCGCGACATCGGCGGCCTGATCGTCATCGACTTCATCGACATGACCCCTGCCAAGAACCAGCGCGCCGTGGAAGAGAAAGTCCGCGAATGCCTGGAAGCCGACCGCGCTCGCGTGCAGATCGGCCGCATCTCGCGCTTCGGTCTGCTGGAAATGTCCCGTCAGCGCCTGCGCCCATCGCTGGGCGAAAGCAGCGGCATCGTCTGCCCGCGCTGCAACGGCACCGGCATCATCCGTGACGTCGAATCGCTGTCGCTGGCGATCCTGCGCCTGATCGAAGAAGAAGCCCTGAAAGACCGCACTGCCGAAGTGCGCGCTCAGGTGCCAATCCCGGTCGCCGCGTTCCTGCTCAACGAAAAACGCAACTCGATCACCAAGATCGAACTGCGCACCCGTGCCCGTATCGTCATCCTGCCGAACGATCACCTCGAAACTCCGCACTTCGAAGTTCAGCGCCTGCGTGACGACAGCCCGGAAGCTGCGACCAACCAGTCCAGCTACGAAATCGCTGCCGCGGCCGCTGAAGTCGAAGAAGTCCAGCCAGCCGCCGCGACCCGCACCCTGGTTCGCCAGGAAGCGGCAGTCAAGACTGCTCCGGCCCGCGCCAATGCTCCGGTTCCGACCGAAGTTGCTGCTGCACCTGCCGCCCCGGCTGCGGTTGCCGCGCCAGAGCCAAGCCTGTTCAAAGGCCTGGTGAAATCGCTGGTCAGCCTGTTCGCCACCAAAGAAGAGCCTGCCGCTCCGGTCGTGGTTGAAAAACCGGCCACCGAGCGTCCGGCCCGTAACGAAGAGCGTCGCAATGGTCGCCAGCAGAGCCGCAACCGTAACGGTCGCCGCGATGAAGAGCGCAAGCCGCGTGAAGAACGTGCACCGCGTGAAGAACGCGCCCCACGTGAGCCGCGCGAAGAGCGTCAGCCACGTGAAGCCCGTGAAGTCCGCGAGCCGCGTGAAGCCCGCACCGAAGCGCCAGCCGCCCGCGAAGAACGCGCACCACGCGCTCCGCGTGAAGAACGTGCACCGCGTGCACCGCGTGAAGATCGCAAGCCACGTGGCGAGCGCGAAGAACGCGTACGTGAACTGCGCGAGCCACTGGACGCCGCTCCAGCTGCACCAGTCGCTGCTGCTGCCGCTGTAGTCGCAGAAGAGCGTCCGGCCCGTCAGCCACGCGAAGAGCGCGCACCGCGTCCGCCGCGTGAAGAGCGTCAACCGCGTGCCGAGCAGGCTGCTGCCGTTGCTGAAGAAGAAGTGAACAGCAACGAAGAGCACCTGCCGGAAGACGGTCAGGACAACGCCGAAGGCGATCGTCCACGTCGTCGCTCCCGTGGTCAGCGTCGTCGCAGCAACCGTCGCGAGCGTCAGCGTGATGCCAACGGCAACGTGATCGAAGGTTCGGAAGAATCCGAGTCCGGCGAAAACG
>NZ_QAIK01000055.1:31378-32567 GCF_003061005.1 Pseudomonas sp. HMWF021 | reverse complement strand
ACGCTGCTGGCCTGGCCGTGACCGCCGCTGTTGCCAGCAGCGTGATCAGTGCTCCGGCCGAAGCACAGGCTCACGAGCAAGCCGAACGCGCCACCGCAGCCGTTCAGGAAACCACTCCAGTGGAAGCGCCGGTTGTTGAGGCCACCACCCCGGTGGAAGTGGTTGCTGCTCCGGAAGTCGAAGTCGCCCCGGTTCGCGAAGCTCAGCCTCAGGCTGAAGTCGTTGCCGAGCCTGCTCCGGTTGTCGAAGCGCCAGTCGTGGCCGCAGAACCGGCGGTTGAAACCGTCGCTGAAACCGTGACCGAGACCGTGCGTGAAGTTCGCGAAGAACAGACCGCCTTCAACTGGGTGGCCGAACCTGCCGTCGCTGAAACGCCAGCGCCGGTGGTTGAAACCCCGGTAGTTGAAGAAGCCAAGGCTGCCGAGCCAGTGGGTGAAGCCGCTGCACCTGCACCTGCTCCAGCGCCAGTGGTAGAAGCGCCAGCCGTTGAGGCACCAGTGGTTGTCGAAGAGCCTGCTCCAGTGGTGGAAGCCACTCCGGTCAGCGCCCTGACGCCAAACGGTCGCGCACCGAACGACCCACGCGAAGTGCGTCGCCGCAAGCGTGAGGCCGAGCGTCTGCAGAAGGAAGCCGAACTGGCCGCCGCTGCTGCTCCGGTAGCTGAAGTGGTCGAAGCTACTGCTTCCGTGACTGAAGAAGCGGTGGTTGAATCGGTGATCGCCGAAGCACCACGCTCCGTTCAGGACGCGGTCGAGCATCACCAAGAGGCCCAGGAAAAAGAGCACGAGCCTAAACCGCTCGTCTGATTCCGAAAGCCAATAAAAAGCCCCGCCTGAGCAATCAGGCGGGGCTTTTTTATCTCTCCAATTTAAGCATCACCCCCGATCCCTTGTAGGAGTGAGCCTGCTCGCGATAGCGGGGTATCAGCCACCACAAATGACACTGACCCACCGCTATCGCGAGCAGGCTCACTCCTACAGAGGATTTATGCAGGGCTCAGGATTGAGTGAACACCAACGCCTCAGGCACATCGATATCCCACAACACCCCGGGATCATCCACCGCCACTTCCACCACCCGCCCCTGCTTGAACAACGGCCTGGCACCGCGATCGCCACTCAACGCCTGCAACCCCGGCCCGAACGAGCGCCCGAAACCCACCGGATGCCCAAACTCACCCTCCTGCACC
>NZ_QAIK01000055.1:16922-31368 GCF_003061005.1 Pseudomonas sp. HMWF021 | reverse complement strand
CGCCGCCACCACCCGCTCAATACTCGACGGCAGGATAAACGGCATATCCCCGAGCACGATCAGCCAGCCATCCGCGTCCGCGCACGCTGCGACACCCGCCGCGATGCTGTCCCCCATTCCGGTCGATTCAATAGAAATCACCTCACAACCATAGGCCTGCGCCATACGCATGGCCTGCGGCCGCGCTTCAGTGGTCACCAGCACCCGCTTGTCGAGACCGACCGGCAGATTCAGCAACACCTGCTCGATCACCGAACGCACCGCACCGTCGCGTCCGGTGCAATCGGCCAGCAGCTTGTCCTTGTCGGCACCGGCAACTTCACGAAAGCGACTGCCCTCGCCCGCTGCCAATACGATCACTGCAATGGATCGACTCATGAACCCTCCACGACTTTCTTCTGTTTCAATTCGACACCGTTCTTGATCGCGACGATTTCCGCCAGTAAGGACAGAGCAATCTCCGCTGGCGAATGGCTGCCGATGTGCAAGCCAATCGGCCCGTGCAGCCGATTGATCGCCTCTGCCGACAAGCCTAGCTGAGCCAGATTGTCCCGGCGCTTCTGGCTGTTGACCCGCGAACCAAGCGCACCGACATAGAAGGCCGGTGAATCGAGTGCGGTGAGCAACGCCATGTCGTCCAAACGGGGATCGTGGGTCAGCGCAACAATCGCGGTGCGCTCGTCCGTCTGAATACTCAGCACCGCATCGTCCGGCATGCCCGGAACAAACCGCCCGTGGTGTTCCTCCCAGCCGTAGACAAACTCGGTGCGCGGATCGCAGATCAGCACTTCGAAATCCAGCAGCCGCGCCATGTCGGCGACATAACGCGACAGCTGTCCGGCGCCGATCAACAGCAGCCGCCAGCGCGGGCCATAAATGGCGCGCAGGGTCTTGCCATCGAATGCCAGCTCATCGGACTTGCTCGCCGCCGACAACACCACCTCACCGGTTTCGATGTTCAGCTCGCGAGCGACAATCTCATGGGCCTCACACCGCGCGAGCAATTCGGCGATCCACGCCGGATCACCCACCCGCTCTTCGGTCAGACGCAATGTGCCGCCACAGGGCAAACCGAAACGTGCGGCCTCCTCCCGGGTGACGCCGTAGGTAATCAGTTGCACCGGCGGCCCGTCGCTGGCGATGCGCCCGTCGTGCAAGCGGGCGATCAAGTCATCCTCGACACAACCGCCCGACACCGAGCCGATCACCACACCATCCTCGCGCAACGCGAGCATCGCCCCGGGCGCGCGGGGCGCGGTGCCCCAGGTCTGGACCACGCTGAACAGCACCACCCGCTGCCCGGCGCGCCGCCATTCGAGCACGCTGCGCAGGACGTTAAGGTCGGCGCTGTCCATTACGCCACTACCTGCGTTTGAGAGTGCCAGACCTGAAGTTTCAGGGTAATCATGGGTTCACCCGCAGACGGTTTCGGCTATGGTCGGCAGTTTACGTCAACCCTGCGACCAACAAAAAAGCCCTGCATTTTCCGTTCGTGCAGGGCTCTGGGTGCTGCTTGAAAGCGTAGCCTCAATAGCGATTGGGCTCCATTTCCAGCTCGACATTGAAACGTTCGGCAATGTCTTTCTGGATGCGTTGCGCCAGATCCAGCAATTGCAGACCGGTGGCCGCGCCGTAGTTGACCAGCACCAGCGCCTGCAACTTGTGCACGCCGGCATCGGCCTCGCGAAAACCCTTCCAGCCGGCGCGTTCGATCAGCCAGCCGGCGGCCAGTTTCATCTGCCCGTCCGGTTGCGCATAGGCCACCAGATCCGGGTGTTGCGCCTTGATCTGCTCGACCAACGCCGCTGATACCAGAGGATTCTTGAAGAAACTGCCGGCATTGCCGAGCACCGCCGGGTCCGGCAGTTTTTCGCTGCGGATGCTGCAGATCGCGCGACTGACGTCAGTGGGTGTCGGTTGCTCGATGCCCTGCTCGGTCAGGCGTTGACGCACCGGGCCGTACTCCAGATGCAGATGCGCCACACGATCAAGTTTGAAGCGCACCCGCAGGATCAGCCAACGCCCCGGCTGCTGCTTGAACAGGCTGTCGCGGTAGGCGAAGTTGCACTCTTGCAGGTTGAAATCGCGCAACTCGCCGGTCTGGCGATCCAGCGCGGTGAGGCCGGCAAACACGTCCTTGATCTCGACGCCGTAGGCACCGATGTTCTGCATCGGCGCAGCGCCCACGGTACCAGGGATCAGGCTGAGGTTTTCCAGACCCGAAAACCCCAGCGCCAGCGTGTGCTGCACGAACGGGTGCCACGGCTCGCCGGCCTCGGCCTCGATCACCACGCGGTTGCCGTCATCGCTGATCAGCCGAATACCACGGGTGGCCATGCGCAGCACCAGCGCCGGGATGTCAGCCGTCAGCAGCAGGTTGCTGCCGCCGCCAATTACCAGCAACGGCAAGTCATGCGCCGTCGCACAGGCCAGCGCTTCACGGACATCGGCGTCACTATGGGCCTCGGCAAACAACTGCGCACGCACATCCACGCCAAAACTGTTGAACGGCTTCAGCGAAACCTGTGATTGAAGCTGCAAACTCATAACCGACCCTTCACTTCGATCAACAATTGGTCACACGCAGCCTCGATCAGATCCAGCACCTGCTCGAAACCCTGATCGCCGTCGTAGTACGGATCCGGCACTTCGTCGACCACCCCGGCATAACGGCGCAGGAACAGATCCAGCTCGGCCTTGCCGGTGGATGGTTGCAGTGCCTTGAGGTTGCGCAGGTTGCTGTTGTCCATGGCCAGAATCAGGTCGTAACTGGCGAAGTCGGCGCGGCTGACCTGCTGCGCGCGTTGCGCCGACAGGTCATAACCACGCACTCTGGCTGCGGCCTGGCTGCGCTTGTCCGGCGGGTTGCCGACGTGCCAGTCACCGGTGCCGGCGGAGGCCACTTCGACCTGATCCGCCAGCCCGGCTGCGCGCAATTTGTGGCGCAACACGCCTTCAGCGGTGGGCGAACGGCAGATGTTACCCAGGCACACGAACAGAACGCGCATCAGGCCTCCAGCAGGCGACGAACGCGCTCGAGGTCTTCAGCGGTGTCGACGCCGGTTGGCGGCGCGATCAATGCATCGGCCACATGAATCCGCACGCCGTGCCACAGGGCACGCAGTTGTTCGAGGGATTCAGTGTTTTCCAGCCAGCACGGACCCCAGCTCACGAAGTCCTGAAGGAAGCCGGCGCGGTAGGCGTAAATGCCGATGTGGCGACGGTACGGCACGCCTTCCGGCAACTGCTCGCGGCTCTTGGCGAAGGCATCGCGCGCCCACGGCAGGGTCGCGCGACTGAAGGTCAGCGCCAGACCATTGAGGTCGCTGACGACCTTGACCACGTTGGGGTTGAACAGGGTTTCCACATCTTCGATCGGCTCGGCCAGGGTGGCCATGCGCGCTTCGGTGTGGGCCGCGAGGTTGGCGGCAACCTGATCGATCACGCTTGGCGGAATCAGCGGTTCGTCACCCTGCACGTTGACCACGATCGCGTCAGGTGCGAGGCCCAGTTTGGCGGCGACTTCCGCCAGACGATCGGTGCCGGAATTGTGGTCTTCACGGGTCAGCACCACTTCGGCGCCGAAGGCCTTGCAGGCTTCGACGATGCGCGCATCATCGGTCGCCACCACTACACGGCTGGCGCTGCTTTTGCTCGCCTGTTCCCAGACGTGCTGGATCATCGGCTTGCCGGCGATGTCCAGCAACGGCTTGCCCGGCAGGCGGGTCGAGGCGTAACGCGACGGGATGACAACGGTGAAGGCAGTGGTCATTTATCCAGACGCTCGTCGGTGGTCAGGGTGCGCGCTTCGCTTTCGAGCATCACCGGGATACCGTCGCGGATCGGATAGGCCAGACCTGCGCCCTTGCTGATCAGTTCGGTCTTGTCGGCGCTGAGTTTGAGCGGACCTTTGCAGATCGGGCACGCGAGGATATCGAGCAAT
This sequence comes from Pseudomonas sp. HMWF021, assembly GCF_003061005.1. Classification (GTDB taxonomy): domain Bacteria; phylum Pseudomonadota; class Gammaproteobacteria; order Pseudomonadales; family Pseudomonadaceae; genus Aquipseudomonas. The sequence goes on along the minus strand of NZ_QAIK01000055.1, from coordinate 27,425 downwards.
TTGGTGTCCATGAACATTCCCTGGATAAAGAGTTAAGGCAAAAGGCGATCGGGCAACAGGCGCATCAACTGGGTGTCGAACCAGGCCACGAAGGCCGGTGACGGCACGGCATCGACCGCCAGATACCACCAGTCGTCAGCCGCGAAGGCACGGCACTTCACCGCGTCCTTTTCGGTCATCACCAACGGCAATGACGGTGTGAAATTCAAGGCCTGCACGCTGTATTCGGCGTGGTCGGCAAACGCATGGGGGATTGTCCGCCAGTCTAGCGCTTCGAGGGTATTGAAGAAACGTTGCGGATTGCCGATCCCGGCCACCGCGTGCACCGCTTGACCGGCCGGAAAATGCTCAAGCGGCTGGCGCTCGCCGCTGCGCAGATTGACCAGTGCCGTCGGTTGCAGGTGAAAGGCGAAACCGTCTTCGCGATCCGCCGTGGCACCGTTGAACAGCACGCCATCGACGCTCTGCAGGCGTTCGATCGGCTCGCGCAACGGGCCGGCCGGCAGGCAGCGCTTGTTGCCCAAACCACGGGCGGCGTCGATCAGCACCAGCTCCAGATCCCGGGCCAAGCGGTAATGCTGCATGCCGTCGTCGGAGAGGATCAGATCCAGCGGTTCACTGGCGAGCAGCGCTTTGACCGCCGCGCTGCGATCAGGGTCGATCATCAGCGGCACGCCGGTGCGCTGCACGATCAACAGCGGTTCGTCGCCGGCGATATCGGCGCCTTGATCGGCCTCGACCCGCCACGGCAAATGCGGCGGTTTGGCGCCATAGCCACGGCTGACCACGCCGACGCGCAGGCCGGCGCGACGGCAATGCTCGATCAGCCACAGGATCATCGGCGTCTTGCCGGTGCCGCCCACCGTGATGTTACCGACTACGATCAACGGCACCGGTGGCTGGTAGATCTGGCCTTCGCCGTCGAGAAAACGCTGGCGCTTGTTGACCACCACGCGGCGGTAGAGCATTTCCAGCGGCCGCAGCAGCGTCAGGGCCGGGTGCCCCTGATACCACGCGGCGAGCAAACGATCGGACAGGCTCATCAGGATTTGGGCGCCGCCTCGACCGTGGTCATGCGCAGATGGCTGAAACCGAGCTTGCCGGCCGCGTCCATGGCGGTGATCACTGATTGGTGTTGGGTCTTGCCGTCAGCGCTGATCGACAACGGTATATTGGTGTCACCGTTGGCTTCTTTCTGCATGGCTTCCATCAGCGTCGCCAGGTCGTTTTTCGGCAGAATCCTGTTGTTCACCGAGAACACACCTTCGGCGCTGATCGCGACGTCCAGTTGCTTGAGCTGCTGGTCTTCGGCAGGCGAACCGCTGACCGACTCCGGCAGATCGACGCGCAACTGGGTCTCGCGGGTGAACGTGGTGGTCACCACGAAAAACAGCAACAGGATGAACACCACGTCGATCAGCGACGCGAGGTTGATGTCGATCGTTTCCCGGGGTTTGCGACGGAATTTCACGCTTTGTCCCCGGCCAGATCGACGTCACGGTCGCCCTGCACCACTTCGACCAGTTTGATCGCTTCCTGCTCCATGCCCACTACCAACTCATCAATGCGGCGTTGCAGGAAACGGTGGAAGAACACCGACGGGATACCGACCATCAGACCCGCCGCGGTGGTAATCAGCGCCTTGGAAATACCGCCGGCCAGCACCGAAGCATTGGTGGTCATGCCGGAACCGGTGAAGGCGCTGAAAATGTCGATCATGCCCAATACCGTGCCCAGCAGGCCCAGCAACGGCGACATGGCGGCGATGGTGCCGAGGGCGTTGACGTAGCGTTCGAGCTCGTGAATTACCCGCGCGGCGGCTTCTTCGATGCATTCCTTCATGATCTCGCGACCATGCTTGGAGTTGGCCAGGCCCGCCGCGAGAATTTCACCCAGCGGCGAATTGGCGCGCAATTCCTTGAGCTTTTCTTTATTGAGCTGTTTGTCCTTGATCCAGACCCAGACCTGGCCCAGCAGATGCTCGGGGGTGACGCGGCTGGCGCGCAGGGTCCACAGGCGCTCGGCGACAATCGCCATGGCCGCGATGGAACTCAGAATGATCGGCAACATCATCCAGCCGCCGGATTTGACCAATTCCCACACAGTGACAGTCCCCTCGAAAAAGTGCGCCACTTTACCATACCGGTTCGCGATTAAGACCCGCCGCCCCGACGACCTGATGCCGCATTCGGCAATCCCGCGATCAATGGTGTTTCAACGCCAGAAACGCCGCTGTTGACGCATCAGCCACGGCGGCTGGAAGCTGCCCAGGCGCAGATGAATGGCGCCGTGCTGCGCGCTGTCGTAGATGCGCAGCCCTTGCTGACGATAACGCGCCAGCACCAGTGGATGCGGATGGCCGAATGAATTGCCCTGCCCGCGGGAGATCAGCACCGAATGCGGCTTCAATGCCCGAAGCAGCGCCACCGAAGACGAACTGCGACTGCCATGATGCGGCGCTTGCAGCCAGTGCGTCGGCACCGCCAACGGACTCTCCAGCAAAACCCGTTCGGCAGCCATGTCGATATCGCCGGTCAGCAGCAGACGCTCGCCATTGGCCTCGATCTGCAACACGCAGGAGCGCTGATTGCTGTCATGGGCCGCCGACCATTGCCACAGCTGAAAACGGACCCCGTCCCACTGCCATTGGCGCCCACTTTCACAGGCTTCGGCTTGCAGGATGGCGGGCAGACCCGGCGGATCGCCGCTGATCACCCGCGTCACTTTCAGGCCTCGCGATACCGCCAGTGCACCACCGGCGTGGTCAGCATCGGCATGGCTGAGCAGCATCAGATCGATGCGCTCGACCCCCAGTTTGTGCAGCGCAGGCAACACCACCCGCTCCCCCAGATCGAAGTCGCCGAAGCGGGGGCCCGCGTCATAAAGCAACGTGTGATGACGGGTGCGGATCAGGATCGCCAGGCCCTGACCGACATCGAGCTGCCAGATGTCGGCCAGGCCATCAGCCACTCGTTCGCGAGGTGGCGCCAGCAGAATTAACAGCAACGGCCAGCCCAGTGGTCGCAATGGCACACCGCGCGGCAACAGCAACAATACGGCACCGAGACTGCCAATCAACAAGGCCCACCACGGCAGCGACGGTGAGATCCATGCCGGCCAGACCCCGGCGATCACCGACAAGCCGCGAAACAGTAAGCCGATCAAACCACCCGCCAGCCACAACAAGCCTGCGCCGACGTAAGGCACCGGCAACAACAGCGTGCCGAGCAGCGCCGGTGGCAGCACCAGCAGACTGACCCAGGGCACCGCCAGCAGGTTCGCCAAGGGTCCGCTGAGGCTGATCGGCAGATCCAGCGCCAGCAAAACCGGGCACAGCCCTAGCGCAATCAACCATTGCGCCCGGGTCCAGGTCTGCCACCATTTCCATGATCCCAGTCGTCCGCCGAAGGTGAAAATCAAAATCCCCACCGCGGCGAACGACAGCCACAAACCGGGACGCAAACTGGCCAGAGGATCGAGCAACAGCACCGCATTGAACGCCAGCAACAGCGGCCACCATGCGCCGAGGTGGCGAAATCGCAAGCGCCACAGCAGCACCAGCCCGACCATCACACAGGCCCGTTGTACCGGCACGTCAAACCCGGCGAGCAAGCCGTAACCGAGCGCCGCAGCAAACGCCAGGCCGCAGGCCCATGGCAACCAGGGCCAGCGCGATGGCCACCAGCCGAAGCGCGCCAGACCGGCGACCAGCAGATATATGACCGCCGCCAGCATTCCGATGTGTTGGCCGGAAATCACCAGCAGATGCACGGTGCCGGTGTCCTGCAGGATCTTCCAGTCCTCACGGCTGAGCCCGGAGCCGTCGCCCAGCACCAACGCCGCCAATGCACCGCCCCGACCCTGCGCGTCGACTTCAAGCAAGCGCTGACGAAGGCTGTCGCGCCATGCCCAACTGGCCTCGGCCAGGCGTTGACCCTCCTTGATCGTGCCAGTCGCGCCAATGCGCTGCGCCAGCAGCCAGGCTCCGTAATCGAAGGCATCGGGGTTGAGCAAACCGCCGGGGCGCTTGAGCTTGACCGCCAGACGCCAACGCTCGCCGCTGTTGACCGGCGGCCCGGCGTACCACGCCAGACGCATCAGCGAAGGCAGTTTCTCGTGGCGCGAGCGCGCATCGGCCAACTCGAAACGCACCACACCGTCGCTGGTTTGCGGCAGTCCGACCACTCGCCCCTCGACCCAGCGGGTTTCGCCGTCAAGCGCTTCGGGCAGGCGATCGCTCAACGCCCACTGCGCGCTGACGCAAGCCCATGTGAAACCGAACAGCAGAAACGCCAACGGAAAGCTGCGAAACGGCAGCAACATCAGCCCCACCATCGGCAACAACATCAGTAACCCGACCGGCGGTAAAACCGGCAAAAACACCACCACCAGCAGACCGGCCGCCAGCGCCATCATCCCTGTGCGCATACGCCCGTCCTTGAGAGTCCCCCCTTAGGCGTAGCCGGTGCGACGCGTGCGTGTCGTCAACAATTGTCACAAAGTCTGAATGGGCGCTTCGTAGAATCCAGACATACTTGCCGCCTTAACCGACCGAGAAGCCTTATGCCCCGGCGCTTATTCAAACGTTACATGCCCGACCCGACGAGCATCAGGGAACACAAATCCTTACGCTTTCTCGGCAAGTTGCTGCATGACCCGAATCTCTGGCACCTCAACCGTCACTCGGTGGCGCGGGCGATGGCTGTCGGTCTCTTCGCTGCATTCCTGCCGATTCCGGCGCAGATGCTGGTGGCGGCCGCATTGGCGATCACCGTGCGCGGCAACATGCCGATTGCCGTCAGCCTGGTGTGGCTGACCAACCCGATCACCATGCCGGCGGTGTTCTTCTGCACGTATCAGGCCGGGGCCTGGTTGATGAACGTGCCCGCCCGCACCCTGCCCGACTCGCTGACCTGGGAATGGATCAGTGGCGAGTTGTCGACCCTGTGGCAACCGTTTTTGCTGGGGTCGGTGGTCTGCGGCCTGGTACTGGGCATCCTCGCCTACTTCGCGGTGATGCTGTACTGGCGATGGTGGGTGGCGCGGCAATGGACGCGGCGCAAAAAAAGCCGCATGCGCTGAATGCAAAACGGCCTCCGCAGTGGAGGCCGTTTTGTTTTGTGCTGGCAGGTCTGACGCGATCGCTTGCAGACCGGTTCCACCTGTAGGAGCTGCCGCAGGCTGCGATCTTTTGATCTTGAATCCCAAAGTCAAAAGATCGCAGCCTGCGGCAGCTCCTACAGGGGTGTTGCGGTCGATCAGGTCCGCATTCCGCGCCCGCTCACCAGCAACCGCGCACAACCGAGGTACAGCACCACGGTCGCCACCAGCATGAAGGTGATCGCGATGCCGATCTTGATATCCGACACCCCAAGAATGCCGTAACGGAACGCGTTGACCATGTGCAGCACCGGGTTCGCCAGCGAAACGGTCTGCCAGAACGGCGGCAGCAAGGTGATCGAGTAGAACACGCCACCCAGATAGGTCAGCGGGGTCAGCACAAAGGTCGGGATGATCGAAATATCATCGAAGTTGCGCGCAAACACCGCGTTGATGAAGCCCAGCAGTGAGAAGATCGTCGCGGTCAGGATCACCACCAGCAAGGTCACGCCGAGGTGATGCACCTGCAGATGGGTGAAGAACAACGACAGAATGGTCACGATGACCCCGACCATCAAACCGCGCAGCACGCCGCCAATGGTGAAGCCGATCAGGATGGTGTGCGGCGACACCGGCGAGACCATCAGCTCCTCAATGGAACGCTGAAACTTGCTGCCAAAGAAACTCGAGACCACGTTACCGTAGGAGTTGGTGATCACCGACATCATGATCAGCCCCGGCACGATGTACTCCATGTAACTGAAGCCACCCATGCCGCCAATCTGCTTGCCGATCAGGTTACCGAAAATCACGAAGTACAGAACCATGGTGATCGCCGGCGGCAGCAGGGTCTGCGGCCAGATCCGCGTGAAGCGTTTGACCTCGCGATAAACGATGGTCTGGAGGGCGACGAGGTTGGGGCGGAACTCGGAACTCATACCGCCACCTTCGACAGATTTTTCTCCACCAGGGACACGAACAGCTCCTCGAGGCGATTGGTTTTGTTACGCAGGCTCAACACTTCGATGTTCTGCTGCGCCAATTGGGTGAACAGCGCGGTGATGCCCATGGATTTGTCGACCTGGACTTCCAGGGTATGGCCGTCGAGCAACCGGGCGGGATAGCCGAGCAATTGCGGCGCGGCGTGCAAGTCGTTTTTCAGGTCGAGCAGGAAGGTTTCGACGTGCAACTGGCCCAGCAGCTGTTTCATGCTGGTGTTCTCGACGATGGTGCCGTGGTCGATGATGCCGATGTTGCGGCACAACTGCTCGGCCTCTTCCAGGTAGTGCGTGGTGAGGATGATGGTGATGCCTTTCTGGTTCAGCTCGGTGAGGAACGTCCACATCGAGCGACGCAGTTCGATGTCGACGCCAGCGGTCGGCTCATCGAGGATCAGCAGGCGCGGCTCATGCACCAGCGCGCGGGCGATCATCAGGCGTCGCTTCATGCCGCCGGACAGCGAACGCGACGGCACATCGCGCTTGTCCCACAGGCCGAGCTGGGTCAGGTACTGCTCGGCGCGTTCCTTGGCGATTTTTGCCGGAATGCCGTAGTAGCCGGCCTGGGTCACGACGATGTCGAAGGTCTTTTCGAACTGGTTGAAGTTGAATTCCTGGGGCACCACGCCGATCGAGCGCTTGAGCGCGGCAGGGTTCTTGTCCAGGTCATGGCCGAAGATATTCACCGTGCCGCTGGTCTTGTTGACCAGGGTCGAGAGAATGCCGATGGTTGTGGATTTGCCGGCGCCGTTGGGGCCGAGCAAGGCGAAAAAGTCACCTTCGGCGACGTCCAGATCGATACCACTCAAGGCCTGGAACCCGTTGCCGTAGGTTTTGGTTAGCTGCCGGATGGACAGAGCGGAACTCATATCGGATTTACGCACCAAGAAGGAAAGAAAAGGAAAGATCGGGCCGGGCGGCGAACAAAACAACCACGGCGCATGAGCGCAATGGTGCTTGCCGCCGCCACACAAGTACAGTCAAGTGTGTCGATAGTTATTATCAAGTCAACGCGGTCATCACCGCTTTCTGATACGCCGGGCGCTGCTTCAACCGTGCATACCACGCCTCCAGATGCGGCTGCGCGTCACGCTCGATGGGCATCTCGAACCAGGCATAAATGAAACTGCCCAGCGGAATATCGCCCATGCCGATTTCGCTGCCGGACAGGTACAGCTGGTTGGCGAGGGCCTGATCGGCCATGGCCAGCAGTGCCGTGCATTCCTTGATCGCGGCATGAATGGCTGGCCAGTCCTGCTTGTCCGCCGGTGTGCGCAGCACGCCCCAGAATACGGTGCGAAACGGTCCGGCAAAACTCGAGGTGGTCCAGTCCATCCATTTGTCGGCGATGGCCCGGGCTTGCAGGTCTGCCGGATACCAGGCGCTGTTCGCCGCATGTTTGGCCAACAGATAACGCACGATGGCGTTGGATTCCCACAGCACGAAACCGTCATCTTCGATTACCGGTACCCGGCCGTTCGGGTTCATTGCCCGGTATTCAGGCGTATCGACCACACCGAACGCGCCCCCGGCGTCGATGGCCTCGTAGGCCAGGCCAAGTTCCTCGGCGGCCCACAGCGGTTTCCTGACATTCGATGAGTTTTTCCGTCCCCAGATCTTCAGCATGACCGCCTCTTTTCAAGTGAGTGGGCAGGCAGCATACGCCGGATCAGATCCGACTCAAATCACTCTGCATATCGCCCAGCACCCTCGCCTGTTGATCGCCGAACAGATGCGGATAGCACTTTTCGAGGTGTTCGAAGAAGAACTGCTCCGGCACGTCGGCGAACTGGCCGTGATCGACCAGATACTCCATCAGCAGCGCGCCTTCACGGTTGTAGGGGTGGAAGACGCTGTCGTTGATACCGTCAAAATCCAGCGGTGCGACGTTGAACAGCTCGCAGAGTTTCTGGTTGAAGGCCGGCGTGGCCTTGACCCAGCGCTCGTTGAGGAACAGTTCGGTGTAACCGTGCATGGCGAACACGTCACTGCGCAGCAACTCCAGCAAACGCGGGGTCGACAGGTGATTTCTGACGTCGGCCAGGCCGATGCGCGCGGGAATGCCGCAACGCCGCGCGCACCCGGCCAGCAGCGTGGCTTTGGGTACGCAATAGCTCTCTCCGGTCGCCAGCGCATGACTGCCACACAGGGTTTGCGCGTCAAGACTGAAGGTATACGGGTTGTAGCGCACCGCTTCGCGCACGGCGTAATAGAGACTGATCGCCTGCGCGAGCGGGTCGCGGCTGGCACCGCGATGTTGTTCGGCGAACTCCACCACTGCCGGGTGGTCACTATCGATGAAGCGGCCGGGACTCAGATACTCGCGCATGACGACGTTCTCCTGGGTGAGCCCCGAGTCTAGCGACAGCTCAAGCACAGAGATAACGACGTTTCGGCCAAACATGGACGCAAAGACGCGGGAACGGCGAACGATTTCCCACGGGCGCTGCCCACCGAACCTACGAAAACCATCCGGGGTTTCCCACGAGTTCAATCACCTTGTTCTGACCACCTCGTTTTACAGATGCCGTCTAAGCTCTGGAGGATCGGTTTGCCCTGGTTCACGGAGGATTACATATGCTGTTGTTGTGGATACTGGTTCTGATCGTCGGTGTGGCGTATCTCGCCCACCGCCGCATCGCCCCGCTGCCCGCGTTGGGCATCGTCGCCATTTACCTGCTGGCGATGGGTATTTTCAGCCACGCTCCGGGCTGGTTGCTGCTGGTGTTCTGGGTGGTGCTTGCGCTGGTTGCCGCGCCGTTGCTGCTGCCTGACCTGCGCCGCAAACACTTCACTGCGCCGCTGTTCAACTGGTTCCAGAAAACCTTGCCACCGATGTCGCAGACCGAACGCGACGCCATTGATGCCGGCACGGTGTGGTGGGATGGCGAGCTGTTCAGCGGCCGCCCCGACTGGGACAAACTGCTGTCCTATCCCAAGGCGCAACTGAGCGAAGAGGAACAGGCGTTCATCGACGGCCCGACCGAAGAGCTCTGCGCGATGGTCACTGACTGGCAGATCGGCCAGTCGATGGATCTGCCACCCGAAGCCTGGAGCCATATCAAGGAACACGGCTTCTTCGCCCTGATCATTCCCAAGGAATTCGGTGGCAAGGGCTTTTCTGCCTATGCCCACTCCCAAGTGGCGATGAAACTCGCCACCCGCAGCGGCGACCTCGCTTCCACCGTGATGGTGCCCAACTCGCTCGGCCCGGCCGAGTTGCTGCTGCATTACGGCACCGACGAACAACGCAATCATTACCTGCCGCGCCTGGCCCGTGGTGACGACATTCCGTGTTTCGCCCTCACCGGCCCGCTGGCCGGCTCCGACGCTGGCGCCATGCCGGACACCGGGATCATCTGCAAAGGTGAATGGGAAGGCCAGGAAGTCATCGGTCTGCGCCTGAACTGGGAAAAACGCTACATCACGCTCGGCCCGGTCGCGACCCTGCTCGGTCTGGCCTTCAAAGCTTATGACCCGGAGCATCTGCTGGGCGACAAGGAAGACCTGGGTATCAGCCTGGCGCTGATCCCCACCGATACACCGGGCGTGGAAATCGGCCGTCGTCACCTGCCACTGGGCGCCGCGTTCATGAACGGCCCGAACTCGGGCAAAGACGTGTTCATCCCGCTGGACTACCTCATCGGCGGCCAGGAAATGCTCGGCAAGGGCTGGATGATGCTGATGAACTGCCTGTCGGTCGGGCGTTCGATTTCGCTGCCGGCAGTCGGCACCGGCGCGGCCAAGTTCACCAGCCTGGTGACCGGTCAGTACGCGCAGATTCGTGAACAGTTCAACGTCCCGCTGTCGGCCTTCGAAGGTATTCAGGAAGCCATGGCGCGCATCGGCGGCAACGCCTGGATGATGGACGCAGCGCGCATGCTCACTGCCAATGCGGTGGATCTGGGGGAAAAACCATCGGTGCTGTCGGCGATCCTCAAGTATCACCTGACCGAACGCGGCCGCGAATGCATCACCCACGCCATGGACGTGCACGGCGGCAAGGCGATCATCATGGGGCCGAACAACTACCTCGGACGCAGCTGGAACGGCGCGCCAATCTTCATCACCGTGGAAGGCGCAAACATCCTTTCGCGCAACCTGATGATCTTCGGTCAGGGCGCCATTCGCTGCCATCCGTTCGTCCTCAAGGAAATGGCCCTCGCCGGCCGCGAGGACAAGGATCAGGCACTGAAGGAATTCGATGGTCTGCTGCTCAAGCACATCGGTTTTGCCGTCAGCAACGCCGCCAGCACCCTGGTGCTGAACCTGGGCCTGGGCCACTTCGAACATGCGCCCGGGGACAGGATCAGCCAGGGTTACTTCCGCGCGCTGAACCGTCAGGCAGCGGCTTTTGCCATGCTGGCCGACTTCAGCATGATGCTGCTGGGCGGCGAACTGAAAC
>NZ_QAIK01000055.1:5554-16900 GCF_003061005.1 Pseudomonas sp. HMWF021 | reverse complement strand
AAGTGGCTGCGGTTATTGGCCGTGCCAAAGGCGATCCGACTCTCGAAGAGCTGCTCGCCGGCTGCTATCGCCCGCAGTCTGCCGACGATGCCGTGGGTGCCCTGCAACACGCCAGCGATCTGCTGGGTGCTGCACAACCGCTGCACAAAAAACTGCACACTTCGCTGAAAAGCGGTCAGGTCAAACCGGCGGCGGGCGAACACGCCATCGATGCCGCGCTGGAGGCCGGCGTGTTGCAGGCGGTGGAAGCGCAAACCCTGCGTGATGCTGAAGCGGCACGCCGCAAAGTGATCGACGTTGATGATTTCGACAAGGAAGAGCTGAAACAGGCAGAGGGGAAAGTCCGCTGATCCGTGTAGCGGTTTATTTGTGAAAAAAGGGCGCGAGAGCTTTATACTCCCGCGCCCGTTTTGCTCTTGAGGACTTATCTCGTGTCCAACGTCGTTGCCGATCATCTTGTTTTACTCGACCACCTGCGCAGTATCCTGGTCGCCGTAGGTGAGGCCGAACAGGTTCCCGAAGAAAGCCATGCCTTGTTCCTGGAGCGCTTCGATGAACTGCTGGCGTCCCTGCCGATCGATCCGATCGAGAGCCAGTATCTGGGCCAGGACATCCTGACCCAGGTGATTACCCGCTATCCGCAAATTGCCCATCTGATCCCGCGGGATCTGCTGTGGTTCTTCGCCGGCGACTGCCTGCACTACCTGTCCGATGAAGAAATCGACCTGTATCAGGCGCTGGAAGAACGTCGTTACGAAGCCGAACAGAACGACGAACCGTTCGACTGGAATCAGGAAAAACAGCTGCTGGCGATGTCTGCTCAGGACAGCAAGCACTGATTCAATGGTTTGAAGATCAAAAGATCGCAGCCTTCGGCAGCTCCTACACAGATCTCGTGTACGCACGTTCAATGTAGGAGCTGCCGCAGGCTGCGATCTTTTGCTTTAAAGCAACCCCTCACTCTCCGGCAATTCATACGCCAGCGCCAGATTGTTCGGCGCCCCCGCCTTCCCCGGCTTGCTCAACGTCGGCTCTTTCTCCAGACACTCCACCAGATAATCGATGAATACCCGCAACTTCGGCGGCAGGTAGCGCGTCGGTGAGTGCAGCAACCACAATCCACCGTGGTAAGAAGCCAGGAATGTCCATTCCGGCAACACCTGCACAATCAACTTCTGCTCCAACGCATAACGCGCGGTGAAGTACGGCAGACTGCCGATACCAATGTGCTGCAACACCGCCCCCAGTCGCACACCGGTATGGTTGGCGGCATAGCGGCCACGCACTCCGACAGTCACCGCTTTACTGCCCTTCTTGAATTTCCAGCGTGCATCGCTCGGGGTTTCCCCCAGGTAGATGCAGCTGTGTTCGAGCAGGTCGTGAGGATGCGTCGGGGTGCCGTGTTCGGCCAGGTATTGCGGGGTGGCGCAGAGCAGATGGTCGATGGTCAGCAACTGTCGTCCGACCAGTCCGGCTGGCGGGCGGTCGGTGATACGAATCGCCAGATCGACATGATCGTCGATCAGATCAACCTGGCGGTCTTCCAACAGCAACTCGACATCCACCTTCGGATAGCGCCGCAGAAACTCGGGCATGTGCGGGTGAATCACGAAGCGCCCGACGGCTTTTGGCACGCTGACCCGCACCCGCCCTTCCGCTTCGTGGGTGAACTGGCCGCTGATCTCCATCACCGACTTGGCGGCGCTGACCATCTCCTGACAGCGCTTGAACACTTCCTCGCCCCCGTCACTCAGGCGCAGTTTGCGCGTGGTGCGCTGCAGCAAACGCGTAGCCAGGGCTTTTTCCAGGCGGGAAATGCTGCGACTGATAGCCGACGGCGAGGAACCCAATTGGCGAGCTGCCTCGGAGAAACTGCCGGTCTCGACGACCTTGACGAAGATCGCCATTTCACCGAGCAGTGGCAGTGGGAGATTGATGCTCACAGCGCACAAGTCCTTTGATGTTTGAACGGATTATCACGTTATTGCACGATTCATATAATAAAAAAAGAAACTTTAATAAGGGCATGGAATATGACGCTTCGCCTCTTTTTCCATAGTGATGACCTCAAGGCTAATGTGGAAGTCCTCGACTGCACGCCCCACGAGAACGAATTTGCTGTGGTGCTGCGCGCCACCCTGTTTCATCCGCAGGGCGGCGGTCAGCCGTGCGACACCGGCACAATTGGCGAAAGCCAGGTGCTGCGCGTGGTGCAGGAACCGGATCGGATCGTTCATTACGTCGATCGTCCGGTAAAACCAGGCATGACCTGCATCCACGTCGATGAACAACGTCGCCGCTACAACACCCGCATGCATTCGGCCGGGCACCTCATCGGGCACTTCGTACAGGCCCTGGGCTGGACGCCGATCAAGGCGCACCACTGGCCGGACGAGGGCCGGGTGCAATTCAAGCCGGGCGATACCGCCCAGGATGTCGACGCGACAACCGTTCAATACGGTATCAATCAGTGGATCGAACACGATCTGCCACGCCTGACCTCTCTGCGTGAAGGCGCACGGGAAATCGGTTTTGGCGAGCTGCCGGCCTATGGCTGCGGCGGCACCCACGTACGCAGCCTGAAGGATTTGGGCACAGTCACGATCGCCTCCCTTTCGCAGAAGAAAGGCACGCTGTCCGTTCACTACAGCGTGGATTAAGCATTGCGGACGCTGCCCCGCGCAGCGTTCGACGCCGGGGGAACCGCACTCGCAGGTTCCGTTGACTATCGCTAGATGGACCTAAAAACAATGATGCTAGACGTCGAGCGTCTCGATGAGACGTGCATAAAAAAACTGGCCAACGAAGAAGTCCTCGCCATTCGCGTCAAAGGCTTTCTGCCTGAACCGCTGGCGATCCAGATTGGCGACAAGATTCTTGCTCCGGGATTCGAGGGCTACATCAACGCGCCGAGCATCGGCCGTATCGGCATGGCGTTCTACGAGGCGGAAAACCAGCCGCTGCTGATCGAGGACTACTTCGAACGCGCCACCCGCAACATCGCCGAACTGCGCGAGCGCTGTGCGCCCTACTCTTCGCCGGTCGACACTCTGCGCTGCATGCTCGATGAGTCCTGGCCAGCCGGCGCCCATCTGGAAAACCTCTATGGCCGCAAGATGTACGTCGGCCTGTCGCGGGTGGTCAAACCCGGCGTGTGCTTCCTGGCCCATCACGACATTTTCGCCAAGGACGCCCCGGACAGTTTTCAGGCCCGCAGCCTGGAAGCGCAGTTCGCCTGCAACGTGTACCTGAACATGCCGACCGAGGGCGGTGCATTGCAGATGTGGGACGACGACATCACTGCCGATCAGTTTGACGAGATGCGTGGCGACAGTTACGGCATCGACCCGGCGCTGCTGGGTCCACCGGCCCTGGAAGTACGGCCGGAACCGGGCGATTTCATCATGTTCAATTCGCGCTGCATGCACTCGGTGACCCCGGGCGTGGCGGATCCGCGACTGAGCCTTTCGTTCTTTGTCGGCTATCGCGGCAATGCTTCACCCCTGACCTTCTGGAGCTGAGATGTTAACGAACTACCTGGGCGAGTTTCTGGCGCTGGCCACCATTCACTTTCTGGCCGTGGTCGCTCCCGGCCCTGACTTCGCCGTGACCATTCGCCAGAGCGTACGCTTTGGCCGACTGGTAGGGATCTGCACGGCACTGGGCATCGGCGCCGGTATTTCGGTGCACGTTATCTACACCGTGCTCGGGGTCGGCGCGCTCATGCACACTACGCCGTGGTTGCTGACCGTGGCCAAGGTGATCGGTGGCGCGTACATCTTTTACCTCGGTATCAGCCTGATTCGCAGCAAACCGAAAACCACGCTTGAGGGCGATAAGAACCCGGATGAGCCATTGGTCGAGCAGTCGCTGTTCAAGGCATTCAGCACCGGGTTTCTGACCAACGCCACCAACCCGAAGGCCACGCTGTTTTTCCTGGCGATCTTCACCACGATCATCAGCGCCACCACGCCGCTGCAAATCCAGGCGCTTTACGGGGTATGGATGTGTTTCGTCAACGCGTTGTGGTTCGTCATCGTCGCCCTGTTTTTCTCCAGCAATAAAGTGCGCTTGCTGTTCATGCGCATGGGCCACTGGTTCGAACGCAGCATGGGCGTAATCCTGATTCTGTTCGCCGGGCGTCTGGTCTTGTCGATGTAAAAGCCACGCTCAAAGCAAAGGCCCGATCGGTTGAACACCCTTCGGGCCTTTTTCGTTTGTGCGCCGCTTTTGCGTAACTGTGCGACGGATCCCACTTCAGGACTCCCCTTTCACACCTTCGCGGTGTTAGTTTGGGAAAGATTTGCTTCATCTTTCAAACACTTCCCACTCAACTGCCTGCAAAGGAATGCCATCACAATGGATTTTTCCCTCAAGCGTCTGGCCGCTGCCAGCCTGGTTTTGGCCAGCCTCTCGTCGTTCACCTTGCCTGCTCAGGCCAACATCACACCTGAGCAAAGTGCTGAGATCCTGAAGAACTTCAGCGATACAACGGTCAGCGACTTTCGTCAGTTTCTCGGTGCCGTAGCCAAGGATGAGAAGAGTAAAACCGCCAATCTCGCCCCGGCGATCGACGGTTTCCTCGCCAACAAGACCCTGACTACCGAACAGCAGAACGAAATCAATCGCCTGCTGGGCATCTACACTCGCGTGAAGTACGGCACAGCCGCACTTGAGACCCTGCGCGAACTGGTGGAAATCCCGACTTTCCAGAAAGAAGGCGTAGCCCAGTACGATAATCCCGAGTTCATCAAGATCGCCGAGAAGATCAAGAGCCTCGCCGAATCGTTCGACCTGAAATTCCGCAACGTCGACAACCGCGTCTATGAAATCTCCCTCGATGGCAGCGGCGACGAAGTCGTGGGCATTCACGCCCATGCCGACGTGGTGCCGGTCACCCCCGAGAACTGGGTGTTGAAGGACGGGACCAAACTCGATCCGTTCAAGGTCACTCTGATCGGCGACCGCATGTATGGCCGCGGTACCGAGGACGACAAGAACGGCATCGTCGTTGCGCTGTACGCGATGAAAGTGATCAAGGAAGAAAAACTGCCGCTGGCACGCAATTTCAAACTGCTGGTGGATACCACCGAAGAAACCACCGGCGACTCCATCCCGTATTATTTCGAACACAACCCGACGCCGAACTATAACCTGGCGCTGGATGGTGGTTACCCGGTGGTCATTGCCGAAAAAGGCTACGGCACGGTCATGGCCAACTTCCCGCTGCGCAAGGCCGAAGGCAGCGGCGCGGAAATCATCTCGATGACCGGTGGCCTGGCGACCAACCAGATTCCATCGGTTTCAGTGGCTACGCTCGTCACCGACAAGCCTGAACCGCTGGCCGCCAGCCTGCAGAAAGCCGGCAACGAATACGCGAAAAAACACGGTGGCAACTTCAAGGTCGCTGCCAAGGTTGACGGCAAAGACGTCAAGCTGACCATCACCGGTGTGTCCGCGCACTCCTCCGAACCCGAGTCCGGCGTTAACCCGGTTGCGCGGATGCTCGACTTCATCAATAGCCTCGATGGCAAAGTTGCGCTCAAGCACAACCAGATCACCGACGCTGCACGCTATGCGTCCAACAACTGGGGCCTGGATTATCTGGGCAAAAAACTCGGTGTGGGCTTCTCCGATTCCTTCATGGGTCCGCTGACCACCTCCCTGACCTACGTCGGTGTGGACGACAAGGCCTTCAAACTGGCAGTCAACCTGCGCGTGCCGAAGGGCAAATCGCCAGAAGTGCTGAAGAAGGAAATTGCCGACAAGCTCGCGGCCTGGAGCAAGAAAACCCACGTTGCCGTGGACTTCACCTACTCGGTCGCCGAACCGATGTACCGCAACCCGGAAGGCGAATGGGTGAAAGCGTTGTTGGCGGTAGCCTCTGAAAACCTGGGCATGAAGCACGAATTCGGCACTTCCGCCGGCGCGACTTCGGTGCACGAACTGCCCAATGGCGTGCAATTCGGCCTGGCCAGACCCGAGGTCACCTACACTGGCCACACTGACGGCGAGTTCAAAACGGTGGGGCAATTCCTGCTGGATCTACAGATCGTCACGGAAATGATGGGGCGTGTCGGGCAGTTGCCGAAGCTCTGAAGAGGTATGGGCCCGCTGAACCAGCGGGCCTGACGTAAAAACAAAAAAGGACCCGAAGGTCCTTTTTTGTTGCCCGACAAATCAAGCACAAACAAAAACGCCGATCATCACTGATCGGCGTTTTTGTGAAATTGGAGCGGGAAACGAGACTCGAACTCGCGACCCCGACCTTGGCAAGGTCGTGCTCTACCAACTGAGCTATTCCCGCAATGGCGTCCCCTAGGGGACTCGAACCCCTGTTACCGCCGTGAAAGGGCGGTGTCCTAGGCCACTAGACGAAGGGGACACGCTACCCGGAACACATGGTGTGTGTTTCGGTGTCCAGATCCGTATCCGAAGACTTGGTTCTGGTTTCACTCAGCCCTGCCCGAAAGCAGCACTGTCTGGAAACAAAACGCCGCTCATCACTGAGCGGCGCTTTTGAATTTGGAGCGGGAAACGAGACTCGAACTCGCGACCCCGACCTTGGCAAGGTCGTGCTCTACCAACTGAGCTATTCCCGCAAATGGCGTCCCCTAGGGGACTCGAACCCCTGTTACCGCCGTGAAAGGGCGGTGTCCTAGGCCACTAGACGAAGGGGACACGCTACCCGGAACACATGGTGTGTGTTTCGGTGTCCAGATCCGCATCCGAAGACTTGGTTCTGGTTTCACTCAGCCCTGCCCGAAAGCAGTGCCGTTTAAAATTGGAGCGGGAAACGAGACTCGAACTCGCGACCCCGACCTTGGCAAGGTCGTGCTCTACCAACTGAGCTATTCCCGCATTGGCGTCCCCTAGGGGACTCGAACCCCTGTTACCGCCGTGAAAGGGCGGTGTCCTAGGCCACTAGACGAAGGGGACACACTACAACATTCACTCCCTGCCGCGTTTCGCTGTGTGCTTTACGCTGCAAGTGGCGCGCATTCTATGGATGGTTTGAGAGGTCGTCAACCCCCGAATATAAATTTATTTAAATCAATGACTTCGACCTGCTTTACGGGAGCATCGGGGCTTTTCCGTCGCCCGATGATTGACGCCTATATTCCGCCACTCGCCAAGACGTTATAGTCCGCAACACAATGATGGCAATCTGCGCATCCTGCGCCAGTATTCATATAAGCAGTGTGCAGCCGATACAGACAAAAGCTGCTGTACCAACTCGTCGAGCGACGCTGGGCGCCTGAATGCCCAGCCACTACACTCGCATGCGAACCCTATAAAGAGGTCTTACCGGTGACACCACTCATGATCACCCTGCTAGTCGTAGCCGGGATCGCAATTCTGATCGCCATTGGCTACATGAACCATGTGGTGGAAAACAACAAACTGGAGAAGGCCCGCACCAAAGTCGAACTCAACGACCGCCTGCGTCGCTGCGGCGAACTGACCGAAACCTTCCCCGGCCAGTTCATGACCCCGGCACTCAAGCTGTTGCTGACTCGTCTGGAACTGAACGTCTGTCAGCGCCTGCTGAACCTGGAAAAAACCAGCGCCACGATGAAAGCCCGGATCAGTGAACTGAGCGCACTGGTCGCCCAGGGCGAATCGATCCCGGTCAACAACCCGCCGGCACCGATCCTGACCGAAGCCAAAGCCAAGGACGTCCGTTTCCTGCTCGAAGCCCTGCACGGCCAGATCACCCGCGCCGCCCACGACGGCTTCCTGGCACCGAACGAAGCCAAGCACTGGATCAAGGAAGTGCGCCACATTCTGGTGCTGCTGCACATCGAGTTCTTCAACAACCTCGGCCAACAATCGCTGCAACAAAACCAGCCAGGCCAGGCCCGCCTCGCCTTCGAACGCGGCGTGCAATACCTGCGCAAGCAGCAGGATCCGCAGATGTACTCGGAACAACTGCAATATCTGGAAAAACTGCTGGCCCGCGCCAACGCCCAGGTCATGGACAAGATTGCTCCGGTTGAAGGCGAAGTGAACCAGTTGACCGAAGGCCTCAAGGAAGTTGAAGCCGATGCGGACTGGAAGAAAAAAGTGATCTACGACTGATGGTCGAGAGTTGAAGAAAAGCCACCGAGAGGTGGCTTTTTTATAGGGGGCGGGCTGGCTGCCATTGAGAATATTCAGTTAGAGAATGGTTGGCTGTCAGGCCGCTATCGCTGGCAAGCCAGCTCCCACAGGGGATTGGGTGCAGTCAACTGGAGTTTGGTCGGCTCGTAGGCCGCCATCGCCAGCAGGCCAGCCCCTTCAAGATCAGGATCAAAAGATCGCAGCCTTCGGCAGCTCCTACAGGAGATTGGGGTGGTCTGTTGGAGATTGGTCGGCTCGTAGGCCGCTATTGCTGGCAGGCCAGCTCCCACAAAGGGATTGGGTGCAGTCAACTGGAGTTTGGTCGGCTCGAAGGCCGCCATCGCGAGCAGGCCAGCCCCTTCAAGATCAGGATCAAAAGATCGCAGCCTTCGGCAGCTCCTACAGGAGATTGGGGGTGGTCTGTTGGAGAGTGGTCGGCTCGTAGGCCGCTTTCGCTGGCAAGCCAGCTCCCACAGGGGATTGGGTGCAGTCAACTGGAGTTTGGTCGGCTCGAAGGCCGCCATCGCGAGCAGGCCAGCCCCTTCAAGATCAGGATCAAAAGATCGCAGCCTTCGGCAGCTCCTACAGGAGATTGGGGGTGGTCTGTTGGAGAGTGGTCGGCTCGTAGGCCGCCTTCGCTCGCAGGCCAGCTCCCACAAGATCAAGATCAAAAGATCGTCCGAACGCGGCCCGAGCCTTCGGCAGCTCCTACACAGGATGAGCGCAAGCTCGGCTGCAGCTCTTGATCTTGCCGTGCCGGCCCCTTCGGCAGGCTGAGTGGAGGGGTTTATCCGGGGGTGGGAGCGCAGCGACCGTTTGGCGCAGCCAAACACATCGAGAGGAGGTGCAGCGAAGCAAACCGGAGGCGATGCCCCCGGATGAATCCCGGAGCGAAGGAACCCGAGCCTAAGCGAGGGCCGAACGCCGGGGCCAAGCCTTTTGCTTACTTTTCGGCGTCTGGAAAAGTGAGCCGCTGTAAGAGCGGAACCATAAGAAGCCGTTACCGCAGCAACGGATATTCACCCAAAACCCAAGAACCTGGTCGGCCCAGAGGCCGCCAAGTCAAAGCCGAAAGTGCCCAACCATCCCCTTGAGCTCCCCCCCCAACCGCGCCAGCTCAACACTCGAAACCGCATTCCCGCGCATCGCCAGAGAAGACTGATCCGCACTCGCGCGAATACTGGTCACACTGCGATTGATCTCCTCCGCCACCGAGCTCTGCTCCTCGGCCGCCGCCGCAATCTGCTGATTCATCTGCTGAATCAACGACACCGCCGCCGCAATACTCCCCAGTGCACTCTCGGTCTGCAACGCATCGCTGACAGCCAGTTTCACCAACTCGCCACTGCTCTGAATCTGCTGCACCGACGCCTGCGCCGCCGCCCTCAAGGCACTGACCAGTCGCTCGATTTCCTCGGTCGATTGCTGCGTACGCCGGGCCAACGCGCGAACCTCATCAGCCACCACCGCAAAGCCCCTGCCCTGCTCCCCGGCCCGTGCCGCCTCGATCGCCGCGTTGAGCGCCAACAGATTGGTCTGCTCGGCCACGCTCTTGATCACCTCAAGTACCGTACCGATATTCTGAATTTCGGCACTGAGGCTTTCGATACTGGAACTGGCCGAGGTCGCCGAATCCGCCAGTTGCTCGATGCGAGCCATGCTCTGGCGTACCACCTGCTGACCGCTCTCGACCTTGCCATCTGCGGTCTGCGCGGCCAACGCGGCCTCCTCGGCATTGCGTGCCACGTCATGCACAGTGGCAGTCATCTGGTTCATGGCCGTGGCCACCTGCTCGGTTTCTTCCTTCTGGCTGCTGACCTCCAGATTGGTCTGCTCAGTCACTGTCGACAGCGATTGCGCAGAACTCGCCAGCTGTTCAATTCCCGCCTGCAAACCGCTGACGATCGTACTCAGCCCGGTGCCCATCTGCTGCATCGCCAGCATCAACTGGCCGATTTCATCACGGCGGGTGACTTCGACCCGCGCACTCAGATCTCCGGCGGCGATCTGCTGCGCAACCCGCATCACACTGCGCAGCGGCGCGACGATCAACCGGGTAATGACCCACGCGGCAATCAGGCCGACCAGCAACGCCAGCGCCGAAGAGCCAATGATCAATACCGAGTTTTTCTTCAGTTCCGCCTGCATCGCGCCGTCCTCGGCGACATACGCCTGATCGACGCGTTCCATGACTTGCGCCGCACGCTGGTGCAACTGTTCATAGACGGTTTTTTCCTGGGCCAGCAGCCCGGTGTACTCGGCCAGTTTGTCGTTGAAACCGGCGATGTGCCCGGAGACTTCATTGAGGACGGTCAGGTAGCCCTCATCCTTGACCGTGGTTTTCAACTGCTCGGCCTGAGCCTGGGCCTGGGCAGCCTGCTCGATATTGCCCTTGCCTGCACTGTCGGCATCGCCCTTGCGACTCTGGTCGAGGCGAATCCGCGCCTCGTTCATCGCCTGCAACATCAACCGCGACACCTGACTGACCTGACCGGCCTGCTCGATGAACTGCGCGCCGTCCTTGCCTTCGGTGTCCTTCAGGGTATAAGCGCCATCATCGGCCAGCCCGGCTTGCAGCACATCCAGGTTATTGGCCACGCTGGACACCGACCAACTGGCCATTTCCAGCGCCAGATCCTTGGCCTGGGTCAGGGAGACGAACTCATCGAACGCCTTGCGGTAGGCAGCCAGCGACTGCTGTACATCATTCATCACCGGGACGTTGGCCGGCGACTGCGCCTTGAGCTGGTCAGCCAGCGCATTCAAACCATCGACCCCTTCGCGCAGCGCCTCGGCGCCTTTCGGGTTGCCGTGCAAAGCGTAATCCTGCTCGAGCAAACGCACCTTGAGCAAACCGCTGTTGAGCGACGACATCTGCTTCAGCCCGTCAAAGCGCTGGCTGACGGTTTGCAGAGACCAGACGCCAATCGCCGCCACAAGCGCAGTCAACAGCAACACCAGCACAAAGCCGATACCCAGTTTCTTCGCCATACCGAGGTTGGCAAAACGTCTTTGCGCGGCCGAAATCATTGCTCGTAGTCCCCAGCCAAAGTCTGTTGACGAAGATTCGCAACGGGCATCAGTCAACACAAGTCTCTGGCGTCGGAATAATGGCAAAAAGCTACGCCCACGTCGTTTTCAGAACGCTTGAGGTCGATCCTCGCGAGTGCTGCGAAAAAACTGCCGTGCGCGCGGGTCACAGGCATAAACCACATTGATCCGCTGCCATTGGCTGTCCTCGCC
>NZ_QAIK01000055.1:0-5544 GCF_003061005.1 Pseudomonas sp. HMWF021 | reverse complement strand
AGGCACTGGAAACCGAAAGCTGCACCCCGCAACGCTGGGCCTGACGACGCAGGCGTGCCGGGTCGCCCAACGGCGAGCGCGCCCAGATGAACAGCCCGCCGCACGGTTTGCCGAACACCTCCCAATCGGCGTCCTCGAGAATCTGCAATGCCGCGGCACGGTCGGTACTGAGCCGCTGACGCTGGCGCTGCACCAGTTTTCGATAAGCGCCGCTGGCGATCAGGCTGGCCAGCACCGCCTCATTGAAACCCGAGGCCCCCATACTGCTGATCATCTTGACCTTGGCGAACCGGGCGACCAGTTGCTGATCGGCGTGGATGAAACCGACACGCAGCGAACTGCTCAGGGTTTTCGAGAAACTGCCCACGTAAATCACGCGCTCATCGAGGGCCGCCAGGCGAGTGCCGGTGCCGCTGTGCATATCGGCATAGACATCGTCCTCGATCAATCGGACGTCATGGGCAGCGCACAACTGCAGAATCTGTTGCGCCACGTTCAGCGTCAGGCACGAGCCGGTCGGGTTGTGATGATGGCTGTTAATGAACATCGCCACCGGCCGGAAGTCGCGCAATAACGCCTCCAGCCCTGCGACGTCCGGGCCGCTCGGTGTACGGCGGACCTCGAGCATGTGTACCCCCTGCAAACGCAACAGGTTGAACAGAGGCGCATAACCGGGGGTTTCCACCACCACGTAATCCCCGGCCCGAAGCAGGGTGCGGACAATCAGATCCAGCGCATGACTGGCCCCTGCGGTCGTCACGACTTGCGCATCAAGGCTGTCGACATTGAGCAATTTCAGACGTTTGACGATCTGTTCGCGCAACGCCGGCAGGCCCAGCGCAGAGCTGTAGTTGAACAGGCTGGCCATATCGGTGCGCGCCACCTGGCGAATCGCGTAGTTCAGGTCATCGGACTCACGCCAGTTTTCCGGCAATCCGCCCTCACCGAGCAGCAAACTGCGCATCCGCCCGCCTGTCACAGCGCCTTGCCCGGCGGCAGCACTCGTGAGGCTGGCGCGCTCTTCAGTGTCGGCCCTGGCAACTGGTGCCCCGGCCACCATGAAGCCGGAGCCGTGACGCGGGGTCAGAATGCCCTGCGTCACAAGTCGTTCACAGGCCTCAACCACACATGACTGGCTCAACAGGTTGGACCGCGCAATTTGCCTGACGGAGGGCAACCGCGTGGCCGGTGCCACACCACTTCGCGCGATCCATTCAGTCATGCCATCAACAATCTGCTGTACGACCGGCACCATTGCCTGTCGGTCAATCCTCAATTCCATGAGCACGCAAACTCCCGTCCGTTTTGCTGGCGGCAGTAAATCACAGCTGCGTCGTGCAGGCTGTGCGACAACACCGTCAAAAGCGATAGTTTTAATCGTTTGATACACATTGTTTAGCGAATTCACGGACTGAAGGCCCGGAATGAAAAAAACCCGCACACTGGCGGGTTTTCTCGTTGCTTGCCGTGCGGCGTCAGAAGGCGGTAACGCCACCATCCACTGCCAGGGAATGACCGGTGGTGAATGCTGCGCCATCGCTGCACAGATACAGCACGGCGCTGGCAATTTCTTCGACCTTGCCGATCCGCCCGACAGGGTGCATCGCGTTGGCGAACTCGCCCTTTTTCGGATCGGCCTCGTAGGCACGACGGAACATGTCGGTGTCGATCACCGCCGGGCACACGGCATTGACGCGAATTTTCTTCTTTGCATATTCGATCGCCGCTGACTTGGTCAGGCCGATCACCGCGTGCTTCGACGCCGCGTAGATGCTCATCTTCGGCGCCGCGCCAAGCCCTGCCACCGAGGCGGTATTGACGATCGCCCCGCCACCCTGACCCAGCAACAGCGGCAACTGGTACTTCATGCACAGCCAGACGCCTTTGACGTTGACGCCCATGATTGCATCGAACTCGTCCATCGAACCGTCGGCCAGTTTGCCCTGCTCGATTTCGATCCCGGCATTGTTGAAGGCATAGTCGAGACGACCGTAAGTATTGATCACCTCGTCCATCAGATTCTTCACTTCGCTTTCGACGGTAACGTTGCAGCGCACGAAGGTCGCTTCGCCACCGGCTGTACGAATCAGCGCCACCGTCCCTTCCCCGCCTGCCGCGTCCAGATCGGCCACCACCACTTTCAAGCCTTCGGCGGCGAATGCCTGCGCGGTCGCCCGGCCGATACCGTTGGCCGCTCCGGTGACTACGACCACCTGGCCGGAAAACGTCATGCTCATTGTTATGTCCTCGAAGGGAGAGATGCAGGAGGGTTTTATAGAGTCGCAGCATAGCCACAAGGGCCTGCCGGGCATCAGCACTATCAGACGGCTGTTTATGCGCCCATGAACGGCAGTGATGAAACCCCATAGATCACTATCACTGCACTGGATCACCCCGCATTCGCCTTATCAGCCAACCTTGCGGCATTGTCGCCGAGGGTCTATCAACAAAGCTTCATTCAGTTCGAGTGCCTGCCATGACCAGTCAGACCAATCGCCAGTTCCTGCTCGCCAAACGCCCGGTGGGGGCTGCGACCCGTGAGACGTTCACTTATCAGGAAGTCCCGGTCGGCGAACCGGGCGCAGGCCAGATCCTGGTGAAAAACCAATACCTGTCCCTCGACCCGGCCATGCGCGGCTGGATGAACGAGGGCAAGTCCTACATCCCGCCGGTGGCAATCGGTGAAGTCATGCGCGCACTGGGCGTCGGCCAGGTCATTGCCTCGAACAATCCGGGTTTTGCGGTCGGTGACTACGTCAATGGCGCGTTGGGTGTGCAGGATTATTTCCTCGGTGAGCCCAGAGGTTTCTACAAGGTCGATCCGAAACTGGCACCGCTGCCTGTGTATTTGTCTGCATTGGGCATGACCGGCATGACCGCCTACTTCGCGCTGCTCGACGTCGGTGCACCGAAGGCCGGCGACACCGTGGTGCTGTCCGGGGCAGCCGGCGCGGTCGGCAGCATTGCCGGGCAGATCGCCAAGATCAAAGGTTGCCGGGTGGTCGGGATCGCCGGCGGTGCCGACAAGTGCAAATACCTGATCGATGAATTGGGCTTCGACGGCGCCATCGACTACAAAAACGAGGACGTACTGGCCGGACTCAAGCGCGAGTGCCCCAAAGGCGTGGACGTGTATTTCGACAACGTTGGTGGCGACATCCTCGACGCCGTGCTCAGTCGCCTCGCGCCGAAAGCCCGGGTAGTGATCTGCGGCGCGATCAGCCAGTACAACAACAAGGAAGCGGTCAAAGGCCCGGCCAATTACCTGTCACTGCTGGTCAACCGTGCGCGCATGGAAGGCTTTGTGGTGATGGACTACGCCGCGCAGTACGCCAGTGCCGCGCAGGAAATGGCCGGCTGGATGGCCAAGGGGCAGCTCAAGAGCAAGGAAGACATCGTCGAAGGTCTGGAGACCTTTCCGGAGACGCTGATGAAATTGTTCAGCGGGGAGAATTTCGGCAAGTTGGTGCTGAAAGTCTGAAGCAAGATCAAAAGATCGCAGGCTGCGCCAGCTCCTACAGGTGTTCACATAACCCTGTAGGAGCTGCCGAAGGCTGCGATCTTTTTAGGCCAGTTCGGCCACGACCGACGCCAGCGCCTTGGCCGGATCCGCCGCCTGGCTGATCGGACGGCCGATCACCAGGTAATCGGAACCGGCATCCAGCGCCTGACGCGGGGTCAGGATGCGACGCTGATCGTCCTGCGCGCTGCCCGCCGGGCGAATCCCCGGGGTCACCAGTTGCAGCGACGGGTGCGCCGACTTCAGCGCAGTGGCTTCCAGCGCCGAACACACCAGACCGTCCATCCCGGCCTTTTCGGCCAACGCGGCCAGACGCAACACCTGCTCCTGCGGCTCGATGTCCAGACCGATTCCAGCCAGATCCTCGCGCTCCATGCTGGTCAGCACGGTCACGCCGATCAGCAACGGCTGCGGGCCGCTGCGCTTGGAAAGCTCTTCACGGCAGGCCGCCATCATGCGCAGGCCACCGGAGCAATGCACGTTGACCATCCACACACCCATCTCCGCAGCGGCCTTCACGGCCATCGCGGTGGTGTTGGGAATGTCATGGAATTTCAGATCGAGGAACACCTCGAAGCCCTTGTCACGCAGGGTGCCGACGATTTCCGCGGCGCAACTGGTGAACAGTTCCTTGCCCACTTTGACCCGGCACAGTTTCGGGTCCAACTGGTCGGCCAGCTTCAGTGCGGCGTCACGGGTGGGGAAATCCAGGGCGACGATGATAGGAGTCTGGCAGGCGGACATGGATGGGCTCTCAGGCAAGTCGAAATCGGCGCGCATTGTAGCGGAAGCAGCGCCAGCGCGGCACCCGATGATCGGTAAAATCGTCGCCACAACCGTGATCAGCATAGCGCTCGGTGCAATTGTGTCGAAGCCGATACACAACCGACACGCCGCCAACAAGCGCCCGCGCTAGCCTCGCCAGCCGCAACACGTCCTTACATCAGCACTTCCCGCCTCACGGCAGGACGCCTATGCTGAAACCACCACCTCGCAGCCCATCTTTGTGGTTGGCGGCCTACTGGCAGATGAACAGCCCCATGCACAACACCCAGACCACCGTGACTGATGAGCAGAAAGACGACAAGCGCTGGAGCATCCGTGCGCTGATCGTCGATGACGATGTGCCGATTCGCGAGCTGATGATCGACTACCTCGCGCGCTTCAACATCCACGCCAGCGGCGTCACCGACGGCGCAGCCATGCGTCAGGCGATGCAAGCCGAGCATTTCGACGTGGTGGTGCTCGACCTGATGCTGCCCGGCGAAGACGGCCTGTCGCTGTGCCGCTGGTTGCGCGCCGAATCGGACATCCCGATCCTGATGCTCACCGCCCGCTGCGAACCCACCGACCGTATTATCGGTCTTGAGCTGGGCGCCGACGACTACATGGCCAAACCGTTCGAACCCCGGGAACTGGTGGCGCGGATCCAGACCATCCTGCGCCGGGTGCGCGATGACCGCACCGAACAGCGCGCCAACATCCGCTTCGACAACTGGCGCCTGAACAGTGTGCTGCGCCAATTGATTGCCGACGATGGCCTGGTGGTGCCGCTGTCCAACGCCGAATTCCGCCTGCTCTGGGTCTTCATCGAACGCCCGCGCCGCGTACTCAGCCGCGAACAACTGCTGGATGCCGCCCGTGGCCGTTCGATCGAGGCGTTCGACCGCAGCATCGATTTGCTGGTGTCGCGCCTGCGGCAAAAACTCGGCGACGACCCGAAAGCCCCGCAGTTGATCAAAACCGTGCGCGGTGAAGGTTACCTGTTCGACGCGCGAGACATCGGCTGATGCGAGGGCGCTTCGACACGCTGTTCGGCCGCCTGTTTGGCATGCTGTTCGTGGCGATCGTCCTGGCGCACCTGCTGGCCTTTGCCTGGTTTCATCACTACGGCCCGCCCCCACCGCCGCCCCCGCCGGAATTTGCCGAGGGCGTCGACGGCCAGCGGCCGCCGCCGGATCCACGTTTCGCCCATCGCCCGCCTCGCCCCTGGTTCGGCGGGCCGCTGGTGCCGCTGACCTTCC
>NZ_QAIK01000054.1:5635-35999 GCF_003061005.1 Pseudomonas sp. HMWF021 | reverse complement strand
TTTGTGGAGTCACGTCATACAGGCTTTCCGCATAGGCACCCGAACCACCTCCACCGCCAATACGCAAATTACTGGCGGCAACAGGCGCGCAACCACCACCCGAACCACCCGCCCCCACCAACCGCACGCGAATCCGTTTGGCCCTCGGGTTGGGCTTGTAAACCGTGATCCCGACCGTCTCGATCTGCCGCACCGCCAACAACCGCCCGACCGCATCGGTGATGCCGTAACCGGCCAATGTGGTCGGGGTGTTTTTCAGTTTGCTGAAGTCGACCAACGCGCCGATGGCCGTTGCCAACTGGTCGGTTCTGGCTTCATCAGGCGTCAGCCCGGCAGCCTTGATCGCGTTGAGAATCTCTTGCGTGACGCTGTTGCCCCACGCGGCCGGAATCAACGATCCCGGGGAACCGGCCAGCGGGTTTTCATCGACAAAGCCGCCGTTGACCAACCCGACACCGGGAATACTTTTGGGATAATCCACGTCCTAACCTTCTACGGTGTTGACAGACAGCCGAGTGCCGACAGCACAAGGCCGTCTGTGAGGTTTCAGGAAAGTTGCGTGTCAGGCCGCTGGCACAACAACGTTTTTGGCTGGCGCAGTCGGCCATTCGATCACGGCGGGGTAACCCGGTTGCAGCTCGATCCGTGCCAGGTTCAGTGCATATCGCTTCCAGGCTTGCAACGCGCCCAGTTGATCACTGCTCGCCTCGCCCAACTCGTAAGCGTATTGCAGCGGCGCGACACGAATCACCACTTCACGCAGGCGATTGTCGCGCTCGATATCCGCCTGGGCCGCCTGACCTGCGCGTTCGGCATCAACATCCAGCACCCAGTCATCGTCCTTCCAGACGTAATAGGAATTGGGCCGCGGCTTGATTGTCAGGTAGTCAGGCAACGGGCCAAATTCGGTCCAGTAAAAAGGATTGCCATTGTCTTTGCGATACACCAGGCGATTACGCAAATCGAGCAGTTGCACCGCTTGTCCATTGCGCCACACCCACGCGTAACCGGGTTGCGGTTCAGGCAGCAGTTCCGGGAGTTCGATTGCGTTGCCCGGCAGTTGCACACCTATGCCGGGAATGACCGTGGGTTCGAACGGCCCGGTGATTTGCTGGGTCATTTCATTTACGTAGTAATAAGGCATTGTTCACGTCCTTTTGCAGTTGAAGACGCCAGAGAAAACGGCGTCAGATGAGTTTCATGCGGGCTGGATAGGCAACGTTTCGCGGGCGTGTCATGCCCCAGTAGCCACTGACCAGATTTTCGGCAAACGCCGCAGCCGACCAGTAGGAAAGGCCGGCGAACGCTGTCGGATCGACGCCAACCGTCGCCAGATCACCGATCCCCTGAACCGCTGGAGCATTAGCGTTGTCACCGGTGATGTTGGTGCCGGTCTGCCAGGAACCGGCGATCCGTGCCGTATCGATGTTGCGTTGCTCATCAAGCACCCGGATAAATTCGCCGCGAATCTCCGGGCCCCGGAATGTCTTGATGCCGTCACCGCTGCTCCAGCCGCCGGCGCGAACCGCTTCTGCGCGCAACATGCCGGACTGCACGGCGTGATCCCAAAGCCAGGGCCATTCGGAACGCAACATTTCTCTGCCATCCAATGCGCCGTAGCCGCCGGGGTTGGCCGCTGTCGAGGTCTCGAACACCACCCGGCCCAAAGGCGTTGCATCGAACCGACCGACCGGCCACCAGTTGCCTGTGCCGTCGCTGCGCAGGTGCCACCAGTCCCCCGCCCCGATCAACGCCAGGAACGGATAGCCGTTGGCCGACAAGTGCGTGTGAAACCTGATCCGGTCATTACCGGAAGCCTGCACGAGCAACCGCTTGCTGCTGTTGTCGACACGGCGAACGATGAAGTCGCGAATGCCGGACAACGTGCTGACCGCTGGCAGATTGATCGTGGTATCCGCTGCACTGGCGCTGATCAGCACCAGCCCCGCTTCCTCCGGTGCCAGGACTCTTGATGTCGAGACTTCAGTGACCCGCGAAGACATCGGACTGGCCAGGCTCAGGAGCTTTTGCAACGCCGATAACAACTGATTGTTGGTCCCTTCAGCCGGGGTTATTCCCGCCGCTTTGATGACCGACAACAGCTCTTCGGTGACGCCATTGCCCCATACCGCCGGAATCAACGAACCCGGCGTGCCCGCCACAGGGTTTTCATCGACAAAGCGACCATCGACCAGGCCGACGCTGGGGACGCTTTTTGGATAATCCACAGGTCTTTCGTTCCTCTGAAATAACAAATGAACCGCGTCGCGGCGATCGCAGATGCGAGCCAATGGCGGTCTGTTTTCTGAAAATAAAAAGCCCACGGTGAAGTGGGCTCGGGTAATACAGCGAAGATTTCGCGACTAGAGATTCCGGCTGCCGACCAGTTCGCGAATCGCCGCCAATGCATCATCGCTCGCACTGCGCGCCAGATCGGGATTGCCTTTGGCCGCATGCGCGCGGATCTGGTTTTTGGCCTTCAGGCGCAAGGTGCGCAGGGTCAGCAAATGATCGGTGAGTTGGTCAGCCTTGCTCAAAATCTGCTCGGCCGCCTGTTTGGCAGTTCGACCTTTGACGACCCACGCAGCCACCGACAGCGGCACCTCTTTTTTCGGATAACCGGCGTCTTGATAAGCCTGAGCGTCGGCGGCCGCTTGGGCGTACTCCATGGCTTTGAGCGGGTCGCCGGCCAAAACGGTGCGTGCATTGTCGGCCGCCGCGTCGACCTTGGAACACAGCTGCTCGGCTTCCTGCAGTTCCAGTTCGGCGACTCGGGACGCATTCAGCTGCCATTTTTCTCCATCCCAATCATGGGCACTGGATGGCTGGGCCGGGCGCAAGCCTTCTTCGAAGTGGTGAAGTTCTTGAATGATGATCATCGGATCAGCTCCCAGGAAAGATTGATATTCACCGCCGCTGAAAAATTGATCGCAACACCGTTGGCGTAGTCGCTTGGGAGGAGATTTTTGATGCCCATGCTGAACAGCAATTCGTCACTTGAACCGTTATCGGCACCAAAAGCGTGTTCGGCTTGATAGGTCTGCCACAGGGAACGCAACATGCTGTGGTCGAAGCTGGCGGTCAGTGTCGACACGGTTGTGTCAGTCACCTCGTTGTTGGTAATAACCCGTACCGTCTCACCCCCATTGGCCCAACCATCCCAATTGCTCGACGCGGCAGCCTTCGGATTGAGAAAACAGTAGTTGGCACCCAGCCATCCGGGTGTAGCAAAGTTCACAGCTGTGACGAGCGTCGGATGCGGCGTCGCATTGCCCACCACCAGCCGTGCGGCACGGGCATGCGGGTCAAGTGGCAGGTACACCACGCCATTACCGCTGATTGTTTGCGTCCACGACAAGCGACCACGGTTATAAATCGGTCGGACTATCGGCACCGAGCCAGGGCCTGCTGTCACCACCCATGCCAGACAAATATCCAGCGGTGTCGACTGAAAACCGCCTCCCGCCGCAGCATTGATCGTGCCCTTCAAGCCTTCGGGCGTAGCGTCATAGATAATGCCGCGCTGCGTGTAAAAGGTCAGCACACCGGCAACTACTTGCGCACGCAGAAAGTAATTAGAGTTAGGCAACAGATCGGCACTGCTCCAGGCTTGTGTCGTAAATGTGCGCGGACGAGCCAACTGACCAGTCAGCACTTCCTGGCCGAGACTGACCAGCACACCGGGCAGAATCGATACACGCCCGCCACTGGTGGCAAAAGCGGTCGGCGTGATCGGCAGTCGCCCGTCTGCCGTAGCAACGGTAGCGGTTGGCAACGACCCGATCGGCAACGCCGAATCCAGATTCCAGCCCTTGGCCGAAACGTTCTGAATCGCCTGCAACAACTGATCGTATTTCTTCTCGTCCGGAGCCAGATCTCCGGCCTTGATCACGTTGAGAATTTCCTGGGTAACCCCGTTGCCCCAGTCAGCTGGAATCAGCGATCCCGGTGTCCCGGTCAGCGGGTTTTCATCAATAAACTTGCCATTCACCAGACCGGCGCTGGGCACACTGTTTGGATAATCCACGGACGGTCCTCCCGTTATTCAGAGTGATGGATTTTGAAACTGGTATTCAGGCTTTCGACCGGAACAGGCCTCAGGCGGGCAGCACAGGCCAAGCCACGTTTTGCGGATAGCCCGGCTGTTTGTCGATCTTGTTCAGCGCCAGTTTGTAGGTGGCGAATGCCTTGAATCGCTGCATGTCGTCTGCGTCAAGCAGGCCCGCGATGTAGGCGTCCGCCATGCCGACGGTTTGCTGATCGGCTTCGGCCAACAGCTCATCACGACGCGCCAGGGCAGCAGCTCTTTGCTCGCCATCAACCACTTGCGAAGCGTTGGGCGAAGAGTGTTTGGTGACCTTGCCTCCGGTGTATCGCCAGATGCCGTCACGCTCTTCAATCGTGCGCAGGAACAGTTCTTCGGAGATTTCCACCGCGCTGACAGGAATCTGCAGGTGGATAGCCGAGTCGTATCGCCCAAGAAGTTCGCCCTGGGCATCGAAATCAATGTATTTCATGGTGTTTACCTCCGATTTCAAAAGCCCATGGCGAACCAGTTCCAGCCACCAGGATCGATATTGGAGAAGCGCTGGAACTGGCTCAGCGAGAGTCTGTAAAAAGAAAAACGTATATCCGCGAATCCCGGTGAGACATCGCTGCCGGACAGAAAAAGTACCGAATTCGGAAAGGCAATCGGGTAGGTGATGGTTTCACTCAATGCACCACCGATGGCAAGGCCCCATTGCAAAATCAGGCCGCTGGGAAGACGTTGGTAGCCCCCGCTTGTACCCAGTGAAGCGGTGAACATCGGCGAATATTTGAGCGCGCCATCGCCGGAGTCCAGCCCCCACCCCCCACCCAATAGCAGTCGTCTGAAGGTTACGAAACACCCCCCTGCAAATGACAAAGACGTAGCGGATACCCCATTGATGGTGCTCAGACTTTCACCATTACGAGCCTTTACCGTCAAACTACCGGTGCTGCTCAGAATCCTGACCAGTCCACCAGGAGAAACACTGGACCAATCAGGCAGAGTCACCGTACATGGGCCAGTGAAGACTGAAAGCTTGCCAACATCAGCAGCCGTCAGCGTGACATCCCCTACATAGTTGGTCTGCCCCGCCAGACTGCCCAGCGCACGCTGAACAAATTCTGTCGTCGCAACCTTCTGACTGACATCGAACTGCGGTGGCGTTTCATACAGTTTCTTGCCACGCAGCGCCTCGAGTAACTGCGTGTTGAGCCCCTCGGTGGGTTCGATCCCGGCAGCCTTGATAACCGTCAGAATTTCTTCGGTCAGCGCGTTACCCCACTCCGCAGGAATCAACGATCCGGGGGTTCCGGTGATCGGGTTTTCATCGACAAAACGGCTGTTGACCAGACCGACCCCGGGCATGCTTTTCGGATAGTCCATCCTGTCATTCCTCCCTAGTCATAATTGATGTGCACCTTGGTATGCGCCGGTGCACTGCGGTGGATCAGGCATTCGAGCGCCGAGCCCGGGTTCACGCCAAAGCGCTCGCCCCAGTAGCTCGCGCCATAGCGCCGACCCAGCAGCAGGCGGCCGCCGGTGTTGAGGGTCCACATGAACTGCGCTTCCCAGGTGCCCCAGTGCGCCGCGCCGAAACGCGAGCGGCCCATGCGCGGGGCTTCGTGTTCGGTGATGGTCGCATTGGGGTAGCCCTGGCTCTTGGCGATGTCGAGGTAGTAACCGATGGCCTGACTGCCCACCGCGAGCAAGCGTCGGCGTACGGCGAGGCGGCGGTCGTCGAACAGCGGAGTGGCGCCCAGGCACGGGTCGGGCAGCTCCATCACCCGCTCCCAGTCCGGCACCAATTCGCTGACGCCGGCCGGGTCCATCTCGTTGAGCAAGTCAGCGGCGCGGGCGTCGAGGCGTGCCAGTTCGGCGGCGACGCCCTGTAGCACTTCCTCGAGCTCCGGGACACGTTCCGGGTCCCACGCCGGGCCGCTCGGCAGCAACGCGCGCAGCTGCGCCTGATATTGCGCGGCGGTTCTTATGCCCCCCATACGCAACCTCCGAATGTGAGCAGTTCGCTTTGCCCGGCAGGCACGTCAGCGGCGGGCGCGGTCAGCGTGTGATCGTACTCACCGCCAGCGCTGCTGATGGCTTCGCGGATATGGCTGATCAGCAACGGCACACCGAGGTCGGCCTCGCGGTTGTGCAGGTCACGCAGCTGCGCTTCGACGGCGGCGCGCACAGCGGTGGTGTCGGGATTGACGCTCTTGAAGCGATACACCACCGGCACCTGAATCGGCCGCTGCACATGCACTTCTGCCGTCACTGGGCGCAGCGGTTCGATGTACTCCTGAACCTCCGCCAGTTGCTCGTCGTTGGGCACCGGTTGCGGGTCTTCGTCACGCATGATGAACACCGTCACCGTGCCCGGACCAAGGAAACCACCGCGGCACCAGGCACGGGTCACACCTGGCACTTCCAGCGCCCAGGTTTCGTAGTCGCTGGCGGAACCGCCGTGGGGGATCACGCGATAGGAACGGATCACCCGCGAGCGCAGCGACTCCAGACTTTCGCGCGCGACGCCACCGCTGAGGCCTGGCGCCAGCACCACAAAACTGTTGCCGACCACGCCGCTGATCGGCTGCACCGGGTTCAACGTCAGGCCGGCGTCGGCATTACCAAGGTTGCCGGCATCGAGCGCGGCGATGGTGGTGGTATTGCTGCCATTGACGGTGGTGCGTGCAGTGGTGACTTTGTAGGTGCGGCCATCGTTCGATTGCAGCAGTGTGTCAACGTCGAGCACCGCACCGGCGGTGGCGGTAAAACTGACACTGCCGGTGGCGACTTGTGCCGGTTTGCGCGGCTGGTTCAGACGCAGCGCAGCGATACGTTCCAGGGTCGACTCGTCGGCCTTGTCCGGCAGGATCTGCTCGGCAATCCAGTCGAGGTAACCGTACAGGCCATAAGCGGCGCCACCGAGGGTGCGGGCCAGCACTTGCGCATCGGACTGGCGCAGCGAATCGCCGGCCAGGTCGCTTTGGGTGCGCTTGATCAGCACCGGCAGCGAAGGGGTTTCAAACGGCATAGATCACCTGCCAACTGTTATCGGGGTTGATGTCCAGACGTTCGCCGTCGGCCAGGGTCAGGACCGTGCGCAGGTTCAGGCGCTGGGCGTCGAGGCGTTCGCTGATGATGTCGATGGCGCTGCAGTGGCCGTCGTCGATCAGCCATTGCAGGGCTTCGCGGGCATAGAACTCGGCGTCCATCTGGGTCTGTCGGGTCAGCTTGACCCGACGCAAAAGCCACAGCCGCGAGCCGATGCGGTCGTCGGCGACGGTGGGAAAGCTGTCGCCCCACCAGCCGAAGCGCTCCTCGTCGTCGAGGGCGTCGTCATCGGCGGCGCGGCGCCAGGTGAACAGGCTGATGAGCACGGCGCGGGTCAGTGCGGCGTGGAGGTTCTGGCTGACAAGCATTATTTGCCTCCCGCCGGCGCACCGGTCTGGCCGCTACCGGCCTGCACGCCGACGTGCACGTGTTTGATCTGGCTGATGCCGCCGGCGAGTTGGTCGCCGGTGGATACGATCTTGCCGGTCTGGTTGATCACCGGCGTGTCGAAGTTCACCGCGCTGCTGGCGCGGATGTTCAACGTGGCGGTTTCGATGTCGATGATCCGCCCGCGCTTGAAGTGAATTCTGTCGCCCTCGTCGGTGTAGATCGCCACTTCGCCAGAGGCCAGCGACTGCAGGCGATAACGGCGGTCGGCGACTACCAGGGCGATGGCGTGGGAACGGTCACCGCCAAGAAACGTAACGATGCCTTCAGCACCGGCCAGCGGGTTGCTGGTGAAACCGTAGGGTTCGAAGTGCTCCAGGTCGTCGTTCACTTCGCCAGCGGTGAGGCGCATTTGCAGCGATTGCAGCTTGGATGCCGAGTTGGCGAGCACGACAGTGCCGCGCGCCAGCAGGCGTGTCAGTAGGCTCATGGATTGATCCTCGATACTTTGCCAACACAAAACCTGTGGGAGCGGGCTTGCCCGCGATGGCGGCGTGTCAGGCAAAGAAGTGTTTGCGGTAACCACCGCTATCGCGGGCAAGCCCGCTCCCACAGGAACAGGTGGTGCCAGTCGGGTTCGGTGTCAGGCTCAGGTTTTTTTCGGGGGCGTTGGATCGGGATCAAAGGTCTGCGGTGGCGCCACTTGCAGGGTGGTCACCGAACCTTGCGCCGACAGCGAATACGTCACTTTGGAGATCAGCATGTCGCCGTCAAAGCCGAGCACCGGATCCTTGACCTTCACCAGCGTGTTGTGCCGCCATAGATCGCCATTGCTCTGACGCCAGCCCTGCACCTGATAGGTGGTGGTCTGCGCCCGGCCAACGCGCGTGACGCTTTCCCAAAGAGCCCGTTTGAGCGACAGATCAGGATCGATCTGCAGGCCCTCGTTGATCACGGTGACGCGGCGGCGCTTGTAGCCCAGATCCGTGGCGATCGATTCAATCTCACTGACCGCCGCGCCGCTTTTCTGATCGTTGCCTTTCCGCTGGCCGATGACCCGATATTCAGAGAACACCTGGCTGTAATCCATCGGCGCGTTAGCCGAAAGGATATTCTTGCCCAGCTCCAGCGCATCACTGGCCCGGCCAGCGCTGCCGGGTCTGGCCAGTACCAGCCGTCCTGACGCATCGTCGGTGGAGAACACGCGAAACAGCGAAAGCAGACGATCGATCGATTGAAACACCGTTTCCCCCGGTACGAGGGTGTAGCTGCCCAATCGCGTGGTTTCGGCAATCTCGCTGACGACCTTGACCTTGTAAGACGACGCCAATGCCTCGACGATGCCCAGCATGGGCTGGTCTTTCCACTGATTCGGCCGGTTGATCGCGGCACAGTCCACCAGATCCTGAGTACAGGAACTGCCCTCGATGCTCAGGCTGATCTGGCGTCCGTCGTAGCTGATCGGCGCCTTGAACACGTAGCCGGTGAGCACCAGATCCTGGCCGATTTTCACTTCGCACGGATCGCCGGGCTTGATCGGTTTGTCCACCGTCTGCCCCGGCCATTGCCAGGTGATGTCGAGTTTGAAGGTGCGGAACTGCCGCTCCAGATCAGCGGTGATTTCCACGCTTTTCCAGCCGCCGTATTCCATATTGTCGACGGTCAGCGTGACGCGGTTGTCTATCTCGCTCATGGTTTACTCCCCGGAGACTTTCACTTCGTTGGGTGAGAAACCGGGATGGTTGATCCCGTTGCGCTGAGTGATTTCCGTGACTCGCGTCGCATCGCCAAGGTACTTGTAAGCCACCACCAGTGCTGGAAGACTTTCCTGGAACGACTTGCTGACTTGCCGCACACCCGACGACGCCACGGCTTTCAAATGGGCGATCAGTGCCTCTTTCACATCGCTGATGGCCTGGAAGTGTGCAGGATCAGCCTTGTCCAGCATCGGATTGATCGCCACCGCCACAGCGTCACGCAACGCCTGCATGTCATCACTGACCGGGACTTCCTGGCGGGTCACCGGAGTCGTCGCCTGCTGGCCGACCGTCGGGATCGATGGCAACTTCACCGGGCTCGTCGCCACCGGCATCGACGCCACCCACTGCGCCACTTTGACCAGCACCGTGTCCTGCACCAGATCGGCCATGGCTTGCGCCGCCGCGTTGGTGTCCTTGCCGGTGGTGATCTTCGGCGCATCGGCCTTGCGGATGGCTTCGAGTTGTTGGGACACGTCGGCAATCACGCCACGGTAGCCCTCCTTCGCGAATGCCTTGAGTTCCTTGATATCGCCGAGCAAGCCCTTGAACTCCGCAGCCACTTCCTTGGGCAATTCCTTGACGGCCTTGACCAGTTCAGTGATCTGCTTGTACTGCTCGATCAGCGGTTTGAGCTGCTCCTTGATCACCTCATAGACCCCGGTCAGGCTGTTGCGCAGATTGGCAATGCCGATCCGCGCAGCCTTGATCAACGTCATCGCCTGCTCGAAGCGCGCCACCGCAGAACCCAACAGAGTGTCAGCCTTGGCCAACAGAACTTTTTGCGTACTGACCGTGGCGGTCGGAAACGGCAGCGGCCGGTCGGGATAGAACTTCAGACTGAACGTCACCAACCCGCCGTCCTGGCGGGTGTGGGTCATGTCGCATTCGCCGACCTTGACTTGCAGGCGGCCGAGCCACGGATGCACCAGTTCACCACTGCCCGCCTCCAAGGCCTTGAGCAACTTGTCGCGCTGCTCCAGGCAATCGGCGCCGATGATGAACGCCGTGATGTCGTGGGTCTTGGCCTGCTGGCCGAGATCCTCGAAATACGGCAGGTCGCGTTGCGGATACTCGTGCAACTGACCTTTGCGACCGACCGGAGTTTTCGCCTGATCGATCCAGAACCCGACACCGCGAAACGATGCCGGCAACAAGCGGTCACGCCAGTTCATTGGAACCTCCTGCCGACAGCGAGCGATAGCCGATGCGCGAAGACAGCGCCAGCCCTGGTTGATTGGTTTGCGGTTGATCGGTGCGCAGCCCCGGCGGTGCATTTTCGAAACGCACGGTCAGGCCGCCTTCGAGTTGCGTGCGGTTGTTGGCGGCACTTTGCTGGATCAGGGCGCTAGAGGATTGCGGTAACGTGCTGTTCAGCGCTGACGAGCCGGAAGCAGCCGCTGGGGATTGCCCGGTGATCGTTGCCACAACACCGGAGAGGTTGCCATTGAGCAGTTCCCGGATCGGTCCGACGACAGTCTGCAGCTTTGCCCACAGTTCGCTGAACCAGCCGAGGATCGGCTCCCAGGCTTGCTTGATCGACTCCATCGGCGATTGACTGAACAGGGTGCCGAAGGCGTTCGCGACCGATAGTGCATCCGTGGTCAACGATGCCCACAAACCGGAAAAGTACCCCTTCAAACCGTCCCACTGCGCCATCGCCGGCGCCATCGGCGAGAAGTTGAACAGGTTCTGGAATTCGCTTTTAAGCGTCAGTGCACTCGCCCGCAACACGTCCCAGAGCGCTGAAAAGACCTCGCCCAGCGGTTGCCAGTTGCTTTGAATCAGGGCAAACGGCGACCAGGAAAACGTCGACTTGAGTTGCTCCCAACCAGCCGAGGCGGTCGTTTTCAGGTTATCCAGCACAGCGGTGAACACCTCCGGAGCCGAACCCCACACGCCGGAAAGTCTCTCTGCCAGCGAGCCGTCGAACGTTGCCTTGATCGTGGTCCAACCTGTGGTCGCGTTGGCTGCTGCACGGTTCCAGAACCCACTGAACACCGTTTGCGCCGAATCCCAGACCTCGGCCATCCTCACCTTGGGTGAGGTGTACAGATTGGCCTTCAATACGTCCATCCCGGTTGCCGCTTTTGCTGCCGCACTGTCCCAGAACTCGTTGAACACCGTTTGCGCGGAGCCCCAGACCTCGGCCAGCCTGGCCTTGGGTGAGGTGTACAGATTGGCCTTCAATACGTCCATGCCGGTTGCCGCTTTTGCTGCCGCACTTTCCCAGAATTCGCTGAACACCGTTTGCGCGGAGCCCCAGACTTCGGCCAGCTTGGCCTTGGGTGAGGTGTACAGATTTTCCTTCAGCGCTTGCAGACCGGCAACGCTATCGGCGACAGCCTCGTTCCAGTAATCCTTGATGACAGCACCGGTGGAATCCCACAGCTCGCCCATCTTCGTGCCGAATGCATCCAGGCGTGCGGACGCGCCCTCTGCAAGACGACTGGCACCGGCAACGGCGTCAGCCTTCATTTCTTCCCACTTCTGTTTGGCGGAGGCTTGCATCGAGTCGAATTTCAGCCGCGCGCCCGTTGCCATCTCGTCCCAGCCTTTCTGAACCTTGTCGATACCGCGATGGGTCGCATCGCTGACCGATTGCCAGGTCTCGCTGAAGAATCCGCTGATCGACGCCCAGTTGTCGGTAATCAGCCGCGCGCCAATCACGATCAGCGCGACCGCCGCGGCAATGGCTGCGGCAATCAGACCGATGGGTGAGGTCAGAATCCCCAGCACCGCGACCAGCCCCATCGCGCCGACCGTGACCACCGTAAACGCCACGGCAGCGGCCGCCAGCCCTTCGACCAGATACGGATTGTTGGCGACAAACTGACCAATCGAAGTCATCACCGGCGTCAATGCCGTGACGATTCCATTGACCGCCGGCAACAACGCCTGACCGATTTTCAGCGAGATGTTATCCAGCGCCTTGTTGAATTTATCCAGGTTGGCCGAGGTTTCCCCCTGCACCACCTTCGGCACTTTGAGACCCTTGAGTGCCCTGGCTTTCTTCGCCAGCGCATCCTGCGCTTCGATGGCTTTTTTGATGCCGTCCTGAAACGGCTTGAGCAAACCACCTTCGGCAATGAAGCCGGCCACGTCCAGCGGCTCGAGGCCGCTGTCTTCCATGCTTTTCTTGAATGCTGCGACCTTGCCGCGCAGCCCCTTCATCTCGGTCTCCATTTTCTCGGCGCCCTTGAGCACCACGAGCATGTTGACCGTGACGGGAAAGTTCTGCGGGATCAGGCTCAAATTTGTATTCGCCATCACTGCACCTGCTGCATCGCATTGATCCGTTGCGCGTGCTCCAGCGATTCGCGGAGCACATCCAGTGGCCTGGCCATCATCTGTTCAGGGTCAACCTTCCAGAACCAGGCCAGGTCATAGGCGACTGCGATCAGGTCGGTGATGGCTCCGACGCCGCACTCATGAAAAAACTCGCAACGGCCCAGCTCAGCGCGTTGAGGTCAGCCAGATCGAGCTGGTTGACCGACGACGGTGGAATGCCGGCGCACACGGCGATGTATTTGGCCGCCACGTCCATGTCGAGGCTGACTTCTTCGCTCTTGTCGATCTTGTACGGCAGCGCCTTGATCGCCCGCACTTCCTGCACCGTCGGACGGCGCAGGACGAGTTCGGTCAGGGGCTCGCCGTGAGCTTCGATCGCAACCTGAAGCTTCACGGCGCCGCTCATTGCCAGGTCCCCTTGATGCCTTCGAATTTCAGTTCGATGGTGGCGTCATCGCCTTTGGAAACCGGCTCTTCGACCAGATAGGCACCGGCCAGCACGTAGACTTTGCCGTTGCTGAATTCGCAGGTGACGGTGATGTCGGTGCCTTCGATCAGCTTTTTCAGCGGGAAGTCGGCGGTGTGCAGCGCGGTCACTTTGAACGACGGCGCGACGTCGGTTTCCTTGTAGAAACCCGGTACGACGGTTTCGCGTTTGACGGCCATCAGCGGGGCTTCGCAGCCGCCGTTGATAGTCAGTTGTGCACCGTCGACTTTGACGTAGCAGGTGCCTGCAATCACTTGACCCATGGTGTTACTCCTTCAAATAAAAAGCCCACGCGAGGTGGGCTGAATGCTTACGGCCAAACGCGGCGATCAGGCCGCGTCGTCGTATTGCAGACGGAATTGGTTGAGCAGTGCGAACACGCGCAGACCGTTGATGTAGTCCGGCGGGAACAGCACGTTCACGCGGCTCGGGTCCTGCACGTCGCGCTCGACGATCAGGTGCTCGGCGAACAGCTCGGCGTTCTCCACGTGGCCTTCCAGTTCCAGCTTGGCGTACTGCGCGATCAGCTCGCCGCGAATGGTCGCTGGCGTCACGATCGGCTGACCGGCGCCGAAACGGGTGCCGTCGGAAGCCAGTTTGTGGCGACCATATTTGCTGGTGATCACGCTTTGCAGACGACGCACGATGAACGCCGACTGGTGCATGGTTTCGCTGTCCAGGTAAGAGTTGTCAGCCTGACCGTAAGCGTTCTTCTGGTAGGTGGTGATCGAACGCTGGATGCGCACGTACCCGCCTTCGTAGTAAGCGGTCGCGATGCCGTAGTTGAGCAGCGACTGACGCTCGGTCAGGGTGAAACGCTCGCTGGCCGGCGCCGGATCAACGCCCGGCAGGCTGCCGCTTTGGGTCGGACGGCTGGCATCGGCGGAGATGAACACCGCGGTGCGCGCAGCCAGCGCTGCAGCTTGTACCCAGAACGGTTGCGGTACGCCCGGCTCCAGCGCCTGAATGGTCATGTGCTGGTCGTTACGTGCCTGGCCTGCTGCAACCAGGGTGCCGACGGTGCCGCGCTTGGCGCTGTAGACGTGACCGAACAGTTGCTTGGCCCAGGACCAGCGACCGGTGTTGTCATCCATCACCGCTTGCCAGGTGTTGAGGGTCGACAGATCCGACCACGGCAGTGCGATGAACTCGAACGGCTCGTCGCCCAGTGCGGCAACCGCAGCCACTTGATCCGGCACACCGGCGCCGCCAGTCATGGCGGTGACTGCAGTGGTCAGGCCAGCCGGGGTTTCTTCGCCGTTGCTCTTGCCCAGACGATTGAACTGCAGGCTGATGTCGTTACCGCTGTCGCCAGTCCACTTGGCGTTCAGGGTGACCACACCTTCGGCAGCCGCGGCGCTCACCGGCAGATCGGCGGTGGCGTTGATTTTCTGCGCCAGTGCAGTGGCCGCTTGAGCGGCGGTGGCACCGTTGACCACGGTGGCCTGCACCCGCACACCAGCAACGTAAAGGTTGAGCACGCCAGCCTGAGTGGCGGTGCCGGTCAGCGTCAGCACGCCTTTGGCGATGGCGCCTTCAGCATTGTGCAGCGGCAGGCACCAGATCTCGCCGATCGGGTCGGCCTTGCGGAAGGTCTCGTACATCGAGGCGAGCATCGAACCCTGACCACCGATGCTTTTTGCCAGCGCAACACTGGAGACCAGCACCAGTTTGCCGACTTCGGTCGGGGCGATGTTGTCGTTGACCTGAGCGACGATCAGACGGCGCATGGCCGACGTCGCGCTATTGGCGGCCGAGTTGTCCATTTCGGCATAGAACAGCGGTACACGAATGTCCGCGGGGATGTTGCTGAATCCGATCGCCATTATTTGGCTCCCTGTGGTTTAGCCGCTTTTGCGGTTTTGAGTGTGATATCGCCGTCGGCCAGACGCCGGCGCCACCAGGCGCTGTCCAGCACTTCACGGCCTTCCTTGGGCAGCAGATCGCCCGCTTCCGGGTCAGGCACGGCACGGCCAGCGGCCGGCAGTACGGTGATGCGATTGCTCATGGGGTTACGTCTCCAGAGAAAGTCAGTTC
Source organism: Pseudomonas sp. HMWF021 (assembly GCF_003061005.1). Classification (GTDB taxonomy): domain Bacteria; phylum Pseudomonadota; class Gammaproteobacteria; order Pseudomonadales; family Pseudomonadaceae; genus Aquipseudomonas. The sequence goes on along the minus strand of NZ_QAIK01000054.1, from coordinate 20,959 downwards.
CACGCGCCCGTCAGGGCCCGGGTGTTTCAGGTTGGGGTCGGCCGGGTCGATCGCATCGACCCGCACGGTGACCCCGGTAAAGGACGACAAACCGTCCAGTTCACGTTCGTGCCAACTCTCCGCAGGCTGACTTGGCAGATTGCGGCCCAGCTGGAACTCGGCAAAAAAGCGCAGCCGGTAAAAGGCGCGGCTGCTGTTGATCGAGACCATCTCGCCGCCGTCATAAACGATGGCGCTGTAGTCGCTGCCCGGCTTGAACCCCACCAGTGCGCGCCACAGTTCGGCACGCAGGTCGTGCAACAGATCCAGCGCTTTTGTGCCGTCGCTGGCGTCGAGTGCCAGGACGATTTCGAAACGGTCGCGGATCGGTTGGGTGGTGAGGTTCTGTGCGGTGCTGTTGCTGGCGACATCGGCCAGCGGCAGCACATGGGCCGAAGGTGTCGGCAGATCGGCAGTGCCTTGCAGCAAGGCCAGATCGACACCCACCGCAATGTGGTTGGCAAGGCCTGGGCATTGCGCACGCAGTTGCGTGAGGATCGGGGTGATCTTCATGGGGATGTTCCAGAGTTGAGTGAAAGCGGTCTGCAGAACACTGCAAAACCTGTGGGAGCTGGCTTGCCAGCGATGGCGGTGGATCAACCGGCACTTCTTTTGAATGGGCCGGCCTCTTCGCGGGCAAGCCCGCTCCCACAGGGATCTTCATCGCAGTGACAAAGCGGGGAATCAGCTCTTGGCGTCTGCCTTGGGATCGAGGCACGCGGCATCGATCACGCAGCGATAGCTGTTCTCGCGATTGCCGCTGGCGGTGACTTTTTCGATCGACCAGCGCCCGCGCATGAAGTCCGGCCAGGTGTCGTCGAGCAACACAAGACCTTCGGCTGCCAGCAGTGGATTGCCGGGACAAGTGATTTTCACCTTGTACTTCTGCCGGAGCATCTTGCGCACTTCGCCCTCGCCGACCGCGATCGCATCGGCTTCAGTGGGTTGTTTCTGGCGCAGGGTCTTGAACGGCGCAAGCCCCGTTTCAACCCAGCGCAACACACCTGCGGCGCCATCCCAGAAACAGGTCTTGCAACCCTTGGTCTGCTCGCGGGCAGACTCCTCCAGCGTGGCGCTGACGAATGCGTGATCGCCGGGACGGTTGTTGCTGGTCACCGACAATGTCACGTCCGTCAGCACCTGACCCGACAACGATTTGATCTGGCCGGGACGGGCCAGCACGTACACGTCGTTGTAGGGTTTGGTCACTGCGTTGTACTTTTTCGCCAGCCGCGTCAGAAAACCCATGTCGGTTTCATTGGACTGGTCGACGTGATCGATCCTGATCATCGCCACCTCAGGGGCGACGCGCGGTGAAAAGCCATGGCTCGATACCAGTTTTTCAAACAGCGCACCCAAGGTGGTCGGGCCATGACTGGCCGTGCGACGTTGCTTGAAACCCGTCTCATCGTCCTTGCTGAACGGCGCCGCGGTGGCCACCAGAGTCAGGCGAAACGGGAACAGCGTCGGCGTCAGGCGCGTCACTTTGAACTGGCCCTTGTCGACCAGTCCCGACTCCAGATAACCGACCTCCAGGCCGATTTTCCCGCCCAGATCCGGCAGCCCTTCGAGGCCTTCAAGATCGATGGTCAACGTCAGTTGATCGGACTCGAAACCGGCAGCGTCGATGTGTTCCCAACTGATCAGGCGTTGATTGAGCAGGGCCGAATGGGCCCCGTAAATGTGTATCGCCGGGGTAAAACCCAGTGCCATGCGTCCTCCTTAATCCCACGCCGTAACCGGTTTGATCGCGGCCGGTTTCGCGTCGAGTTCCGGCAACGTGACCCAGACGCCCGCAGGCAGGATCGGGCCATGTTCGGCCAGGGTCGGGTTGAGTTTCCACAGAGCTTCTTCGGCGGCGTCATCACTGCGTCCGGTTTCGCGGTAGAGCAGCAGATTCACCGAATCACCGGCCACGCTTCGTACCTTACGCATTATTGAACTCCGCCAGTTCGACGACCCAATCGACCACCATCGCCGTGCCGTCATCGATGACCTGGCTCTGGTTTTCCTGAATATTGTTGATTCGCCACAGGCCCCAGTTGCGACCGATGCCGTCGATCAATGGCAGCGGGATACGCTGGGCCTGCAACGCACGCAATTCGTCAAGCCGATCCATCGCCACGGCGTACATCGACTTGCCGGTGATGGTCAGGGTTTCCGGTTTTTGTCCGGTCTGGCTGGACTTGGGTTTGCTGGTCAGGATCTGGATTTCGCTCCAGCCGCCGTCGGTCTTTCGCGCCAGCGTGCTGTAGGCGAAGTTGCGCGACAGGCCAAAGATGAAACTGCCCAGCGCCATTTGTTGTTTCATCAGTCGACTCCATCGGTCAGGGCTGCGTCACGGCGGGTGGCGAGGCTGTTGGTGTTCATCAGTGGAATGAATTCATTGCTGAATTGAGATCTCAGGTGAAAGTCGACCAACTGACCGATCTTTTCCACACTGCCCGGATCGCTGCAATACACCTGAACGGTGGGTGCGTAGGGGGCTGGCACCGTGGGCGCCTGTGCGCTGGCCAGCGCCTGACTGACTTGAGCCGGTGCTGCGAGTTTGTCCGGTGCGGCATTGCCGAGTTTTTCGCCAAGAAGGGAACCGCCCTCACTACCCAGCCACCCGCCAAGCAATCCACCGAGAACGCCACCTATGGCCATGCCGGGTGGGCCGCCCACGGCTCCGAGTGATGCACCGAAGGCAGAGCCTGCAAGAGCGCCGGCCATTCCACCGCCCGCTGCGCCGACACTTTTAGCGATCTGGGTTTCGTCACCACTGGCGACCCCGGCCGCCAGGCCTGCGAGGGCAGCGGCGGTTTTTACAGGCCAGGGCATTGCGCGTGACAGAGGGCGCATGGCAGCTGCGGTCGACTCCAGAAGCGGGGCCCGCACCCGCGAAGTTTGCTCAAGAATCTTCAAACCGCTGCCAGCAGTGGCGGTCCCCGCTGTGCCGGTGGCGGCACCGGTGAAAACGGACAGGCCCTTATCCACGATTTTCTTGCCAACCCGGCCTTTGATATCGCTGCCAATGGCATCGAGCGCTTGATCGAACAACGGTTTGAGAAACGCGCTCACCGTCAACACCACGCCAGCGGTTTTCGGATAGGTTTCAGTCAGCTCACTGAGCTTGTCTACCCCGGCCGAGGCCAGCGTATCGCTGGAGGGCGCCAGCGCGTTGCCTTTGGCGACAGCCAGCCGCTCACTACGGGCGTTCAGAATATTCAGCTGTCCTTGCTGAGTACCGGAAAGCGCCAGGGCAGCCTGTTTTACCGAGCCCTTCTCGCCCAGCTCCGACGTCGCGTATCGCTGCTTGTCCTTGACCTGCCAGAACGTCTCATTGACCTCACCGAGGTTTTGCGAGAGTTTCTGCGCAGCATCACCGCCATCGGAGAACAACGTCCTGGCCAACACTGCGCGTTGTTCTGGCGGTCTGGCGTTCAATGCGGCCAACACTGTCAGCAACGCACCTTGTGCATTGTCCTTGTTCGGATCACGCATCGCCGCAGACACGGCCTTGGGATCGAGCCCCAGTTGTTTCCACGCACCCTGCTCGGCGACAGAGACCTGGTCTCCCTTGCTCAAGGCTGTGGAAATGCTCCTCAGCGCGACGCCAGCTTCGCCTTCTTTCGTTCCGGTGTTCAGCAAGGCTGCTGACAGCGCTGCGGCTTGCTCGGGTTGCAACCCCGCAGCAATCGCCGCGTCGCCGGAACGCTGCAACACCGAGCCGATGTCTGCCGCGTTTACATCTCCGGGCATTTTGCCCAAGTGGTGAGCCGCATCGGCCAGATCGATGGCCTGATCACGGGTGAGTTTCATCGAGGTGCGCCAGGCCGCCATCATCTCGGCGACTTGTAGCGCAGGCACCTTGAATGCTGACGCGGTAAGTGCAGCGTCATCGGCAAACTTCAGCAGTTCGAACTGCTTGTCCGAGGCATTGGGCAAGTCGATGCCAATCCCCGCCTTGGCACCCAACGCCGCGGCATTGAGCAGTTCAACCCCGGTGGTTCCTCCGGCAGCCACCAACGGCGCACTGGCCATGACCAGGCTTGCCTGAGCCATTTCCTTGCCCTGAACCGGAGTCAGTCGAGCGACTTCGCTCAGGTTCGCAGCGGCTGTGTCCATCGCGACAGCGGCTTTGAGCAACTCGGGAGGGGCGATGCCGGCTACCTTGTCTGCAGCCTTCTGCGCGGCAGATCCGCCGTCACCATTGACCGCGCTCTTCGACAAAGAACGTTGGGTCGCCAAGGTAAGGATCAGCGAATCGATCGCTGCAGTCAGCGAAACGATTCGGTCACTTGCCGTGCTCAACGCTTGCCTCAGGCCGGCGACCTTATCCCGATCCAGGCCTGCTGCAGTCGGGCTCGTTGCTGCCGTGGTCAAGCCGATATTGCGGCTCGCGGAACGCGTGCTCTCACCGGCGTACATGAGCGCGTTTTTACTCTCTGCCATGCCGCTCTACTCCTGTTTTACGCCAAGGCGAGTGATCGCTATGTCGTAGCGGCGCAACGCCTTTTCGGCGTCCCATTCCAGAATCTCCGCCTCACTTACCGGGTAAATGAGCGGGACGATATCGAGGATTACTTCGATGTCGCGTTCCGAAAGTAGGCCGCCGGCTGGTTTAAAAAATCGTCGATGCGCACCTGCAATTGCGTCCAGTCAGGGACGGTCAGCTGGGCCAGATCGGGGATCATCAGGCCGGTGCAATGGGCAGTGATGAACTCGGCGCGTTCCTTGGCCGTTTTCAGTTTCTTCATCACTTTGGTGGCGCGCAGGGCGGGCATTTCCAGCGACAGCGAGGTCACGGTGCGGCCGGTGACGGCCAGCGGTTGCAGCAGCTGGATCTGGTCAGGATCATCGGACTTCTCCGCGTCCTCGACCTGCTCCAGAAAGTGCGACGCCGGACGGGTCGACATCTCGTGCACGTACTGGGCGATGCTCACGTAGTCCGGGCGTTTGAGCTGGTCGAGTTCCTTGACCGACAGGCCGGTGGCGAGCAGCGCGAGTTCGAAGAACTGATCGTCCTCATCATCGCCGGCGCGTTCCAGCGCTTCTTTTTGCGCAGCGTAGAACAGTGGCTTGAGCTGGATCTGCTCGATCTGCGCGCCGTCGTCGCCGGTGATCGGCGACAGCAGGTCATGCTTGGGTGGCATCCACGACATGTATGAATTCCTTGGTGATTCTTTTTTAGGGGGTGTCGCTATTCCCTTGTAGGAGTGAGCCTGCTCGCGATAGCGATCTTTCAGACACATTGATGTTGCCGGTGCTGACCTCATCGCGAGCAGGCTCACTCCTACAGGGTTGTGGTGTATCGTGGGTTACGGCATCAGCACCGCACGACGCGCATCACCAAGGATGTCGACGCCGTTGAGCACGAATTTCTGGGTGCGCACGTCGATGTCGATCACCGGTACGCCGTTTTCCAGGCGGTTGTAGGTGCGGCAGGACAGCTCCAGATTGGTCTTGGGCTTTTCACCCATTTTCACTGCGGTTTCTTCGAGGGATTTCAGCTTGCCGCCGACGGTGTGGTAGGTGAACCAGGTGTTGCCGTCCTGATCCTGACCGGCTTCACGCACGTTCAGCAGGATGTCGTCGCCCAGCTTCACGCCCAGTGCAAGCATGACTTCGGCACCCAGGCCCTGCAGGGTCAGCTTGGCGTTGAGCGCTTTGCCGCCCTTGGCCATTTCTTCGACGATGAAACGGCCGCCACGCATTTCTTCCACGTCGAATTCGATCTTCGGTGGCGTGAATTCCTCAACGGTCGCCGACAACGGCAGGCCTTGCAGGGTGGCCGCGATGGCCTGTCTTACGCGGTTGGTAAACATTAGAGAACGTCCTCCAGGAACTGCTCGATGATTTCATCGCGGGCGTTGAGTTGATAAACCATGTGTTCGTTCGGCGCGTAGCGGCCGTAGTCGATAACCACGTACCAGGTGCCGTTCTTGTACTTCTCGACGCTGTTGAGTTCCGGGTGCAGGTACACGCTGCCGCCAGGGATGGTTTCGTCGGCGACCAGGGTCTGCAGCCAGTCGTTGATGCGCTTGACTTCCTGATCCATGAACGACTTGGTCAGGTTCTTCGCCATGGCTTTCTGACCGGCCTTGACCAGCTTGCGGCTGATCGCATCTTCGAGGCCGACGTAGCTGATGAACTTGCCGGTGATCGAGCGGTTGCCCAGCAGCGAGAAGCCGCCAAGCACGGTGCGGGCGTAGTAGCTGACGCCGTAGCGGTTGAGCAGATCGCCTTCGGTGGAGGTGTCGAGAATGTTGTATTCAACAACGCGAGACACGTCTTCGGCGTAGGTCACCTGGTTGCCCGGGCTTTCCCACTGCTTGACCTTGGCCAGTGCGGCAATCGCCAGGCTCGACGGCGCGAGGAAGACGTTTTTCTTCGCCGCTTTCGAGTACACCGCCGGCATGTTGTGCACCACCAGGCAACGGTCGAAACCGAGGTCGGCACCGCCCAGTTCCTGGCTGTAAGTCACTTGATCAGCGACCGAAGCGTCCTTGCCATCCAGCACCACACGGGCCTTGATGCGCTTGCCGAACGAGGCAAACTCGCTGGCCACCGCTTTGGTGCCGGTGAAGCCTGGCGCGCCGATGATGGTCAGGTCTTCCGGGACGCTGCCCAGTGCGGCCAGACCCAGTTTGCGACCGGTGGTGGGATCAACACCGCCGATTACCGCGTTAACGGTGTCGGCCGGGGTCGCGCCCGCTTCGACGATCACCACGTAGACCGGCACCTTGACCACTTTGAGGATCTGGTAAACCGCGTGGTACAGCGTGCCCTCTTCAGCGCCGGTCGGATCGAGCAGCGCGTGGGTGGTGAAGCTGTTGATGCGGAACGGTGCGTTACGCGGAATCAGCGGATCGGCTTTCGGCGCGGTGCCGACCAGACCGATAACGTTGTCACCCAGGCCACCCATGGCCTCGGGGGATTCAGTGGCATTGACGGTAATGCCGTTGTGCTCGAAGTTCAAAACCTCAGCCATGGTTAGTCAGCCTTCTTGGCAGCGGCCTTTTTGGCCTGGGTGGAGGGTGTTTTCAGTTCCAGTCGACCGGCGCTGTGCAGGGCACTGGCCTCGACGTCGAGCAGATCAAGGTCTTGACCGACGATCGACCAGTGCCCACCGCCGGTGGGGAATGGGACGAGCACGGTGTAGGTTTGGCGGGTTGCCATTTTTCGTTTCTCCATAAACGGGAAAGCCCCTCGTGGGGAGGAGCTTTGGCGGGTGTTGAAGGTTATGGCCGTCAAATGAAACGCCCCGATAAGCGGGGCGTTTCATGAAGTGCCGGTTCAGGCTGAATCGGCTGGTACAGGTAGTACCAGGATCCATCTGGATGATGAGCTCATGGATCCGTGCACTCCTCGGACCATTCGCTCTGCAGAAATAAAGACGAACGACGTGCAGCTTTAACCCTGCGCAGGTTCAACGCCAGCAACGGCCGCTTGAATCGCCTTGACTGCTTCGTCGAGGATCTGTCGGGCCTCATTGATTGCACCACCTGCAATCCTGGCCTTGATCAGTTCTTTCGCCTCCAGACGTCTTTCGCGGATCAAGTAAAGAACCTCCGCGTATCTGGTGGCCTCGATCAGGATACCGTCGGCGGCTTCCTGAGGCGTACGACCCGAGATTGCCCAGGCAGCAACGCTGCGTGGTACTGCCTCTTCGGGATATCCAGCGTCTTTGAATGCCTGCGCCTCGGCCGCCACGCGTTGGTATTCGATCGCCCGAAGTGGATCGACTGCAAAAATCCGCCGCGCCTGGTCGGCGCAGTTATCAAGCGTCGTGTACAGGTCAGCGACGGTAGGTACGGGCTCGCCGTCATGCTCCCATTGACCTTTCCATTCGCCGGTTTCACTGATCCGCTCACCTTTGAATCGCGGATTCCAGCAAGGTTGAGGCAATTGGACTGCCGTCCAGTTTACGGACCCGTCCGGGACATCGGTGGCATAGAGAAATCGCCCGGTTTGATCGATGACAAAAATCATATTGCCCCCTTAGGCCACTTGAACACAGAAACAGAACTGGCAGCGATAGCCACTTACACCCGCTGCTGATCCAATCGAGTAATCCAGGACAACCTCGCCCGTGGTTTCCACGCGCCACGACAACAAACCGAACCCAAGCTGACCACTGGTCGCCCAACCGCCTGGGCCGCTCACTCTGCTGATAGGCCGAAAGCCCGGAGGAAGCGTGAACATGACCAACGCATCGGTACCGTTACTGACCCAGCGTGCAACATCGAGACTTACATAGAGATTGCCATTGGCTCTCCAGTATCGGGAGGAATGGTTGTCGGTGAAGCCGTTGATAAACGCTGGGACCTGAAGGCTAGCTGCGGAGAAGTTCGCGAAAGCAGAGCTGACAACGCTGTTGGTCTGGCCCTGGGTATAGCTATCGACAATTCCGTAGCCCGCCAACGTGTTGGGTTTTCCCGAGCTGATCTTGCTCCAGTCCAGAGCGGGGATATCCGATGCAATCAGGTTCCCGCCGCTGGTAGCCAACCCTTTGGCATTGACGGCAATTTTTGTGTAGGTACCGGCAGAAACGCCCGAATCCGCCAACGCTATTGAGATGCTGGCGTTTGCCGAGCCGTCAAACGAAGTGCTACCGCTGGCCGCGCCGGAAATGGCAATACTTCGCGCCGTTTCAAGCTTGCGAGCGGCCACCGCTGTTCCATTGATCCCGAGGGCGTCAGTGATGCCAAATCCAGCCAACGTTTGCGGATTCGCCCCCGCTGTCGCCCGACCATATTCATCAACCGTCAGACTCTTGTAAGTACCCGCCGCAATCCCGGTGCGCCCCGCCAGCATCTTGAAGGTCAGTGCGGTGGTGCCGAGGATGATCGGCGCGTTGGTGGTCAGGTGCCACAGCGAATCACCGTTGGCCGTCCCCTCCTCCACCATGACCGTCAGGCCCGGCGTGACCTTGGCGCTGGTATTGGCATCAGTCGCCCGCAACCAGTCGCCATTGGCGACAATCCACAGGCCGTTGTCCTTGGCCAGGGTCTGGTTCGCCAGCAGCACGCGGTCACCGGCAATCACGGCCACACCGTCGATCTGTTGCGCACCGTTCAGCACGATGTTGGTAGAGGCCGCGACGCGCGCCGATTGCTTGCCATCGAGTTTGCCGAGTTCTTCGGCGAGATAACTCATGACCCACGCACGGGTGGCCTTGACCACCGTGTCATCGATCAGCAAGGTCACCAGCGATGCATTGCTGGTCTCGAAAATCGAGCGAATGTAGAACTCTTTGCCCGAGCCCGACGTCGCCAGTACCGGTTTGAACGACTCCGGATATTTAACGATGGCGTAGAGAACCCCGGTGTCGGTCCACAGCCCGGCTTCTCGCACGTACCAGCCGCCAACGTCCGGCGGAATAGTCACTTCTGCGAGCAGCCAGCTCGGGTTTTTCTCGTCCTGGAACAGGGCATTGAGCGGCCCGCGCCAGACTTCGCGTGCAAGTGCCGTGGCGGTGGCGGCAGGGTTGTAGACCTTGCCATTGCCATCACCGACAGAAATCTGCGTCAGCTTGATCGGTGTGCCCGCGGCCTTGCACGCCGTTTCGTAGGCAATCCCTGCGTTGGTGAGCAGGGTGTAATAGTCAGCCATTCAGGCCCCCTGAGGATAAATAGTGGATGTTTCGACGGTGTACATGCCAGCGGCCATGAACGCCTCGCCAGAGGTTTCAAGCCCTTCGATAAACACCGGATAAACCGTCGTCAGCTCTCCGCAGAAAGTCGCAGCGGCGATGGAATGACTGCCGAACGCGCTCAAGCCAACCGTTACCGAAAGAATGTCCCGTTCACTCTTGGCATCGGCCAAACGTCGGTCGAGACGGGCGTCGATTTCTTCACTGTAGGGTTGGTCGCTGAAGGCGCGCACGCTGAAGCTGTAAGGCACGCCGGGCGGCGTCTGTTCGTACCAGGCGCGGACTTCGGGACGCAGTTGCAAACCCTTGGCCGCGTTCTCCAGCGCCTTGCGAGTGCCGGCCTGCCGCGCGGTGGGCCAGGCCAGTTCGACGGTCAGGCGTTTTTCCGCTTCCGGCGCGGCGGTGCTCCATTCGGCGACACCGCGATCCGCCGCCAGATACGGCAGAAAATCCACCGGCGTCTGGCTCGGATTCATCAGTTCAGGGAACGGCGGTGCAATGCGATCAAGCAATGCGCCGAAACCCAGATCCAGTCCGCGTTCGAGTGCCGAGCTGTTGGCCGGCAGCAACGTCGGGCTATGCGTTGGCTCACTCATAGTGTCAGCACCTCGACCTCGACCGCCGTGCAGTACGGTGCCTGAAACGCAGTGGTCACGATCGGCGCCAGCGGTTCAAGAATCTGCAGTTGCACGGCGCCGGCGCTGTGCAGCGTGTAGTCGATCCAGCTCGGATCGACCCGCCCTTCCAGGCGATGGCAACTGTCGGCGTAGGCCTGCAATTGTTGCTGCGCGGCGACTTTGGTCAGGCCCGAATCGGGGCCGGAATTGATCTTCGCCACCACACGGATCTTGTAGTGCTGAATGTCGGCAGCCTTGACCGTGACCAGGTCGGTTTCCGGTCGCACATCAGGGCGGGCGAAGTGCTGTCGCACCCCATCCAGCAAGGTTTGAGACGGGGTGCCATCGCCATCTCGAGACAGCACCGTGACCTGCACTTCGCCCGGCGCCGTGCGGCGACCGTTGCCGTCCTTGACCTGTGCAGCGAGGCCGTCCGGGTTGAAGGTGTAGGTGACATTCAGCACACCGGCATCGGTGGATTCGACCTTCACTGTCGGCCGCTCGCCGAGGGTGAATACCTCGCGGCGATACTGCATTCGCGAGCCCGCTGCCGGGGCATGTGGCGCCAGGTAATAACGCAGCCGGGCGTCGTCGTCGCTTTCGTAAATCGGGGGTACCGGCGGGAATGCCGCCGGGTCGCCCGGATCGAGCAACTGCCGCTCCAGGCCCATGTCCGCCAGCCGTGCATCGAGGTTGCTGCCGGTCGCCCACCACGCCAGCATCTGCTTGATGCGGGCGTTGTATTTGCGTTCGTGGGTTTGCAGGCGCACGCAGAAAGCCTCGAGCGCCAGGGTCAGCAATTCGCTTTCGTTATCGAGGCTGGTCTTGAGTTTTGCGGCGCTGTCCGGCGCCCGGGCGCCGACGTATTCGACGACGAAGGTCTTGAACTCGGCGAGCAAGTCTTCAAAAGCGTCGACAGTGATCAGCGCCGGTTCGGCCAATTGGTTCTGGCCGGGGATCAACATGCTCATGTCACGACCTCGAATGTCTGTTGACGGTTTTTCCAGGTGCCGGCGAAGCGCAGCAGCAAACCGGCGCCCTGACGGCTGGCGACGATCACGCTCGGCTGAAAATCGCTGATCCCGTTTTGCGCGTTGTAGAACGCCTGAGCCGCGTGGCTCTGGGCCAGAAGCAGAACGTCGTCACCGAGGTTCTGCCCCAGCAGCGTGGGGATCAGCGAGCCATAAAGGGGCCTTTTTTGCCGGGTGCCCAGCGGCGTAGTCAGGGCTCGTGTCGCGCGCTGCACAAACTGCAGCCAATCGTCGACCGTGGCCCCGGAGTCTCTATCGATTCCGATCATGGGAAGCTCTTGATTCAGGGGCTGATGACGCGGCCCTGGTGGTCCACCAACGGGCCGCTGAAGTGCACGCCCGAGGCGTCGACGGTCAGGCCGACGGCGCCCAATTGCAGGCTGATCAGCTGTGGCGTCATCGTCAGTTGCGCCGGGCCGATGCTCAGTGCAAGTGATTCGCGAGAACCACTGAATGCGGCCGGACCGTTTTGCCAGTGCAGGGTGTGCGTGGCGTCGTCGTAGCCGCTTTCGCTACCGTCGACATGCACCCGGCGCGTCAGCGTCGGTACCGTTGCCGTCGGTGGAAAGCGATCGCTGTTCAAGCCGAACAACGCCACGCTTTGCGCGCCGCTTTCACCGCTGCCGTAGTTGAGCAGCAGACACTGCTCGCCCACGCTCGGAATCCGCGACTCACTTTGCGCCCCGGCGCTCGGGTTGAAGAACTTGATGGCCGGCGTAAGCAGTCCACCGTGGCTGACGTTGCAGGTGTTGCTCGCGGCATCGACAGCCTGACAGACGCCGATGCGACAGAAACTCTCGGCGCGTCGGTGCAGGTCATCGATCTCCGCTTCCATCTCGGCCAGCCGCTCGATGATCGGCCCCAGTTGCATGCGCAGAAATGCGTCGAACATCGGTCAGGCCTCCAGCGCGGTGTATTGGTCGGGGTCGTCGATGTCGCTGACTTCCCAGGTGCGAGCGAATTTCGGTGTGCCGAGCGGGTCGTCGAGCAGGGTCGGACCGAGGTAGAGGGTCTGAATGAACGTCAGTGTCCACGCCTTGTATGACTGGTCGGCACGGATCAGCAATGACGGCAGTCCATCGATGTCCATCGGCAGATCACATTGGTCGGCAGGCAGGCCCCAACGGTTGTCGGTGATCAGGTTTTTCAGTTCGGCAATCAGATCGCAGGCCGCGAAAGCGCTGGCGGACAGTGCCGGAATGACTTGCAGCGATACCGTCATGACGTGGGCGATGCGCCCGTCAGCGCCACGCGCTCCCGGTGCATTGCGCTCAAAGTCGATCAACGCCCAGGCCTGAACGCCCGGTGCGGTGAAGTCATCGTGATTGCCGACCTGCAGATTCAGGCCGGCGTTGTTGCGCAAGGTTGTCGCCATCGCAGTGAACAGCTGCGAAGGCTGCTGGATCGGTGCGGGCATGCATGACCTCCTTTTCAATTGTCCACGCGCAGCCCCGCCGCAACAGTTGCAGCGAGGCAGGAAAGTGAAGGGTTATTGTGGATCGTGCGGCGGTGGAACTTCGCACACGCCAATGCGTTTGGCGGCCCAGCGCTCGTACAAGCCGATAGCCACGTCGGCACCGGCCATCGCGGTCAGGCAGCCGAACGCGCCGGCGGCCCAGATCGACAGCCCGGCGGCATACAACAGCATGATCGCCGAGACGCCGCAGATCATGCAGGCGCCGGAGCGCAGGGCCAGACGCCGCAGCAATGACCAGCCGCGGGCGCCCTCCTTGTCGGCGCGCCACATTTCGCCGGACACCCCGCCCACTACAGCGAGGAGGATGACCAGCCAGATTGGCATGTCTGCCAATGCTTGTTGCTCGGTTGTCATGTCACGCCTCCTGGTTCTAGTTGATGAGTGTTGTGTGTTGGGTTCAAGCGATGTCTCTTCAGGTAGGCATTCCAAAAAGCCCGGTAATGCACCGGGCTTTTCAGTAATGCGCTCCTTCGCCTTCCTTCAAATCCTGTATTCGAGAAGGAAGCTGACTTTTCGGCGCTACTGGCGCGGTACGAGTCCATTCAAATTGTTTTTCCGACCGCGGTCCCTGCCCGCCGGATAACTGCTTCTGGTGCTTTACGCTGCACACCCGGGTCAGTTGCCAACCCTCTGAACCGTTGAGGCCGGTTCATCGCTGCCTGTTCTTGTGGAACTAAAGAGCTGTTGTTGCCAGCCGCTTTGTCGAGCGGCTTGGTGGCAAGAATATGCATGGATGCATATACAGTCAATGCATGAATGCATTTATTTATGCGCGAGAAATGCACTGGCGCATGCAGCCCGCATAAATAAAGGGTTCGAGGGTTTTGTTCAGGCGAAAAAAAACCCGTCATGAGACGGGTTTTCTGTGGAGGGGATTGCCTATCGGGCGTACATGCCCCACCAGAAGACGTGACCGAGGATGACGATCTGTTCTTCCTGCATATCCTGGAAGCTGTAGTCCTCGTCCGGGTGCTCATCGCGGTTGAAGCTGCGCAGACGGATACCGGTAGGCAGACGGTAGAGCTGCTTCACCCGCAGCTGACCGTTGTGGTTGATCGCGTAAAGGTCGCCATCAATGATGTCGCCGATGCCGCACTTGCCGGCATTCACCCCCACAGTGGCGCCATCCCGCAGCACCGGCATCATGCTGTTGCCGCGCACCGTCACGCATTTGGCCTGATCGAACTGCACACCGTTATGGCGCAGGCTGCGCTTGCCGAAGCGCAGGCTGGAGCGTTCGCTCTCTTCGATGACGAATCTTCCTGATCCAGCAGCCAATTCAACCTCGCGAAGAAAGGGCACCGACACCTCGTCGTCATCGACAGGGGTATCGTCGTCCCACAGGCTTATGTCCTTGAGTTCCGCATGCACGTCTTCGCGCGCACCGCCGGTCGCGGTCGCGACGTCTGCGCGGCCGCGCAATTGATCGGTGCTCACATTGAAGTATTCGGCGATCTTCGAAATGTGTTTATCCGAAGGATCGACGATCTTCCCGCTGAGAATCCGCGAGAGTGTAGATTGAGGCACGCCGGTGCGACGATGGAGCTCCGTGGGGGAGATCCCGTGCTGATCGAGCAGTGCTCTTAAGACGGAGGATACGTTGCGTTTTTGCATAACGCGCATAGTGCTTGAAGTTTTTAATGAAGACAAATGCTGATTTGCATAAATCGTGCATAAATCACAAATAAACACTCAAAGTGTCAGCGAGCCGTCACGCCTGCGTCGAGCCGACTGCCCATGGTAACCTTGCGCCCATCGCGGAAAAGCCCGGCTGTTGGCCTCGCTTTTGCCCTACATCATTTAACGAGTTACCTGACAATCCGATGAATAAAGCCGTCTCCGACCTGTCCTCCCACACCCCGATGATGCAGCAGTACTGGCGCCTGAAGAACCAGCACCCGGATCAGCTGATGTTCTATCGCATGGGCGACTTCTACGAGATCTTCTATGAAGACGCGAAGAAGGCGGCCAAGTTGCTCGACATTACCCTGACAGCGCGCGGTCAGTCGGCGGGGCAGGCGATTCCGATGTGCGGGATTCCTTACCACGCGGCGGAAGGCTATCTGGCGAAACTGGTCAAGCTCGGCGAGTCGGTGGTGATCTGCGAACAGGTCGGCGATCCGGCTACCAGCAAGGGGCCTGTAGAACGTCAGGTGGTGCGCATCATCACTCCGGGTACTGTCAGTGACGAAGCGCTGCTCGATGAGCGCCGTGACAACCTGATTGCGGCAGTACTGGGCGACGAGCGTCTGTTCGGTCTGGCGGTGCTGGACATTACCAGCGGCAACTTCACCGTGCTTGAGATCAAGGGCTGGGAGAACCTGCTGGCGGAACTGGAGCGGGTCAACCCGGTGGAACTGCTGATCCCGGATGACTGGCCGAAAGACCTGCCGGCGGAAAAACGCCGTGGCGTGCGTCGTCGCGCGCCGTGGGATTTCGAACGTGACTCGGCGCTGAAAAGTCTCTGCGTGCAGTTTTCCACGCAAGACCTGAAAGGCTTCGGCTGCGAAACCCTGACCC
>NZ_QAIK01000054.1:0-5625 GCF_003061005.1 Pseudomonas sp. HMWF021 | reverse complement strand
GCCTGCTGGCCTACGCCAAGGAAACCCAGCGCACCGCCCTGCCCCATCTGCGCAGCCTGCGCCATGAGCGTCTGGACGACACCGTGGTACTCGACGGCGCCAGCCGCCGTAATCTGGAACTGGATACCAACCTGGCCGGCGGTCGCGACAACACCCTGCAATCAGTGGTCGATCGTTGCCAGACGGCGATGGGCAGCCGCTTGTTGACCCGCTGGCTGAACCGTCCGTTGCGCGATCTGACCGTGCTGCTGGCGCGGCAGACGTCGATTACTTGCCTGCTCGACGGCTACCGCTTCGAAAAACTGCAGCCGCAGCTCAAGGAAATCGGCGACATCGAGCGGATTCTGGCGCGAATCGGCCTGCGCAATGCGCGCCCCCGTGACCTCGCCCGCCTGCGCGACGCCCTCGGCGCCCTGCCGCAACTGCAAGTGGCGATGACCGACCTGGAAGCGCCGCACCTGCAGCGCCTGGCGGTCACCACCAGCACCTACCCGGAGCTGGCGGCGCTGTTGGAAAAAGCTATTATCGACAATCCGCCAGCAGTGATTCGCGACGGCGGCGTGCTGAAAACCGGTTACGACAGCGAACTCGACGAGCTGCAGTCGCTGAGCGAAAACGCCGGCCAGTTCCTGATCGACCTGGAAGCCCGGGAAAAGGCCCGTACCGGTCTGGCCAACTTGAAAGTCGGCTACAACCGCATTCACGGCTACTTCATCGAACTGCCGAGCAAGCAGGCGGAATCCGCTCCGGCCGATTACATCCGCCGCCAGACCCTCAAGGGCGCCGAGCGCTTCATCACGCCTGAGCTGAAAGAGTTCGAAGACAAGGCACTGTCGGCCAAGAGCCGCGCTCTGGCTCGCGAAAAAATGCTTTACGAGGCATTGCTGGAAGACCTGATCAGCCAGTTGCCACCGCTGCAGGACACCGCTGGCGCACTGGCCGAACTGGACGTGCTGAGCAACCTCGCCGAACGTGCGTTGAACCTCGACCTGAACTGCCCGCGCTTCGTCAGCGAGCCGTGCATGCGCATCACCCAGGGTCGTCACCCGGTGGTCGAGCAAGTGCTGACCACGCCATTCGTGGCCAACGACCTGAGCCTGGATGACAACACCCGGATGCTGGTGATCACCGGTCCGAACATGGGTGGTAAATCCACCTACATGCGCCAGACCGCATTGATCGTGTTGCTGGCGCACATCGGCAGCTTCGTGCCGGCGGCCAGTTGCGAGTTGTCGCTGGTGGATCGGATCTTCACCCGGATCGGCTCCAGCGACGACCTGGCCGGTGGCCGTTCGACCTTCATGGTCGAAATGAGCGAAACCGCCAACATCCTGCACAACGCCACCGAGCGCAGTCTGGTGCTGATGGACGAAGTTGGGCGCGGCACCAGCACCTTCGACGGCCTGTCGCTGGCATGGGCGGCCGCCGAGCGTCTGGCGCATCTGCGTGCCTATACTCTATTTGCCACGCACTATTTCGAACTGACCGTGTTGCCGGAAGCCGAGCCGCTGGTGGCCAACGTGCACCTCAATGCCACTGAGCACAACGAGCGCATCGTATTCCTGCACCACGTGTTGCCAGGGCCTGCCAGCCAGAGCTACGGCTTGGCGGTGGCGCAACTGGCCGGCGTGCCGAGTGAAGTGATCGTGCGTGCCCGCGAGCATTTGAGCCGACTGGAAGACACCGCTTTGCCGCATGAGGCGCCAAAGCCTGCCGTCAAAGGCAAACCGGCCGCACCGCAGCAAAGCGACATGTTTGCCAGCCTGCCGCACCCGGTGCTGGATGAGTTGGCGAAGGTTGACCTCGATGACCTGACCCCGCGTCGAGCGCTCGAATTGTTATATGCACTCAAGAACCGGATATAAGCACCGAAGAACCGGATATAACGCAAACGGCTTCAAGCTGTTAGAATCTCGCGCGGTTTGGGATGCTGCTGGTTACTAGCCTGGCCAGCAGGTATCGCTCCCGAACCTGGCGACCCCAACCGTGAAGGGGCAACGCTGCCGCCGCCTGAGGAGAAAATTAGAAATGACCTTCGTCGTCACCGACAACTGCATCAAGTGCAAGTACACCGACTGCGTAGAAGTGTGTCCGGTGGACTGCTTTTACGAAGGCCCGAACTTCCTGGTGATTCACCCGGATGAGTGCATCGACTGCGCCCTGTGCGAACCGGAATGCCCGGCCGTCGCGATTTTCTCCGAGGACGAAGTTCCGGAAGAAATGCAGGAGTTCATCCAGCTCAACGTCGAGCTGGCCGAAATCTGGCCGAATATCACCGAGAAGAAAGAATCGCTGCCGGATGCCGAAGAGTGGGATGGCGTCAAAGGCAAGATCAAAGATCTCGAACGCTGATCTGTTGCGCGCTCGATAAAAAGGCCCCTTGCGGGCCTTTTTGCTTTTTCGGGTTTTACTTTTCTGCAGGCAAAAAAAAGGGGCGGTTTGACCCGCCCACATTTTTTCCCTATTCCCTGTATTCCTTTTCATCGTCCTGATGAATCGCGTCCTGCGATGTCCATTCCCCTCTTCCGTGAAGGGCGTGTCTATCCGTCGACACAGTGCTGATACTAAAGAGTTCCCTGCCCAGAGCAATCGGCCGTGAGAGCTGGAAAACACTGAAATAAGCCCTTCACATTAAAAAATAAGCATATGAATCAGCAGGTTAGGATTTTTGTTGAAGAGCAATCGACGTCTGCCGTCCTGCAAAAATAGGGAACACTTACGAAAAAGTAAGCCAAGGCTTACGTCGCAAGACTACAAATCCCGGCCTTCTCCACTGTATCTGTAGGAGCTGCCGAAGGCTGCGATCTTTTGATCTTGCTTTAAAGATCAAGATCAAAAGATCGCAGCCTTCGGCAGCTCCTACAGGGTGAGATTTCAGGTAATAAAAAAGCCCCGAACCAGTCGGGGCTTTCTGTTGGCGGTCGTCAGAGACGCTTACTGAAACAGCGACTCGCTCGACAGGCCATTCTTCTCGAGGATTTCGCGAAGGCGCTTGAGGCCTTCCACCTGGATCTGCCGCACCCGTTCCCGGGTAAGGCCGATTTCCAGGCCTACGTCTTCCAGCGTGCTGCTTTCATGGCCGCGCAGGCCGAAGCGTCGCACAACCACCTCGCGCTGCTTGTCGGTCAACTCCGAGAGCCACTGATCGATGCTTTGCGACAGGTCGTCATCCTGCAGCAGTTCGCACGGATCGGTCGGACGGTCATCCGTCAGGGTGTCCAGCAGGGTTTTATCCGAATCCGGACCAAGCGAGACGTCAACCGAAGACACCCGCTCGTTCAGGCCCAGCATGCGCTTGACCTCGCCTACCGGTTTTTCCAGCAGGTTGGCGATCTCTTCGGGTGAAGGTTCGTGATCGAGTTTTTGCGTCAGCTCCCGTGCGGCCCGCAGGTACACGTTGAGCTCCTTGACCACATGGATCGGCAGCCGGATGGTCCGGGTCTGATTCATGATCGCGCGCTCGATGGTCTGACGAATCCACCAGGTCGCGTAGGTCGAGAAGCGAAAGCCGCGCTCGGGATCGAACTTTTCCACCGCGCGGATCAAGCCGAGGTTGCCCTCTTCGATCAGATCCAGCAGCGACAGCCCCCGATTGACGTAACGCCGGGCGATTTTGACCACCAGCCGCAGGTTACTTTCAATCATGCGCTTGCGCCCGGCAGGGTCGCCACTTTGCGACAGACGCGCAAAATGAACTTCTTCCTCGGGGGAGAGCAATGGAGAAAAGCCGATTTCATTGAGGTACAGCTGCGTGGCATCGAGCGCCCGCGTGTAATCGATGTACTTGTGTTGTTTAAGTGAAGCGGAGTGTTTGGATTTGGAACGAACGGAAGGTGGAGCAGCCCCTTCATCATTCGACATCGAATCCGAATCGATGCCGGTCTCCATAAGGAGAACCTCATCGTCGATGTCAAACTCCGGCACTTCTTTACTGAGAGCCATTGTTATAGTCCTTTGGTGAGTTCGACCCCAAGCTCAAGCGACGCCTTTATCCTTGGCAACGCTGGAGCCTGTCCCCTCTACGCGACGGAACAGGCTGGCCTCAAATCAACGTCTTGGCAGGAACTGCAGCGGATCTACAGGTTTACCTTGTCGGCGAATCTCAAAATGCAGTTTCACCCGGTCTGTACCCGTTGACCCCATTTCGGCAATTGTCTGTCCGACCTTGACCTGCTGCCCCTCCCGTACCAACAGCCGACGGTTGTGACCGTAAGCACTGACGTAGGTTTCGCTGTGTTTGATGATG
The DNA here is from genome assembly GCF_003061005.1 of Pseudomonas sp. HMWF021. Classification (GTDB taxonomy): domain Bacteria; phylum Pseudomonadota; class Gammaproteobacteria; order Pseudomonadales; family Pseudomonadaceae; genus Aquipseudomonas. The sequence goes on along the minus strand of NZ_QAIK01000054.1, from coordinate 1,379 downwards.
ACTAATTCGCCGTAGCCCCTTAAGCCACTCCCGGCGTAAACCACCGTCCCATCAGACGCAGCTAAAACAGGCTGTCCCAAATCTCCGGCGATATCAATTCCTTTATTCAAACTACCGTTTGAAGAGAATTTTCCAATCAGAATGCCATTAGATGGCCATCCCCAGCCGGTCGGGGCCGGGCCTGGTGGAGGCAGTGGGGCTGCTGTCGATTTGCTGGCGACGGACGGTGCAGCCCCCGCAGAACCGGCCCCGGAACCGGTCACCGTGGTGGTCGTCGTGCCATTCGCCTGACGCCGGATTACCGTGGTTTTGCTCGACGATGATGGCGAGGAACTGCTGTTGCTCACCACCGCGGTCGGCGTTGAACCGGTGCGACCGTCGAAGCGAATTGTCTGACCCGGATGGATCGTATAGGGCGTAGGAATATTGTTCCGGGCAGCGAGGGCTTTATAGTCCCAGCCATAGCGAAACGCGATGGAAAACATCGTATCGCCCGGACGGACTACATACTGACCAGTCGTTACTGTAGGACGTTGCGCCACCGCATTGTTGCGATCGACCACCCGAACGTTACTCGATTTGGTGCTGGAGCAACCGACCAGCAAGGTGCTCAAGACAAGGCCAGTCACCAGGCGCTGAAAGCTCGTGTTACCCATACGCTGCGCAATGACTGTGAGACTCACCCGCCGCTCCCTTTGTGGTGGCTGAAAAAGTTGGAATGCCGTATTCCGGCATGAGATGTCGCAAGTATAACGGGCCGAACCGGCTTTACCTTGAATGAAACGAAATCGCGTCGCGCACACGTTTGCAAGTGGACAATCTGCCTCGTTTAAATCATCACTGCCGGAGTAAGACCAAGGCGAACGAAAGGAATTCAGCGCCGTTGAACAAATGCTCAGGCCAGCGGCCCGTTGAGCAACGGTACAAAGCGCACGGCACCGAGAACGTGGCGGGAAAAACCGTGTTCTTCGCGCACGATCAGCATCAGTTGCTGCACTTCCCCGGAACCTACCGGAATCACCATCCGCCCACCCGGCGCCAGTTGATCGAGCAAGGCCTGGGGCACATCGGTGGCGACGGCGGTCACGATAATGCCGTTATAGGGCGCCAGCGCCGGCCAGCCCTCCCAGCCATCGCCCCAACGAAACACCACATTGCGCAGGTTCAACTCGACCAGACGTTCCTTGGCCCGATCCTGCAAAACCTTGATGCGCTCAACCGAGAACACCCGCTCAACCAGTTGCGACAACACGGCGGTCTGATAGCCCGACCCGGTGCCGATTTCCAGCACCTTGTCCAGCGGTCCCGCTTCCAGCAGCAGCTCGCTCATGCGCGCCACCACATAAGGCTGGGAAATAGTCTGGTTGTGGCCGATCGGC
>NZ_QAIK01000053.1 GCF_003061005.1 Pseudomonas sp. HMWF021 | reverse complement strand
CCCGCGAAAGCGTAGCGATGCTCGCTCGGCAACTGGGCATCGCGCGTACCACCGTCACCTCGCGGTTGGCGCGGCTGGAGAAGGCCAAGGTGATCACCGGTTATGGCGTGCGTCTGGGGCAGCGTGTGGTCGATGGCGGATTGCAGGCGTATGTCGGGATCAAGGTGCAGCCGCGTTCCGGCAAAGAGGTATTGCGTCGGTTGAGCGCCATGGCGCAGGTGCAGCAATTGTGTGCAGTGAGTGGCGAGTTTGATTATGTGGCGTGGTTGCGCACCGACTCGCCGGAGCAGCTGGATCAGTTGCTGGATCAGATTGGCAGTGTGGATGGGGTGGAGAAGACGACGACCTCGATCATTTTGAGCAGCAAGATTGATCGGGGGCAGCCGGTCTGAATTTTTTGGCTGAGAGGGCCTCTTCGCGAGCAGGCTCGCTCCCACACTTTGACCGGGGCGCGCACAGAATCTGCGCCACGTACAAATCCACTGTGGGAGCAGGCTCACTCCTACATTTGGTCGGAGTGCAGTCAGCAATCGTCATATTGATCAATTAACTGGCAAAACGACGACACTTTGCGCCTTATTAACGTGTTCTACGCTCCCTAGAATGGCTGGCATCTTTTCCTATACTCAGACGCGCATCCTGCGTCGGGTCGCCAGTAAGGTCAGTCATGAACAAGAACAATCGCCATCCTGCAGACGGCAAGAAACCCGTTACCATTTTCGGCCCGGACTTTCCTTTCGCTTTCGACGACTGGATCGAACACCCGGCCGGCCTCGGCAGCATTCCTGAACACCATCACGGCGCTGAAGTAGCGATTGTTGGCGCGGGCATCGCTGGTCTGGTGGCCGCGTACGAACTGATGAAGCTCGGCCTGAAGCCGGTGGTGTACGAGGCCTCGAAGCTGGGTGGGCGTCTGCGCTCGCAAGCATTCAACGGCACTGACGGCATCGTCGCGGAACTGGGCGGTATGCGCTTCCCGGTCTCCTCCACGGCGTTCTATCACTACGTGGACAAACTTGGCCTTGAGACCAAGCCTTTCCCGAACCCGCTGACACCGGCCTCCGGCAGCACCGTGATCGATCTGGAAGGCAAAACCCATTACGCACAGAGCCTGAAGGATCTTCCTGCACTGTTTCAGGAAGTGGCTGACGCCTGGGCGGATGCACTGGAGGCCGGCTCGCAGTTCGCCGAGATTCAGCAAGCCATCCGCGACCGCGATGTGCCGCGCCTCAAGGAGCTGTGGAACAAACTCGTGCCGCTGTGGGACGACCGCACCTTCTACGACTTCGTTGCCACGTCCAAGGCCTTCGCCAAGCTGTCGTTCCATCACCGCGAAGTGTTCGGTCAGGTCGGTTTCGGCACGGGTGGCTGGGACTCGGACTTCCCCAACTCGATGCTGGAAATCTTCCGCGTGGTGATGACCAACTGCGACGATCACCAGCACCTGGTGGTCGGTGGCGTCGAGCAAGTGCCGCAAGGCATCTGGCGTCATGTACCGGAGCGCTGCGTGCACTGGCCGGAAGGCACCAGCCTGAAATCCCTGCACCGTGGCGCACCGCGCTCGGGCGTGAAGAAAATCGCCCACGCGCCGGATGGCCGCTTTGCCGTCACCGACAACAACGGTGACACCCGCGAATACGCCGCCGTGCTGACCACTTGCCAGAGCTGGCTGCTGACCACGCAGATCGAGTGCGACGAAACCCTGTTCTCGCAGAAGATGTGGATGGCGCTGGACCGCACCCGCTACATGCAATCGTCGAAGACCTTCGTCATGGTCGACCGCCCGTTCTGGAAGGACAAGGACCCGGAAACCGGCCGCGATCTGATGAGCATGACCCTCACCGATCGCCTGACCCGTGGCACTTACCTGTTCGACAACGGTGACGACAAACCCGGCGTGATCTGCCTGTCGTACTCGTGGATGAGCGATGCGCTGAAGATGCTGCCGCACCCGGTGGAAAAACGTGTGGAACTGGCGTTGAACGCGTTGAAGAAGATTTACCCGAAAGTCGATATCGCCGCGCGGATCATCGGCGACCCGATCACCGTGTCGTGGGAAGCCGATCCGTACTTCCTCGGCGCATTCAAAGGCGCCCTGCCCGGCCACTATCGCTACAACCAGCGCATGTACGCGCACTTCATGCAGGACGACATGCCGGCGGAGCAGCGCGGGATTTTCATCGCCGGCGACGATGTGTCGTGGACCCCGGCATGGGTCGAGGGCGCGGTGCAGACTTCGCTCAACGCCGTGTGGGGCATCATGAAGCACTTCGGCGGATCGACACATAAAGAGAACCCGGGCCCCGGTGATGTGTTCAAAGACATCGGCCCTGTCGCCCTGCCCGAGTAAGAGGAATCCCCGATGCGTGTAGCCCTTTACCAATGTCCACCGCTGCCCCTGGACCCCGCCGCCAACCTGCACCGCCTGCAACAACTGGCGATGGAGGCCAAGGGCGCCGACCTGCTGGTGCTGCCGGAAATGTTCATGACCGGCTACAACATCGGCGCCGAGGCAGTCAGTACGCTGGCCGAGGTCTATAACGGTGAATGGGCGCAACAGATCGCTCGAATCGCCAAAGCCGCCGGGCTGGCGATTGCTTACGGTTACCCCGAGCGCACGGCCGACGGGCAGATCTACAACGCCGTGCAGTTGATCGACGCGCACGGCGAGCGCCTGTGCAATTACCGCAAGACCCATCTGTTCGGTGATCTGGATCGGTCGATGTTCAGCCCCGGCGAAGGTGATTTTCCCATCGTCGAACTCAACGGCTGGAAGCTCGGTTTCCTGATCTGCTACGACCTGGAATTTCCGGAAAACACGCGGCGTCTGGCCTTGGCCGGCGCCGAGCTGATTCTGGTGCCCACGGCAAACATGATTCCGTTCGATTTCGTCGCTGACGTCACCGTGCGTTCCCGTGCCTTCGAAAACCAGTGCTATGTGGCGTACGCCAACTACTGCGGGCATGAAGGCGAGATTCACTATTGCGGACAAAGCAGCATCGCCGCGCCGGACGGCAGCCGTCTCGCTCAGGCCGGACTCGATGAAGCGTTGATTGTCGGTGAGCTGGATCGCCAGTTGATGCTCGACTCCCGCGCCGCCAATCGCTACCTCAGTGACCGCCGTCCCGAGCTTTACGACGCACTGAGCAAGCGCTGACCCCACGCAATCCGCTAGCATGGGCACTTCACTGTTCTGGAAGTGCCCATGCCTGCGCCGACTCACCCCCGCACCCACACTGAAACCCTGCCAAACGGCTTGCGCGTGACCCTGCGTCAGGTGCCCGGCCTGAAGCGCAGCGCCGCTGCGTTGCGGGTGGCTGCCGGTAGCCATGACGTGCCACTGGCGTGGCCGGGGCTGGCGCATTTTCTTGAACATCTGCTGTTTCTTGGCACCGAGCGCTTTCCCGCCAGCCAGGCGCTGATGGCTTACGTGCAAAGTCACGGTGGGCAGGTGAATGCCAGCACCCGCGAGCGCACGACAGACTTCTTCTTTGAATTGCCGACCGCTGCCTTCAGCGCCGGGCTTGAGCGTCTGTCAGACATGCTCGCCCGTCCGCGTATGAATTCGCACGATCAGTTGCGCGAACGGGAAGTGCTGGAAGCGGAATTTGTCGCGTGGTCGCAAGATCCGACGGCTCAGCAGGAACTGGCGCTGTACGAAGGGTTGCCCGTCACGCATCCGCTACGCGGGTTTCATGCGGGGAATCGCGACAGCCTCAAGATTGAGTTGCCCGCGTTTCAGCAGGCGCTGAAGGATTTCCATCAGCAGTTTTATCGCACCGGACAAATGACGCTGAGCCTGGTCGGGCCGCAGAGCATTGAGCATTTGCGCGTACTGGCGCAGCAGTTCGCTGCAGTGCTGGCAGTTGGGGATAAGATCGAGCAGGCAATGCCCCAGCCATTGATGGTGAAAAGTTATCAACAGGTCGGCGAGCGCAGCAGCAATCTGCTGATGGCTTTCGAAGCACTGCCCGAGTCATATGCCGAAGCGTTGGCGTTTCTCTGTCATTGCCTGAACAGCGCCAAGCCCGGAGGCCTGCTCGCCTGTCTGCAACAACAAAACCTCGCAGACAGCTTGAAAGCTGTGCCGCTGTATCAGTTCGCCGGACAAGCGTTGCTGCATCTGCAATTCACCGCCCCCGCCGAATCCCTGAGCGCCATTCGTGAACGGCTGCTGGACTGGTTGAGCTTTTTTGCCGCACAACAGGACTGGGCAGCGCTGCGCGGGGAATACGCCAAACTGCTGGAACGTCAGCAGCAAGTCAGTGGCGCCCTGCAACTGGCGCGGCTCGACAGTGAACAACGGGAAAACGGTCTGTCGGAAAACGGGGTCGTTGCGCTCAAACTGATCCTGCGCGACATCGGTGTTGTGGATAACTTCAGCGACCATTGGCACCTGCCGGCCGCCAACCCTTTCCTGCGTCCCAGAGAACCACTGGCCAATGCCGGACTGATTCGTGGTCAAACCAGCGCCCATCGTGGTTTGCGTACGTTCGCTCAGGATCGCTCGCGGGGGCGACGTGAGCGTTCTCCGATGCAATTCAGTCAGGCGCTGCCGGACACCAGTGATTACGGCGCGATTTACCTGCGTTGGCAGACGGAAGCGGCTGCCAGCACCGATCTGCAGGGCAAGCTGCAACACAGCCTGCGGGAAACCCGGGAAGATGCGCGGCAGGCCGGCGTCGAGCTGTCACTCGATGTCAGCGGCACGCAATGGCTGCTGAAACTGACCGGGCTACAGGAACCGATGCCCGGTGTCCTGGAGCATGCGCTGAAATGTCTGACGCAGGTTGACGCCGATTCCCCGCGCACAGAGCCAGAAGCGCCACTGATTCCGATCCGTCAGTTGCTCAAGGCATTGCCGGAGCAATGCCTGACACCGGCCATCGAGTCGGACGATGCAAAAGGGCTGTGGACAACTTCACGCTGGGACGGACTGGCCCTGGGCCTCAGCGCACAGACGCAATCGGCCTTGGGCCTGGCCCTGAGCCGCGTCCCCGGTATCTCGGACAATCAATTGCCGGCAGCGCCGACGATCAATACGCAACATCGGTGGAGCCACATCGATACCGCGGCCAGCGAGCATGCGTTGCTGCTGTTCTGCCCGACCGCCAGCCAAGAAATAGACGACGAAGCAGCCTGGCGCCTGCTCGCGCAGCTGTGCCAGACCCCGTTCTATCAGCGCCTGCGGGTCGAATTGCAATTGGGCTATGCGGTGTTCAGCGCATTGCGGCAGATGCACGGCCAGACTGGATTGCTGTTTGGGGTACAGTCGCCGAACACTGCACCGGCCAAACTGCTCGCGCATATCCGGCAGTTCCTCGAAAGCATTCCTGCGCTGATCGAAAACCTCGATGAAGACAGCTTCAACCAGCAACGCCAGTCACTTGCGGAACAGTTCGAACAGAGCAATCTCTCCGACAAAGACGCCGCAGAGTTGCTGTGGCAGGCCAAGCTCGCTGGCCACTCGTCGGATTATCTGGCGCAACTGCTCACGGCCATCGGTCAACTGGAGCGTCAGGCATTGCTGGCAGCAGCGCAGCGATTGCTCGGTGCCGAGGCCGGCTGGCTCTGCCTCGCCAGCGAACCGTCACCCGGCGCCCCATGGCAAGCGACAAATTGATCGTTACTCAGGCTGCAAGGAGCTTTCTCAAAGATTCACGGGCAATCACCTGGAAATTTTGAGTAACATAGCAGCCTAACTATTTGGAACATCCCTGCGCTGCCGTGGACTATAACTATGGACAGCGCTATCCCATCCACCCATTGAGGAGTCACCCTATGTCCTGGACAAAACCGGCTTACACCGACCTGCGTATCGGCTTCGAAGTCACCATGTACTTCGCCAGCCGCTGAGTTCTGCCTACGCAGACTTGCAGTGCAACGCCTCGGCTCGCCGGGGCGTTTTATTTTCAGCGTTGAAAGAGTGGAGCGTTCATGTTCGTCCAGATTCTGGGTTCGGCCGCCGGTGGCGGTTTTCCGCAGTGGAACTGCAACTGCGTCAATTGCGCAGGCTTTCGCGACGGCAGCCTGAATGCCAAGGCCCGCACCCAATCGTCCATCGCGATTTCCGACGACGGCGTGAACTGGGTGCTGTGCAACGCCTCGCCAGACATCCGCGCGCAACTGCAGAGCTTCGCCCCGATGCAACCGGGCCGTGCCCTGCGTGACACCGGCATCAGCGCGATCATCCTGATGGACAGCCAGATCGACCACACCACCGGCCTGCTCAGCCTGCGTGAAGGCTGCCCGCATCAGGTCTGGTGCACGGACATGGTTCACGAAGATTTGAGCACCGGTTTCCCGCTGTTCAAGATGCTCACTCACTGGAACGGTGGACTGGACTGGAACCGCATCGAACTCGACCAGAGTTTCACCGTGGCGGCTTGCCCGAACCTGCGCTTCACCCCGCTGCCGTTGCGCAGCGCCGCGCCACCTTACTCGCCGCACCGTTTCGACCCGCACCCGGGCGACAACATCGGCCTGATCGTCGAAGACTTGAAGACTGGCGGCAAACTGTTCTACGCGCCGGGCCTGGGCAAGGTCGACGCACCGCTGCTGGAGATCATGGCCGGCAGCGATTGCCTGCTGGTGGACGGCACGCTGTGGGATGACGATGAAATGCAGCGCCGTGGCGTCGGCACCCGCACCGGTCGCGAGATGGGCCACCTGGCGCAGAACGGCCCCGGCGGCATGCTCGAAGTGCTGGAACAGCTTCCCGAGCAGCGCAAAGTGCTTATCCACATCAACAACACCAACCCGATTCTCGATGAAGATTCGCAGGAGCGCGCGGAGCTGGCGCGGCGTAATGTTGAAGTGGCGTTTGATGGCATGAGTATTGTGCTGTAGCGGATGGCCCCATCGCTGGCAAGCCAGCTCCCACAGGGTTCTGTGGCGTACACAAAAACTGTGGGAGCTGGCTTGCCAGCGATGACGTCCGACCAGACACCCAAGATTTTAACGGTTGTTCCCCGGAGAACCGCAATGACCGACACCCCGCTGTCCCCCAGCGAATTCGAAGCCGCCCTGCGCGCCAAGGGCGCCTATTACCACATCTACCACCCGTATCACGTGGCGATGTATGAAGGCCGTGCCACTCGCGAACAGATTCAGGGCTGGGTCGCCAACCGCTTCTACTATCAGGTGAACATCCCCCTGAAAGACGCGGCGATCCTCGCCAACTGCCCGGATCGCGAGATCCGTCGCGAGTGGATTCAACGCCTGCTCGACCACGACGGCGCCCCCGGTGAAGACGGCGGCATCGAAGCCTGGCTTCGCCTCGGTCAAGCAGTCGGCCTCGACCCGGATCAGTTGCGCTCTCAGGAGCTGGTGCTGCCCGGCGTGCGTTTCGCCGTCGATGCCTACGTCAACTTCGCCCGCCGCGCCAGTTGGCAGGAAGCCGCCAGCAGCTCGTTGACCGAATTGTTCGCGCCGCAGATCCACCAGTCGCGCCTCGACAGCTGGCCGCAGCATTACCCGTGGATCGACCCGGCCGGTTACGAATATTTCCGCACCCGCCTCGGCCAGGCACGGCGTGATGTCGAGCATGGTCTGGCGATCACGCTTGAGCATTACAAGACCCGCGAGGGTCAGGAGCGCATGCTGGAAATTCTCCAGTTCAAACTGGACATTCTTTGGAGCATGCTCGATGCCATGAGCATGGCTTACGAACTGAACCGCCCGCCGTATCACAGCGTCACCGAGCAACGGGTCTGGCACAAAGGAATCACCCTATGAGTTTTGATCGCAGCAAAGTCCCGACCTGGCGTCCCGGCTACCGTTTCCAGTACGAACCGGCGCAAAAAGGCCACGTGCTGCTCTACCCCGAAGGCATGATCAAGCTCAACGACAGCGCTGCGCTGATCGGCGGTTTGATTGACGGTGAACGCGATGTCGCGGCGATCATCGCCACACTCGATGAGCAGTTCCCCGGCGTGCCAGAGCTCGGTGACGATATCGAGCAATTCATGGAGGTTGCCCGTGAGCAGCACTGGATCACCCTTGGTTGAGCTGCCGCCCAAGCCTGAAGTCGGCCTGCCGCTGTGGCTGCTCGCCGAGCTGACTTACCGCTGCCCGCTGCAATGCCCGTACTGCTCCAATCCGCTGGATTTTGCCGAGCAGGGCAAAGAGCTGAGCACCGAGCAGTGGATCAAGGTCTTCCGCGAAGCGCGGGAGATGGGCGCCGCGCAACTGGGTTTTTCCGGTGGGGAGCCACTGGTGCGCCAGGATCTTGCCGAGCTGATTCGTGAAGCGCGGCAACTGGGGTTCTACACCAACCTGATCACGTCCGGCATCGGTCTGACCGAGCAGAAAATCAGCGACTTCAAGAAGGCCGGCCTCGATCATATCCAGATCAGTTTCCAGGCCAGCGACGAGCAAGTGAACAACCTGCTCGCCGGCTCGAAAAAGGCCTTTGCGCAAAAGCTGGAAATGGCCCGGGCGGTGAAGGCCCACGGTTATCCGATGGTGCTGAACTTCGTCACCCATCGGCACAACATCGACAGGATCGACCGCATCATCGAACTGTGCATTGCGCTGGAGGCCGACTTCGTCGAACTCGCCACCTGCCAGTTCTACGGCTGGGCACAGCTCAACCGTGTCGGCCTGTTGCCGACCAAGGAACAACTGGTGCGCGCCGAACGCATAACCAACGAATACCGCGCGAAGCTTGAGGCAGAAGGGCATCCGTGCAAGCTGATATTCGTCACCCCGGATTACTACGAAGAACGCCCGAAAGCCTGCATGAACGGCTGGGGCAGTATCTTTCTGACGGTGACTCCGGACGGCACTGCCCTGCCCTGTCATGGTGCCCGACAGCTGCCGGTACAATTTCCCAACGTGCGCGACCATAGCATGCAGCACATCTGGTACGACTCGTTCGGCTTCAACCGCTTTCGCGGTTACGACTGGATGCCCGAGCCGTGCCGCTCCTGCGACGAGAAGGAACAGGACTTCGGCGGCTGCCGCTGTCAGGCGTTCATGCTCACGGGGGACGCCAGCAATGCCGACCCGGTGTGCAGCAAGTCCGAACATCACGGCGTGATTCTCAAGGCCCGCGAAGAAGCCGAGACCGCCACCCAGACCATCGAACAACTGGCCTTCCGTAATGAACGAAACTCACGCCTCATCGCCAAGGGCTGAGCCTTTCAGCGCCGCCCAGGCTGTCGCCGCCGGAATGGATTTCGCCGAACTGCAACTCGGTGCCCACGGTTTGTTCTGGAATGAATATCGCCCGGAAGATGCCGCGTGCCGGATCTGGCGCTGGCGCGACGGCGTGGCGAAATGTCTGACGCCGAATGGCTTCAGCGTGCGCAGCCGGGTGTACGAATATGGCGGTGGCGCGTTTTGTCTGACGCCGGACGGGGTGGTTTTCGTCAATGAGGCGGATCAGCAGTTGTATCGGCAGACGCTGGATAGCGAGCCCCAAGCGCTGACTTCCGGTGCGTGTCGTTACGGCGATCTGCACTTTGACGACGGGCATGTGTTGGCAGTTGAGGAGCTAAATGACCAGCATCGGCTGGTGGCGATCGACCTGGCTGACGGCACACGTCGTCAACTGGCCGAAGGTGCGGACTTCTATGCTGCGCCGACCTTCAGTCCGGACGGTTCGCGACTGGCCTGGATCGAGTGGAGCCGGCCGCATCAGCCGTGGACGTCGACGCGATTGATGGTGGCCGAACGTGCGGCCGAAATTGGTTTTGCCGCACCTCGCTGTGTCGCAGGTGATGACCGAGAAGAGTCGATCCAGCAACCGCGGTTCGATGCCCAAGGACGCCTGTATTGCCTGACCGATCGCGGCGGTTTCTGGCAGCCATGGGGCGAAACGTCCGACGGCTTGCAGCGGCTGCCCTGCGCCGAAGCCGACCACGCGCCCGCACCGTGGCAAATGGGTGGCTGCACCTGGATGCCGGTGGGCGATTCGTTTCTGGCGAGCTGGAGCGAAGGCGGTTTTGGTCGCCTGTCGCTGAACGGCGAAGACTTCACCGGCGACTACAGTCGCTTCCGGCATCTGGCACTGGATTCGCAATTCATCTACTGCATTGCCGCCTCGCCGATCAGCCCTTCGGCGGTGATTGCCATAGATCGCGCTACCCGCGAAGTGCGCGTGCTGGCCGGTGGCGTGGCACCTTTGCCTGCCGAACGCATCAGCCGTCCGGAAACACTGCGTTATCCGAGTGGTTCGGGTGAGGCCCACGGTTTCTTCTATCCGGCGATGAATGACGAGCCGCAGCCGCCGCTGGTGGTGTTCATCCACGGCGGCCCGACCTCGGCGTGCTATCCGATGCTCGACCCGCGCATCCAGTACTGGACGCAACGCGGCTTCGCTGTCGCCGACCTCAACTATCGCGGCAGCAGCGGGTATGGCCGCGAGTATCGTCAGGCGCTGCATCTGAGTTGGGGCGAGGTCGATGTCGAGGACGCCTGCGCGGTGGTGGCGTATCTGGCCGAACAAGGCTTGATCGATGGCGAGCGCGCCTTTATCCGTGGCGGCAGCGCCGGGGGGTACACCACGTTGTGTGCGCTGGCATTTCATCAGGTGTTCCGCGCGGGCGCCAGCCTGTATGGCGTCAGCGACCCGGTGGCACTGGGCAAGGCAACTCACAAGTTCGAAGGTGATTACCTCGACTGGCTGATCGGCGATCCCGAACAGGATGCCGAGCGCTACGCCGCCCGTACGCCATTGCTGCACGCGAGCAACATCAACGTGCCGGTGATTTTCTTTCAGGGTGAACTGGATGCGGTGGTGGTGCCGCAACAGACCCGCGACATGGTCACGGCACTCGAGCGCAATGGCATCCCGGTCGAGGCGCATTACTACTCTGAAGAGCGCCATGGCTTTCGCCGGGCGGTGAATCAGGCACATGCGCTGGAGCAGGAGTGGCGGTTTTATCGGCGGGTGATGGGGTTGGCGGACTGAGCGCTGCGCCTCTTTCAAAATAGCGCCGTCCCCATCGCGGGCAAGCCCGCTCCCACAGTTTCTTTGGTGTACACAAAATGTGTGATCTACCGAAAACACTGTGGGAGCGGGCTTGCCCGCGATAGCAATCTATCTTGCGCCGCTGAACTCAGCGCTTGGCGATGATGTACACCGCATGCACGATCCCCGGAATAT